>NZ_JACHIE010000010.1 GCF_014207635.1 Acetobacter lovaniensis
CATGACGCCAGAGGCTTTCGCTCAACACGCCAAAAAGGCATACAACAACCCACAGACCCTAACTCAAAACTGAGGGCACGTTCGGGGCAGGGTCAATGCTCATCCGCGAGGGCCGTCAGGTAAGCGTGCAGAAAACCGAGACACAATGCGTCCTACTTTCCTTCTGACACAGAGCGGAAGTCATCGTACAGAATAAAACTATCAATTGGCATCTAGTGATATCTGAAATTTGCATACAACAAATTCAATCGTCAGTTATTTATCCCTTCAGATGAATATTGTGAGCCTATATATTTAAAATGAAAGAGGGTAATGAACAAGTCTCTATTTATTATCATAAATAGAGATTTTCATCTGTGGGTTCCCCTAAAGAGAGCATCAGACGGTTAGCCCAGTTAAAAAATGCTGCGGCCTGAATCAGGTCCAGAATTTCTTCTGGGGAAAAACCAGCCCCCTGCAACCGATCAATATTTTTTTTGCCAAATTTGTTGCCATTTTCTGTCAATGTCACGGCAGTATGTACAATTTCGGCATTTCGTCCATCTGTAACGCTCTTTGTCCCATGTTCTAAAAGAGCGTTGACATCTTTATCATCTTTAGAAAACTGTACAGAGAATCTAGCATGGACGGATGCGCAATAAATACAACCATTTAAGCGCGATACCGCAGCCGCCGCCAGTTCTCGCTCGGCTCTTGGCAAGCCACCCGTTGAATAAAAAATATCCTTATCCAGCCGCGTTCTGGCTCCCAGTACATCCGGATCACGCGCAAGCAGACGAAAATAGGCAGATTTTGCCCGCGCACGATCCACCAGCCCGTCATAATGTTGCTGGGTCAGGTTTTGTGGGTCCAGTGGAGCAATCCACGGCAGCCAATCAAGCTGGCTGAGCGTAAAAGTGTTAACCGGCTTGGCATCGGGGTAGGAGAGAATGTCAGGCATGGTGTGCACTTTCTGTTGTCTGCGCAAAAGACGCCGCTACAAGAACCGAAAAACCCGAAACAATACGAACCTGAAAGCTCAAAAACGCGATAAGCTGAGACAGAACAACAAGACCGTCTTCATCCCATCCCACAGCGGCAAGGCGGGCAAGAGCCGCCGGGTTGGCATCTCGCGGGTGTGTGACCAGCAGATGTGCATGCTCCAGTGCCGCTGCCAGTCGGGGACCAAAAACACCTGCCTGCTCGGGTGTGCTGCGCCACGATGTGCCGCCCACATCTTCCACGCTCAGCGGCCCTTGCGGGTATGCTCCCCAAGGACCATGTGTGCTGGCCTGTTGCAAAATCTGTTCAAGACTCTGGACAAAAGCAGGAGCAACATCCTGCAAAAGCCCAGCATAGTGACGCCGTGTTGCAGGCTCCTGATAAAGCCCGGCCACAAACGCGGCAATAACACGCCGTTCCTCCAGACTGACAGACCCTGGCGTTCGCGGGTGCAGTAAAAGCTGGTAGCTCAGCTCGGCCTGTTCCCGCGCGACTGCTCTACGCTGGTAATTTTTTGCAACCGGACTATCAGGTTCTATCCCTGCAAGCTGTTCAATAATGGTTTGAGTAACTACAGAATTGTGGACCATATTTTTACACCTTTCGGGTAAATCAGCCACCGTTGGGCTTACCCCATCCCAAAGCAGGCGCGACCTGTGTTGCAAACAGTTCCAGAGAACGCAGAATAAAAGAGTGGGGGGGATCTACAGAATGTACCTGAATGCTCACTTCAGTCGCATGCTCCAAAGTAAGGTCTGTTGCCAAAGAGCGCACAACCTCCTCCGGCGTGCCCAGATGCACATCAAATGTGCGCAGCAGGCTGTCTATGCTGCTATCGTCAATTGTGTGACCGCTGGCACGGAATTTTTCCACCTGCCGCACCAGCCCCTTGCGGGCAAAATCCAGTGCCTGAGCACGGTCATCTGCCACAAAAACACTCCGTGACGCCATAATCCGTGGTGTAGCCCCAACAGGCAGGCTCTCGAGATACGTTTGCACCAGAGGCAACTGAATATCTGCAAGGCTGGCACCCTCCTGCCCTTGAGGCCGCGGCTGAGTGCGGGAGAGCATCAGTCCGTCGCCTGCCTCCCCTGCTTTTTGCGCACCTATGGCTGAAAAAGTGGCCTGCCAGCTCCGTTGCTCCAGACCCTGACCATCTGGCCATAAATGGTTACGACCAGGTAGGCTCTCTCCCTTCCATGCAGCTTTGACGACCCCGAGGTGATGGTCCATCAAGGTATGTCTTTGGGCAAACTGTTGACCAAAGGCCTCGTATGAACGTGGAGTGCCACCGGAACCAAACCCGACTTCCAGCCGCCCGCCCGACAGAATATCTGTCACCACCGCATCTTCGGCCACACGAATTGGGTCTTCCATGGTCAGGGTCACAACGCCCGTGCCCAGACGAATCCGCTTTGTGCGTGCCGCGACATAAGACAAAAAGGGAAAAAGTGCTGGCAGGCCACCTTCATCGCAATGGAAATGATGTTGTGCAACCCACGCTGTTTTAAAACCAAGAGATTCGGCTTTTTCAATCTGCTCAACAGCCAGAGCGTACCGCTCTCCAGCGGATACGTCATCCAAAAGCCGTGTAAAAAATCCTATGGATTTTACGCTCATGCTCAATCACACCTAAATTTTTGAAAATATTAACGAATCAGGGATATTTAATTATATATATTGCAATTTATGCATGAATTTCTTTCTTAATATTGTACAAATAAATTTTATTACTAATCCTGTAGAATTTTACATCCCCCGGCCATCAGACATGCTGGATTAAAACCCCAACGCGACGTAAAAACAACAAAAAACGGATTCTATCGAATAATTTTTTTTTAACTTGACTGAATCGCTGAAATAAATTCATACGACAAAAAATAGTTTAAATTGGATAATCACATGATGAAATCGTATATATGTTGTCTACTCGAGCATGAGTCCAAAGCCGGAAAGACAGATTTTTTGATTATAGTCAGTGGAAAAAATGGCAAACTTAAAGCATAAAAGCCGCATTAAAGCAGGGCTCTCTCTTGCAGTCATCCTCCCGTCATCTGTTTTTTCTATCGCGGCGCATGCGCGGACAACAGCCGTTTCCGCTGCAGCCGTGGAAGAATTGACGGTTACCAAAGACACAACCGATATTCCCCCCGCTTTTCGTACATCCACGCCCCGGCATAGTACAACACGCGTGACTGTTATCACCGGGGCGGAACTACTTAAAACCGGGCAGACAAACATTATTAACGCGTTGCAACAGGCATCGCCCGAGATCAATGCGCCGCCCGGCGGGGGTGGGGGGGGATATTCAACAACGCCCACTCAGACTGTCATCCTGCGCAATCTCAACGCAGACGAAACTCTGGTGCTGGTTAATGGCGTACGTCGCCACTCCAGCGCACTGGGCAACTGGAACTATGGCCCGGCACAGGGGACTGAACCTGCCGACCTGAGCCTGATCCCGCTCAGTGCCATTGACCATGTTGAAATCGTAACAGAAGGCGCTACAGCCCTATACGGGCAGGATGCAATTGGTGGGGCCATAAACATTGTCCTCAAGAGCGGAACCCGCAACGGTGGCACCGCAAATGTACAAAACAGCGGGTACTATAAAGGCGATGGACAGGGCATTACCGGTTATGGCGATATCTCGCGCACCATTGGTAATAAAGGGGGCGGCATGGATCTGGCATGGCAGGTCCAGAACCAGCTCCCCACCCACCGGGATGGCATCAATCCATCCTTGGGAGATGTAAACCGGATTGAAGGCGTCAGCCGTACCCTTTCTGAGCTTTTTTCCTTTAACGGACATATGCCCGTTACACGCTCCATCCGGTCGTATCTTACGGCAACACTTGCGCACCGGCTCACTGACCGCGTGGGGTTTGTGCGTGGTGCACACAACATCAACAATGTGCCGTCCCTGCACCCTAACGGATTTGAACCGATTGAATCCTTTGATGAAATGGATTTTCAGGTCAATGGTGGCCTACGTGGCACATTAGGTGGAGGTGTCGCATGGAACACCTATGCTTCTTTTGGTCGGGAGCAGGTGAATCAGGAAGCGTATGACGACAATAACCCCACCTTTGGCCCGGAAAGCCAGACGCGCTTCAAAATGGGCAAGATCATCAGCACCGAGCTGATTGGCGGGATCAAGTTCTCCAAAGACTTTACCGTTCCCACGCTATCCAAGCCTGCGGCTCTGGAATGGGGGCTGGAATACCGGCACAATACCTACCAGATCGGTGCGGGGGATTATCAGTCCTGGGCGCAGGGGCCGTATTACAATGGCTTAAACTCCCCGGGCTCCACAGGGTATAATGGTTTTCAGCCCACCAATGCGGGCAACTGGCCGCGGGATATTTTTGACGGGCATGTCGGGCTGGATTTTTTTGTCACTCCCAAATGGGAGTGGACGCTGGGTGGCCACGTCGTAAACTATTCCGATACGGTCACCGCGCCCACAGGTTCCATTGGCACACGCTATAACTTTACAAAAACATTTGCAGTACATGCCAATGTCAACACAGGGTATCGCCCTCCCACTCTGGGGGCAATCCATTACGATGCCACATCCTCTGGGCCGGGATATACGACAGTCAACCTGTCCGAAACCAGCGAAGTCGCACGTCTGCTGGGGGCTCATGAGCCCAAAGGTGAATACTCACGCAGCTACAGCATCGGAATCGATTACCAACCCATACCAAGCCTACAGTTAACGCTGGATGCTTACCGTATAGATATTAATGACCGTATTGAAAGCACAAGCGCTTTTACCGGTTCTACCATGGCAGCGTATCTGGCCGCGCAAGGAGTTGGCAGCAACATTACCTATGCCAGCTACATGACCAACATCGGCAATACGAGTACTAACGGCTTTACCGCCAAAGCTACTTATAAATTCCCCATCAAACCCGCTTATGGGGAACTGGTAGGCTCCGCACAGATTAACGCCGCCGATACGGAACTGACACATTATGCAGACACACCTGCCATTTTGACTTCCCTTGGACAGAGCTATTTTTCCAAGGCGGCGGAAACGGAACTGCTCCGCTCCTCCCCCAAGAACAAGGAGTCCTTCTCCCTGAACTGGAGCAAAGGCCGCTTTAACGTGTTTGTGCAGGAACAGCGCTATGCTGGTGTTGCGTGGCTGGTTTATCAGAGTGATCCAAGCAGCTACTGGACGCATGTGCGCCCCCAGGTCATCACCAATCTGGAAGTTTCGGCCCAGCTTGGACATGGCTTTACCGCCACACTGGGTGCGAACAACCTGTTCAACAAATACCCCACCCACACGAACCACAAAGCGTTGCTGGAAAGCAGCGGTGTTTTTGCTTATCCCATGACTGCACCCGGTGGTTATGAAGGCGGCTATTACTACGCCCGCATGGGCTACACTTTTTAAAACGATGGATTGCATGCCACTTTTGTGCCGCTCCCTTTGCGCGACACTGGCCGTGTCGGCCCTGTTTGTGGGGATTGTGGGAGGATATATCCCCCCACTGTCTGCTGCCCCCGCGCAACAGGGCAGGACACTGCTGTACCTTGAAAAACAGGCCCACAGGTCACTCTACCCCCCAGCAGGGGGGTTTTATCCTAATGGCGGCATTCTCGCCCAGATTACCGACCGGCTGACATGGCAGAACACGCAAACACTGCGCATGGAACCATGGCTTGCCACGTCATGGCAGATCAATGCCGATAATACTGTATATACCTTTACGTTACGTCCCGACGTAACATTCTCGGATGGTACACCTGTCGATGCTGCGGCTGTAGCCCTTAATTTTGATACATACGGCAAGGGCAACAAAGTTCTGCATCTTCCCCCATCAGAGGTCATCAACAATTATGACCATAGCGAGGTGCTGGACCCGCATACGGTTCGTTTTTACTTTAGCAAACCCTCGCCTGGCTTCCTTCAAGGGACATCCGTTATCGGTTCGGGGCTTGTCTCCACCCGGCTCCTGCATAAACCACTGGAACAGTGGGGGGATGGCCGCAATATTATCGGTTCCGGGCCATTTATTGTGCAAGATGACGTGCCTGGAAAATCCATCACATTACGTGCCCGCCCCGATTACGCATGGGGTCCACCCGAACTGGCCCCACAAGGCCCTGCAAGGCTGGATGCAATCCGTATTCTTGTTGTACCAGAAGACAGTATTCGCATTGGCGCTTTTCTGAGCGGGCAGGCGGACTTTATCCGGGAAGTGGAAGCCTATGATGAGGGGCAGATCACGCGCAGTGGCAACAGACTTTACGCCCCCTCCACACGCGGCGTGAACGACAGTGTGGTTTTCCGTCCCGACAATGACAAGGTTGCAGACAGGCGCGTACGCCTGGCTCTGTTACGCGCAACTGACAGGGAAGAAATCCTGCGCACGCTCTTTTCCCCCCGCTACCCGCTGGCACGCTCCATTCTGGCCTCCGACACGCAGGGTTTTCAGGATCACAGTGCTGAACTGGGTTACGACCCGGAACAGGCCAGACACCTGCTGGACGCGGCAGGCTGGCAGCAGCACCCTGATGGCTGGCGTTACAGAAATGGTCAGATCCTCTCTCTCGGCATTCATGTTTCTGCACCACACCCGCAAAGCCGCAGCATGCTTGTCCTTCTTGCGCAACAATGGCGCAAAGTAGGTGTCAGGCTTGATATTCTGACTGGCAGCCCGGCCATGGTCGTACTGGATGATCTGGACCCGCAAACCACCCCGCTGTATCAGGCCGAAGTCGGGCGCGCCGACCCTGACGTACTCAAAAGTGCCTATTACCCGACAAACCGTAATGTTCTGCTGCAAAAAGGTGGGCAGAGCCAGCATGTCCAGCACTTTACCGACCCCGAGTGCAACCGTCTGCTGCTTGCCGTTGCCTCCGAGACCGATCCAAAACGGCGGCTGGACCTTGTGGCAGATGTACAGAACGCCATCCTCAGCAATGCCTACAGCATACCCATTTTTGAAGAACCACAGATCTATGCTGGCAGCGCCCATGTCCATGACATGCACTTTGAAGCCGTAGGGCGGCCCGTGTTCTACCGCACATCGCTCGATCAGCCCTGACAGGATGCAAATTTCCATGATCCGCTACCTGTTTACCCGGTTTTTACATGCGATTTTTGTTCTGTGGGGTGCTTTTACGCTCTCCTTTGTTCTGCTTCAGGTCATGCCTGGAGATGCGGTTCTGGTTAAATTTCAGGACCCCGAACTTGGCCTTAGCCCACAGCAGATCGCAGATATGCGCGCAACCTATGGGGCAGACGAATCTGCGATCACACAATATGTGCATGTGCTTGGCCGCACCCTGCATGGCAATCTGGGTTATTCCATTGAAACCGGCCTGCCTGTCGGGCAGATGCTCCATGCGACGTACCCCACAACACTCCGACTGGCCATTGTAAGCTTTGTGGGCGCTCTTGTCCTTGCCACCATATGCTGCGCTCTGGCCATCCTGCTTTCCGGCAGCCCGGTTGGACGGTATCTGGCCGCAGCAATTGGCGCTATTCCCGGTATTACCAGCGGCATTCCTGTTTTCTGGCTTGAAATTGTTGCCATACAACTGGTTTCCTTCCACTGGAAGCTGATACCCGTTGTCGGGCTATCCGGGTGGAGTGCTGTCCTGCTGCCCGGCCTTGCACTGGCCATTCCCATTTCTGCCCCGCTGGCTCAGGTTTTTATGGCCGCAGCACATCGAGTAGAAACTCTGCCCTTTATTGATGTGCTACGCGCACGCGGCGTTTCCCCTCTCAGAATTCTTTACGCCCACATTCTCCCCAACGCCCTGCCCCCAACACTGACAGTAAGCGGGCTCGTGTTTGGTGAAATTCTGGCAGGGGCTGTTGTCACCGAAACCGTGTTTGGGCTGGATGGACTGGGACAGCTGGCACAGCAGGCCGTCGCCAGCCAGGATGTTGCCGTCCTGCAGGCCATTATTCTGATTTCCGTAAGCGGTTTTGTATCCATCGGTTTTGCAAGTGAAATTATACAACCTCTGCTTGACCCCCGCATAGGCCGCAGCGCCCGGCAAAGGAAATACTAGATGCCACACCACATTACGCCCACACGGCTGGCTGTGGCGCTTCCGGTGATTATGCTGGCACTGGTGGCTTTCTGGCCTGCCCTGTTCAGCTCTCAAAATCCTCTGACTGGCCTGCCAGCGGAATATCTGACTGCTCCTTCATCCCATCACTGGTTCGGTACCGACCAGTTCGGTCGGGATGTGTTCGCGCGTGTTGTTTACGGCAGTTTTTCCACCCTCTCCTCCGCTGTGCTCGCGGTCGGCGTAAGCCTGCTCCTGGCCATTCCTGCCGGATTGCTGGCAGGTTTGGGTAATCCACGTATAGAACGGGCCATACGTGCCTGTGCTGATATTGTATTATCCATACCAGAAATTTTTCTCTCCCTCAGTATCATCACCCTCATAGGTCCGGGTGCCATTCATGTTGCACTCGCGGTTGGTATCAGCCAGACCGCCGGCTTTGTGCGCATGATTCATACTGAAGTTGCACGTGTACAGGCGACAGAATACATGGAGGCCGCCATCGGGATCGGGGGGACGTTCAGCCAGGTGGTTCTACGGCATGTATTGCCAAACAGCCTTGCGCCCGCGCTGGCTCTGGCATCCCTCAGGCTTGGCACAGCTATTCTGGCAATCTCGACCATCTGTTTTCTGGGGTATGGCCCCCCACCGCCCACACCCGAATGGGGACTGATGATTACAGAAGGACGGGATTACCTTTCCACCGCATGGTGGATCACCACGTTTCCTGGTCTCGCCATTATTTTTTCAGCATGGACTGCAAGCCTTGTCTCCCATGCCCTCAGGAGTACACCATGACCCGGACATGCCTGAGCATCCGCGATCTGGACATCAGCTATACCCGCCATGGCAGCACCCATCAGGCCCTAAACCATGTCTCACTCGACCTGAATGCGGGAGAAATGCTGGCTCTTGTGGGGGAATCCGGATCTGGAAAATCCACACTGGGGCGGGCTGTGCTGGGTATTCTGCCCCCCAATGCCAGCGTGCAGCATGGTAGCATCTATATTGGCGCGCACAACGTGACCCATTTGTCCGAGCGAGCATGGCGGCAGATTCGTGGCAAAAAAGTCGCTCTGATTCCCCAGGACCCTGCTCACTCACTGGACCCGGTGCGTACGATAGGCGCGCAATTGGCTGAAGCATTGCGCCCACACCAGTCGGGTTTTCTCAAACGACACAACACACGGGCAGAAGCGATCGCCCTGCTGGACCAGATGGGTATCACCCGCCCGGCACAGCGGCTTGGGCAGTACCCGCATGAGTTATCTGGCGGTATGCGCCAGCGCGTACTCATCGCAGCCGCCATTGCCCAGCGTCCGGACCTGATTGTTGCTGATGAGCCAACCAGTGCTCTGGATGTTTCCGTACAAGTGCAGATCATGGCACTGCTGGCAACACTCCGGCGAGAATTGGGTACAGCCATTTTATTTATTACCCATGACCTAGCACTCGCCAGTGAGCAGACTGACTACGTAAGCGTTCTCAACCACGGCGTTATTTGCGAAACAGCACCGACCAGACAGATTTTTTCTGCTCCCCAAACAGCCTATACACAGCGCCTGATTGCCAATCTTCCTGTTTTTCATCAAACTCCAGCAAGTGTGCCAGACCCCAGCTCCCCCACACCTCCTGACGTCATTAAAGTGGCCAATCTGGGGTACAGCTATGCCCAGACCACGCGTTCTGGTTACCGGCATGCCATGCAGAATATTACCTTCACTGTTCCCAAGGGAAGAACGCTGGGTATTGTGGGCGAATCTGGTTCTGGCAAAACCACACTTCTGCGCTGCCTGCTCGGCCTAATTACCCCACAGGTTGGTACAATAGAGCTACTCGGCCAGGACCCCAGCAAGCTTAAAGGGCAGGCCCTGCGCTACCTGCGCCGCAAAGTGCAGTTTGTTTACCAGAATCCGCATGTGTCTTTTGACCCACGTTACAATGCGCTTAAGGCACTGGAGGAACCCCTTATCAATAGCGGGTTGCCTAATCCTGCACAGCGCCGCAAGATGATAGATGACGTGCTCCAGAAGGTGCACCTTAGCTCCACACTCCTGGCGCGCAAGGTGTCTGCCCTGTCGGGTGGGCAGGCACAGCGTCTGGCTCTGGCACGGGCCCTGCTCTGCCAGCCAGAAATTCTGGTTCTGGACGAAGTTGTTTCCGCCCTTGACGTTTCCATCCAGTCCGAAATCCTGACTCTTCTGGAAAATCTCCAGAAAGATCTTGGCTTAACCTATATTTTTGTCTCACATGATCTTTCTGTTATCAAACGCCTTTCGCATGAGGTTCTGATTCTCCAAAATGGAGAGCAGGTCGAGTATGGAAAAACAGAGCAGATATTTTCAAAACCGAAGAATGATTATACAAAGATTCTATTATCTTGCATTCCATTGTTTTCTTTTTCTACCAGTCCCCTCCCCAAAGAAAATGAAAAGATTATTTGAATATTAATGTTTTAGGCGGTGGTATTGACCTCGGCGCTCGCCAATCCCCCGTAGAGGGTCCTTGTTATCGCATCGAGCGCGCAGTGGTAGTGAAACTCCGCGCGATCGATCAATTGTTTCGATTTACTGTATGCCAACCGCACAGCGATGCGCTCGGGTATGACCACCGATCTTGCCACCACAGTGTTACATCGCGCTGTTGCCTTGCGTCAGCCACCATCAGGCTGCATCCATCATGCGGATCGCGGCAGTCAGTATTGCTCAGAGGCGTACCGGAAGCTCCTTTCTGCTCATGGCTTTCTCGTATCCATGAGCAGAAAGGGAAACTGCTGGGATAATGCGGTGACGGAGAGTTTCTTCAAGACCTTAAAAGCGGAACACCTGTGGCGGCAGGCATGGATGACGCGTCAGGACGTCGAGCAGGCTATCACATGCAATATTAATGATTTCTATAATCCGCAGAGGATGCATTCCGCACTTCAATGGAAAAGCCCTCTGGATTATGAGCACAACGTCGCCTAATAGATAACCCATGGTCCAGAACTAAACCGTGACACGCCCAGTCGTAGGTGATGCCAAATGGAATGCCTGAGATTGCGAAATCCAGATGGCAGTCAATGAGTACAACCGCCACTTTTCTGGTAAAGAAGGCGTCCATTTGATTCTGCCTTCAACCCTGAAAGGTCGCTTGACGACTGGATCAGTCCGAACCATTCCTGCACATAACATCCGAGCCAGTATCGGCTATCTGCTTATGCGAATGGCCAATTTCGAGTACCGAAGCGCACTTGGTGCTGATACCAGGATTTACGAAATTACTGTAAAACCCGGAGATAGTCTCGACAAGATTGCGAAGGCACAGGGAAGCACAGTCGATATGCTGAGAAAATTGAATCCGACAGCCGTTGTTCTACGGTCAGGTCAGGTGCTGAAGTGCCAAAAAGCTCGATTACGCTCTGTCGTTGATACGCAAGGGAAAGGCTGCTCTATGTGCGCAGTGAAGCTGCTCGGTGTTTGCTTAGCCGCGTATTTGCCAGTATCGGCACTTGCAGCCTCAACAGACCCTGTTCCTGATGAGCGGGCCTTGCGCGAGGAATGCAGTGCATTCTCTCAGGCAGGGATGCGAGACTGCCTGGCAAAGAAGGCTGAAAATAGCCAGAAGGCATTACGGCAAACGGAGGAGAATGTAGCCAGAACGCTATCAAAATGGGATAAAGAGAAAAAATACGTGAGCCAAGCTAGGGCCAAACTTACCGCATCGAATGAAGATTTCGCCAAATATCGTGATGTTCAATGCGCATTTGCTTCATCTTTGGGTGGGGGCGCGATAGGAAATGCTATTGATATGCGCCATTTGGCGTGTATCGCGGAACTCAACGACCGGCGAGCTGCGCAGCTACGCGACGCAGTGTCTGACTTACCGTTGAAGTAGGTTGCATGAACACGTCTAGCTTCGAGGCGCTGGCTAGCGCCTGGGCACGGATCGCCGAGGAAGCGCAATTGCCCGCTGACTATGACGGGGTGGCTTAACCGGAGGCGCATCAGGCCAGCGAAGCCATTCAGGAGCGAATTCGGGAGCACATCGTCGCCACCAACGACCTGCGGCTGTTCGGCCTGTTGCACCTGTTTGGACAGGCGTCGCTGCGTATGGAGCAAGTGCTGTGGCCGGAGGATTATGAGCGCATGACTCACGAGGTTCAGGAAACCCTGCTGGAAGCCAACGACCCCAATGTCAGGTTACACTCACGAAGAGGTTATGCAGGCAATGCGGGCACACATCGACCGAGTGCGAGACAAGCCATGCTGATCGGCTGTGCGTGTATCGACGCAGGATCAGAACCTTGAACTCCAATGCGAAGTCTTGGTCAAGGCCGGATGCAAGGGGTCTTTGAGGACAAGGTGAGCGCACGCGGGCAGACCGGCCGGGCTTGACCACGACGCTCGAAATGCTGCGTGAGGGCGATACCCTGATGGTCTGGAAACTCGACCGGCTGGGCTGGTCGGTCAAGCAACTGCTCGATCTGATCCGCGAGTTGCACAAGCAAGGCGTCCAGTTCAGGCGCCTCAGCGACTCCATCGACACCCCGTCCGGCCGGTTCTCCTTCCAAGTCACGGCAGTCTTGCCGAAATGGAGCCAGAGCTGACCGTCGAGCACCCACGCCGGGCTGGAAGTCGCCAAACAGCTTGGCCGCAAGGGTGGTCGGAAGCCAAAGATGACCGACAGCAAGATCGAGTTGGCCAAGAAGCTGCTGGCCAGCGGTGTCCCTCCCAAAGACGTGGCCAAGACCCTCGGCATGTCTATTCCGACGCTCTACCGCTGGGTGCCAGCCTCATCGCACGCTTAGCGTACGATTTTTTCCGTTTTCTGAGACGACCCGAGATATGGCTGATGTCACCAGCCCATTTCCGATTGGCGCGTTGGCCAGGAAATTACCGTTTATAACATTGTCCGCGAATCCCAGAGCGTGTCGGTTGTCGGTCGTGACCTTATGCCGACGGGTACGCGCAGGGCGGATGACGGCAGAGGCTTTCGCTCAACACGCCAACGAAGCATATAATACCCCATAGACCCTAACTCAAAACTGAGGGTTTGTCCGGGGTAAGGTCATGTTCCATCTGGCTCTCAGAAAGCAAAAATACATCACTCACAGACCTACCCCCCCATTGTAGGCCTGTGAATCACGGCAACGTGCTTGGTTCAATTAATTCATAGGTCCTGAGCCTGACCATAGGGAGACGACTTCAAATTTTCTTGCTGCCATTCGGTTCGATTATTATCATTTTAACTGATCTCACATCGCGTTTTTTGCAGTGTTTTATCCAGGGCATCGGTTATGTGGTCAAGGTCATGAGGCGTGGCAATCAGTGCAGGACTCAGGCACAGGGTATTGTTATATCCTGGAACACTTCTATTGGTTGCGCCGATAAGGACACCTTGCTGGCGACACCCGCCAACAACGGCGGCAATCGTTCTTTCCGAGACTGGAGTCTTGTCATCTTCCCGGTTTTTTACCAGTTCAATACCCCAGAACAAGCCCTTACCCCGGACATCACCAACTATGGCATGCTTGTCTTTGAGTGAGAGAAGCTTCTGCTCAAGGTAAGCTCCCATCTTCCTTGTGTTGTCCAGAAGATTTTCCTGTTCCAGAATTGCAAGATTTTCTAAAGCTGCGGCCGGACCTGCCGTGCACCCGCCAAAAGTGGAGATGTCCCGAAACATGTTCATTGGATCATCTGGAAATGCCTTGAATTTTTCAAAAACTGCTTCAGTTGTAACTGTGCAGGAAATCGCGGCATAACCCGATGCAACCCCTTTGGCCATGGTAACAAAATCTGGTTGTATCCCATAATTCTGGTAGCCAAACCATTCGCCTGTGCGCCCAAAGCCGCACACAACCTCATCAATATGTAAAAGAATATCGTATTTACGGCATAATTCCATAACGCGTGGCCAGTAGCCATCTGGGGGGACAATAACACCTCCACCTGCTGTGATGGGTTCAAGGCATAGTGCCCCAATACTGTCAGGGCCTTCACGTAGGATTACATCCTCGATAGCTTTGGCAGAAATTTCAGCAAAGCTTTCGGAAGAGGTATCGCCGCGGCGGTATTCCAGACAATCAGGCACCGCGACAAAACCGTCCAGGAACGGACCGTAACCTTCCATCCGCTGGCTTTGACCGCACGCCGAAAGAGTGGCTATTGTTGTGCCATGATAGTCTCTTTCTCTATAAAGTATTTTTGATTTTTTCCCATTGTAATGCTGCGTGGAGATCTGGCGCACCATCTTGAAAACTTTTTCGTTCGCTTCCGATCCGGAGTTGGAATAATAGACACGGCTCAGTCCGTGCATTTTTTCCAGTAGTCGTTCAGCAAAGAGCGCAGCCGGAACAGTGCCGCCACTGCCAGCGTAATAATTCAGCCTGGTCAACTGTTCACACACGGCATTGGCAATACTTGCCCGCCCGTATCCCACATTGACTGTCCACACGCCGCCGGAAACCGCATCCAGATATTCTGTGCCCTCAACGTCCCACAGTCGCATGCCCTTCCCCTCCACCATAACCGAAGGTGCCTGAGTTTCAAAAGGCTTGTGCTGTGTCATATGGTGCCAGACATGTTGTCTGTCTGCTTGCACTGCGTGATCAAAAATCGTGTTTCTGTTTGTAGACATTGTTATGAAAACTCCTAGAAATCAATTTGAATGGAGCCGAAAAACTGCCGGGGTGCGCCAAGAAGTATTGACTGATTCTGCCCATTGGGGTCGCTCATGAGAAAGCCGTTCTGCCCGACTGTGGCTGCATATTTAATGTTGGCTATGTTATAGACATTGAAAGAAACAACAGCATGTTTCATAAATTCAAGTCCTTTATGGTACTGGCCGATGTTGCCCAGATCATAACGTAAACCGGCGTTGGTCAGCCAATAGCTGGGAAGTTTGTAGTCTCCGGTGTAGGAGTAATTTCGTTGCCCCATGAAGGATGAATCAACGAAAACTTCTGCTTTGCGCCATGCATAGGATGCTCGCAGTTTGTACATGAGCTGCGGGTAGTCTACGACCTGTTTGCCAGCTGTGTAGTAGGGTGTGCCCTGAGAGCTCATATTGTTATTATAAGTGGCATGGTTGTAGCTGATACTACCGCTGATTGCCAAACCCGTTACAGGTGTAAGCGTAACGCCGGCGTCCACACCATTCATGGTGACACCGCCAACATTCTGTACTGTCGCCAGCAAGTTAGTGAGTGTGCCGCCGGTTACAACCTGTTGCAGACGGTTGTGGAAGTCCGTGTGATAAAGGTAGATGCTGCCTTGCAGGAGCTGGTCCATATAACGGTAACCAACAGCGTAGTTCCATGCTGTTTCTGGCCGTAAAGAGTTTTTCACCGAGTCATAGGCCGCTTGTGATACAGCCATAGGTGATGCTGTCAAATTATAGCCTGATTCCGAGTAGGCGTGGGCATTCTCAGAGACATCAAAGAACAGTTCGTGATGTTTCAGGAAATGCCAGTCTCCGCTGATATGCGGGAGAAATGCATATGCTGTTGTCAGGCTTTCACCCCCGGTAATTGCGCTGACACCAGTAAAGGGCTGATAGTTACCATTTTCCTGCACACGAGACGTGTTGAGCATGGACTTGAAGCCAAAATGCAAGGCCAGATTGGAGACCGGATGATACGTGTCGCTGAAAAAGGCTGTAAACGTATTGGTATTATAAGTCTGACCCCACAGAAGCCGCCCGGCTGAAGGCGGAGTGCCGTATTGATCCCACATACCTCCCTCATTAGGGAAAGGTACAGCATAACCAAATTCGTTTGAGATATACTTGTTATTTTCGTACCATACGCCAGCGGAAAGGTCGTTATGAGCAATGTTGTAATCAATGCTGGACAAAATGCCATAACGGTGGATTTTTGGACGTTTGGTCTGTTCAAACATAGGGTTGCCATTCAGGTCAACCTTATCGTTCGTGCAATACTGGGCATCTGCACTGGTGTAGGTCGGATCGGCAATATTATAATTGCCACCGCAGCCATATGGGTTGGTATATGTGCCACGAGAAGTCTGATCGTGTCCGTAAACGGTTGTTTTCCAGTGTAGTCTGTCTGCCAGAACCAGGTCTGATGACATGCCGCCAAACAGATCGTATTCCATGCTTGTGCTATCGTAGTAAGAGGAATCACGCGCATCATAAATATTGCTGGGAAGATTTTTACCTATCGCGTAATTGTAGGCATTACGCCAGCTATTTTGGGTACCAATGAAGTTATCAATCATTGGACCATTGTGTTTCAGCCAATAAGGCGAATAGTCCTGATAGTTTGTCTGTTGCAGATTATCCCAGTCAAAAAAGGCGCTGAATTTACTCTGTTGTCCAATAGGCTGCACAAGCTTGGCATTGACCTGTTGCATGAACTGATCGCTGCCGCCTTTCCATTTGTCGGTTTCATTACGCATATAGGAGGTAAAGAACTTGGTTCCGGTGCTGTTCAGTTCTCCGCTGTCAATGCGTGCAAACGTGTGCCACATATTGTTGCTACCGAATGTCTGCAACAATGTCCCGCCTCTTTTGGCAGCGGGTGTACGGCTGACGTAGTTGATTGAACCACCGAGATTGTTGGTGCTGGCCACGGATTCAGCACCAGCACTCTGCGTTACATCAAGACGTTCCACGTTCTCAGAGGAAATGGCTGCAACAGGGTTAAGACCGTTGTAATTACGATAAACCGGTTCCCCCAACGGCATGCCGTCCAGTGTCATGCCGATTTCGCTTTGGGAAAAACCGTGCATATACAGGTTGACTGAATAAGTATCCACCCCCTGAGGGTCATCCGACTGAAAGGCGACACCGGGCATTTGAGCAAGAGCCTTGAGTGGATTGGTTCCTGGCACCTGCTTTTCCAGTAAAGCCTTGCCGACAACAACTTCGGTGCCACGTACGCGACGGCGTGTTGAAACCGATAGTTCTTCGCTTTTTGCATGCAGACTTGCAGATGAGCGCGGTTTGCGTTTGGCTAAAGCGGCAGGACTGGTTAGCACTGCGACCGAAGAAGAATGACTGCTCGCTCCCTGTCGTTTGGATATATTGGCAGTTTCCTTGGCAGCGGCGAACGCACCGGCAGGGAAAAATGCTGTCGTGATTAAAAGGCCACGCATCACTAGGGATTTTGTATTCATAGGCCAATCCTTATATAGCGTGCTCTGGCGGAATGCCCTGAGCCTGTGCCAGTGGAGGGGAGGACTGATTGTGTCTGTGACGAAGCCTGCTGTTGAGGCAGCCGAACAATGCAAGCACGACTAGAGTTGTTATGCTGCAGAGGATCTGCATGCGGGTGGATGGAGAGAGAGCCATCATCATGAAGATAAAAAGTACCGACGCTACGACAGACCATGACAGGTATGGGAAAAGCCAGACATGCAGAGATATTTTTGTCTGACCTGCTTGTTGCAGGAGGTAACGCTGGCGAATATGTGCGAGGGCGATGACAAGGTAGTTAAACAGGATTACCGCACCAGATGCATTGATAAGAAAGTAAAGGAACTTACTGTTGAAGCCGACTGCAATAAGCGAAAAAAGCAGCGTGCTGGCACCGCCCGCCAGCACAGAGGCTACAGGCACACCGCGCCAGTGTTTACGCCACTGGGATGGACCTTCTCCGTGAACCGAGAGATCTGCGAGAACGCGGGATGTTACGTAAATAGAAGAATTAAGGGATGACAGGACCGCGGAACAGACAACAACTGTCATGATACCTGTCAGCCCATTGATACCGATATGTCCAAGAGATTGCAGAAACGGAGAACTATTGAGGTCGATTTTGTCCCACTGTAGCATGCAAAGGACAAAAAATAGCCCACCCACATAAAAGACCAGGATACGCAAAGCGACCGTTTTGACCGCGACAGAAACGGAACGAGACGGATCTTCCGTTTCGCAGGCGGCAACTGTTGCAATCTCGGCCCCGGCGAATGTGAACATTACAGCGGGCAGAATGGCGACGACATCACGCCAGCCATGCGGAGAAAATCCACCGTGTTGCCATAGATGGGTGATTGATGTCCCGCGGTAGCCAATGACAAGAAAAAGTGTACCTACGACCATAAATGCAATAATGGTGGTAATTTTAATGCATGAGAGCCAGAATTCGGCCTCGCCAAAACTTCTGACTGAAATAAGGTTGGTCAACGTCATCACCGCGACGCAGATCACAACCACCGTAACAGGAGAAAAATGTGTCACAGGGGCAAGGATGGTAGCGGCTGCCACAGCCTCCACGGTTGCGGTAACAATCCAGTAGAGCCAATAGGACCACCCAACCATGAAGGCCATAAACGGACCGAAAACACGCCGGATTTGATGGACGAAATTACCTCTGGCGTTTCCGTTTAATGAAAGCTCGCCGAGCATACGCATCAAAAGGAAAACAAGGAGTCCATCAACCATATACGCCACCAGGATGGCCGGACCAGCTATATGGATGGTTGACGACGTGCTGACAAAAAGTCCTGCCCCGATGACCCCGCCCATAGCAATCATGCTCATGTGGCGCGTCTTTAGCGTGGTTTGTGCAGCGACATCGACATTTGGCTTGCTGGTTGGACTCATTCTCGGTCGCTCACGAAGTTTTCGTTCCGTAATCAAAATAACAAATGGACGGCCAAGATAGAAATGAATAATTTAAATATAGCAGATAAGGATTCCTGATTCGAATGCGTTACAATCTTGATATCGACCTTGTCCGGTCCTTTTGCGCTGTGGTTGACTTTGGGTCATTCAGTGTGGCGGCTGATTATATAGGGCGTACCCAGTCTGCCCTGAGCATGCAGATACAAAAGCTGGAGAAAATTACCGGTTGTGCGCTGCTTATCCGCAATGGGCGCGGGGTTATGCCTACCGCCAAAGGTCAGAGATTTGTGGTATATGCCCGTAATCTCTTGCAGTTGCATGATCGGGCACTGCTGGATGTAACAGATCAGGATATAACGGGAGAAGTCAGTTTTGGTTGTCCGGATGACTTTGGATTATCCGTCCTGCCCAATGTATTGAAGCTCTATGCCCAGACACATCCAAATGTAAGGCTTAATATTACGTGCGCACCATCCCCACGTTTACTGGAGCTTTATAAAAATAATCAGGTTGATATCATTTTATGCAGCTATTATTACGAAGAACATATGGCTTGCCTGAAAAGAGAAAGTCTGGTCTGGGTTGCTGCTCCGGAATTCAGGCTTTCATTGGACCAGCCGATTCCTCTTGTCATATCAGAGAGTCAGGCGCGTGAACATGAGGCCGCCATTCGGGTTTTCAGTCAACAGAATATTTCGTATTGCATACAATACACAACAGAAAACACATGTGCACTTCTGGGAATATTGCGTTCAGGTCTGGTCATGGCGGCCATGATCAGGAGTGCCGTACCAGATGATTTAAAAATTCTTTCGTTGGAGAGCGTACTGCCACCATTGCCGCAACTGGCGATGGCATGCCACCATGCCTCCCATAAAACCGGCTTACTGACCGACGCCCTGTATGCCTGTATCGCGCAAACCCTGCAAAATCAGGATACCCGTTAGAACATCTGACGCAACAGAGTGGACATCCTGTTTTTACTAAGCCGCTTTTTACAAGAAGAGTCTGGCAAACCACCGACGCAGTTTGCCAGAATGAATGTGTTTTCAGCCCATGGTGCGGTCAACAGCCAGCCCTGCGGCTGCCTGACAGGTTGGCATCATTTCAATATAATTTACATTCATATGCGGCGGGCAGCCTACAATCCATGAAACTGTGTTGGCGATGTCTTCCGGGGTCAGGGGGGATGTATTTTCATAGACCGCCTCTGCCTTGTTTCCGTCTTTCAGACGCACCAGACTAAATTCACTCCCACCGCATAGACCGGGTGCCACATTTGTTACTCTTATGGATTTTCCCAGTAAATCGCTGCGCAGATTCTGTGTAAACTGATCCACAAATGCTTTGCTGGCACCGTAGACATTGGAGCCGGGGTAGGGGTACCGTCCTGCGGTGCTACCCAGAAAAATAAGATGACCACGGTTGCGCTGCACCATACCCGGCAGCAGGGCGCGGGTTGTTTCTACAATACCGCCAATATTGGTTGCGATCATGGTTTCCCAGTCGTCAATATTGGTCTCCCAGGCTTTTTGCAGCCCCAGGGCAAGACCTGCATTGTTGACGAGCACGTCCACATTCCGCCAACCAGCGGGCAGACTGGTTGGGAGGGCCCGGACCGCTGCGTTGTCTGCCACATCCAGCGGCCAGGGCAGTACGGCTTCGCCCTGTTCCTTGGCAAGTGCGTGAAGGCGTTCCTCACGCCGTCCCGTTGCGATGACGCGGTAACCGTCTTTGATCAGCTTACGGGTAATCGCGGTACCAAAGCCTGCGGTGGCGCCGGTTACAAGTGCTACGGGCATGGAATCAAGCGTCATGGTGTCACCTCATTATGAATCTGCGGAGTGTATGGAGGGCGGTTACAGGCCAATCTGGCGTCGGATGGATGCAAGGTGCAGGCGGGCAGACCGGGCATCCTCTTCGCGCATCTGTCTGGCGGTATGGGAGGCGACTTCTGGTGGAACGGGGATAAGCCTGCGTCCTGTTGCCATGGCCAGACACTGGACTTCTGCCGCCCGCTCCAGATAGTACAGGTCATCCCATGCCTGTGCTATCTCAGTTGCCAGTACCATGACGCCATGATGACGCATGAAGAGAATATCTGCATTCCCGGCAGCGGCTGCAATTCTGTCACCTTCGGTCACGTCGAGGGCCAGACCGTTAAATTTTGTGTCTACTGCAATCCGGCCATAGAATTTAAGGGCTGTCTGACCTGCGAATAAAAGCGGGTCCCCCTCGGTCATGGAAAGGGCTGTGGCGTATGGCATGTGGGTGTGAAAAGCAGCGCGTGCACGGGGGCAATTTTTGTGAACGCGCGCGTGGATGTAGAAGGCGGTTGCTTCTGGCACGCCATCGCCAGCGAGTACATGCTCCTCATAGTCGCAGATCAGGAGCCGTTCGGGCGTCACCTCGGCAAAGGACAGGCCATAGGGATTGACAAGAAACAGGTCATCATGGCCGGGCACGACTGCGGAAAAATGGTTGCATATTCCTTCCGCCAGTCCCAGACGGGCGGCCATTTGCAGACAGGCGGAAAGATCCTTACGCGCTTCCCATATTTCGGGGGTATCGAGATTCCTGCTGTTGCTCAGAAAAGCAGCATCAGGAGCAAGGGAGGAAGCAATCTGATGCGCCATGTCTGTTAATAGCCTTCGTATGTTGATATTTCAGAATGAAACGATATCGATATGAATAATATTTTTACCTAACAGAATAAAGAAAGTTATTATAATAGCTCCTTTCAGTATTCCTTATACGGCAGGGCAGGTTCGGTGCTCAGGACAATCGCAGGATCATGGCCCCGGATGCGATGATACAGGCCCCCGCGATACGCCGTTGACTGACCGGTTCGCGTAGAACAAAAACTGAAATGAGTGTGACAAAGAGGATGGAGGTTTCGCGCAGAGCTGCAACAACGGCAATGGGTGCGTAAGTCATAGCCCATAAGGCAAGACCGTAGGACACAATGGTGCAGGCGCCTCCAACTGCTCCATAGGACCAGTTTTTTACGGCATATCGTCTTATTCTGGCAGGATGTCGCACCATGGACCAGCCCATGAGTGGCAGACCGGTTAGCAAAAAAATCCACAACGTATAGGCCGCCGGAGCATGGGAAAGCCTGACACCCATGCCATCTACCAGTGTGTAGCAGGCAATAATCGCGGCTATCAGGAGTGCAAGAAACACGCCGGATCTTTGTGAGCGGGCATGGATGGTGGTCATGCAGAGAATACCGGCACAGATCACGCAGACACCCAGCCATGCCGTGGGTGGCAGGGTCTCTTTTTGAACAAACAGGTTGAGTATGGCAACCAGCAGAGGGGCTCCCCCCCGCATAACCGGATAGGCCAGACCTATATCGACAATATGGTAGACACGGGCAACGAGCGTATAATAAACAACCTGTAATACGGCTGACAGAACAATATAAGGCCAGCTTGCCATTTGCGGAGATGGTAGAAAAGGCAGAAAAATTACAGCAAAACCAGTCGCCGAGGCTGTTACAAGTGTTGTGGTTAAAAACTTGTCTGGAGCACTTTTAACCAGCGTATTCCAGAGTGCATGCAGCAATGCGGCAAACAGGATGATGGAAAAGAGAAATACGCTCATGGTTTTGTCTTGTTATGCCCATGTAAGGTGCAGGTGGAGGATATGGTATATTTGTGCAAAGACCACAGGCTACCCGGATGTGGGCCTGCGTACGGGTTTCTGTAAGAAGAAAAATGATGACTCATGCATAGGTTTTTTTGATCGCCTGCCCGATAAGATCAATCCCCATATCAATTTCTTCCTCGCTGACCGTCAGAGGAGGGGCAATGCGGAAAACACCTCCCATTCCGGGCAACTGAACAATATTCATGCTGAGGCCCATGTCCATACAGGCATGCGTTATGGCTGCCCCCCGATCATTGTCAGGTGTTCTGGCCTGATGATCCTTGACGATTTCCATCCCCAGCAGCAGACCTCGTCCACGAATATCTCCAATACAGTCATAGCGTTGCTGCAACGCTTTCAGGCCAGATCGCAGGCGCGCTCCCATCGTATGGGCGCGTTCAGCCAGACCATCGCGCTGGACAATTTCGAGCACCTTAAGGCCCACCGCAGCCGGCATGGGGTCGGATACATGGGTGGTATAGAAGAGATAGCCACGTTCGTGGGCCATGTCTTCTATAGCCGCGCTGGTAATTGTGGCGGCTAAAGGTAAGCCAGCCCCAAGGGTTTTGGAAAGGGTCAGAATATCGGGCACAATATGATCACGCTCAAAGGCATACATAAGGCCGGTGCGACCCATGCCTGTCTGTGCTTCATCCACAATCAGCAACATGCCCCGATCGTGACATTTTTTTTGCAGGGCGGTCAGGTAGCCTTCTGGCAGGTCGATGATTCCGCCCGAGCTCAGAATAGGCTCGGCAATGAATGCGGCCAGATTACCGGTTGACTGCTGGTCTATCAGGTCAAAAGCATAGTCGAGCTCGGCCGCCCAGTCATACACCCCATTTTTTTCAAACCTGGGACGATAGGGAAATGGGGTCGGTATGGCAAAAGAGCCAACGGCGGAGGGACCAACCCCTTTGCGGCCCGCACTGTAGGTGGCGGATGCAGCGGCCCCGGTCATGCCATGCCATGACTGGGCAAAACTGACGATTTCGTATTTTCCGGTTACCAGTTTTGCCATACGAATGGCGGCTTCGTTGGATTCCGCGCCAGTGCTGAGGAAGAGGCAGCGGTCCAGCCCCTCGGGCAGAGTTCTGGTCAACGCTGTTGCCAGATTGACAACCGGCCGTGACAGCATGCCACTGAAAAGATGGTCAAGTGTACTACTGTATTCTGATATGACACTCGAAATTTCAGGGTGGCAATGACCCAGTAAAGCGCTCATCTGACCAGACGTAAAATCAAGTATCGCGCGGCCATTGGCATCGTATAGAAAACTGCCTTTAGCTGATTCTATAATCAGTTTTTCAAATGTCCCACCGTAACGAATAAGATGGTGGTGTACGTTATGCCAAAAAACTGTGTCGTTATTCATATCCATGCGAACCACCGGGACTGGTTAGCTATTTTCCGATATTTTCATACAGTATCGTATTAAAATGACTTTCAGTAACGAATAAATCTAATATTACCCATCAGGATAAATGATACGATATAAAAATGATCGTGAGCGGGGTTGCGACCTCCATTCAATTTTGAGATGTTGAAGAAGAACTGGTCCGACATCAGATTGTCCGGGAATGCCGCAACCCATGAGTGTCAGGGGATAAAAATTATGAGCGCATATGTTGTTTTTACGCGTGAGAGCACTGAGGATAGTGCGGAACTCGATACGTATATGAATACAGTTGCGCCGACGTTTGAAGGGCATCCGATCAAATTTCTCGCCCTCTATGGCAAGCTGGATAAGTTGGAAGGCACTGGCCCGGAAGGGATTGTCATTCTCGAGTTTCCCAGCATGGCAGACGCGCAGGCGTGGTATAACAGCCCATCTTATCAGGCTGTCGCTGCACACAGGCACAAAGGTGCTACGTACCGCGTGACCATTGTAGAGGGGCAATCGCCATAAGATAGTTCAGTGTTCGGGTTCAGGATGTGATGGTGTGGTGGTCTCATATGCGAGGATGGACGCATATGGGGCGGATAAGTCGTGGGAGTGACCACCACGCATGTCGTGTGAGCCGCGATACAGCGATCGAAAGCTTCGCTCGCGGTGCTGAATGGTGATTACGGGATCAATCCGCACACAGCGGCGCAGGGTGTCAGATAAACTGGTGCCCGGCCATCCACTGTTCGGCCATTCTGGGCCACTGCATTGTTGCGGTTTCTGGTTTTCCGAGACCAAAACCGTGGCCACCGGTGGGAAACAGGTGACGCACGACCTCTACATGATTTTGGTCGCAGGCCGCTTGAAGAATTGCGGTATTGGCCGGGTCTGACACGGGATCGTCCGCCGCCTGTACGAGGAAGAACGGCGCCAGCCCCGGATGAATATGTGTCTGCACGGACCAGCGCGCGCTTTCGGCAGGGCTTGGATGATCGCCGATCAGGACGCTTCTCGTGGACGTGTGCTGATACGGTGGTTCCAGTGTTACAATGGGATAGATCAGCAACGTCAGATCGGGACGGCCCGATATCTGATCCACCAGGTCGAGCGGCGCATAGGATAGCTGATTTGCGCAGGCTGTCTGCATACCCAGCAAATGAGCGCCAGCAGAAAAACCGACTATTCCCACACGGCGCGGGTCGATGCCAAAATGGCGTGCCTGACCGCGGATGATGCGAATGGCGCGCTCCGCGTCCTGAAAAGGCGCGGATCTGCCGACAGTCCAGCCCTCTTTTGGGAGGCGATAGGTCAGGATGAAGCTTGTCACCCCGATAGAAGCCAGCCACCGGGCGGTGGGCATGGCTTCCTTCCCGTTTTCGACCCGTTTATACCCGCCGCCCCCTGCGATCAGCATCGCGGCTCCGTTGGGTTTTACGGGACGAAGGACCGTCAGTGTCGGCACCGCAATGTTTGTGACGGCCCCGCTGCTGGAGACATGCTCGCCTGAAGCGGGGCCTCCACCACCCGGCGGCGGTCCGTGCCAGATTGGAAAGCCGGATGAAGGCGCGTTCGGCATCGCATCCTGCCGACGATTTTCTGCGTCAGGCGTGGAGATCTGTGCGTGGGCGCCGCTCGAAACGATGGTCGCCGCTGCCATCAATGAGCTGCTTATGAGCGTGCGTCTGCCAATCACGTTCGCTTCTTTCTGATCCGGGTCATCGGCTGAAGGCTACGCAGATCGGGCAGGTCGCCTCCTGCGTTCGGTACGGAAATAAAATATGGCATGATTTCTGGTACGCCACAAAAAACATGCCTGCGAGGGGGTACTCACCCTTAAAAAAAAGGCGGGATTGTTTTAGGAATATCCTGCTGCAGCGTCATGGGAGTGTCTCTTCCTTGCAGGCATACGGAGCGCGTATATGAAAATAAATACTGTAACACTGGGGGTTATCCTGTGTGTGACAATTTCGAGCGCGCAGGCTCAGGTCGTCATGATGGGTCCCCCGCCGCCCGCACCACGTGAGATGATGATTGCACCGCCGGGAGCACCGGAGAGGTTTGTATGGGACCCCGGACACTGGAAGAGGCATCGCGGGCGCTATGTCTGGATTCCGGGCCATTGGATTGCCCGGCCGATGCCGAGACTCATCTGGGTTCCGGGTTCGTGGCGGGCAGGCCCGGGGGGATGGGTCTGGATTGCAGGACATTGGCGATAAGGGTCCTGCACGCACTGGAAGACGGGATGACGTGTCAGGCAGCATGACGACACGTCCTTGCCCGAGACACCACCGCGTGTCGTCAGTGAACTGCTGATATTGGAGGCTGTGCTGACATATTCAGGTCAGCACTCCATATTGCGGCCGCCTGTCTGCCGTGTTGCTTTTGGGGGGAGCGTCGCTGTGATTGCAGCATGGGACAGCGGTCGGTTTCAGTCAGCGGTAGTGTTTCGCTGGATAGAATGCGCATACCGATCTCCCCACGTCTTGAGCGCCTGAATGACAGGTTTCAGCGTTTTTCCCACATCGGTCAGGGCGTATTCCACATGCGGCGGAACCTCGGGAAAAACAGTCCGCGAAATCAGCCCGTCCGCCTGTAGTTCCCGAAGCTGGTTGGTGAGCATGCGCTGTGTGACATTGGGCAGGCGGCGGCGCAGTTCACCAAACCGCAGCACCTCGTCCTCGAACAGGTGATACAGGATCAGCGCCTTCCACTTCCCGCCAAAGAGTTCGAGCGTGGCTTCCACCGTGTAGCCGGGACTGCACCCCAGCGTGGTGTGACGGATGCGGGGCATGGTATCATTCCTGACACTAGTGGCGATTTATGTGCGTTCTTGCGCAAACATGAGGCCGGGTCAATGTTTACATGAGGACCAGATGAATGGTCTGTGTTTGTGAACAAGGTTGATCATGTCTTCATCTTCTTTATTCAGCCTCGTGCGACTGGGCGACCTGCGTCTTGAGAACAGGATATTCCTGCCGCCGCTGACCCGCTGCCGCAGCACACAGCCCGGTGATATCGCCAACGTACTGATGGCGGACTATTACGCCCAGCGTACGCAGGCGGGTTTCCTGATTACCGAAGGCACCCAGATCGAACCCCGTGGTCAGGGCTATGCCTGGACGCCGGGCATTTACTCACCCGGGCAGATCGCGGGCTGGAAATGCGTCACAGATGCCGTGCATGCAAAGCGGCGCCCCATTTTTGCGCAGTTGTGGCATGTCGGTCGTGTTTCTCATCGGGTGTTACAACCCGGCCACGAAGCGCCGGTTGCCCCATCTGCCGTGGCGGCAACTGGTGTAAACGTGTTCATTCCCACAGGGCCGGGTACGGGCAAACTGGTGCCACCAGACATGCCACGCGCTCTGTCCGTCCCCGAAATCCATGACCTTGTGGAACTGTATGCCCATGCGGCGCGTAATGCTCTGGCAGCCGGGTTCGATGGTGTGGAAATCCATGCGGCCAATGGCTACCTGATCAACCAGTTCATCTCCGAGCGTGCCAATTTCCGCACCGATGCTTATGGCGGGAGTCTCTCCAACCGTCTGCGCTTCCTGCGTGAGGTGGTGGAGGCCGTGTCCGCTGTGGTCACGCCCGACAGGATGGGCGTGCGGTTTTCTCCGCTGTTCGGCATACCCACAGAAGAGCGCGTCTATCTGGGCCTGCTGGAGGGTAATCCGCAGGAGACCTACACGCAGGCTGTACGGGTTCTGGCCGAAGCTGGTGTCGCCTATGTCTCGCTGGCTGAGGCCGACTGGGACAACGCGCCCGAAATGCCAGACGCCTTTCGTGCCGGTGTGCGTGACATCTTTGGTGGTCGCATCCTGTATGCGGGCCGTTACGACCTGCACAGGGCGCAGCAGGCGCTGGCGCATGGCTGGGCGGACATGATCGGCTTCGGGCGAAAGTTCATCGCCAATCCGGACCTGCCTGCACGGCTGGAACATGGCTGGCCGCTTAATCCCCTCGATCCGGCGACCATGTATGGCGGCGGTGCGCATGGTTACACCGATTATCCTTTCCATACTGAGTAACCGGACGACGGAAGCATGACTTTATTATCAGACCCTCAATCCGACCACGGAAACCGTGGAACGCACATTTGAACTTCATACGTCGCAGCAGATGCAGGCGATTGTCGAGCGTGCGGACCATGTGTGGAAGACCGACTGGAAAAAGCGCGGTATTGCCGAGCGCAAGATCATCATGTCCAAGGCTGCCGACCTGCTGCGCCGTGACCGCGAGACGCATGCCCGCCTGATCGCAACCGAAATGGGCAAGGCTCTGTCCGATGCGCTGGAAGAGATTGATATCACCGCTGATATTCTCTCTTTCTATGCGGAGGGCGCGGAGAAAATCCTTGCCCCTACGCATTTGGAGGTCAGGAAAGGTCACGCGAAGATCATCAACCAGCCGCTTGGCATCATCTACTGCATCGAGCCATGGAACTTCCCCTATTATCAGCTTGCCCGTGTGGCCGGACCGAACCTGATGGCAGGCAATGTGGTCATCACCAAGCATGCGCCCAGTGTGCCGCAATGTGCGCTGGCTTTTGAAAAGCTGTTTCACGATGCGGGCGCGCCGGTTGGCGTCTATACCAACATCTTCCTCGACAATGACCAGTTTGCTGAACTGATCAAGGATTTTCGTATCCGTGGCGTCGCCCTGACCGGCAGCGAACGCGCGGGCCAGACGGTGGCGGCCGAAGCGGGTGCCGGTGTTCCTCAATGAAGCGCGTCATGGCCTGAACCGGCGGTCGAGTTCTCCTTCCGCAAAATATGCCGATGCCTTACGCAGAATTTCATTGGCCTGCCGCAGTTCGCGGTTTTCTTGCTCCAGTTGTCTGATCTTCACCCGATCAGGGAGGTCACTTACTGCAGGCGCATTGGCCCGTTCATGTAAACGGGTCCATTTTGACAGCGTATCAGGGTGAATATCCAGCTTTGGCGCTATCATCATCACTGCAGACCAGCGTGACGGATGGTTTTTCTCTTCTTCCAGAACCATGCGAGTTGCACGGTCACGAAATTCCGGCGGAAAACGCTTCGATTTATTGCTCATGAATTCTTCTTACCTCACGGGTCTTGCTGTCTCCACAAAACCCGGGGCAATTCATGATTCCGTTCTCATTCATAAAGATATTATTCCATTGCTCCGGATAGGTTTTAAGTGCAAACGCGATTACCCTTCGCACTTTTTCACGATCATACTCAGCTACCACGTCAGCATATATCCTACCCTTGTTCAAAGCTTCCTTTCTCCGTGGGCATCTGTTTCGAAACCAAACCAGAGTTACTGTTGCCGATCCAATACAACTGACCGTAGCATATCGTTCGACTAAACTGCCGCCTTGCTCTCAGCCTAACTTGGCAAACGCCGACTTTCACTCTTTACCAACGTCCATTGATCACTATAGGTCCGTTTTCAGCTATTTATGTAACTACCGACTTCATTTTCATATGATTGCAAGGGGGCGCCATCATGGACAGAAATTCCCAATTCCTGTGCCAGAGTTTTATTCCCCGGAAAATATATTCTATTTTTCGGGGAATTAATATCAAATAAACACGCTTCAGTTAGATCTTGAATTGCCTAATTGTCTGACGCAATATCTTTCGATATCATATGGTGGTCTTGCAAAGCAACGACCATAACCCTGCCTCCAATACGATAATTATAATTTCATTAAGGTTTCGACGCGCATCGAAAACTTAACCCCTTTAAGCCAGCACGTTTAAACGCTTCTCTGAATACATCATCTACAATAACGAAATCGGGATTAGTCTCAAGACGAAAGGCGTGGTGGCCGTTTACGATCGCTTCGTCGAAGAAAAGTTTGCTTAGACCGCCAACATAATGGATGCGTTTCCCTGACGTGCTCCGGCCGACACTGACTTCAGAGCGAGATTCGTCGACCGCGTCCAAAACGGGCAGGACGTCGCAGAGCCAAAGTGTAAGCGGTTCCTGATCTGGATCGACCTCCACCTCAGTTGCAAGGAAGCTAAAATCGGTCTCACTGATCGAAAGCAGAACCTGCCTGGCTCGGTCTGATATGATCCAGAAATAGCCATTTTTTTGAAAATCAGCAAGTTTGCGTCCCAGACGCCTGCTGACATAAAACCGGGGCAGAACAGGATACTCGCAAAAACTTCGATTTAAAGAGTCAGGTGCGTTAATAAGCGGCCGCAGACCAGCGGACATGAGAGCGTCACTATTCATTAGCTTCCAACCTGCTGGATTCGCACGTGCCGGGCGAAGCAATATATAGAACTTTCTAGATTTTGTTTTTACTGAAACGATCTTGCGGCCTTTCGGCTTTTCTAAATATTCATTTTCTACCATCGCTAATGTTCTCTGACTCATTTTTTGTTTCCCCACGCTGCGCTCGGTCTGCGACCCCTTCACTTCGTTGTCGCTAATTGACTTGCGCCAAGTGTTGCCGCGATAACGGGCAAATTGTCAAAACGGGTTGAATTCTGGAGATGCACCTCGATGCGGTCGCTCTCCGAGACGCCGAAGGTGCTGCCTTCTTTCAGCACCGGGCCGTTCTGCAGCAGATGCCTTACGCAGAATTTCATTGGCCTGCCGCAGTTCGCGGTTTTCTTGCTCCAGTTGTCTGATCTTCACCCGATCAGGGAGGTCACTTACTGCAGGCGCATTGGCCCGTTCATGTAAACGGGCCCATTTTGACAGCGTATCAGGGTGAATATCCAGCTTTGGCGCTATCATCACTGCAGACCAGCGTGACGGATGGTTTTTCTCTTCTTCCAGAACCATGCGAGTTGCACGGTCACGAAATTCCGGCGGAAAACGCTTCGATTTATTGCTCATGAATTCTTCTTACCTCACGGGTCTTGCTGTCTCCACAAAACCCGGGGCAATTCATGATTCCGTTCTCATTCATAAAGATATTATTCCATTGCTCCGGATAGGTTAAGTGCAAACGCGATTGCCCTTCGCACTTTTTCACGATCATACTCAGCTACCACGTCAGCATATATCCGACTCCTGTTCATAGCTTCCTTTCTCCGTGAGCATCTGTTTCGAAACCAAACCAGAGTTGCTATTGCCGACCCAACACAACTGACTGTGGCGGATCGTCCCACTAAACTGCCGACTTGCTCTCAGCCTAACTCGACAAACGCCGACTGTATCCAACCGCATCAGTAAGACATATTTACAACTCCGCATCGGACAAGATTTTTACTAGGGCATGGGCCATGCTTCCAGTTCCCCGGTGGTGGGGTCTCTGGGGCGTAGGCAGACGTGATACGCCAGAGCAGCCGGTTTGATGGAGGCCCCATGGCGGTCCAGACAAGCGGAACTGGCCGCCAGCCGGGGATGGATGTCGCCCTGATATTCCATTGTATCCATGTTCAGTTTGCATTGGGATAAATGGGTTGATAATGAAGGCCTTTATCGTTGACTAGGTAAGACATGAACATGACTTGCGATGATGGCTCCCTTTCTCCAATGAGGCAAAACGCGCCCCGTTTGGCGATCGTCATGCCTTGTTATAATGAACAGGAAATTCTGGGGTCAACGATTTCGCATGTAAAAGATTTTTACGCGAGCTGCATTGATGATGGAGTAATTAGTAAAGATAGCTATATTTTACTTGTAGATGATGGAAGTAAAGATAAAACGTGGAATATTATTTGCAGTCAGTCAAAATCTAGTGGATTGAACATTGTAGGATTAAAGCTTTCTCGCAATAAAGGGCATCAGACGGCACTTCTTGCAGGTCTGGACGCAGCAACGGATTGCGATGTTATTGTGAGCATGGATGCAGATTTGCAAGACGACATTCAGGCCATAAGAGGGATGATTGCGTGCTGGAAAAATGGATTTGATGTCGTTTACGGAGTCCGTAACGATAGAACCAGCGATACCTTCTTTAAACGAGAAACAGCACAGTTTTTTTATCGGTTAATGCGGTTTATGGGCGTTAACTTAATCTCAAATCATGCAGATTTCCGGATGATGGACAAGAGGGCTCTGGAAGCTCTTTTGGAGTATCCTGAGCGCAACTTATTCCTGCGTGGTCTTGTTCCACTTATTGGCTTTCAATCCACAACAGTGGAATATGCACGCCTGGAACGCATGGCAGGAGAAACAAAATATCCAATATCAAGAATGCTTGCGTTAGCTGTTGAAGGCATTACGTCTTTCAGTGTAACGCCGCTGAGGTTTATTTCGCTCACTGGTTTTCTAATTTCTATATTCTCATTTTTAATGATTTCTTACGCTCTGTTTGGAAAAATCAGCGGTCATACCGTTCCTGGCTGGGCATCTGTTACAATAGCTATATTTTTTATGGGCGGCGTTCAAATGCTCTCTCTGGGAGTGGTTGGAGAATACATAGGGAAAATTTATCTGGAAACCAAGCGACGTCCCAGATATCACATTGAAAAAATCACAAATTTAGATATTCCGTCATAATATATGAGTGTATGGATAATTCCATTGGTAATTTATATTTAGAGAATTACCTATATATTGCGCAGAGTGTCATATTTTAGGTTATCAGGTCTATCCAAATGCTTCCCATGCAGGAAAAACTGGAGATCTTCAGGTAACCATGAGTTTATGGATGAATGTCCAAACAGCAACTCGGGGTGAAGAGAGCGCGATTTTGTAGAGGGGTTTGGCCATGCCGTTCTTCGCTGCTGCCCGGGCCAGACCTGTTGCCCATATGCTGAAGGCCACGGGCTGAGTGTACAGAGGTGCCGTTTAGAGTGGCCCTTCTGCAGGGGGCGCTTCATCAGATATGCGGAAAGAGGATGGGATGGAAAAAAGATGCATGCTTCTGATCTTTCCATTCCTGATTATGAGCGGAGCAGTGCAGGCAGCAGCGCCTTCTTATGACGCGTATGGGTCATGGTTGGTCGCATGTGACAACGCCCTGACCTGCGAAGCCAAAGGATTTTTGCTGGGTGATGATGTTACCTCAATCATGTCAGACAAAGAGCCAGAGACCGCGCCAGTCAATGGAGCGGTTGACCTGCGCTTTATTCGTGGTGCCGGACCGAATGGCGTGATTGAGGCGCGGCTGACCGCAGATTTTTCCTTTGGTCTGAGCGACCTGCGTATGGACGGCACGCCGCTATTGCTGGACCGTTCCGCATGGACACTCAACACACGGGATGGTGTCAGCACCCTTTTTAGTAAGCGGCCTGAAGTTGTTGCAATGTTTGTGGCGCAGTTGTGCAACGCGAACAGGGTGCAGGTGGGGGACGCGATTGTGCCGTTGAGCGGGCTCAGTGCCGCATTGCTGCGTATGGATGATCGTCAGGGAAGAGTGGGCGGCGCAACCGCACTGATCGGCATGGGACCAAAAGCAGCCGACCTTGTACCTCCCGCGCCGCTGCTGTCGCCTGTTCCATCTGCTCAGCACGCTATTCTTCTTGCCCGCATGGAGCGTGATCGCTTGCTGGCATGGACAAAAAGGGCGCAGGCCAGATTCATAAAAAAGCAGGGTTGTGACAGCCCGGATCAAGAAACTGGTGATCTTCTGGAAGCAGAGGTTTACGGGCTGGACAAGAATAATGCGCTTGTTCTGGTCGGGTGCAGGGTGGCAGCATATCAGGATATGTTTCTGGTTTTTGTTGTACCTCGCACAGGTCATGGCCGCCCAGAGCCCGCGGGTCTTCCAGGCCCCGTTCTGAGCAAGAAGGATACGGGTGATGAAGGAGGCGTTGTGGTAAGCCCTGATTTTGATGGGGGAACTGCAACTCTTACGGATTTTTATAAAGGCATGGGACAGGCTTACTGTGGTGCTTCTCATGCATGGCGGTGGGACGGCCACCACTTCGTTCTGACGGGAATGACTTTTCAGCTTGGCTGTGGTGGCAGCGCGTCGGGTGACTGGCCTACTCTGTACCGATCCAAGGTCCAGTAAAGGGGGCAGGAGATGGAATGGGCTCGATTCTGTCTGTACAAATACTTGTCCAGCCGCTTCAGTATGAGTGGGTGATGAAGGAGAGCAGCCCATAATCACGCGGGCGGATATGTCATGATAAAAGTGGCATCTACAAAGTCCGGCCATGTGGAAATGTCAGTAAAATCCGAATCCCACAGCCTGCGGGGAGTATGGAACTGGCGTTGCGCCAGCCTTTGCGGACAAAGGTGCAGCAGATCAGGCCGGGTGGTTCTGCCTCATCGGTCCACATGATAAAAGCCATATAGATGGCGCAAAACAGCCAGTTTTGCGTAAGTTAGTCATGGGCTGGCCTGATCTGGTGGGGAGGCTATCTGTTGCGTTTTCGCAACGTTATGCAGAATTGGCGCGGCAGATATGTTTTTTCTATATCATTCCTATTCCGAAATGTAATACGGCGGATGGAGCAATAATGCTTCACAAGTGGGACATGAAACATGCGATTAGCGCGCCGCTTTTCTCTGCTTGCCACCACACTCTGCACCGTTCTGCCTTCGCTTTCTGTGGCTGAAACGACAGGTACTGCTACAACACATCGGAAAATTCAGCACGAACAGTCCGGGAAGGTCGCGGCTAAGTCGACAGGTCCCGCTACAACGGCAGCCTCAACACAGGCGGCCCGCAAAAAGGACGACACAAGAGCTTTATATGCAGGGGATGTCGAAACCGTTAACGTTTCAACCGGCACCCACTCGACCAACCGTAAGGCAAGGCAAAGCTCGTCCCCTGTGACCGTTGTAACGGCCGCGACCCTGCGCCGTTCGGGGCAGGTTAATCTGGCAGATTCGCTGGTACGGACATACGCGTCGATCAACGTGCAGGCCATGGCCGCTGACAGTGCCGCGCTCACATCTTCCATTCAGATGCGTGGTCTCAACCCGAACGAAGTGCTGGTTCTTGTTGATGGCAAGCGCCGTCATTCCACGGCAAACATCGTGGCAGACGCGGGCCCCCAGTTTGGTTCGACGGGCGTTGACCTGAACATGATTCCAGCAAATGCGATTGACCATATTGAAGTGCTGGAAGACGGTGCCGCCGCCATGTATGGTTCAGACGCCATTGCGGGCGTTGTGAATATTATTACCAAAAAAGAAGACCACGGCCTGCATATGTCGGCCCAGACCGGGGCCAATGCCTATAACGGTGATGGCTGGCAGTATCAGTTGAACGCAGATGGCGGGCTGAAACTGGGGGAAGATGGTTATATCCATCTTTCAGGCCAGATCACGCATACAGATCATTACGTTGTCAAAACTAAAGATCACCGTTTGCTGGGGTATTGGCCCGATGGTGCAACCACAACCGGGTATTATAACGGTGTGGTACCCAACGCCATGCAGGTGCCGCTTGATTCCAACAAGATCATGAGCACGCCCGAAGAAACGCGGGAAAATCTTGGCATTGATTTTGGTAAGAAAATTACTGACGCCATTCAGTTCTATGGTCTGATCACGTACGCGCACCGTTATGGGGAAGCATACGAAAACTACCGCATTCCCACCATCGCGCCGACCTATTATCCTTCTGGTTTTTCCCCGCTCGAAACCATTCAGGAAAACGATTACGCAGCGACCATTGGCCTTAAAGGCGACAGCCTGTTCGGCTTTGACTGGGATCTGAGCACCACTTACGGCGCTGACGAAACCAAGATCGGCAATAAAAATACCGCCAATACAGGCATGCTGTCGTCTTCCTGCTCGTCGGATAGCACATCGGCCAACTATTCACCGCTTGGATGTGGCTGGACCCCGACAATCGTGCGCGCAGAAACATACCGGCTGGCACAGTGGACCAATAATCTCGATTTCCGGCGGCATTTCAACATTGCCCAGAAAGTTCCGATGCTGCTGGCCTTTGGTGGTGAACACCGGCTGGAAACGTATGACCTGACAGCAGGGGACGAGGCATCCTACCTTCTGGGCGGCACGCAGGGCTATGCAGGTATCGGCCCACAGAGTTCAGGGAGCTGGAGCCGTGACATCTGGGCAGGTTATGTGGATGGTGACTTCCATCCGCTCAAAAACTGGGATCTGGATTTTGCCGGGCGTTTTGAGCATTACACAGACGTTGGAAATGCGGAAAACGGCAAGGTTTCCTCCCGTTATGATGTAACCCGGCGTATTGCCTTCCGCGGGACCATCAGCACGGGTTTCCGTGCGCCGACACTGCCGGAGCAGCATTATTCCGCCATGAACGTGGACCCCAACGGCGCTTCCGGCCTGTTGCCGGTTGATTCGGCCGCGGCCAGCGCACTGGGGGCGAGCAAGCTTAAACCGGAACGTTCTGTCAGCGCCAGCGGTGGTATTGTTATCGAGCCTATCAACGGCTTTCATATCGAAGCGGACGTTTACCAGATCAACCTGCGTGACCGTATTGTCGGTGGCGGTACGGTCAATGGCGCCAGCGCGATTTCGGCCATTGAGCAGCTTGGTTATCTGCTGCCCTCCAATGGTCTGATTGCTGACAACGTGTCAGCATATTTCATGACCAACGGAGCCAGCACCCGTACGCAGGGTCTGGATATCAAGGCTGATTATACCTTCCGCTTCCGCAAGGCGGGTACTCTGGCGCTGACCATGGCGCTTGACCTCAACCGGACGCGCCTGCACCATAATTCACTGGATGCAAATGGTAATCCTTTGCTGAATGCACAGAACGTTTCTTACATCACAACGGCCTATCCACGTAGCAAGATTATCCTGAACGCATTCTACCGTTACAAGAACTGGGACTTTAACGTGCGTGAAACGCGGTATGGCGAAACAACGTCCATGCTGACCTACTATGACTGGCAGAACCAGAACACACTCTGCGCGGGTGGTGGAAAGCTGGCTTACTCCAATACCTGCTTCAACCAGTTCAAGAACACACCACGCTGGATGACCGATATTGAAATTGGCTACCGCTTTAACAAAAACTGGCACATGGCTGTTGGCGTGAACAACATTGCCGATGTCAAACCCCGTATGGTTGCGCAGATCAACAACTCCCGTGGCGCACAGCCGTACGACCAGTTCTCTCTTCAGGTGCCGATTACGGGTGCCTACTACTATGGTCGCCTGAACGCAGACTTCTAAAACAGGCTATACATGACGTATGTTTTCATGCGTCATGTATTTTTTTCCGGTTCGGTCTTACCGGAACCGTGGGTAAAAGAAAAAGCAGGGATACTCAATGGCAAGTCCATCAAACACCCGGTCACAAACACGGCGGCAACTTCTGAGCCGTATTGGCACGTTAGCGGGGAGTGTGGCGCTGTATCAGGCCATGACCAGTATGGGCCATGCGATGGGAACGGATTTTTCCGGTCCTCCCAAGCTGTCTGGTGCTAAAAAAGGGACTTCCGTTCTGGTTCTGGGGGCTGGGCTTGCGGGGATGCTCAGTGCCTATGAACTGCGTAAAGCGGGTTATGATGTTAAAATTATTGAATTCCAGACGCGTAGCGGTGGGCGTAACATCAGCCTCCGCGGAGGGGACACAGTAACGGAACTGGGCGGAGCCACACAGAAAGTCGGCTTTGCACCGGGGAACTACATCAACCCCGGTCCGTGGCGTATCCCCTACCATCATCAGGGGCTTTTGTACTATTGCCGCGAGTTTGGTGTTGAGCTGGAACCATTTATTGAGCTGAACCATAACAGCTGGCTCCATTCGACGGGCTCTTTTGGTGGCAAAGCCGTACGCTACCGGGAACTGGCCGCTGATTTTACCGGCTTTACGGCCGAGCTTCTGGCTAAAGCTGTGGACCAGCATAAACTGGATGATCTGGTGACCCCGGATGAAGTGGCGCATCTGAAAAACGCCATGCAGGGTTGGGGTGCGCTTACGCCGGACCTGACTTATGCAAAGGGTAACATCAGCTCGTTACGACGCGGGTTTGAAAAGTCACAGGGTGGCGGACTGAATGGTGCCCCGATACCGTCCGACCTGATGCAGAGAGGTGAAATCTGGAAATCCGGCATGTGGAACTGGATGGCGTTCCATGAGCGGCTGGATATGCAGACAACCATGTTCCAGCCTGTTGGGGGAATGGACAATATTGGTAAGGCCTTTACCCGGCAGGTTAAAGACCTTTTGCAACTCAACTGCAAGGTTACGGCCATTCATCAGGATGAACATGGTGTCAGTGTTACCTATAATGACATGCAGCATGGGGGGGTGGTCCGTCAGGCAAAGGCTGACTATTGTGTGTGCACAATTCCCCTTTCCATTCTGTCACAGCTGGATGTGCAGGTGAGTGATGGCATGAAAGCCGCCATCGGTGCCGTGCCTTATGCGTCCTCCGTTAAGCTTGGTCTGGAGTTCAAACGCCGCTTCTGGGAAGAAGATGATCAGATTTACGGCGGCATCAGCTTTACGGATCAGCCCATCAGCCAGATTTCCTACCCAAGCCACGGCATTTTTTCCAAAGGACCAGCCGTGCTGCTTGGGGGCTATATGTTTGGCCCGGCGGCATATGACTTTGCGGGCATGACCCCTCAGGAACGACTGGAGCAGGGCATCAGGCAGGGTCTGGCTTTTCATCCTCAATACCGGAAGGAGTTTCTGAATGGTGTGAGTTTTGCATGGAGCCGGGTGCCATGGACTTTGGGGTGCTGTTCGATGTGGAGCGAAGAGGCACGCAAGACGCACTATAAGACGCTGTGTTCCATTGACCAGAGACTGGTTCTGGCTGGCGAGCATGCATCTTACGTCGGGTGCTGGCAGGAAGGCGCCATTCTATCCGCGCTGGACGCGGTCACACGTTTGCATAAACGAGCCCTGGGAGCAGCCTGATGCGTAAATTTCTCCTTTTGTCGGCGCTGGTGGCTGCTGCTGCTGTACCGGCGGGCTTTGCACGGGCGGACAGTGCAAGTGCAATTTCTGGTAAAATGGAAGCCCTGCCCTCGGGCGAGGCGATTTACCGCCATGTCTGCCAGAGCTGCCATATGGCTGAAGGGCAGGGGGCTGTGGGTGCCGGGGCGCAAATTCCTGCTCTGGCGCATAATCCGCGTTTGCAGGTTGCCAGTTACCCTGCCACCGTTATCCTGAACGGTTACGGAGCCATGCCGTGGTTTTCCGGTTTGTTGAATGACCAGCAGATTGCAGATGTGGTGGATTATGTCCGCACGCATTTTGGTAATCATTATACAGATAAACTGAACCCGTCAGAGGTCGCTCTTATGCGCCCACATCTGACAGCCGAGGAGCAATAAGATCATGCGTGTATTCAAGGCCGTATGGGGATGGGCCCTTTGTACAACATCAGTTCTGGCGGCATCAGTGTCTTTTGCGCCAGCATATGCCCAGAGTGATCTGGTCAGACATAACGAAGCTACTTTTCCCATAGCGTCAGCTATTGAAGTGCCCTCAGGCTCTTCCACCATTTATCTGAGTGGTATGGGTGCTCCTGTTATCGACCCGAAAGCGCCGCAGAAAAGTCTGGCAGCTTATGGCAATATGGCGACACAGACGGAAGGTGCTCTCAAACGGATAGAGGATACGCTTGCTGGCATGGGGCTGACCATGGGAGACGTGGTGCAGATGCATGTTTTTATGGTGGCGGATACGCAAACCAAAAAACTTGATTTTGAAGGTATGATGAAAGGGTACACGAAGTTTTTTGGCACCAAGTCACAGCCCAACCTGCCGGTTCGGTCTGCTTTTGGTGTAGCGCAACTCGCCAACCCGGGATGGCTGGTGGAAATTGAGGTTGTGGCAGTCAGGCCCTCTCACCACTAAAAATCCGGGACATGCGTAAACACGTTTGATCTTGTCCTGATGTTTCCACGTCATGCCGCGCATGGGCAGCCCGTCTGGCAAGGGCTGCCTTTAAGCGCGGCATGTTCATGACAGAGGGACGGGGCGATCGCCAGTTCACGGCAGATCGGCCCGATACCCAGGTGCTTACGATGGGTGTGAATGAACGCCATCGTCATTTCCCGCAGTGGTCGCACTTGGCCGAGCCGAATGAGCCTGTGGCCCTGTGCTGGACCGCGTTGGCGCGGCGTAACGCCCTGACCGCGCCAAGCTCTGAGCCGGTGGCTGCCATACGGCTCCCAGGTGGTCATTTCGGCGGTGGTAGTGCCACATGCAGGTCAAAACCGACGGTACCCGGCGCTTCCAGCCCGGTTTTGAGTTCCATTGTGGGAATCTGATAATCGCCGCCATTCTGCTGCCGGTACGGGATGGGGGCTGTTGTTGCCAGTGTACGCATCCGTTCGCGGAGCTGTTCTGCCAGAACGTCAAAACCCGCGTTGTCCAGCCGGTCCACCCTGTAGGCCACGAAGGGTGGCAGAACGGTGAAACCCGGATAGAACAGGATGCCGTGATTGATGGGAAACAGCAGGTCATCTATCGGGCCGTTGATCCCGCGTGCGGAATAATGCTCGGGCCAGCCCCCGGTGGTGACGATCAGCATGGCGCGCTTGCCTGTCATCGTTCCTTCGCCATAGCGGTCGCCCCAGCGGCGGTCATTGTGCTCGCCAACACCGTAGGCGAAGCCGCAGGCATAAACACGATCTACCCAGCCCTTGAGGATTGCGGGCATGGCGAACCACCAGAGCGGGAACTGGAAAATAACCGTGTCGGCCCAGCGCAGTTTGTCCTGTTCGGCCGTTACATCGTCCGTCAGGCCACCTTCGGCGAACTCGCGTGAGGAAGCGGAGGACACTCTCAGGCGTTCGTTTGCAGGGATATCCGGAAAGTCGGCCCGGTCAATGCTTGCTTTCCAGTGCATGGCGTAGAGGTCGGAAACCTGAACCTTATGACCCTGTGCCTGCAATGTGGTAACCGCAACGTCGAGCAGGGCGCCGTTGAGGGAGTGCCGTTCGGGGTGGGCGAAGACGATCAGGATATTCATGAGCGGACCTTGCTGTTGTCAGAGGAATTCGTGTTCCGCTCAGAGTAGGCGATAAGCTATTCTCCTCCCATATGGGGCGAGCGGAAGGTATAATGCCAGAAAATGGAACAGTCTCTGGTTTCATTGGAGCGGATGCGGACTTTTGTGCGCATCGCTGAACGGGGTAATCTGGCGGCTGTCGCGCGTGAAAGTGGCGCGGGGCAATCGACGATTACGCGGCACCTGCGTGAGCTTGAAGAGGCTCTGGGCGTCTCGCTGCTAACGCGGACAACACGCCGCACGGCACTGACGGATGAGGGAGCGCGCTATTACGCGCACTGCGTGCAAATTCTCTCCCTTGTCGAACAGGCCGGTCAGGAAATGCGCGATACACGGCAGGCGACAGCCGGAACCGTGCGGATTTCCTGCACCGGAGCACTGGGTGTGCTGTATATCAGTCGCCTTATCTATGAATTTCAGGACCAGAATCCCGGTATCAGGATTGAATTCGGGTTAACGGACGAGCGCATTGATCTGGTGCGCGATGGCGTTGATATCGCCATTCGTCTTGGCCCCCTGAGTGATTGCGCGATGAAGCTGCGCTCTCTGGGTGAAAGCCAGCGCGTGCTGGTTGCCTCGCCCGAATGGCTGGCGCGCCATGGCCCGGTGCGGCGGCTGGAGGATCTGCGTGACCTTGAGGGCGTGCGGATGTCGCGCGTGCATGGATCGGAGCGGCTGCTTTTGCAGGATGCAGAAGGTCGGGACCATATTGTGCCGTTTCATGGTCGCCTGACTGTTGACCATGGTCTGGCGGCGCGTGATGCGTTTCTGGCTGGTCGGGGTTTTGGCCCGGCCCATCGCTGGCTGGTGGAGGACTGCCTGCGGGATGGCCGTCTTGAGCAGGTCTTGCCGGACTACACGCTTCCGGCGGCACCGCTGAGCATGCTGATCGCACCGGAGCGGACAAACCTGACGCGAGTACGGCTCTGCGCGGAGTTTCTCGCTGCAAGGGCCCGAGAAATTCCGGGTATCAGCCGCTGACTGTGCTGTGGCAAAATCTCATGCCCCGCAAAACCTGCCATCCGGCCATGGGGTATGTTCTGCCAGCGGGACATGGCTTTCTGGGGGCTTTGTTAAAGCATGTGCTGCAACCGGTTGCCTGGCGTGCCGTGCAGGTCATGGTGTGCTGTCACATGCGATCATCGGTCATGGATGCCGGTCCAGCAGGTCTGCCGCGTCCTTCAGTCCTCAAGGCTCAGGGCGGTGCTTTTATGGAATGCGATATGACCGGTTTTAAGGCTTTCAATTTCGTATTGTGGTTCTGTCGGCGTCGCGTGATGTTGATAGCCGTTGACCATAAACGGGGTAAAATGGACGGCTCTGATCTGTCCGCTGACGTGCCCGGCTTCTGAGTTCCAGGATACGATATCTCCGATTGCGAAGGACTGTGATGGCATGAAAAACTCCAAATCCAGCGTGAACCATGACTGTGAGCCGAGTATATCCGTTTCCAACCCTTTTTACACCATTGGACACTCAACACTTTCTCTGGATGATTTTATGGCGCTCCTTTGCCATTATGGAGTGACGCTGGTCGCGGATGTGCGGGCTTTTCCGTACTCCCGTCGTAACCGTGATTATGACGGAACCAATCTTCAGCCCGAACTGGCGGCCTGTGGAATAGGGTATAGCCATTTTCCTGCCCTTGGTGGCCGTCGCCCACGGTCAAAGACGGTGCCGGTCAACACCAATGCATTCTGGCGTGTGCAGAGTTTTCATAATTATGCGGATTACGCTCTGGGAGAGGATTTTCATCACGGCCTGACCCAGCTTATCGAAGCAGGGAAACACGCCGTTGTTGCGATCATGTGTGCGGAAGTGCTCTGGTGGCGCTGCCACAGGCGCATTATCACGGATTATCTTCTGGCCAATGGAATAAAGGTTTTTCATATTCTATCCATGTCGCATGTCGTCCCGGCAGGTTTGACAGAGGCGGCCGTGGTTGCGGATAATCACTGTATTACCTATCCGCAGGACGAGAGTGCTCAAAACCCCATGTAACAGGTTTTCATGTTGTATAATTTGGTGTTTTTCATTCTTGGCCTGCGTGCAGGTGGGAGAGCGTGTTCAGGGCAACGGGGCATTTACTCCGGCTTGCTGCTGTCCCCCAACCCCAGCGTGCCCGAAGGGTTTGTTAATGTTCAGTCCGGGCAGACACACCCCATTGTCTGGTAGGGGCAACGGGCAGCGCGCCGGTGTGGCGGTGCAGCCCACTGGTCGCATGAAACTGGAGTGCTGTTGATTATGAGAGCCGTTTTATCCCTGCAAAAGCTCTTCGGGTTTAATGTGGCGGGCCACCAGTCCAGCGTGGGCACGGAGGTGCTGGCCGGGTTCACAACCTTTGGCGCCATGGGGTATATTATTGCGGTCAATCCGGCCATTCTGGCAGTAACGGGTGCCAACCGGGCGGATATGATTACCGTAACCGTGCTGGCCGCCATGTGTGGCTCCCTGCTTATGGCGTTTTTGTCACGCCTGCCCATTGCGCTGGCACCGGGCATGGGGTCCAACGCGGTTTTTGCTCAGGTTGTCGTGGTGAAAATGGGCCTGTCCTATGGCACGGCGCTCACCATGGTGCTGGTGGGGGGTATTCTGTTTACCTGCCTGTCGCTCAGCAATGTGCGCCAGCATATTGTGCGGGGCTTTCCTGCCTCTATCCGTATTGGGTTACAGGCCGGTATTGGCCTGTTTATTGCCTATCTGGGCCTGCGCAGCGGGGGGCTGATTGTAACGGACCCAGCCGGGGGCGTTGCCTTTGCGGATTTGCGCTCCCCCTCGGTCATGGTGGTTTTTCTCTCGCTTTTGCTCATCGCGGCACTGGTGGCGGCCCGTGTGCGGGGGGCCATGCTACTGTCCATTCTGGCGGTTACGGTGGCGGGGCTGTTTATCCAGACCTCTCCGGGCCATGTCATGACTGTTCTACCTGCGCAGGCGGTGGCCCTGCCCCACGCGCCCAGCGCGTACCTGTTTGCGTTTGATACGACTGAGTTCTTCCACAACTTTTTTCTGGTCCTGCCCCTGACCCTTTATTTTTTCCTGTCCGACTTTTTCTCCGCCACAGCGACCATGATCGCGGTCACGCGGCGGGCGGGCATGATGGATGCGCAAGGCAATTTCATGAACTCCCGGCGTGCGTTTCTGGCCGATGGGCTGGCCTCCATTGTGGGGGCGTGTCTGGGGAGCCCGACCGTGGGGGCGTATGTTGAATCCGCAACCGGGGTGGAGGCAGGCGGCCGCACGGGCCTGACAACCCTGACCGTAGCCATACTGTTTGGCCTGAGCGCGTTTTTCTGGCCCCTTATTGCCTGTATTCCCCCACAGGCCACCACAGCAGCGCTGGTGATGGTGGGGATTCTGATGATGGAAGGCCTGACGGAGCTGGATATATCCGACCCGCTCCAGAGTGTTTCTGCTGGTATGATCGTGCTGCTGACGGTCACAACCGCCAACCTCATGATCGGGATTTGCGCGGGGTGCTTTGCCTATACGGTCATGGCGGTTGCTACCCGGAGCTGGGCGCGGCTGACGCCGGTTTTCCTGCTGACCAATGTCCTGCTGGTGATCTACCTTGTGCTGGTGACCTACACGGTCAACTAACGCGCCCCTGCGCCAGACGTATTGATGTAAAAGGCCGTGCGCAGCCTGCGCGTGGCCCCCTGTTGTCCACCGTGGTTAAGGCTGCGTGCCTGCCACAATGCGGTAAAGACGATGAGCGATGAACACGCGTCAGCAATTTACAAGCGATAACTATGCCGGGATGTGCCCCGAGGCATGGCAGGCCATGATGCAGGCCAATATCGGCTCGTTGATCCCCTATGGGGAGGATGAATGGACCAGCCGGGCGGCAGACGCTTTTCGCGTCCTGTTTGAAAAGGAGTGCGAGGTCTTTTTTGTCTTTAACGGCACGGCGGCCAATTCACTGGCGCTGGCGGCTCTCTGCCAGTCCTATAACAGCGTGATCTGTTCCTCCTACGCGCATGTGGAAACGGATGAGTGTGGAGCACCCGAGTTTTTTTCCAACGGTTCCAAACTGCTTGTCGCCCGGACGGAAAGTGCAAAGCTGACCGAGCAGGATGTCAGGCTGTTATCCACCTGCCGGAGCGATATTCATTACCCCAAGCCACGGGCCGTAACCATTACGCAACCGACCGAGACGGGGGAGCTGTATTCCCTGTCCGAAATTCGCACACTGGCGCAGACATGCCGTGAACTCGGGCTGTATCTGCATATGGATGGCTCACGCTTTGCCAATGCGTGCGCAGCCCTTGGCTGCACACCGGCAGACATGACATGGCGGGCCGGGGTGGATGTGCTGTGTTTTGGTGGCACCAAAAATGGTATGGCCGTCAGCGAGGCCGTTCTGTTCTTTGACCGCGCCCTGGCTGATGGTTTTGATTACCGCTGCAAGCAGGCCGGGCAACTGGCTTCCAAAATGCGGTTTTTATCCGCCCCATGGGTGGGTATGCTCGAGAGCGGGGCATGGCTGCGTAACGCCCGGCATGCCAATACCTGCGCACGCAGGCTGGCCGAACAGGTGGTGGGCCTGCCCGGTGTTTCGCTCATGTTTCCGGTGCAGGCCAATGGTGTTTTCATTCATGCACCGCCTGCTGCGCTGGAGCGGCTCCGGGCCTGTGGCTGGCGCTTTTATACTTTTATCGGCGGAGGGGCGCGCTTTATGTTCGCATGGGATGCGGACATGGCGGAGGTGGACCGGCTGGCAGCAGACATAAAAGCCTGCGCCAGTGCGGCCTAACCCCCAAAGGGCAGGAGGGCAGGCAGCTTTTACGCTGCCGCCAGAGCCAGCCCTTCAGCGACCGAGACAAACTCCCCGCCCAGTTCCACCTTTTCAGCCCCAAAGCGGGAGGTAAACAGGGCGCGCACCGCAGGCACAAACGATGTGCCGCCGGTCAGGAACACGCGGTCGATCTGCTCGGGGGGGAGGGCTGCTTCCTGCAAGGCGGCCTCTATGCCTGCGCCCAGCCTTGCAATGTCGGGCGCGATCCAGCGGTCAAAATCCTCACGCTGGATGGTGGTGTGAATATCCAGCCCCGGCTGCGTAAAGTGCAGGTCTGCCGATGTGTGGGTGGAGAGCGCGCGCTTGGTGGCCGATACGGCGTTGTAGAGTTCCTGCCCGCGCTGTTCACGCACGAGTTCGATCAGGTTCTTCAGCTTCTTGGGCTCGGTGGCCGTGCGCGCCACATCCTCGATTTCGTTCAGGATACGTGGTGTACGCATGAGCGAGAGCCGGTGCCAGCGCGCCAGTGCATGGTACCATTCAACCGGTACGGGTAATGGTTCCCCCCCCATGATGCGGAAGGTGCAGTCCCGCCCAAGGTAGGGGGCCACCACGTTGTCTATGATCCGAAAATCAAACTGGTCTCCTGCAAGCCCAACCCCAGCATGGCCTAGTGGCTGCGTTGCGGTCTGGCCCCTGGGGTCAAAACGCACGACGGAAAAATCGCTTGTACCACCCCCAAAATCCCCGACCAGAACCGTTGCAGGCCGGTCCAGCCGCTGCATGAAGCGCCAGCCCGCGGCCTCTGGCTCCATCATAACCGTAACATCGGCAAAGCCTGCCTGGGCAAAGGCGGCGCGGAGCCGGGTTTCCCCCAGAGCATCATCGGCATTGTCCCCCACAAAATGCACGGGGCGGCCCACCGTCACATGGCACTGGGCGGGGGAAAGTCCACCAAGGGCCATGAGTTCCTGCAAAAAGGTGGCAATCAGGCTTTCAAGCGACAGGCGCTGGCCAAAAACCTGTGTCTCGCGAAAGCTGGCCTGTGCGAGATAGGATTTCATGGACATGATCAGCCGCGTTTCGGCCGGGTCATCCAGATGCGCTTCAATGGCATGCGCGCCAACTGCGCGGTGCTGCACGCGCCGCCCGCCCTCCATGTCCTGCCATAAGGCCAGAAGTGTGCGGCAGGTTTCCGAAGGCTCACCATCAGGCGTGGCAAAGCGGATGGTCTGGATCGTGCGGTCGGGGCGCGCAATGACAATAACACTGTTGGTTGTGCCAAAATCAATGCCGATGCGGGTGGGGGCGGGTAAGGAGGTCATAACCGGCGGAAAATAGAACCCGCTCCCCCTGCTTGTCCATGCCTTATATGCGCAGGCGGGCAGGCTATGTTGCCTTTTGTGCTGCCTGCATGCGGCATGCCTTACGCGGTGTGCCGTCTGGGGCGGGTTGTGGCTTTAGTCCGGGCCTGTGCCCGTGTTTGGCCCACAGGCGGAATAGGCGGGCTGGGTGGCCTGCTGCATGCCGGGCCTGCCCGCATGGGGGCGGGTTACGCGCAGGGTGGCCAGAGCCGCGCAAAGGCATAGGGCGAGGCTGAACAGGCCGGTCCACAGGTAAAGCCCATGTGTTTGGGTGGCGCTGGCAAAGAGCGTTGTTGCCGCCTGAGAGAACATCCACGCCCCTCCAGCGCGGGAGGCCAGCTTGCCTGTGGGGTCCACAAGGCAGGTCAGGCCGACAAGGCTGGGGTACACAAAGAACCACGCAGCATAATTCAGGACAAAGGCGGTGCAGAACAGCCATGGCGTGGGCGGGCAGGCCTGTACCACGCAAACGCCGCCTGCCAGCACAAGGGCGGGCACAAGCAGGGGGCTGGTTATGTGCCTGCGGCTTTGCAGCACTGTAGCAAGGCAGACCGCAAGCCCCGCAATATTGGCAACAGCCGACAAAACCCCAAAAGAGGAGGGTGCCAGCCCGACAGAAAGGCCAATCCGCTGGGTAAAAGGCCATACCGCCAGACTGCCGCCGGTGTAAAACAGCACGGCCAGCAAAGCCCACACAGGGGCAGCATGAGCGGGGGCGGCATAACCGGCCTGCGGGTTGGGGCCGGGGGCAGGCAGAACCGTATCGGGCAGAAAAAACAGGAGTGGCAGCAGCACAACAACAAGCCCTGCCAGTGCCAGAAAAATACCTTTCTGCCCGGCCAGTGCACTGGCATGGGGGAGCAGCAGGCTTGCCAGACTAAAAACAACGGTCTGCACCACCATAACAAAGGCCAGCACAAACACAGGTTTGCCCAACCGGCTGGCTCCGATATTGACAACCGCATTCAACCCGCCAAGGCAGCCGCCGGAGAGCACGCGCAGGGCCAGCAGGGGCCATACCCCCACGGCAAAGGCGGAGCCTGCCTGTGCGACAACCAGCCCAATGCCAGCCAGCAGGGCCACCAGACGCAGCCTTAGCCGGGCAGACAGGGGGGCTATACCGGTCATGGTCACGGCATAGGCCAGCATTTCCACACAGCTCCATAACCCGGCCTGCATGATGCTGAACTGCCCGCCACGGACCAGCTCGCCCACGGCAAACGGGCCAAGTGAGTTCATGCTATGGGCTGCGCAGTCTGCCGCACTGATTGCGGCCAGCACCAGCAGCCCGGCCCGGTTGCGTAGCCCCCCGACCATTACAGCGCCCGCATGACTTCAAACCCGAAGGCGCGCAGGTCGCCCGGATAGCGGCTGATATTGCGATTGAAAAATTCGCCAAACGCGTTGGTGTAGGTCATCTGGTTGGTGACGTTATGGAGCCAGAAGGCCACTTCCGTTTTTTCATCCACCGAGTGCCATGCCACGCGCACATTGCCCGTAATAACCGGGTTTTGTGAAAAAGCATGCCGTACCAGAGCCTGCATCTGGGGGGATGCCAAAAAGGCGGCAGGGGTTGTGGCGTGGCTGTCCGACCATGCCTGAAAACGGTAGCGGCTTGTGTAACGCCAGTCTGTCTGCACCGTAAAATCCCCAAAGGAGACAGGGATTTTATAGCTGAGCAAAAAGTTGGCGGTTACGTGTGGTGCGCGTTCAAGCGGCTGGCCGGACAGGTCCACCGGGTTGCCGCTATTAAAGGGCGTTGGCGCACTGGCGTTTTTGAAATTGGTGTAATGTGCGTCCTGGTAGGTTACGCCAAAGGAGCCAAGCAGGTTTTGCAGGGGGCGTACCTGCCCTTCAAATTCAAAACCGTTCGATACGGCCTGTGCGGCGTTGGTCGTGTGGGTTCCCGTATTTTGCAGGATGGTGACCTGCATGTTGTTGTAGTCGTAATGAAAGCCCGAAAGGTTGAGTTGCGCCTTGCCGCCCCAGATCCGTGCCTTTACCCCGCCTTCGTAATCCGTCAGCTCTTCAGGGTTATACAGGCTGAAGTCGGATGTGGTGGCAACATAGGTGTTGTAGTTGCCGGTCCTGAAGCCACGGGCATAGCGCAGGTAGGCGATAATGCCCGGTGCTATGCGGTATTTAAGGCTGGCGTCCTCGCTGTCCTTGTTAAACGTCTTGCTCAGGGGTGGGCCAACCATGGCCTGCCCCGTATTGGGGTTGAGATAGGTGTTTGTGTTTGTGTTGATGTAGGTGAGCGCACGGTTGCTGGCATTGTAGGGGTTGGAAGGGTCCGTGTTATAGGCCCATGCTTCCCCATTGGCGCTGCGTGTTTCCGAGGTAAAGCGCCCGCCAATATCCAGTGTCAGGCGGGAGGTCAGGTCAAAGGACAGGGCCGAGAACACGGCAGCATCCTGCGTGCTGATGTTAAAGCTGGAGGCATTGCCCCCTGTGCCAAAGCTGCTGTCTATGGGGCTGTACAGGGGCTGCTGGCTATAGGACTGGGTGAGGTTGCGCATGTAATAGACGCCGCCCACATAACGTATTTTTTTGTTCTGGGGAGAAACAACCCGGACCTCGTTGCTCAGCACCCGTGCAACGCCGCCTATGTTTTCCTGATAATCCACGGGGGCGGGGCTTGCATCATCATCCGAAAAAACGTTGAAGTGGTTCCACTCCAGCGCAAAAATATTGGCAAGGCTCCAGCCGTTTTCAAAATCATATTTGGCATTGACCGACAGGCCCGCACGCCGGGTGGTGGCATCCGTGCGCCCGTTGTTCTGGATATTGCGGGTGGAGGTCTGGGTATAACCCTGTGCATCCTCCCCACCGGGTAGCAGGCCCACATGGTCTATGGGCACCTTGGTCTTGTTGCGGCCAAGGTGCATTTTAACCAGAATGGACAAATTATCGACAGGCTTGGCCAGAATCTGCCCGCGCATATCGTAATACTGGTAGCCTCCCGTGGGGTTCTTGTGGCTGCCATTATAGTACTGTCCGTCGTAATCCCGGTTGACTATGGCAAAGCGGGCCATCAGCTTGTCTTTTATAATAGGCCCGCCCAGAGCGCCTTCTTCCCCCCACAGGCCGTAATTGCCTGCTGTGCCGCGTACGTAACCATCCAGCGTATTGGTGGGTTTTTTGGTATAGTAGGAAACCATGCCCGCCGTGGTGTTCTTGCCCTGCAAGGTGCCCTGTGGCCCCCTGAAAACCTCTACGTGGTCCAGGTCATAAATCGGCACACCCTGCGATGCTCCACTATCGAGGAACACATCATCCTCGGAAACACCTACGGCGGTTGTCATGTTGGCCGAAAAATCGTTGGTGCCAATACCGCGCAGGCGATAGCGCGGGTTGGCTGAGCCGGATGTGGTTTCCGCCATAAGGCCGGGTACATCCCGTGCAAGGCTGAGTGCGTCACGCACCCCGGTTGTTTGCAGGGTTTTGCCACTGAGTGCCACAATGGATGCGGGCGTTGTATTGGCCTGCTGCGCGCGCTTGTTGGAGCGGACCGTTATTTCCTCCAGTTTGCCCGTGTTCTGCGGCGCGGCAGCCTGTGCCACAACGGGTTTGGTGGCTGTAGCGCGTTGGCCTTGGTCTGCTGCTGTGCGCTGGGCAGGCTCTGCTGGGCTGCACTGGCCGCGTAAACCGTGCTGGTGGAGAGCACCAGAGCAAAGGTGATCCGGTGCGTAAAAGGGGTGTGAACCATGGCTGTTTTATCCGTTCCTCTGGTAAGGCAGCCGTGATTCGGCTTCGAGCTGTTCCAGAGGTTTGTGATTTCTGATGTATTGGCGGTGTGCGTTTGCGGGGGGCTGATAGTCCCATGGCGTACAGTGCCCCGTGGCCAGTGCCTGCTTGATCAGGGCGCGCCGTTGCTGGCTGGCCAGCACGTTGCGGTACAGGGCGGCAAAGTCCCAGCGTTGGTAGACTTCGTGCAAAAATGCGGCGGCGGTCTGGGCGTGCTCGGGGTGGGCGGCCAGATTACGGGTTTCGTCCGCATCATGGTGGATGTTGTACAACTGGTCCGGGTCTTCGGGGGTGTGGACAAACTTCCACGGGCCACGGCGGATCATGACTGTTGGCGCGAAGGTGCCTTCGCCCAGATATTCCCCAAAAATCTCGTCTTTTTCCAGAGGTTTGCCTTCAAGGCAGGGGCTCAGGTCGCGACCATGCGTGGAGGGGGCCGCTGGGGCATTGGCCAGTGCGCACAGGGTTTCCCCCACATCGGCCAGGCTGACAGCCTGCGTAATGCGGTGGGCCTGCGCCTGCTCTGGCAGGGTAATAATAAGCGGCACGCGGCCTGCCCCCTCGCGGAAGGACATTTTGTACCACTGGCCGTGTTCGCCCAGCATTTCACCATGATCGCTGGTGAAAATAATGGCGGTTGTCTTGTCCAGCCCGGTTTCGGCCAATGTGTCCAGCAGCTGTTTGAGCTGGTGATCTATGTAGGAAATCGCCCCAAAATATGCGCGGCGGGCGCGCAGGATGTCTGCCTCCGTTGGCGGGGCTGCGTTAATGCCGCAGGCTTCGCGGATGCGCAACTCGGCCGGGTGCGTAGGATCGGGCGCAGCCACACGTGGGAGGGGGATGGGGGTGTTCTCGTAAAGATCCCACCATCTGGGGGTAATGTTGAACGGGTCGTGCGGGTGGGTAAAGGAGGCCACAAGGCAAAAGGGGTGCTGCTGGTTTTTTGTGCGGGCCAGATCGTACAGTTTGCGCCGGGTGGCAAAGGCAACTTCTTCATCAAAATCGAGCTGGTTGCTGCGCAGGACAGGCCCGGCATTGAGCACGGAATCCATGGAGTGGTACCAGTCCGGGCGGCTATCGCGGTCGCTCCAGTCGGGCACCCATGTAAAGTCGGCGGGGTAAATGTCCGTTGTCAGGCGCTCTTCAAACCCGTGGAGCTGGTCCGCCCCGACAAAGTGCATCTTGCCTGCCAGAATGGTCTGGTAGCCGCCAAGGCGCAGGCGGTGGCCAAAGGTTGGAATGTCGGAATGCCATTCGCAGCCATTGTCATACACACCATTGGCGGAGGGCAGCAGCCCGGTCATGAATGCGCTGCGGGAAGGCCCGCACAGGGGGCTGGCCGTATAGGCATTGGCAAAAACCGTGCCGTTTTTTGCCAGCCTGCTGAGCGTGGGCACCTTAACAACGCTGGGGTCCTGCCCACCCAGCAGCGCAGGCAAAACGCGGGCCGTAAGCTGGTCGGCCACAACCACAAGAAAGTTCAGAGGTGCTGCGGACTGCTTGCTCATAACGTGAATTATCCCGAACCACAAAACAACACTATGATGATCGTTAGTTTTTATATAAGCACATGAAATATGTTATTTGTGATGTATGTTCATACTTATCCGTGATATAAGCTGGTGTTATGACCCCCAACCAGACCGAGTATCTGCTCCGCTCCCTGCGGATTCTGGAAACCATAGGCAGGCGCGGCAGCTTTAGTGCCGCGGCAACAGAGCTGGGCATGACCCAGCCCGCCATAAGCCAGCAGATTGCCCAATTGGAGGGGGTTCTGGGCCTGACCCTGTTCCGCCGGATTCATAGGGGGGTTACCCCCAGTGATGCGGGGCAGGTTCTGCACGCTGTGGCGGCAGATGTGCTCAGCCGACTACAGGCGGCCATGCAGACCATAGATGCCCACAACACGCCCAAAAGCCTGACCGTGCTGACCGATTACGGGTTTGCCGCCAACTGGCTGCTCCCCCGTCTGGCGGATTTTGAAAGCCGACACCCCGAACTGGACCTGTGCCTGCTAACCACACAGGCCCGCCAGATGGGGGGCGTGGCTGATCAGGCGGATATTTCCATCCTGTTTGGTAAAAAGCCCGAGGCCGCAGGGGGGGAGAGCCTCCGTTTGTTCGCCGAGGAAGCCTACCCCATATGCAGCCCCCGCTATCTGGCGCAAATGGGTGCGCTGTCCACCACCACCGATCTGGCGCGTGGCCGCCTGCTGGACCTGGATAGCCCGGCCCAGCACTGGTTTACGTGGGAGGACTGGTTCAGGCTTGTGGGGCAGTCTGCCCGGCCTGCGGCCCGCACCAAAAATTCCATGCTGTTTGGAAATTACCCCCTGCTGTTACAGGCTATTTTGCAAGGGCAGGGTATTGGTCTTGGCTGGCGGCCGTTAATAGATGACTATCTGCAAAGCGGGCAGATTGTGCTGGCATGGCCTGTGCCGATCTGTAGCGAGAGAGGGTATTTTTTAACTATCAACCCCGATAAGCAGAATCGTGCCGCCGCCTTTAAGCACTGGTTGCTGGAGCAGGCGCAAACCAGCCCGTTTGCCCCCGCATAAGTGCAGCCCCAATGGGCCGAGGGGCTAAGGGGGTGTGCCTTGCCCGTGTGTCTACCGGTGCTGCTGGGCGGTAAAGGTCTCCCACCCCAGCTTTCCCACCAGCCAGCCGAGTGCAATGCAGGTGATCAGGAGCACGGCCTTTGCGCCGTCCAGCCCGAGCAGGACCAGAGCCGGGCCGGGGCAGACCCCGCTCAGCCCCCAGCCTACACCAAACAGTGCAGAACCTATGACCAGCCCTTTATCGGGAGGCCAGCGCGATGGCCAGTGGAGTGCCTGCCCACTGGCATCCCGCCCTTTGCGGCGCAACAGCCAGAAGCCGGGCAGGGTTACGCCAACCGCACCCCCCAGAACACCTGCCAGAATGGGGTTCCAATGCCCCGTCACATCCAGAAAACCCAGAACATTGGCCGGGTTGGCCATGCCGGAAATCCACAGGCCACAGCCAAACATCAGGCCGCAGAACAGTGCGATAGCCATGTGCATCATGCCCACCCTTCCAACCGGGATATAAAGACCGTGATGATGGCAACCCCCATAAAAATGGTGACTGCCACAAGGGATCGGCCAGACCTGTTTCCCAGCCCGCAAACACCGTGCCCGCTGGTGCAGCCATTGGCCAGTGCGGTGCCCAGACCAATCAGCAGGCCCGAAACAGCAAGGCGTAACCAGCCAGTCTGGGCGAACTGTTCAGGTACGGCTGCTCCTGCCATGCGGGCCAGCACGCCGGTTGCGACCACCCCGGCCAGCACGGCCCAGCGCCAGTTGCGGGTGGGGTGGCGCAAGGCATTGCCCAGTATGCCACTCACCCCCAGAATGTGGCCCTCGAAGGCCATAAGCAATACGGCGGCTGTGCCAATAAGCACGCCGCCACCCAGCGCTGCCAGCCACGCTGCGCTCATGCCGATCGCACCAGTTGTCTAAGGGATGTTATCAAGGTGTCCACATCTTCAAAGCTGTTATACAGGCCAAAGGAAGCCCGCACTGTGGCCTCTATACCAAACCTGCGCAAGGCTGGTTGCGCGCAATGATGGCCTGAGCGCGCGGCAATACCGTGCCGGTCAAGATGTTTGGCAACATCTCCCACGCTGTGCCCATCCACAATAAAGGAAAGCACGCTGGCCTTGGCCTGCGCTGTTCCAATAATATGCACACCCGGCAGGTGCTCAAACTGCTGCGTGGCGTATTCGAGCAGAGCGTGCTCGTGCGCGGCAATGGCGGGCAGACCAATGCCCTGCAGGTAGTCCACCGCAGCCCCAAGCCCGACCGCACCGGCTATATCGGGGGTTCCGGCCTCAAACTTTTCTGGTAGCCCCTGGAACTCGGTATGGGCAAAGGTTACATCGCGGATCATATGCCCACCTCCCTGCCAGGGGGGCATGGCTTCCAGCAGGTGGCGTTTGCCATATAGAATGCCAATGCCTGTTGGCCCGTATATTTTATGGCCCGAAAGAACCAGAAAATCCGCATCCAGTGCCGCCACATTGAGCGGCAGATGCGGGGAGGACTGCGCCGCATCAACCAGCACAGGCACTCCGGCCGCGTGCGAAAGGGCTATGATCTGCTCAACCGGGTTAATGGTGCCCAGCGCATTGGCAACATGCGTGACCGAAACCAGCTTTGTGCGGCCAGAAAGAAGCGCTGCAAAATGTTCCAGCAGCAGTTCCCCCCGGTCATTGACCGGAGCAACCTTGAGCACGGCCCCCGTCTGGCGGGCAAGGAGCTGCCAGGGCACAATATTGGCATGGTGCTCTATGGTGGTGATCAGTATTTCATCACCCGGGCCAATGTTGGCCCGGCCATAGCTCTGGGCCACAAGATTTATGGCTTCGGTTGTGCCGCGCACAAATACAATTTCCGCTGCCTCACGCGCGCCAATAAAGTGCTGGAGCTTTGTGCGCGCCCCTTCAAACGCATCGGTTGCACGCGCGGCCAGCGTATGGGCCGCGCGGTGGATGTTGGAGTTATCCTGCTCATAGAATGCGGAGGTGGCGTCAATGACCGCGCGGGGTTTCTGGGTTGTGGCGGCGTTGTCCAGCCAGATCAGCTTATGGCCATTAACCTTTTGGTGCAGGATGGGAAAATCCGCCTGAATACGCGCCACATCGTACCCGCCCAGTGCGGGGTGGGGTGCATGCTGGGGGGCGGCGTTGGCGGCACTTTTTGCGTGGCGTAAAAAATACGGCACGGAATGGTGTGGTGCCTCCGCTATGGCAGGAGCGGGGGCTGGAGGTGTTGTGGTGCGTGGGAGCGCGAATGTGCCGCTAAAAAAGGGCGATGTTGCAGGTTCCTCCCACAAAGGGGGGCGCTCTTCCACCTTGTTTTGTGAAACCGGGTGCCTGGACCAGACAGGTTCGTAAATGGAGGCATCCGCCCCCGAGGCAAACGGGTGGGGGGTGTTGCCCCCCTGTGTGGGGGGCAGGGGCGTGCGTGGAGCGGCAGGTGCCGCCCCATGCCCCAGCACATCACGGAATGCCTGCTCCACCGCATGCTGCTGTGCCAGCGCCTGCGGGTCTGCAAATGTGTCAGGTGTAGTCATAATAGCTCCCGATCTGCACGTTATCGAGCCGTGCAATGGCGTCTTCCACCAGAACAGCGGCGGAGAAGTAGCGTGTGATCAGGTGCGATGCCACGGAATGCTGGTCCGTGCCGCTATACCGCACGGAAAGGCCGGGCTCCACTTCCCCCGTAATGCCTGTATTGTGCAGGCCCACAACGCCCTGTTCCTCCTCACCCACGCGCAGGAGCAGGATGCTGGTCCGGCCATCGGGCGTGACGGGAATTTTGTCCGAGGGTACAAGGGGAATGCCGCGCCAGGTAATAAAAGGCGAACCAAACAGGTTAATGGTCGGTGGTGGCACGCCACGGCGCGTGGCCTCGCGCCCAAAGGCCGCTATGGCTTTGGGGTGGGCAAGGAAAAAGCCCGGTTTTTTCCAGACCTTTGTCAGCAGTTCATCCAGATCATCCGGCGTGGGGGGGCCGCCGCGTGTGGGCACGCGCTGGGCAATGGCTGTTTCGTTCAGCAGCCCGAATTCGGGGTTGTTGAGCAGCTCCCATTCCTCGCGCTCGCGGATAACGTCAATCACCACACGCACCTGTTCACGCAACTGGTCAAATTCGTTGCTGTACAGGTCGGTAATACGGGTATGCGTGCGCAGAACGGTTTGAATGGAATGGATATAGTATTCGCGCGGGTGGTCCTGATAATCGACAAAAGTGGTGGGGAGTTTTGGCTCTCCGTCCACACTGGAAAGAACCTGAATGGCGGCCTCACCATACTGGTTTACGTCGGAGCGGCTGGCCCCGTCCTGCGGGGTCAGGGCGGTTTTCAGCCACGGAGTGCTGGCGATCTGCTCGGGGGGGAGGGTGAGCAGGGTTGTTTTGCCAACGGCGCGCAGGTCTTTGCCGCTCAGGCCGGAGGGCGCAACAAAATGCTGCCCCGGTGCCGCAAACAGGTGCCGTACGGCGCGTGCTGCTCCGTTGTTGGTATGGTGCTGCACGGCACCGCTGGCAACAAGGGCCAGAGTGCCTTCGGGCAAGGTAAAGTCAGCCCCATCGGGGTGGGTGTGGTGCTGGAACTTGCTTACAAGTTCATGGATCTGGGCATCCGTTGCCTGCGAAAATTCGGGAAGTGCCCGCAGGCTTTCAGGTACGGGGCGTGCAGCGGCCCCTTCACCCGTAAAGAGCACACCCCCAAAACGGGAGGAAACAAGACGCCGGCGGTTAACGCGGAATACGCCCCCACCAACATTAACCCAGGGGAGCAGAAGGTGCAGCCAGCGCGGGCTGCGCTCCAGATTTTGCACACGGGTTACATGGGCGGTGGAAAGCTGGCGGGCAGACAGGTTGCGGTCCAGTGCAGAGGCACTGACGGCACGGGTGGACTGTGCTTCAGTCACGGCAAATAGTCTTTCATAAAGAGGTATTATTTAAAGATGTGCTGTGCTGGAAATAGGTTTCCGAGCGTTATGGACCGGTCAACATCGATTGATGAAAAGTAAAGTAGGATACATGGTCATGCTCCTTTTTTATAACCGATCAGATGGCCTGATTCGGTTTGTCTGTTCAGCCTAGCACCCACAAAAAGAAGGTCAACATTAAACGGAAGAAAAATGTTAATTATTCTTATTCACTAAAATATGGGTTATAATAGATAGTCAATGGCCGGGAAGGATAGGTCCATTGTCAAAACAGGCCAATGGGTATGGCTGTTTACATACCGTGCCGGGTTGCCTGCGACAGCGGTAAACGGGCTGACCGGTTTGACAACAACAGCCCCCGCTCCAATTTTTGCCCCTTCACCAATTTCTATTGCCCCCAGAATTTGCGTGCCCGGCCCAACCAGCACGCCACGGCGGAGCGTAGGGTGCCGCCTGCCAGCCTGTTTGCCCGTCCCACCCAGTGTTATGTCCGACATAAGAACAACATCGTTTTCCACCAATGCGGTTTCACCAATCACAAGGCCGTATCCGGGGGCCAGTACAACCCGGTGCCCCAGAACAGCGGCCGGGTGAATATCTATGCCCATGACTTCAGAAACGCGGCTTTGCAGGTGTAACGCGGAAAGGCGTTGCCCGTTCCGCCACAACACATGCGCTATCCGGTAAGCCTGCACGGCCTGAAAACCCTTGAGGTGCAGAAACGGCGCAACATATCCCTCACGCGCTGGGTCCATGGTGGCGTAGGCGTGCAGGTCCTGTGCTGCGGCTGTCATAATGGTGGGGGATTGCTGCAAAATCTGGAAGAACAGGGGGTTCAGGCTTGCAAAAGGTATAATGGGTTCAGCAAGTTTTTCGGCCAAAAGCCGCGCCAGAAGGGACTGGGGCGTACTGTGTTCCGCCCATAAAGGAGCCGGAGCTGCTTGCAGTTCATGGCACAGTTTGCGCCATACCGTGTGGGCAAACGTGTCGGTTTGTCCGTCGGTTCTGGCGGGCTGTGCAAAGAGCATCGTATCAACCATGATGCCTGCCTTTTTCCGAAAACAGGGTCGGAAACTGTATTGGGCCAGACATCCCGGTTCCTACGTATCCGTGGCGGGAGCCAGCCTGGGCATGGGGCGGGGCAAGCCCCTGTTAGTCAGGGCTGCGTTGGGTGGCCCGACATCGGGCGGTCAGGGGAATGTGCTGATGAACAAGCATGAAAAAACCCGCTTACGCCTTGCCTGTGGTTGTTGTGCTCCAAAACTGTATAGGCAATTTAGCGCCATGGAATGGGGAGTCAATATAAATACGCAAACGTGTGAGTTATTTTGAAGGCAGTAATGTACGCAATAAAATAGTTTATTTAGCAGGGTGTGCATAGGCCATGTGTGGCGGGGGGTTGAAAGCGCTTGCGCTCTGGTTTAATTCCATCTGGACGGAATTAAACCAGCTAAGGGTATTGCAAAGGTATGGCCCGCCCCAGAACCATAGACCGCGAAAAAGTGCTGGCCTGTGCCGAGCATCTTGTGCAGCGCAATGGTGCAACCGCCCTTACGCTGGATGCCGTGGCGCGTGAGGCGGGGATTACCAAAGGCGGTCTGCAATACTGCTTCGGCAGCAAGGATGATCTGATTGCCGCCCTGATCGAACGCTGGATTCTGGTGTTTGATACCCACGTGGCGCGTTGCCGCAGTGCGGCCGCAGGTCCGGCCAGCCTTGCCCGCGCCTATGTGCAGGCCTGCGCCCGTATAGATGATGCCGCCCGGGCACGTATGGTGGGTATGTTGGTGACGTTACTCCAGTCCCCCCGGCATCTGGCCCCGATCAGGGCGTGGTATGCGCGCTGGCTGGGTCTGGGGCAGGGGGAAGGCCATACCGTGGAAGCACGGCAGATACGCACAATGATTTTTGCCGCCGAGGGGGCTTTTTTTCTAAGAAGTCTCGGTTTTGTCGATATGCAGGATGCAGAATGGACCAGCGTTTTTGCGGATATTCAAAAACTGGCTTTACCCATGGAAGCCAGTCTCGCATAAGCGCAGGGCCTTGCATGACTGAACTTTGTATAGTGTGTTCGGGTCACCACCAATGAATACGATTTCTCACCCCTCGAAAGTGAAGGCGGCCGTGTCTGCTCCAGTTTCTTCCACTCCTTCCTGTGTAACTCCCACACCGTTCACGGGCATGGGCAACAGTCTGGCCCACACCGTGGCCGCCGCCTGCGACTGGCTGATGGGGGAGCAGAAAGCCGATGGGCACTGGGTAGGGCCTGTGGCGTCCAATGCCTCCATGGAGGCGGAATGGTGTCTGGCCCTGTGGTACCTCGGGCTGGAGGACCACCCCCTGCGCCCCCGCCTTGGCAAAGCCCTGCTGCACATGCAGCGCGAGGATGGGTCATGGGGCACATACTGGGGTGCGGGTAATGGCGACATCAACGCAACGGTGGAAGCCTACGCCGCCCTGCGCTCGCTCGGTTACGCAGCCGATACACCAGAGCTGAGCAAGGCATGTGCGTGGATCATGCGCATGGGGGGCTTGCGCAACGTGCGTGTGTTTACCCGCTACTGGCTGGCGCTGATTGGTGAATGGCCGTGGGAGCAGACCCCCAACCTCCCGCCCGAGGTCATCTGGTTCCCGAACAAATTTGTTTTTTCCATCTATAATTTTGCGCAATGGGCGCGGGCAACGTTGGTGCCGCTGGCCATTCTTTCCGCCCGCAGGCCAAGCCGCCCCCTGCGCCCGCAGGACCGGCTGGATGCGCTCTTCCCCCAGGGGCGTGAGAGCTTTGATTACGTCCTGCCCAAAAAGGAAGGGGTGGATCTGTGGTCAAGCTTTTTCCGCACCACAGACAGGGGGCTGCACTGGCTTCAGAGCAGGTTCCTTAAACGGAATACGGTGCGTGAGGCGGCTATCCGCCATATGCTGGAATGGATTATCCGCCATCAGGATGCCGATGGCGGGTGGGGTGGGATTCAACCCCCGTGGGTCTATGGCCTGATGGCGCTGCATGGGGAGGACTACCAGCTTCACCACCCCGTCATGGCCAAGGCTCTGGCCGCACTGGATGATCCGGGCTGGCGGCGTGATCAGGGCGATGCCTCATGGGTGCAGGCCACCAACAGCCCGGTATGGGACACAATGCTGGCCCTTATGGCCCTGCATGACGCCAATGCCGAGGAACGCTACACCCCGCAGATGGACAAAGCGCTGGACTGGCTGCTTGCGCGGCAGGTGCGTGTCAAGGGGGACTGGTCGATCAAGCTGCCGGATGTGGAACCGGGCGGCTGGGCGTTTGAATACGCCAACGACCGCTACCCCGATACGGACGATACCGCCGTGGCCCTGATTGCCCTTTCCGCCTGCCGTAACCGGGAGGAATGGAAGAAAAAGGGTGTGGAGGACGCCATAACCCGTGGTGTGAACTGGCTGATCGCCATGCAGAGCAGTTGCGGCGGCTGGGGTGCGTTTGACAAGGACAATAACCGCAGCCTGCTTTCCAAAATTCCGTTCTGTGACTTTGGTGAAGCCCTCGATCCGCCTTCGGTCGATGTGACTGCCCATGTGCTGGAAGCCTTTGGCCTGCTGGGTGTGCCCCGCCAGACCCCCGCCCTCCAGCGCGGGCTTGCGTATATCCGTGCCGAGCAGGAAGCATCGGGCGCATGGTTCGGGCGCTGGGGTGTGAACTACCTGTACGGCACCGGCGCTGTACTGCCCGCCCTTGCCGCCATTGGCGAGGACATGACCCAGCCCTACATAACCCGTGCGTGTGACTGGCTGATTGCTCACCAGCAGGAAGATGGCGGCTGGGGCGAAAGTTGTGCATCCTATATGGATATTTCCTCCATCGGGTGGGGCACAACCACACCGTCGCAAACCGCATGGGCGCTCATGGGGCTGATTGCTGCCAACCGTGAGCAGGACCACCCTGCCATTGCACGGGGCTGCCGCTACCTGATCGACCGGCAGGAAGCCGATGGAAGCTGGACGGAAGAAGAGTATACCGGCACTGGCTTCCCCGGTTACGGGGTGGGGCAGACCATCAGGCTTGATGATCCGGCTGTGGCCAAACGCCTGCAACAGGGGGCTGAACTCTCCCGCGCGTTCATGCTGCGGTATGACCTGTATCGTCAGTTCTTCCCGCTTATGGCGCTTGGCCGTGCGGCACGGATTATGCCCGTGGGCCAGTAATGGCGGTTCTGGCCTGCCCTGTTCGTCTGGAGCGGGCAGGCCAGAATTAGCTGCTGAGTGCGAGTTTTTCCGTCAGCCTGACAAGGTCAGGCAGGGTCTGCGCATCCATCTTGCGCATGACCTGAGCGCGGCGGATCTTGACGGTGATTTCACTGACATTCAGTTCAGCGGCGATCTGCTTGTTCAACAACCCGCGCACGACCAGACGCGCTACGTCCTGCTCTCCTGCCGAGAGTGAGGACCAGAGAGTGTGCAGCGCCAGGCCCTCGGCCTTGGTGCGGCGGCGCTCCTGATCCATGCTGATTCCATTCTGGATCGCATCCAGCAAGGTCTGGTCATTGAACGGCTTTGTCAGGAACTCAATGGCCCCGTGCTTGATCGCGTCCACGCCCATTGGAATATCACCATGACCGGTGATGAAGATGACCGGCAGGTTGATCCCGAGCCCCGCCATACTCCGGTGGAAGTCAATACCACTCTGACCCGGCATACGCACGTCCAGCACAAGACAGCCGGGCACGTCCTCCATTCCATGCGTGAGGAACGCGGTAGTAGTATCAAAAGCCAGAACCCTTATCCCGACTGATGCAAGCAGGTCTTCCAGTGCTGCACGGACGGAACTGTCATCATCAATCACGTACACCACACAGTCGTCGGTCATTGATGTTGATCCTGCTGTGCCACGGGGACAGTAAAACAGAAGAGCGCTCCCCACGGTTCCACCGGCTCTGCCGAAATCTGCCCCCCATTGGCCTCAACAAGCGTACGGCTGATGCTTAGCCCGATTCCCATGCCATCCTCCTTGGTAGTCCAGAATGTTTCAAAAAGATGGTTACGGATCCCCGCGGGAATGCCAACACCGGAATCGCGGATGGAAAGCCTGAGCACGTTGCCTCTCACATCCGATGCCATATGGATCGTGCGCACAGGGTTTGTGCTGGAGATAATGGCTTCAATGGCGTTGAGAAGAAGATTGCCGATCACCTGCTGTATCTGCACCCGGTCGGCGTGGACCGGAGGCTGGTCGGGTGGGAGTTCCAGTTCCAGTGTAATTCCGTGTCGTTCCATTTCCCCACGTGAGACACCAATGATCTCCTGAACCGCGTCATTGAAGGTAAAAACGGTTTTGTGGGGTGCTTCGCCTCTGCTCAGGCTGCGGATGCGGGCCACAATGGTGCTGGCCCGGCCTGCGTCGTGGACGATCCGTTCAAGGGCCTGTCTGGCCCGGTCAAGATTGGGTGGGTCATGTGCCAGCCAATGGCTGCATGCATTGCCACTTGTCACGATTGCGGCCAGCGGTTGGTTGATTTCGTGCGCAATGGACGTGGTCAGTCCTTCAAGGCCTTTGATCCGAGCCACCCGCATCAGCTTGGCCTGCGCGTCCTGTGCGTCCTGGCGGGCCGCATCCATTTTGAGAATCAGCCAGGTTGTCATGACAATGGCTATGATGCTGACGCTCATATTGGCCAGACCGGTGGGAAGATTGCCTTTGTGTGTCAGCACAAAGCTCAGGGCGGTCAAGGCCATGCAGAGCGTGGCCAGCAGGATGAGTGTCCGGCGTGTCAGGAGGGGGGCCGCAGTCAGGATGATGATTGTATAGAAAACCGCGGCGGCGACTTCGTAATTCGTGACTGTGTCCACAATGAACAGCGTGGCCATGACACCCGCCAGAAGAACCAGCCTGAGCCGGTTACGAAGCTGCATCGCCATGCGTTCCCTCCCTTTTGCGTCATGTCTCGTCGCGGGCATTCCAAAAAGCCTGCCGGACACCAGACAGTTTTTCCACCTTCTCAACCGCGGCATCGAGTTCTTCGACGTTGACCGAGGTGGGGAAGAGCGTCAATTCAATCTCCATTTCGTCCGAACCCAGAAGGTGCGTGTCCATCTGGCGGACAGGAAAGCCGGTATCGTCAAGGATTTCGAGAATATTTTCCCGTATGTCCACATTCAGATTGCGCGCACAGATTATATAAACCACATACAGGGCCTCACTGCTTTCCTCGCTGAACGGACGCCTGTTGATCCGGTTCACCAGCGGACGCAGCAGCGTATTGCTGGCAAGGACGAAAAGCGTGGCCAGTGATGCTTCGCCCAGAAAGCCCGCACCGGCGCAGGCTCCGACCGCGCCCGACCCCCAGAGTGTGGCGGCGGTGTTCAGGCCGGAAACGCTGGCTCCTTCTTTCATGATCGCGCCAGCCCCCAGAAAACCGATCCCCGAGACGACATAGGCAACGATTGTGATGGGTGTTTGCGATCCGTGGTCGATTTCAAAAAGACGCGCGCCCAATATGACAAAGATGGCCGCACCCACAGAAACCAGCGTATTGGTCCGCAACCCGGCAGTACGCTGGCGAAACTGACGCTCGACGCCGATCAGGGCGCCGAGCGCAAAGGCTGCCAAAAGCTCGACGAGTGTGGTCGCAAGCGATGGCGGGCTGCTGAAATGAAGAGCAAGGGTCACATCATGACTCCTGATGAAGGCAGGGTTCGTCCATATGGCCACTTACCAGCCGAATTGGCGGATATAGATTTTTTTCATCAGCGACGTCAGGAAAGCATATCCCAGAATCATACCGGCCAGCCAAGGGTAATAGCTGAGTGGCAGCGGTTGGAACCCGAAGTATCCGCCCAGGGGGCTGTTCGGCAGAGCGATGCCAATGACGGCGATGATTACGGTCATGAGCATCAGGGGCCATGCCGCACGGCTGTCGATGAAGGGGCGCTGTGGCGTGCGGATCATGTGGACGATCAGTGTCTGTGTCAGCAATCCTTCCACAAACCAGCCGGACTGGAACAGGGACTGGTGTGCCTCGCTATTCGCACCAAAGACATGCCACATGATGATAAATGTCGCGATGTCAAAAACCGAACTGGCAGGGCCGAAAAAAATCATGAACCGGCCAATATCCCTTGGGTTCCATTTCAGTGGCTGCGCGATCAGGGCACGGTCCACGCTATCGAACGGAATGGCGGTCTGCGAGAGATCATAAAGCAGGTTCTGTACCAGTAACTGCAACGGCAGCATCGGCAGGAAAGGCAGAAAGGCGCTTCCAACCAGAACCGAGAACACGTTGCCGAAGTTCGAGCTTGCCGTCATGCGGATATATTTGAGCATGTTGCAGAAGGTCCTGCGTCCTTCGAGCACACCTTCCTCCAGCACCATCAGGCTTTTTTCCAGCAGGATAATGTCAGCCGCTTCCTTTGCAATATCCACACCCGTATCTACCGAGATGCCAATATCCGCCGCGCGCAGGGCCGCCGCATCGTTGATGCCATCCCCCATGAAGCCCACAACGTGGCCGCCATTGCGCAGTGCATGAACGATCCGCTCCTTGTGCTGAGGGGTCAGGCGGGCAAAAATCTGATGTTTGCTGGCTGCATCCGCCAGTTCGGTTTCGCTCATGCTGTCGATCTGCGGGCCGGTCAGGACATGGGCATGCCCGAACCCGACCTGCGCGCAGACCTGTGCTGTCACAAGTTCGCTGTCGCCTGTCAGAACCTTGACTTCCACCCCGTGCTCCGCCAGCGCCCGCAGGGCTGGTGCCGTTGTTTCCTTCGGTGGGTCGAGAAAAGCGATATAGCCCACGAGTGTAAGGTCCGCCTCATCCTTTACCGAATAGACAGACTGTGCAGCAGGCATTTCACGCGTTGCAACGGCGACCACGCGCAGTCCCTGCCGGTTCAGGTCCTGCGTTACGGTGCGCAGTCTTTCCAGTGTCCTGTCATCAAGGGGCCGCACATCCGCACTTTCATTGTCCGCAATCCATGTGCAGGCTGCCAGTATTTCCTCAACCGCTCCCTTGCAGATCAGCAAAGGAGGATTATCCCCTTCGGACACGATGACCGACATGCGCCGCCGTTCGAAATCAAACGGAATTTCATCAACCTTGTGCCATGTCTGTGCTTCAGGCGCTTCGTGGCCCAGTGCGACATGTTCCAGTACCGCACGGTCCAGCAGGTTCTTGAGTCCGGTCTGGTAAAAGCTGTTGAGCCATGCGTAACGCAATACGGCGTCAGATGGCGTGCCAAACGCATCGGTGTGCCGGGCCAGTGCAATCCTGTCCTGTGTGATTGTGCCGGTTTTGTCGGTGCAGAGAATGTTCATCGCACCAAAATTCTGTATTGCGTCCAGACGTTTGACGATGACTTTCCTGCGCGAGAGCGTGACCGCGCCCCGGGCCAGGGTCGAGGTGACAATCATCGGCAGCATTTCCGGCGTCAGCCCGACCGCGACCGAGAGCGCGAACAGGGATGCGTCGAGCCAGTCCCCCTTGGTCAATCCGTTAAGGAACAGGACCACCGGAGCCATGACAAGGGCGAAGCGGATCAGCAGCCAGCTAACACTGTTTACGCCTGCCTCGAACGCCGTAGGGGTACGGTCTGTTTCCGAAACACGTGCAGACAGCGCACCAAAGCAGGTGTTCTGGCCGGTTGCGACGACCAGCGCGGTCGCGGAGCCGGAAATGACGTTGGTGCCCATGAAGACGAGGTTGGGCGTTTCGAAAATGGATGTGAAAGGCTTGTCAATTTCAGCAAATTTTTCCACCGGCAGCGCTTCGCCGGTCATGGCGCTCTGGGAGACAAACAGATCCTTGGCTGTCAGCACCCTGCAATCGGCGGGGATCATGTCGCCTGCGGACAGAACAACGTGGTCGCCCGGCACAAGGTCACGGATCGGCAGTTCAACCGGCACAGCCGAGCGCCCCACGTGCAGATGCTCGCCAGCATAGCGCGCGTTGAGGGCTTCTGTATCAAGCGCCTGACGCCGGATTACGGTCGCTGTGTTGCTGACCATGGATTTCAGCCGTTCGGCCGCCCGGTTGGAACGCCCTTCCTGAACAAAACGCAGCAGGGTGCTCAGCACCACCATCGTGCCGATGACCGTGGCGGCCGTGAGGTCCTGCGTCAGGGCGGAGATCAAAGCGAGCGTTGTCAGCAGCAGATTGAACGGATTGCTGTAGCAGTGCCACAGGTGCCGCCAGGCTGGCAGTGGTTTTTCGTGTTCTACTTCGTTGGGGCCAAAGCGTTCCCGGCGGCTTGCCGCCTCGGCGTTGGTCAGCCCGTCTTCACACGAATGCAGGCGCGTGATCGCGGCCGGAACATCGTCGGTTGCGATCTGGCTCATCTTTCTGGAATCGTACTGCAACGATGTCAGCCTGTTGCCGGTTCCCAGCCTGTTCAGGCTTTCGAGTATTTTCTGGCGTCGAAAATAGCGCTCTGTATGGCGCTGTTTAAGAAACAGGCTGAAGAAAAACTGAAGGAAATTCTTGAAACCGTTCATGATGAACACTCCCCCTGGCAAGTGTCGGGGCGCCGTGCGAGACAAGAAAAACGCGGTAAGCAGGGGGGCGGTGTTGGCCACCACCATGCTTGCCGTGCGCAATCGCCGGGCTGGGCACAGAAGATATGAAAAAAGTTTCCAGAATGGGATCATCCGGAAGCAGGTGTTATTTTCCTGATAAATGACAATATCGCAAGGTATTATTATCCCGTTTGGGGAGGGAATGAGTATATCAAAAATATACGAAAGTATAATTGCCGTCCCGGCATTGCGGCATTCCCGTGCCGGGCCGCAAGGGTGCGGCACGTCCTGCGGTGTGCCCGGCGGTTCTATCGCTCCTGTGTTTTGTCCATGCCGCTCCCTTTTCATCTTTACGGAATAGAAAGAATTTTACGTGTGTATAAAGTATGAAAACGGATGTGGAAAATGAACTGTTAAGTATTAACTATATAGATTTATAGAAAAAAATATAATGAATGTTAATAAAATATGTAATCCCATATTGCGTTGATATTTTCTTATTTTTTGTCATAAAATCGTTGAACTATACTAATTTGTCGATAAATGATATTGTTCCTGAGAAGGGATAATAGTCTTATGTTGGATTCTGATTCGAAACATGCTCACTTTGGCTGGTTCAAGCGGCGCAAACATATCAACGCGGAAGAGATCACGATTGTCGATGGTGATATGCTCAGACGCGCTGTTGGAGCGGCCGCACTCGGCAATGCGATGGAATGGTTCGACTTTGGTGTTTACGGTTATATTGCTGTTGTACTTGGTCAGGTATTTTTTCCATCAGCCGATGCCGCGGTGCAACTGATTGCCACCTTCGCGGCCTTTACCGTGGCTTTTCTGGTGCGCCCCTTAGGGGGTATGATTTTTGGCCCACTGGGTGATCAATACGGACGTCAGAAAATTCTGGCCATTACCATGGTTATGATGGCGTCCAGCACGTTCTGTATCGGGCTTATTCCATCCTATGGCAGCATTGGCATCTGGGCGCCTGTGCTCCTGTTGCTTGCGCGTATGATTCAGGGTTTTTCAACAGGTGGAGAATATGGTGGAGCCGCCACCTTCATTGCCGAGTATTCCACCGATAAGAAGCGTGGCTTTATGGGAAGCTGGATGGAGTTCGGAACGCTGGGCGGCTATGTCGCCGGTGCGGGTGCCGTGACCGTTCTGCAATTAACACTGACCGATAGTCAGATGATCGTTTGGGGGTGGCGCATTCCCTTTATGATCGCTGGTCCGTTAGGGCTTCTGGGGCTTTATATGCGCAACAGGCTGGAAGAAACGCCAGCATTCCAGAGTTACTCGCAGGAAGCCGAGAAGCGGGAAAATGACAAGCCCGGCTGGCGCGATCTGTTTATCGTCCATTGGAGGCAGCTTGCCAAATGCATGGGGCTGGTTCTGGTTTTTAATGTCACGTACTACATGGTTCTGACATATATGCCGAGCTACCTGAGCGTGACGCTCGGCTACCCGGAAACGAAGGGCCTGCTGCTCATTATCCTCGTGATGCTGGTCATGATGCCTCTGAACGTCGTGGGCGGCCTGTTCAGCGACCGGCTGGGGCGACGGCCCATGATTATTGGGGCCTGTCTTGCTCTCCTGTTTCTGGCAATACCCAGCCTGTGGTTAATACAGAGCAATAATGACTGGCTGATTTTTCTGGGTCTCATGCTTCTGGGCATATCTCTGGTATGTTTTACCAGTTCTATGCCTGCCACATTACCTGCCCTGTTCTATACACCTGTAAGATACACGGCATTGTCTTTGGCATTTAATCTGTCAGTTTCAATTTTTGGCGGGACGACACCTTTAATAACAGCATGGCTGATACGGCGAACCGACAATTTGATGATTCCGGCCTACTACCTGATGGGTGCGGCGGTCGTAGGGATTCTGACCATGCTGAGTGTAAAGGAAACAGCACGTTTACCTCTGCGCGGGTCCCCGCCTGCCGTTGGAACCGAAGATGAACTTGAAGCCCTCATGAAAGGGAACAGGCCTTTGACGGTAGATCCAAAATTGCCGCCGCTGTCTCAGACGGAGGATTCGTAGCGGGTAGATAAGGGGTGCCGCAGGTCTCAAAAGACGAGTCCGGTTTCCGACAACATGAAAATGATGTGAGGCGGCAGATTATCCCGGTCGAACTGGCGGCATGATGGTTGGCGGGAGTCCGGAACAAGGGGCTCCCGCACAAGCGTGGCCTTTGTGAGGCCGCCAGACTGCTTTTGCAGTGGTTATGGCAAGAAAGTCTGCACAACCGCCTATAATTCGTGTTATAGTACACTGTTCTGAAATCTGGATGGTTTGATTTTGGTTCTGCTGATACAGCGTGGCGAATATAAGAATAAAAATCATTTGCATCATTCGCCTTGCTTGCAAATTTTTCCACTTCCAGTAGAATGTTAGATTGTTACTTAATTTATTTACGTATGGTAATAACAATGTTACAGTATCTATATAAGGATGCGCCTGTTCGCAACAAAATCCATGTGATCATGCTGTTTCAGGAAGCCTATCCGGTTCTCCAGATCGCATTGATGGTGCTTGCATATTTCATGCAGGCTACCCCTGTGCATATGCTGTATATTACGGTGGCATTGTTCCTGTTCAGCCAGCTGGAAGCCCTGACTGTCTGGCATATTCTTGAGCGTTCAGTCATCCTGCCGACAGAACAGCTGGTAAATGTCGGTGAGGAACTGGGTAAGGGTATTATATCCAGCTCTATTCCGTATTACGATAACAAGGACTGTACCGGCAGACTTGCGCGCATCATGGTGTCCTTTGCCAGCAACGTCAAGGAGCAGAAGGCCGCGCGCGAAAAGCAGGAAAAAATGTCTGACGAGATCAGAGATTCTTTCGAACGCAGCCAGAAGCGTGACCAGCAGACCAGAGAAGTCATTTCAATGCTGGAAGTCGCCCTGAACGACATGGCTCAGGGGGATCTCAGCCAGCAGATTTCCGGCAATGCGTTTGACGGAGAATTCGCGCCTTTGCGTGAGGCATTCAACCAGTCGATACAGGGCCTGAATGAGGCGCTTAAAACCGTGGCCAACAGCTCGGACCTCATCGGCAGCAGCGCGAGTGAGATTTCCACCGCTTCTGACGATCTTGCCAAGCGCACTGAAAAGCAGGCCGCCAATCTGGCTCAGGCCGCAATAGCGGTCAGGACCATTACTGACGGGGTGCAAACGACCGCGCATGCCTGCAAGGACACAACGGAAGAAACCCGCCAGACGCTGGAAAAGGTCAACCTCGCAACCACGGCGATGGTAGAAACGACAAAATCCATGGACGGTATCAAGGCATCGTCCGATGCGATTGGTGAAATTATCTCGGTGATGGATAATATCGCGTTCCAGACGAATGTGCTGGCGCTCAATGCCGGGGTCGAAGCGGCCAGAGCAGGCAATGCAGGACGCGGTTTTGCCGTTGTTGCGCAGGAAGTCCGCTCTCTGTCCGAACAGGCTGCCACATCGGCCAATGAGATCAAGAAACTGGTTTCCGTCGCGTCTGATCAGGTTTCCAAAGGGGTGACGCTTGTGCAGACGACGAGTTCGTATCTGAGCGAATTTGCCCGCAGCACGCAGGGCATTGCCGAAAGAATCGAGAAAATCTCCATTGCGACCCAGCATCAGGCGCGCAGCCTCTCGGAAATTACAGCGTCGATTGGGGATATGGATCGCGTAACCCAGCAGAACGCGGCCATGGTGGAGGAAACGACGGCGGCCAGCCATAATCTGACCGGGGAGACGAAAACCCTGTCTCAGACGCTCCAGCGTTTCGTCATTTCCAATGCGTCTCCACGCCGGTCACCCCAGCTTACATGGAATGAAACGGCTCCGTCTCATTCAAAGCGCATGCTCGAAAAACTCAGCGCGTAGCCTCCGCTCCGCGCACAACATCACGATATAAAACACTCAGGATTCTGTCCGGGTTGAGCCAGTCTATGGCGACAATACGGACGGATGTTTTTACCGTTTCAGGTTCTCTCCACCGGCTAGGAGTATAGCCGGTGGGAAGGTCTGGGGTGGGAACATCCGGCATGTGGCTGCCGGGTTTTGATGTTCGGGTATTTTTGCAAAGTGGTGGAGTCTGGCTCCTTCGTGCGTGTCGCGGAGGATGTGCAACTTTCCAAACCTACGGTTTCCACGGCTGTCCGCAGGCTTGAGCATTTTTCGTGGCGTTGCGCCACAGGAACTCCCGCCACTCTCCCAGACACAAACAGCAGGCCTTGCATGGCCAAGCCACCCGCATGGGGTGGGAAGCCAGAGGGCCAGTGAGAAGCCCATAGTGGCGGGCCGCGTCCATCGGGGCCACTGCGTATGGCTGCCCCATGACCCTTGGCATCCGCCATCCTGCTCCGGTAATGCCCGCTTTTATGCCGCCAGATACTGATCTGCCGGTCAGTGTTCGTTCCCACCCGTGGCGTTCAGGGTTTGTGCCACGACGTAGCCCGCGCTCACGCCAAGCATACATAACCCCACAGATAGACCAATATTGAGAAGTGCCCGTCCGGGTGCCCCGTTTTTAAGCAGGTCAAGTGTTTGCAGGCTGAAGGAGGAAAACGTGGTGTACCCCCCGCATAGCCCGACCATAAACACCAGCCTTCCGGTTTCGGACACGGGCAGGCGGCCGCCTGCTGCGGTTAAGGTGCCAAAAAAGGCAATGGCAAACGAACCGGATACATTAATGGCAATGGTTCCCCATGGCAGAACCTGGCTCCAGCGCAGGGTTGCCAGCCCCACCCAGTAACGCAGCAATGTGCCAGCAGCCCCGGCCAGACCGATAAGGAGAGAGGGTAAAAAGTTGGTCAACATGGAAAACTCTGTGCCTGTGGTTCTGTGTTTATCAATGGTGGGTCAGTATTGGCCATGTGGCATGGGCAAGCAGGTCCACGGTGGGGCCACCAAATAGCCATTCAATAAAATGCGGTCGGCCGTATGCCCCCATAACCAGCAGGTCTGCCCCCGCCTGCGTGGCGCGTGCGCGGATCTGCTCGCCCACGCCTTGTTCTGTCAGAACAAACCGCTCCAGCGAGACCGCCACGCCAAGCGTGCGTAGTGTGGCCAGTAATGTGGGGTCTGCAACTGCGTTGGGGTGGTGTTCCCCTAACAGAATGCTCACGTGCTTAGCCGTGCGGAGCAGGGGCATGGCGGCGGCGGTGGCGCGGTGCAGGTTGGGGGTGTCCTGCCAGGCTATAACCGGGTGTTGGCCAAAATCCGGCTGTGGTGTGGGTGGGGCAATAAGCACCGTTGCCTGTGCATCGTACAGGGTAGCGGCAAAGCTCTGCCGGGTTAGCGGTGTGGTGGCCGCGCTGGCCGGGCCGAGAACAACAAAGTCGGCTTTGCTGGCGGCAAGGCTCAGGGTTGTGCGCGGCGGGCCTGCCTGTTCCACCCATTGGGCATGGGGGCTGCCCTGCGCTGTGCTGCGCCAGTGTTCAAAAATCTGGCGGATGGCGTGGGCACGGGTGGCAACCGTTTGCGCAAAGCGGGCCTGCTGTGCGGGGTCTGGCAGCCCTTCATCCGGGCTTTGAAAATCAGGGTCCGTGGCAGGCATGGGGTGGAAGGCGCAAATATCCGCCCCTCCCAGCCGGGCAGCCAGTTGGCCTGCGGTGTGCAGGGTCAAGGCTGCGGTCTGGGCATCGTCCAGAACAGCGATCAGGCGCATTGCAAGGGGTTCCTGCCTGTGCGGTTGGTGGGGGTGGGGCAAAGCCCGGTCTGTTTGTGTATGCGGGGCATGGTTTTGGACGCACTCCTCCCTCACGCATGGTTTTGCGGGGTAGGAATCATCAGCCAGTACGGCGGTTCGATTTTGGGGGCCAAAATCCGGCAGAGTCCATTGCCGTGCCGGAGTATGAATAAAACACGTCCTTCAAGTCAATCCCGCCTGCTGGCGTGGGGGCAGTGGGGCGTCTCTGGCGGATTTGCGTGGGCTGGTGGGTGTTTTAAAAATACATCCCGATATATCTTTACTTACGATATATCGGGATGTATATCGGAGTCATGAAACACAAAAACAGACACGCAGGCGGTCGCCACCGCCACCAGTTTTTTGCCCCCGAAGGTCGGTCTGATCTGGCAGGGCATGGCCGCCACCACCATGGGCGGGGCGGCGGCGGACGGCGGGGTGGCCGCCACAGGCTGTTCGATTACGGGGAGATGCGTCTGCTCGTACTGAGCCTGATCGGGCAAAATCCGACTTACGGGTACGAGCTTATCAAAACCATAGAGGACAAGTTCGCAGGCAGTTATACGCCCAGCCCCGGCGTGATTTATCCTACACTCACATGGCTGGAGGAGGCAGGTCATATCCATCCCGCAGAGCAGGGCGGGCGCAAGACGTACCATATCACGCCCGAAGGGGCGGCGTATCTAACGGCCAACAGCGCTGACCTGCAGGCAATTCTTGCCCGCGCCGCCAGTGCCGATACGCCAGAACAGGGCGGGCGCTGTTCTACGCCAGTACCCGTGGTGCGCGCGATGGAAAACCTGAAAACCGCTCTGCGCCTGAAGCTGCGCAATGGTGGCCTCACCCCGCAGGAAGCGGAACAGATAGCTGCCCTGCTGGACGGGGCTGCTCGCACCATTGACCAGACATAAGCTCCTCTGGAGCCTCACCCATATCCAACCCAGAGATCAGACCGATATGCAAAACCCGCTAAAGGAGCAGGTCTGGCCGCCTGCTCCGGTCAATGAGATCGTACGTCATTCCATGCGCAGGCGTAGCCTGAGTGTGGCGGCTGTGGAGCACCTGACCCCCCATACGCTCCGCATAACCCTGACCGGCCCGGATCTGGCTGATTTTACCAGCGCGTCCCCCGATGACCATATTAAAATCTTTCTGCCCGGAGCCGATGGGGTGGAGGTGCGCAGGGACTACACGCCACGCCGCTACAGCCGGGAGGCGACAACGCTGGTGCTGGATTTTGTGACCCACCAGACAGGTCCTGCCATAACGTGGGCGCGTGCGGCCCGTGTGGGTACGCGACTGGATATTGGTGGACCAAAAGGTTCGCGCGTTATTGCAGGCACTGTGGCGCAGTGGCTCCTTGTGGGGGATGAGACGGCTTTGCCCGCCATTGCCCGCAGGGTGGAGGAACTGCCAGCCCATGCAACAGTAACAACCATTGTGGCTGTGTCTGGGCTGGAAGATGAGCAGAGCATGACAACGGCTGCCAGACATGATGCGCACTGGGTACACCGGCCCATGGCGCAGGCGGATCAGGCGCAGGCTCTTGTGGCCGCACTGGGTGAGGTCAGCATTCCGCCGGGCACTTTTGTCTGGGTTGGGGCGGAGGCGCATGTAGCCCGCACCGTGCGGCAGTACCTGTTGCAAGAACGCTGTGTGCCAGTCCAGTGGATGAAGGTCGCGGGGTACTGGATTATGGGGCAGGAGAATGCCTCGGTGCGGGATATGGCGGATTTTTAAGGCTGGAGCCGTTTTTTACAGGCCAGATTTGTATTGCTGGTGGGCAGGTTTGGGCGCAGGGTCAGGTGGTGTGGCAAGGGGGCTGGCTCCTGCATGCGCCAGCCCTGTGTACAGGCAGGCCGCTTCGCCACGGGTATGCAAGGGAACAGACAGACCATGCCTCACTATATTGCCATGAACCGTTTTCTGGTCACGCCTGAGAACGAGGAAGCCTTTTGCCAGCGCTGGCTGGAGCGCGAGGTGCTGTTGCAGAGCGTTCCCGGTTTTATCAGCTTCCAGTTTCTACAAGGACCGGAAAAGGAGGGCGGCAGGCTTTATGCGTCCCATACCGTATGGGCGTCATACGATGCATTTGTGGGCTGGACCCAGTCCGAGCAGTTTCGGCAGGCGCATGCCGGAGCGGGGCAGGGGCGTGCCCTGACCGCGGGCCCCCCGGTCTTTGAAGGTTTTACGGTGCTACAGAACGTAACGGCCTGAGCAGGGGCCAGCCCCTGCCTGGTGGTGGGGGTTAGTTCGAATGCTGGCCGTCCGGGAGTTTGTCCCCCAGTTTTTCCCATGCATAGTCAGCGTTCCAGACTTCCAGCAGGTCATCCAGATGTGTGGCGCATAAAAGGGCGAGCTTGGGTTCAAATGCGCGTCCGGCTTCCTGTTGCAGAATTTTTCTGACCGCTTCGGGTGTCCATGAGTGCTTGTAGTTGCGCTTGGACAGGCAGGCATCAATAGTGTCCGCCACGGATATGACCTGCACCCATAGCGGAATATGCCGACCTTTAAGCCCGAGCGGGTAGCCTGTGCCATCCCACCGTTCGTGGTGGAGCAGGGTCGCATCCATGACTTCGCGCGGGAAGTCATGCCCGTACCATTGCAGTACGCCAAGTCCCAGCAGCGGATGTTTGCGAATGACGCCTTTTTCTTCCGGTGTCAGCGGGCGGGGTGCGTGCAGGATGTCTTGCCCTGTCAGCACCTTGCCGGTATCGTGCAGTTCTCCGGCCAACTGGATCGTCTTCTGTTCCAGCCCCAGTCCTGCCAGTTCGTTGATCCGTGCAGCCAGTAACCCAACGCGACGACCATGCCCGTCCTGGATATTGCTCACACCCTGAATAAAGTCTTTATGGGGGAGTGAGGGAGGGGGAAGCGTTTCAGCATCCCATATGGAGACGGTGGTACAGTCAGGCATACATACTTTACTCGTAGATATTAAGTGTAATTTATTCGATTTTCGTTTAGGGATTTTAGAATCAATAAAATACGCAGTAAACTCAGAAAAAAAATTATTACCAAGAAAACATGGAACTTCTGCACTGCAACTGCTGCAATGCCTTTTTGGCATTGCAGCCCAGCGTACCGGAAAAGAGTGGGAGAGAATTTATAAAATCGTTTCCATTCAATGTGTTGAACGAAATCCCCTCATGGTGGGATGCAGCTACCCGCTCCTGTTTCCTGTGTTGGTTAAAAGAAATACGCGCGGCAATGCTGATATATTCGTAATATAATCAGACTTTTTCAGGGGTGTGGTGGGTGGCTACAATGCAGTTGCGGCCGTTGCTTTTGGCTTTGTAGAGGGCCTCATCCGCCTGATGGATCAGCAGGCGTGCGTTGGTTTCGCCCGCAAACGTGGTGATCCCGCCCGAAAGGGTGACCTGAACCTGATCGCTGGAAGAGAGCGTAAGAGGATGCTCGGCCAGCGCGGTCCGAATACGCTCCGCACAGATCAGCCCGTCCTCCAGTGGGATTTCGGTCAGGACAATCAGAAATTCTTCGCCACCGTAGCGGAAGATAAAGTCGTTGGCGCGTACGTTGGCGGCAATAATTTCGGCCACAAAGCACAGCACCTCATCACCCACCAGATGACCGAACTGGTCATTGATTTTTTTGAAATGATCAATGTCCAGAATAACCAGACTGAACGGTTTTTCATGCGTCAGGGCAAAGGTGATTTCGTTCTGGATAACCACATCCAGAAACCGGCGGTTGAACACCTTGGTCAGTGGGTCACGCCCGTTTTCCACTTCCTCCAGATGCCGGAATACGCGCCCGATCAAAAAAGTCAGGCTGGTAATGGCCTTGTGGAGTTCGGTGGGGAATTCGGGCGGAATAAGGCCGGTTTTGCGAATGGCCGCAATTTTGGTGTCTAACTCACGCACCTTGTTCTGGATTTGGTTGGCTTCATGCGTGCCTTTGAACAGGCTCATGCCCTTATGGGTCAGCCACAGGCCAAATTCGGATTCCGCAATGGTGGGCAGGTCTTCAGGGTGGTCCTTGCACAGGCAGTAGAAAGCCTGCGTGCTCCACCCTGAAAAGGTGCTGATCTGTGTTTCTTTTTCGTAGGAAATATTATGCCCCAGAGAGACAAGGCGAAAGGCCTCGTCACTTTCCACTTTTTTGCGGAAGTTGATGTCATAAGCCTTGATCATGAACTTGAAGGCAAAATCCATCATGGTGCTCAGGTAGATAATGGCGGCAATAGTGTCGTCCTTATCTGGTGTGGAAGCCTTTATGCCGTCGATAAGTGCCTGTTTGATAATGTAAAGTCCGTACACCACAATATCGGTGGGAATTTCAAGCTGGGCATGGATCGTACCAATACGGCACTGGAGTTCGCTCAGTTCCTCAACGTGGTCGGCATCGGTAAAAAACAGGCTCTGGATCCAGGCAAGTAACTGGGGTCGCATTTTGACCTCGACAGTTTCCTTTTCCAAAAAAATGGCCGCCCGCTCGTGCTGGAAAAGTGCGGAGTAAAACAGGCTGACGCAGGTCTGCCCGGAAGTCGTGACAACGTTGCGCAAAATTTCGCGGATATGGATCGGGGTCTCGTTTATTGTCTCCTTCATTTGATCGAGGGGGGACAAGGTCATGAACGCGGGAGACATATGTTAACGGAACCCTTTGATAGTACTTTATAAAATACGATTCGGTGCGGAGTATTCATACCGCAGCAGGACAATCATATCAGATTGGGAACGACACCGCATAATAAGAAGCGCCTGTATAAGACCAGACACAGTCTGCGGTATTGGTGCAGATTACAACCCACCCGCCTGTGTGGCTGTTGTGCTGTGACCTCTATAACATAGTTTTATGCTTTTGGGGCTGCGGGGTCTGGGGCACGCGGCATGGCGTACATGCAAACACATGCTCCGCTCCTGTATCCGGCCCGGCCTGCCGGTTCTCCCCTGAATGCCGGGAGCGCCAGAGAGGCAGGGCGTTTACGTGTCTGCCTGTTCTCTCCTGCCCATACGGTGGTGTGGGGGAATGTGTGGAAGAATGCGGAGGTATGCGTCCTCCTCCGTTTCGTCTGGTTCTATGCCCAGCCAGTGGGGCTTGCGCCGGATCATCCAGTCCAGCATATGCGCGCAGACCTTGCGGCACAGGACAAAATCCTCCGCCAGCAAAGCTACGCCCAAGGGGAGCATCCATAATCCCAGCACGGGCAGGAAGGACAGCAGCCCCCCTGCGACAAGTAATGAGCCAGCAGGCAGGCGGAGCCATTTCTGCCCCGGTTCGCGCAGCCAGAACAGCCAGACCCGTGTTTTGCCCGGCAGCCGGACAAGCAGCAGCGCCATACGGCGCTGGCGCAGGAGTTCGGTGGGATGGGTCGCCCCGGCAGAGGTCCATGCATCGGTCATGGGACAGATATGGGGTGCAGGCCGGATGTTTGCAAAGGTGCTCCATCCGCGCCCGGCCCATCCTATGCGCGGCGGCGCCTATTGGACAGGGCGCAGGGTCTGGAGGGACGAGCCAGCGGCAATGACCTGTATATTCAGCGCCGGAGCGGGTGGGGCCAGTGTGCGTAGGGCTTCCAGCCCCTGATGGAACAGCCGGATAACAATGCAGGGGCCATGTGCCGTGCGCCATAGCTCAAAGGCCAGCGTTGTATTGGGGGCGGTGGGGTCGGGCTGGTCGGCAAAGGACCAGTCCAGCCCATACAGGGTGGCCAGTGCGTCCAGATTGGTGTCATGCCCTGCCAGCACGAACAGTTTTGTCTGTTCCGTTACTGCGGGCACACCGTTCACAGGTTTACCCGCCAGTGCATTCTGCACGGCTGTGGCCATGGGCGTGCCCTTGTGTATGGCCAGCGTGGGCAGGCGGCGGATCAGCCAGTTTTCCTCCGCGTGGAGGGGGAAGACCTGCCAGATCAGGGTTGCGGGGTCATGCCCATCAAACGGTTCGGCCTGTGCGGGCATGCCCTGTGTATATTCCAGCAGCAGGTTTTCGGCCGCTGTGCCGCCAGTGGCAATGCCGCCCTCAAGGTGGGGCTTGCCTTTTTTCCATACCAGAATGGTTTTGCTGGCGCGCAGGCAGTGGGGGGTATCGGTTGTGCAGGCGGTGGGGGCCAGAGCGGCCTGTAACGCGGCCATGCTGGCGTCCATGCTGGAGGGCAGGGTACGTGCCCGCTGGTCAAACTCCTGCGTGATAGCACTTTGTTCCTGCGTGCTGAGTGGTGCTGGCGAGCCTGCAAAAATGGGGTCTTCCTGCCCATCGGCCAGGCCGCTGACGCGCAAGCCGCATGCGGGGGCAAGCCTGTCAGCCCATATCCCCCCACTCTCCCGCGTACGGTGGTCCTTGGCATCGGCCCATACAGCAATGCTGGCTGGTGTGGGGCAACTGCCTGACTGGAGCAGACCTGCCTGTGTGTAGTGCTGGCGCACCAGTTCTACCATCTGGGCCAGTGCCTGTTTGCCGTGTTCGGTCAACTCACCGGGGGCCACAGGCCATTGCGCCCATGCGTGGCCGGTCTGGGCCAGCAGGGTCCGGGGTGGTTTGGTGGGGCTGCGTATGCCATGGCGGGCAAGAAGCACCACCCGTTCCAGTACCGCTCCCTGCTGTGTGGAGGGAAGGGGAACTGTGGGTGCTGCAAGGGCGGGGATTGCGATGAACAGCGTGCAGAAAAGGAGAAGATGTCGCATGGTATGCTCACCGCAAGGTTGGTGCTGGCCCGGTTGTGGAACAGAGTGCCAGTTTTAGGGCTCGGCGTAATCTCGCGGAACACGCCACCAGCATTGCGGATGCGCAAGCCCGGCGCAAGGTCGGCAGGTCTGGGGGAAGGGTGCTCCGGAGTTTTTCCGGAAAGTTCGTGATGCATCAAGACGGTATTATATGGTGCAGGCCCGCGCCTTGTGGCCGGTGGTTCTGGGGGGCGTCTGGCGCCATGGTCCCGTAAACGGGAGCGGAGATGGTTTTGGTGGACCATTGCGTCCGCAATGGGGAACAATGCGAACGCCCTGTCCTGCCAGTGTGGTTGACTGGTAAAGATGTTATTATCGCATGTTTTTGCGAAGTGCGATACGCGTACGACATAAGGAGACCGCGGGCAGTCGCGTCGCGTGCCTGTATGGTAGATGCGCGGCATTCACACCAACTGTACACATTATCCACAGGCTTATGCACTGGAGCATCCGCAGAATCTGTGGACGAATCTAGAGCGTATATTTGTCAATGGGTTAGAGTGTAAAACTCAAATATTATACACTCTAAAATTCAGCAACTTTCAGGATTTTGTAAAACTTCCACGCCCTATTTTCAGGACCGCATCCCGCGCCAGCCGGGATTGGTCAACGGCTCTGGTGTAGCGCTCTATCTCACTCAGTGTCTTGTGTCCCGTGATGGATGCTATTTGATGCGGAGAGCAGCCGGCCTCGGCCATTCTTCGTGCTGCGGCCTTGCGCAATCCATGCGGAGACAGCCGCTCCTTTATCCCGCACTTTTCGACCCACCGCGTAACGCTGTGCGAAAATACGTGCACTGAAAACGGCAGCCCCTTCTTCGTGGCAAGGAAGGTAGGCTGCCCCTTAGGTATCTGGTCAATTTCCTGCGCAAGAACTGGATGGACGGGTATAAGCAATTTGGTTCCAGTTTTCACTTGCTCCACAGCCAGCATGCAACCTTCCCGAATATCCGACCAGCCCATACGCACCACATCGCTGCGCCTCTGCCCGGTGTACAGTAGCAAATACAGAGCAAGCCTCGCAGTTGTGCCGGACGGCCAATAGCTTTCGTATTTTGCGATCTCCTCATCGTCCCATGACTTTGCCCCTGCGGCCATTTCTTTCATGCGCGCTATTCCGGTGGCAGGATTCCTCTCAAGCTCCCCCTTATCAACGCCATGCTGGAAAATCATCCCAAACATTTTTAGCCAGCTATTGGATGCTGCTGGGGTTTTTGATTTTCTTGCGACAAAGGCCCGGACGTGAGGTGAAGTGAAATGCACCGCTTGATGCGATGCGAAGTCCTCCATCTGCATGCTGCGGACGATATTTCCATAGGCCCTTTGGGTTGATGGTTTCAGGCCAAGAAAATGCGATGATTGAAGCCAGCTAGTGCATAGCGCAGAGAATGTTCCAGATGCTTTCTCTGGGTGGGCGGTATTATCCGGAGCTTGGCTCAGGGCCAACTGATATGCGGGCCAGAACTCATTGCTATGGATATCTGGAAGGGAAACACGAGGCAGGCGTGGGTGCCGGAAATAATATCGGACCCTGCCATCTCTGCCCCTGTGTTTCTGGACATATTTTATGCGTACTGCGATCACATCAATGCATCTAGTGGGTTGATTTCTTTTTTCTCGGGGGCAGGAACTCCCGATTGCGCGTCTATCCATCTATCAAGGGCGATCCTGTCCCATATCAAGCGGCGCACTCCCGTCTTGATGGGCGGGATTTGCTTGCCGATAGTAGCCTGAAAGACTGGCCGGGAAAGTCCGACATACCGGGCGGCCTCCTCAACTGATAGAAGTCGTGGCGTTATATCACCCATCCGCCCCCTCCTTCCCCGAGATAGGCCGGTCGTTGCGTACCTCTGGGATGGTTATGGTGTCGGGGGTGCGCTGGGGTGTTGCGTTGGGCGGATTTGGTAGGGGTTGCCATTGGGTTATCTCACCATTAATTTCATGACCAAATATTCCATCAACCCAGAAATTTCCTTCTTCTGGGCAGCTATCGCAAAACTGGCCATATTCTCCGCATGTATGTGGAATAGGGCCAAAGTAAGCATCGGTAATTCTTTGGCCTTCTCCATCGGAATTAATCACCCACAGATCAACATACGATCCATCCTTGGGCGCACTCGCAATCGGCCTCCAAGCCGCAGCATCTGCTGCTGCGAGGGCGGCTAATATTTCGCGCCGGATGCATGCGCGACGATACTCGCGCTCATATTCCTCATAATCGCCTGTCTCAAACAGGATGACTGTTTTACCCTCACGTGCCTCAGCTTCATGGTCGCGGATAACGTGACGTTTTTTTTCTTCTGTGCTGTAGTCAAAGCCACCGATTGCTCCATCACCCCAGCGACTATCACGCCATCCACGAGCCTTAATGACGGCATCAATAGCCGCCTCAACTCTTGGGTCAGTCATGATTGGCCTCCAACGTTAGGAAGCGGAACGACCTCACCAGAATCAATGGAGCGCAAAAGACCCTCTGCCACGATCCAGTAATATTCATCTTCCGGCAGCCCATTCTTTGTATCCATCAGAACTTCCTTCCAGATGAAGCGCCGCACTACGGGCATACGCGGATCGTTTCGGTAATCTGTTTTCATATCACCCCACCTCCCGCGCTGCGTCGATGGCATCTCGTAATTCACCATCCGTCACAGGCGTGCCGATGGCGATTAGAGCCTTGTCGTGACTATCATCAGGTTGGCCAAGAGCGGCTGCATCAACCATCATCTCCCGCTGCTCATCACTCAACGGCAGCCGCACGAACACGCCGGCGGGTTTCTGGTCGGTCATGCTGGCACCTCATCAACCGGCGCCGCTGCATGCTCTTGAGCAAACTCTGCACGCTTGGCGGCAATCATGTCCTGCACATCGGATTGCACATCTTCGGGGATAGCGCGCCCAGCCTGCTCAGCAGCCACAAGAGTACGCTGCCATGTCTGCCACAGCACATCGGTGCAGGTTGCATCTGTGCAGCCAGCAAGGCGTTCCTTGAATATGGCGCGGTGGTCTATGGGCCTTGTCTCGGTAATGCGCTCCTGGCGTGGTGTAATATCAACTGTTTCCTGAGGAGTGTCTTGCGCTTCCTCTGCCGTGATCAGCCCACGCAGAACATCTGGGAAAGCGTCACGCAGGGCAAAGCCACGGGCACGCATTTGCAGCATACGCTTCGGATACTGCTTCCATGGCCCCTGCTTATTCCAGAGGCTTGCCGCCTGAGCATCGGCCACGCTAAAGCGGCGCTCAACGGGAGACTTTCCCTTGCGTTTGGCGATGCAGACCGCAACCATATGGTCACCATCCCCTTCGATATGCTCAATCACATCATCGCAAACTGGGGCCGCCTTTACGAGACCAAGGAGGGCATCTCCCCATACGCTCGGGCGGCCGTTGATTACGGCAATATTTTGCAGGGACTGCAGGGGAGCAAGACCAAGCTCGGAACCCATTTGGACGGCAATCAAGACGGCTTCCGGCTTGTTGATGTATGCCTGCGGAACCATGCCGCTCTTTGCGGCAATACCCGCAAAGCGCATGAGCTGGTCAAAGGTAGTGATCTGTATAGCGGGCGTGTGATTGCCTGCTGTTGTCAGGGAATTACTCATATCAACCATCCTTACGGGCGCTAACGACCAGAACGGGTGCGCCACCATTGGTTAAGGAAACACCGGGAAGGCTTTTCTTCCGGGCAAGCTTTTTCATTTCGTTGGTCTGGAACTTGTCAGGCTGGGGTTGCCAGAGTTCCGGGTGCGCGGCCTTCAATGCCTTTTCATCAGTCACGAAAGGCTCAGGCGGCTTATCTCGCAGGCTGGCTTTCCAGTTTTCCGAATGGAACCCGGTGACGCCATCAGCCTGCATACGCTGCGCCAGTTCAGGACGCATAAGCTGCACGGCCTGCTTGCCCTTACGCTCCAGCTCTTCTGCTGCCCCGATAAGCTCCAGATAGCAGGCATCAATATTTGCGCCCGGTTCGCGGATGGCGGTTATGAAGTGGCTCCATGCCGCTATAGCCGGGCGCAGAACGTCTGCGTGGATGCGGTTGGCGGTAGTGAAGAGGGGGTCGCTCATGCCGCCACCTCCTGAGCACCAACAAGCGCCCGTTCTGTCCGGCTGGATGCTGACGCCGCCTTAAGCTTTGCATCAATGTCCAAGGTGCGCTCCAGCCGATCAATCATGAGCGACACCTTCACTTGCGCGTCCATAAGGGCCGACCACTGCTCGCCAAACCGAGGAACAAGCCCTTTCTGACCTTCCAGAATGACCTCCACCGACTTCATGTCGCAGACAATTCCCTGCACTTCGCTGGGCAAGAAATGGATGAAGCTGGTCACGCAGCCACCTCCAGCCCACGCATGGCATCATGTCGCGTTTGTGCGACAAGGCCGCGTTCCATACGGTTCTTTTCGTGAAGTTCGCGTACAGCGCATACCATGTCGCCGATAGCTTCCTCGGCAAAAGCCAGTTCAACAGCAGCAAACCTGTTGTCAGTGAAGAACGGAAAGGTCATCGCGTCTGCCACGCGCAGCAGGTTTACGATTGCTGTTTCATACTTCTGAACTTCAATGGCAACAAAAGGTGTCAGCCCCTCAGTGCTGAACATGCCTTCGTTAAGCGCCTTCTCGTACGCCTCGTTTTTGTAAGACATTTTCCAAACTCCCTCGTGGGAAACATTCGGCCAATGCGGCCACAAGACCCGGCCCGCGAGCCGGGAAGTGCGGGGGCATCAGGGGGAAAGGTGAGGCGCGCGAGGCAGCCCGCTCAGATCGGCCAGTATGTTCCACGGCGTGAACAGGACGTTCAGCAGATCCGCCGTCACGGCAGGCGCACTCTCGGAAAAGCAGACGTACGCAATCATCGCGGTCCAGAACACTGCACCGATGGCGAGCTGCACGAACGGGTTATACAGAGCCGCCAGCGCCCAGCTTGTGGCGATGTAGTCCCATTGCTGGGTTATTGGTTTTTGGGGGTGTGTGGATCGCATTATGCTGCCTCCACTGCAACGGGGAGTCCATCCTCGCCCAGCCTGTACCAGACGCCCTCCTTAATCCCATCCTCGCCCTCGTACAGGCTGGTGAAGCGATTGCGCTCTCCATCGTGCCATGCAAGGCAAGCCGCGCCATTTTTACCAAGCTTTACACTGACGTTTCCTCCAGATGAGGCTGTTACTGAGTTACGACCTGCCGCTTCAATCTGGGCACCGTTGCCACTGGAACCAATCCGGGCATCGTCGCCACTGGAACCAATCCGGGCATAGTCGCCACTGGAACCAATCTGGGCATCGTTGCCACTGGAACCAATCCGGGCACCGTCGCCACTGGAACCAATCTGGGCATCGTTGCCACTGGAACCAATCCGGGCATCGTCGCCACTGGAACCAATCCGGGCACCGTCGCCACTGGAACCAATCCGGGCATCGTAGCCACTGGAACCAATATGGGCATAGTCGCCACTGGAACCAATCTGGGCATAGTCGCCACTGGCCTCTTCTGCCTCTCCAATATCTTTCGTCAGCGCAATCAAGGAATTTACATCGGAGATCACGATCTCTTTTGAAAATGCCTTATCGAAAGCATTCCGCGCCAGCCACCGAGCGTCTGAATATTTTTTGTCAGCATAAAGCGCTGTCATGGTCTCGCCATATTCTGCGCCCTGCGGGAATTTATTGCTGAACCAAGACTTCCCATCCTGACACGCGCCCCACTGGCGCAGCATGTTCAGGGTTATCTGTGCTTTGTTTGTTTCTGCGGGAGCGTTCTGCTCGACCTGCTGTGTATCTGTCATTGCCCATCACCTGTTTGGTTGATGGGTCAACCTTAATGCGCTTAAGTAAAATAGAGCAAGAGAAAAATTAAGCCGCTTAAGTTTTTTTATTTTTTAAGGGTGATCGCGGCAGCTAACGCCTGAAGAGCATCTACTGCGGCACTCTGCTGTGATGCCGGGATTCTCCGGAGAATTTCGAGCGCGCGTAGCTCTGGGGCGGTTTGAGCTTTCGCCACCTCCTCCGGGGAATCGCCAGTAAGTAGATATCGAGATGACACCCCCAAAGCCTCCGCCAACCGTTCAAAATTCAAGCTTTTTGGCACGGCTCTGCCGGTCTCATATTGCACGACAGAGTTTTCCGATAGGCCGATCATGCGCCCAAGGTCCGCCTGTGTGAAGCCTTTTTGTTCTCTTATTGTTCTAACCCGTATACCAAAGGCTACTTTCTTGGGGTCTCGGTCTTCGATGCGCTTAGGTGGATTCTTGCTCATAGGAGATTGTCGCAGTCTGATTTGAAGGGGGCATCCTTAATTTGCTTGCAATCAAACATTAAGCGACTTAAGGTTCTCGCATGAGAGAAACACTCCTTGAGGAAGTCCTTTCCCGGCGCGGGGGCGGCAAGGCAATCGCAGAGGCTTGCGGGGTCACGCAGTCGGCGGTGAGCCAGTGGAAAAGAGTGCCCGATAAGCACGCAGAAAAATTTGGTGCGGCAGTTGCTAAGCTGCTCAAACGCACCCCCACCGAGGAGGCGCGGGTATGAGTGAAAGTCATCGCCTCGCCATGGAGGCGGCCCTAACTCTGCATAAGGGCACCGGCATCTCGGCTTCCGATCTGGTCGGGACAGCCGAGATGATCCGCCTTTACTGCGAAGGGAGTCTAAAGATTCCCGGACTCTCTATCGATGACAACCGTCAAGGGCGGCGTCTTCCCGTCAACGATAGCAACAGCCTCAGCGTAAAGGGAGGAGACGTAAGCTCTGTCCCTAACTTCCGGGGCGTTAGTGTCGGAGTCCTCAAGTCTGAAGGCGATACGCTCGATAAGCCATTCTCTGGTGTTATCAGTAGCCATAACAATTCATCCTCTGTGCAAGATGGTGAAAGCGTGGGGGAGCTTCCGACTCCCTCACGCACTGAAACGGTAGCCGCTCCCGGCGATACCGAGGAAGCTGCACGTACGCATGGCGGTGCAGCATGAGCGCCATCCCGCCCGGATACAAAGCGGCCTACTGCCGCCCGGTCAGTGCGCGCGAGTGGACGGCCTTTGGTTCGCCCAGCCTGTCCCCTGACGCCATGCGCCAGCTTGGCAAGCCCCAATGCATCGAAATCCGTGATGGCGATGTGATCATCCTTTGCGTGAAGGTGGAATGACATGACATGCGATTTTGAGAAGAAAATCTTGGAAATGCATAACGCAGGAAAAACAAATCCAGAAATGGCGCGCTCCCTTGGGAGTAATGTAGAAAAGGTGCGCGCAGTTCTGAAGAAAAACGGATTGGCGCGACATCCCGCAAAAGGCGGACAACGCGAAATGTCGCGCATGGAGCGGGTGGGGAAAATAGCATCCCTCCTGAGGAAGGGCCTAAATAAAGAAGAAATTGCGGAAAGTATGCGCCTTTCCACTTCTTCACTGGGAAACTGGATAAGTGAGGCGCGTGCGATAGCCTTTCCGAAAGGGCAGCGCGATGAAGTTGAGGTCCCCACCTCCCGCTTGCACCACCTCCCGCGCAAAGATGGGGCGTTGATTCCAGGCCACCCCATCGCCGTAGATGCCATGTGGCGCGGGCTTGAACGCTGGCGTGATGGAGCGCAAGCATGAGCGGATCCGTAAACAAAGTAATTCTGGTTGGCAATCTGGGTAAAGACCCGGAAACACGGACCACTCAAAGCGGCCAGAAGATCGTATCTTTCTCGCTCGCGACCGGCGACACATGGAACGACCGGGCCTCTGGCGAAAAGCGCGAGCGGACCGAATGGCACCGCGTTGCCATCTTTAATGACCGGCTGGCCGATGTGGCCGAATGCTTCCTGCGCAAAGGCCGCAAGGTCTATCTGGAAGGCGCGTTGCAAACCCGGAAATGGACCGATCAGGGCGGACAGGAACGCTACACGACCGAAGTGGTTGTGGACCGCTTCCGTGGCGAGCTTGTGTTGCTGGACAGCCGTAACGGAGGCGCAGATGCACCTGCGCAACAGCCTCAGCAGGCACGCCAGAACAACCAGCAGCCGCAGAATGGCGGATACGGTACGCAATCCGGCGGCTGGGGCGACCCGTCCGACCTCGACGACGAAATTCCGTTCTAAGCCCCTCAAGTACCCATGCCCGTAACTGCATCCTCAACCCCCAGCTTTCGCGCGACTTCCGCCAGCAGCTCCTTGCGCTGCTGGATGGTCGCGTATGGGTGCAGGAACGACCAAAGCTCCGCTGCTCTGACAGTAGACTGCCAGAGGAACGGAGTATTGTGCATGGCGGCGG
>NZ_JACHIE010000011.1 GCF_014207635.1 Acetobacter lovaniensis
CTGACCGCTCAACTGTCCAAGAGACCTTCCGTGTCATTTCATTTCTGCCTGTGGGTCAGGGTAATCGCTTCATGGAGGTCAAGCTGAGTCTGATTTCCAATGTTGGAAATTAAGCCCGTAGGCTCCTGCTCAGGGCGGTCTAGGTCATCAGGGGTGTAGTTGGCTGCTTGTGCGTCTGTGAGGGCGGGGTTCCAGTTTGCTCACTGCGCTCGCCTGTAGTTGGTCTGCTGCTCAGAAGGTGTGTTACGAAAACTCTTTATAAGGGAACACTTGTATGGGACTTTTCGTAACGTACCTTTTTACATGAATAATTGGCAGCAAATGAAGCCCCTGACGGGCTTCTGTGATGCTTGCGGAATACCGCAGTAGCTTATTTCGTATTTTGGTCTCTTATATAATACGAAATAAGTAAGGCAATGGACTCATACAAGTAAACATTCAGTCCAAAAGACCAAAAAGTTTACGAATCAAAGTGCTCCGTAACATTAGACTATTTCGTAAGTTTTTTTGACGTGAATAATGAGATTCTAATTGGCATTTACTCACAGCAACACGGCAATAACTTAGCAAATGAAGCCCGTAGGCGTCTGCTCAGGGCGGTCTAGGTGCTCAGGGGTGTAGTTGGCTGCTTGATGAGAGAAAGCCCTGTGTAGTTCCAGTTCTCACCACAACAAGCTCGCTTCGCTCTATCTTTGGATGCCTCGAACAAGCACAATCGGCTAGTAAGTGCGCGATCTCAAATCAGTGTAGTTTCATAAGGAATATAATATTAATATGATACATATAATAAATGGAACTACACTGATTTGAACAAAAAACGCCATTTCAGTGTAGTTCCATAAGGATCATCTACACGCCAAATCAGTGTAGTTAGAGAACATTTTTTCTGGTTCCAACTACACTGAAATAGTGACGCAAAAACACCTCAGATTATAAATAGAAATACAATGAGAAGCAGACCCCACCAAGATATGCTTCCCAATAAATAAACATATGAAAAGCCGATTGATTAGCTGGTCCTGTGGTGGGGTCTTCCAGCTAATTGGTCGGCTTTTCCATTTTGAAAGACTCCACCATGCGTCAAATAACTCTCGAAGAATACAACAGCCTCTCCACTCTTGAACAGAATTGGATCAAGAGCCACAACATCAACGTCATCTCCCCGATAAAAACAGTCAGCTTAGGGATATCCATAGGCACGCCATCTCATGACATTGAACCCGATGAGGTTCCGGTTGCGCCGAAGCCAACAGCCGAGGTCGAAAAGACATTCGATCCAGACGTGATCGACGCAATGAAGGACGGAGAGTTCATCCCGGCGGTTCGCTTGAGGATGCCAGAACGTACCGAAGAAGAGATCGAAAGGATCTGGGCGACTATCCGCATTCAGCTTTGGAAGGGCCAGACTCCTATCGTAGAGCGCGGTGGAAAGACAGTCGGCGGCAATGAGAAGTTCAGTGCAGCGATCTACTTCAACTCATACATCGGTCATAAGGCAAACCAGCACGCAAGTCTTAAAAAGACTGTCCGCTTCTACAATGACGTAGCGACATGGTTCAAAGAAGCAAACCGAGCAACGCGAAACCAGCATTGTAGGGCATGGCGTGACCAGTTCAAGAAGACCGTCAAAGAGGCAATCAAGACCTACAAGCCGGAACAGGTTCTCATCGGCAACATCGGCGAAAGCAATGTGAAGGGAAAAGGTCGCACAAATGATGACTATACGGCCATCGCCATACTGAAAACTGGTGAGATTTACTCAGTCATGTACGCGAAAGCTAAGTGGTACTACGTTTTCGAGATAGAGGCATTTGCGCCAAGACAGCGCAATGGAAGCATTCTAGTGGCCGATGGTCAGTACACAAGACACTTGCAGAAGCTGCCTATTTGGGGCGGATAACATTGAACACGCATATGGAACATCAGCAGGGCTGCTTGATCTTAGAAAGCCTTCTCAGATCATAATAGCTTCCCATGCGTCGCCATTACTGCCATTACGGATCATAAAGCGTTCCAAGGCGTTCAATGTGGCCTTCAAGCCGTCAATCTTATCCTGAGGGGCACCTGGGTCTTTATCCACTAGGATCAGACCCCCATTACCCACACGAACAACCGCGTTCACGCAGTTCCAAACCAAGATGTCATGATGGAAGTGAATGCGCTGCTCAAGCACCAGTCGCTTGAAGAACTTAGACGCATCATTCAATCCACCCATCGACTGGTTTATCTGGCTCACAGCGTCACGACCGAACTGATTTTGAATATTGGTCATCATCTGATGCCCATTCCATCTATCGAAGGCGGTTTCAATAACTCGATGGCTACGGAACTCCTTGAAGATCATTTCCTGTAGGACTTCATAGTCAATCGTATCACCGGGCATCGTCTCAAGTAGGCCGTCTTTCTCCCACATCGTGTATTTGGGCTTTGACCCAGACGCCACGAGACGGCTTGGACTGAAGAACCTCGGGTAGACGTAGTAGTGCTTGCGGAAGACGCCCTCAGCCTCTTTCTCAATGCGTTCATAGACATTCACCAAGGCGGTCATGTCCTCAGTCCAGCCCAAGTCCACTCCGATAATACAGGGGATGTCTTTGAACTGCTCTTCTGGAATGGTCAGGTCATTACAAGCCGCGACTTTCTCAGGGGCAAGCCACTTATCACTGCTCTGGTACCAGATATTCAGCAGTTTGGTGAATGTCTCAGCTTTGGTTTCAGGCCAGTTGCGAGTTCGCTCAATGGCGTTGGCAAACTTGGTGTGATTGATCGCAGAGGTCCACCAAGAGGGGTTGGCCTTGATCCATGTGTCTTCTGTGTAGAGGTCATCGCCCTTGTCGATTGTCCACACGCAAGCGAAGGTTTCATCATCATGAAAATCCCCTCTGAGGAGTTTCTTCATGTAGGTAGATTGTTGGAATCCAAAGTTGGAGAAATTCGTACCAGCGGTCGTGATGCCAACCATCAGGGATTGAGCGCGCTTATTAGAACCTGAACTCAGAACGTCCCATATTTCACTATCCGGGTGGGCATGGATTTCATCGACCAAGGCACAATGAATGTTCATGCCATCGAAGCTCTTTGAGTCCTTCGACAGAGACTTAAATGTCCCACCCTGTAGCTTTGTTGAAATCAGATATTCACGTTTACGGCGGACTTTAATATGTTGGATGATCTTCTTGTTTGCCGGGAATTCGACCTGACGCACAACGGAGTTAAAGATCAAGTTCGCTTGGTCTTTCTTTGTTGCCGCAACATAAACTTCCGGTTCCCATTCACCATCCATCGACAACATGAAGAGGCCAAATAAGCCCATCATTGCCGATTTGCCTGAGCCTCGTGGCACCTCAAGATATGTTACTTTGTATTGGCGTTTATCCTTGTATTGCCCCTCTTTATTTTTCCAGCCTAACAGCATGGAAAAGACCCATATTTGCCACGGGGCTAATATGAATGGAGTTCCGCCTTTATCGCCTTTTAAGTGGTAGAAGTGTCGGCAGAAGGCAAAAAATCTAAAGCCCGGATGTGGATCGAAATAATAGAGACAGTTGGGATCAGATAACTTCGCGCGTTCACGTGCAATGGCATTTTTAACGAACTGACATGCGGGTATCATCCCGCTTTCGACTTGCCTCGCATACCACCAGCAATCAAAGTCTTCTTCTTCGATTGTCTTTAGGTATGTATCCATTTTGTCAAAGTCTGATTGTGTCTCCCTTTCTGTTAAATCGAGTAACATTCCAACTCCTTACTAAATAAACGATATCGAATATTTAGTGGGAGACCCCAATGACTACGGTTGAGATTACTAAAGATAATGCCCGATGGACTGCTGGAACTGTTGTTCGAGTTAAGTCCGTGATTGCCAAGGCTCTTGTGAGTGCAAATGTTGCAAAGGTCATTTCCGTTGAAGACACGGATGAAGGGCTTTGGGTGAAGTGATGCTCTACAGCCTCGTAACCAATGACGTGACCAAATACCCCGGTGATGTGAATAGCCTGATCGACTTCGTTGGAAGCGCTGGCCCTTATCGTGACGCCATTATTGAGCAGATAGGTGATGCCAACACGTCAACCATTGAAAAGTATCTAGGCACACCTCTTGGTAAGCGTTCGTGTCGCTTTGTCATTTCACGCAATGCCAGTGAGTTATCGGATGGCTACCACAATTCATGGTTAAGAACAGGAACTGCTTTTACGTCCAATGGCATCTCGACAAACCAGTGGATTGAATTGCCTTGCCATGTTGAAAGCATTCAGAATGTCACGGTTTCGATCTGGGGCGGTGAGAATATTGCGCTTGTTGAGGGCCAGGACTTTTATGTCGATCTAAGCTGCAAATACCCCAAGATCATGTTGGGCTGGAATATGTCCATCATGGACGCATTCTACAAATACAAGAATATGATCGTGGACTTTACCGGTGGCCTCTATGAAGTCGATGGAACTGTTCCTGCGCCAATTCTGCTGGCAATCAACATGGCGACCAAGGGCTTCTTCGAAAATCCCGGTGATGGGGTATTCAACCCAATGGAAAATGGGATGAACTTTCTACTCAGGAACTACCAAGTTCCTGCGATTGGAGGTTGATATGGATGACCTTCACAATCCAGCCCCGATACTTGATGCCGTTGCGGTTATTCAACACCTACAAGCCAATCAGAAAACCTTTGCTCAAGTTGGTATGGGGGCTTCTCCGAAAAAGATCATTGATCAGACCACACCACAGAAAATCCAGCTTCCTTATTGCGGTATATCTGTTGAGTTCGGGGATGTGACACCCAATCCAGCAAACACCACAACAGTTCAGGTCTTGGAAGTCATAGTTGCCTGCACGTGTGTCTATCACGCGCCAACTGATCTCACTGGAGCTGGGCAGCAGATTATGTTCATGGATAATGGCCTGAAAGACCTCATGCACTGTCTCTACAACTGGCAACCAAGTCAGAAGAGATACCTCAATGGCTTTAGACTGGAACGCTTTGAGCGGCTCGGTGATCTGTCTCAGGATGCCTATGAAGTCTATGTCGCATACTTCACCATACCAATGCAGATTGACTACCTTGATGGGTATTTGTCACCTGAAATCCAATTACAAGAAATCCAAACTCGAATGATATTGAATAACGACAAAAATAACTCCGTATCTATTCAGAACATTCGAGGAAACTAAATACCAGTGACTTTAAGTCACCTCAAATATATTTTAGGAGATTATTATGGCTATAATTTCGGGAACTCCGACTAGCTATACCCGCCCTGGGGTTACTGTAAACCTTAATATCAATGATTCATCAACTGGCAGTAATGAATTTCTAGTTTTGGTTATGGGCAATGCGACATCGGGAACCACTATGTATGGTAAGACTGGGCCATACCTTTTTACGACACTTGACCAGTTGGCAACTGACTTCGGTAAAACTTCTGACATCTACACAATCATCGAACAGTATCAGCTAACAGACAGTTCCACGTCTCTATATGCAATCAACTTGATCGCCACCAATGAGAGCACCAGCACTGTCTCTAATGGCAACATCAAGAGTATCACAGCAAACCTGAACAGCACTGCAAGCGCATCTGATCCGGCGGGAACTGGTATCACGGCAACTGGTGGCTCTGGCACAGGGGCAACATTTGACGTTACCTCAACACCATCGGCTTCTAAGTTTTTGCCCGCTTCGGTTGCAATCAATAACCCCGGTACTGGTTATAAAGTCGGTGACACTTTGACGATTACAGGTGTTGGTACACTCACTGTTGCTACTGTCGATGAGACAACCATAACAGGTGTGACCGATGACGTTCTTATGGAACAGACCCTAGCTACAGTCGGCGATATAGAGTTCGACCTTGTCATAGGAACACTTAGCAGTGCGGCAGCAATTCAGGGCTGGCAGACATATGCTGAGAAAACTTGGTCAGCAACATCCGAGCTCTATGGCATCTACATCACTGCAAAGCAAGCAGCTTCCGCTAATGCGTTTATCACAGCGGCAGGGGATTTTACGTCAGCGGATAAAACCGTTGTCTTCCCATGCCCAATGTCTTTGTCTCCGGCTCGTTTGATTGGTCAGGCAGCAGCCGAGATTGCAACACGCACACAGATCAGTCCAAGCCTTCCGCTTCGTAGTTGGGCATTGGGAATTGGCGTAGTGCCATTGGCTGAACGTATGCCTCAGAGCGTTCTCGATACTCTCTTTGCGAATGGGTATTCTACGATCAGCTATGACAGAGCGGGTAATCCGACGATCCAGAGAACACGCATTGCGGCAACTCTGTCTTCAACTGGTGACGCGATCAATGACACCTCGTTGGAAACTCCATTCCAGAGCGCATATGCGGCAAAATATTTCCGCACTCAGTTGACCCCCTACACCTCAAGTCCACACATTCTAGTTGATGATGGTCTTGAGACACCGAGCATCTATATGACCAGTCCATCGGCAGTTAAGGGCACGATGGTTCATGCCTACCAAGACCTCGTTGATCTTGGGGTTTGCACTGACATCAAGAGCTTCACAGCATCATTGGCTGTTGAGAAGGACACTCAGGTTATTGGGCGTCTGAATATTCAGGCATCCGGCACACTGACATGGGGTCTCAATCAGATTGCACTCAATTTGAGCCTATCGAAATAATTTAGGAGATATTTATGGATCAGTTTTTGAAAGGCGCATTGAGCGCATACATTGACACTGTCTATTACCCAACTGCCGAATCAGTGTCCTATAAGGCACCATTTGAATCCAACATTCCCGCAGAGTCTAATCAAGGCCCACTGGCTAATGTGGTGACTTGGCACAAGGAAGCTGGAACGATCAATCTGACCGTTTTGCATTATTCGGGTTGTGACTATGTGGGAAATTTCAGCAAGCCCGGCGGTTACAACATCACGTTGAATGGCCGCTCTGGTAACTCAATCATCGCTAAGGGGTGCTGGCTCGTAGAAGCACCACAGCACGATCAGGTTAATGGCACGACCGAACTCTCATTCGGTACATTATCCATGCAGTTCGTAATGGCATCTTAAGCAAAAGCCCCGACTGGTAAGGCCGGGGCTTTTCCATGACTGGTTGGATTCCAATGTTGGAAGTTGACTAAAACATTAGTTCCTATTTTGTTCTGATATGAAGCAAGATGATGAACGCCGATTCGTACTGACAAGCAAAGTCCGTGCCTACAAGGGCTGGTCATTTAAGGCCACTTGTCCGAAGTGTCATGAGACGCGCTCTGTAGCACTGTCACAGGTGCCACAGGACATAACTATTCAGGCAGCTAAAGATCGGCTGAGATGTCACAAGCACCATATTCTAGGAAAATTTATATGTCTTTCTGACACTCAGAATCGAGACGTGTTTCATTTTTAATGTGAAGCCGATCTAATACAAACCTAACACAGCCCATATTTTCTTTGAAAGTTCGCTGTTATATAAACAACCTTATCGTAGTGTTAATTACTTGTAAGCGGTAGGTCTTCAGTTCAAATCTGAATGGGGGCACCATTCTTTCCCGTAAAAAAACTGTTCGCGCCTGACCTCTCAGGCATTTGCCACTGCTGGTAGAGCGGCAAGTGGCAGTGTGGGCAATATACCCCGCTTTTATACTGCACAGGCCACGGACCTGTTGTGCCGTTGACCTGCCCGGCAAGCACTGCCACCAGAGCGGCAGGTCTTATGTCATGACCCAACCATCCTGCCGGAGCGCCACACCCGCCAGATACAGGCTGCCACAGATCAGTACGCGTGAGGGTTGGGGGCTGGTTGCCGCATTGGCAGCCAGTGCGCTCAGCGCGCGGGCAAGCGTGGGGCCGGTATGGGCCTTGCCGCCTGATGCGTCCACAATAGCCTGCGCAGGCAGGGCCAGATGCTGCTCGGGCTCACAAATGGCCCACAGGTCATCCGCATAAGGCAAAATCGGACCGAGAAAGCCCGAGGCGTCCTTAGTCTGCTTCATCCCCACCAGTATGTGCAGGGGCTGGTCCTTCCAGCGGCCCAGTTCCTGCGCCAGAGCGGCACCGGCTCCGGGGTTGTGCCCTCCGTCGAGCCACAATTCCCATCCGGCGGGCAGCATGGCCGCCAGTTTGCCGTGCAGGCGCTGCATGCGGGCAGGCCATTGCACCTGCCCCACACCCTGCCATGCGGCCTGTGGCACATCCAGACCGGACAGGCGCAGAGCCTCCACCGCCAGACCGGCGTTTTCCATCTGCCACGGGCCGGTCAGGGCGGGCATAGGCAGCGCGAGCGTGCCTTTGGCATCGTTCAGGCACAGCCCGGCGAGTTTGTCCGCATTGCCCTGGGGGGGCTGGGGCGCAATCGTCCATTCCACGCCACGGCGGGCCAGAACAGCCCCCACAGCCTGCGCCTGTTCCTGCAAAACCTGCATGACCTCGGCAGGCTGGCAGCCCGTAACCGCTGGCACACCGGGTTTGAAAATACCCGCCTTTTCCCCCGCGATTGCTGCCAGAGAATCCCCCAGAAAAGCCTCATGATCGCGCGAGATGGAGGTCACAATGCAGGCTGCGGGGTGTTCCAGCACATTGGTAGCATCGTACCGCCCGCCAAGACCGACCTCAATAATGGCCAGTTCCGCCGGGTGGCGGGCAAACAGCATAAAGCCTGCGGCGGTCAGCACCTCGAACACGGTAATGGGGGCACCATTGTTGATGCGTTCGATTTCCTCCAGCGTGGCCACAAGTTCAGCTTCGCTGACCAGCTTGCCTGCCACACGGAACCGCTCGGTTACATCCACCAGATGCGGGGATGTCATGACATGCACACGCCACCCGGCTGCCTCGGCTATGGCGCGCAGGGTCGCACAGGTGCTGCCCTTGCCATTGGTACCGGCCACATGAATAACCGGCGGCAGCTTACGCTCCGGGTGCCCCAGACGGGCCAGCAGGACCTCCAGCCGCCCGAGGGAAAGGTCGATCAGCGCGGGGTAAAGATGGTTCAGCCTTTGCAGAACCTCCCCCGTGCGACCGGTAAATTCGGGTACCGGAGCTCTCTCCCCAGCCTGCACCTGACCCACGGAGGGACTTACTCGGCTGCCGCAGCAGGTGCTGCAACGGGCTTGGGCGGGGGAGCCTTGACATCGGCCGGAGCATGGGTGAGCAGGCCGATCAGACGCGACAGGGTTGCAGGCATATCCTTACGGGCCACAACCATGTCGAGCATACCGTGCTCAACCAGATATTCGGAACGCTGGAAGCCCTCGGGCAGTTTTTCGCGCACCGTGTCCTGAATAACGCGGGGGCCGGCAAAACCGATCAGGGCATTGGGCTCACCGATCTGCACATCCCCCAGCATGGCGAAGGAGGCCGTAACCCCACCCGTTGTCGGGTTGGTCAGCACCACAATGTACGGCAGGCCCGCATCACGCAGCATCTGCACCGCAACGGTTGTGCGGGGCATCTGCATCAGGCTCAGCACCCCTTCCTGCATGCGCGCGCCACCGGAGGCGGTAAACACCACCAGCGGAGATTTCTGCAGGATGGCCAGACGGGCAGCAGCCACAAACCGCTCACCAAAGGCGGCCCCCATGGTGCCAGCCATGAACTCGAACGCCATCACGCCCACAACGGCGTTATGCCCGCCAATGGTGCCATGCGCGACAACAAGGGACTCGTCCAGATGGCTCTTGGCGCGTGCATCCTTCAGGCGGTCGGTATATTTTTTCTGGTCCCGGAAGCCGAGCGGGTCCACGGGGGCCAATGGCAGTTCAATACGGGTGAACTCACCGTTGTCAAAGGTCCATGCCAGCCGGTCGTTCACCAGCACGCGCATGTGGTGCCCGCAATGGGGGCAGACATTCTGCGCCTTGCGCAGCTCCTTGGTCAGGACCATCTGGGAGCACGAATCACAGGTGGTCCACAGGTTATCCGGCACATCACGGCGCAGAAGACCGCGGATTTTAGGACGGACGTATTCGGTGATCCAGCTCATTTTGAACCCTGTGACTGCACGAGACTAACGATGCGGACCCAGCCCGCCTGCGTGGTTGCATTACGCGGGCGACGCCAATCTGCCAAGTGATTATGAAAAAACGAGGCCATATCCACGCAGGCGGGCACGCATTTGAACGTGCACCCCCTGCGCGTATGGATGTGGCTTACAGCGCGCCTTCAACCCATGCCTTGAGCTGGCTTTTGGGCAGTGCGCCAACCTTTGTGTCCACAACCTTGCCATCACGCACCAGCATAAGGGTGGGGATGGACCGCACACCGTAGGTGTTGGGGGTTACGGGGTTGTCGTCAATATTGACCTTGGCGACCGTCACCTTGCCCTGCATGTCCTTGCCGATTTCTTCCAGTGCCGGGCCGATCATTTTGCACGGGCCGCACCATTCGGCCCAGAAATCGACCAGAACAAGGCCAGACGCCTTGAGCACGTCAGCATCAAAGCTGGAATCGCTGACAGCAAGCGTATGTTCACTCATGACATGTTTTCCTTAACTACCGGGTGCCTGCGCATCCCATGCTGTCCTAGTTAACAGGTCTGCGGGCACTGCACAGAGTGTGCACCAGCAGACCGGGCTTAGCTAACACTTAAGGTGGCCTGCGCCGTGGTCAAGATGCCACGCCCGCGCAAGGTTGCGGAGCGTGCCTGTCCAGCAGGTGCTCCGGCAGCCGGTCGGCACGGGGCAGTTCGGTCCAGACCAGCACGCACACAACCTCCCGCCCCGGCCACAGCCCTTGCAGCAGGGCGCGGTACGCCGCCATCTGGCGCAGGTACAGCACCGGCGTCTGCTCCACCGTGGAGGGAGCGTGGCGACCACTTTTGTAATCGCACACAATAACCCGGTCAGGCATGACACACATGCGGTCCACCTGCCCCACAATAACCTGCCCGCCAGCAATACCCGCCAGCCGCTGCTCCGCCCGGGCATGGGGGGCAAACAGGTCCACCAGTGCGGGCATACGCAGCACTGCCACAATCTGTGCAGCAAGCCGGGCGGCCTCCGGCATGGACAACCCCGATGCCGGGCGGGCCAGCCAGTCCGTGGCAAGCTGCTCCTGCGCACTGGCAGGGTGGTCGGGCAGGAACTGCAAAAGCGCATGCACCAGATTCCCCCTGCGCAAGGCGGCCTCCCGCGCCCTGAGCGGGGTAATGGCCGCCACATCCAGCGGGGAACGCGCGGGGGGGAGCGGGCCAAGCATGGTATCATCCGGCCGACTTGGGGCCAGTGGCCGGGCCAGTGGTCCTTCCACCTCCGGCAGGCCGGGCCGCCAGTGTGGGGCCTGCCCCATCCAGCCGGGGAGCGGCGGGAGAACGGGTGCATCCTGCGCGGCAGACGCAACAGGGGCTGCGGGGGCGGACAGGCTGGCGGGGGCTGCGTGCTCCTCCAGCACCAAAATCCTGCCCGACCAGTCCCCCACGCTCCAGTCGCGCGGCTGGGCACCTGCGCGCTCAAAACCAAGGCGGCAGCACTCGTACCAGCTTTCTGGCGGTACGGTGCGACCGGGTTTCCAGCCACACACGATCAGCCTGTCCGCCGCGCGGGTCAGGGCCACGTAGAGCAGGCGGTTGTATTCCTCTATCGTCTTTTCACGCAGGGTTTCGTACAGGCTGCGGGTCAACCCGACCGACAGGGCGTTGCGCGGCACATAAATGGGCACCTGCACCCCTGTTTTTTTGTCCGTGCTCCAGAACAGCCTGTCCTCAAACCGGGGCAGGCCCACCGTATCGGGCAGAATAACCAGCCGGGCCTGCAACCCCTTGGAGCCATGCGCGGTCATGACCCGCACGGCATTGCCACCGGCCTCGGCCTCGCGCTTGACACTCTCCTGCGAATGTCTGAGCCAATGCACAAACCCCTGAAGAGAAGGTGGGTGCTGCTCCTGATAACGCAGCGCGGCGGAGAGCAGCTCGTCTATTGGTTCCGCGGCCTCTGGCCCCAGCCGCGCCAGCAGGCGTGCCCGCCCGCCCTGCTGGCCCAGAGCCGCGCACAGCAGTTCATACGGGGTAAGGTAATCCACCCGGCCAAACAGGGCGTTGAGCATCTGCCAGGCCTGCGTCCAGTCCGCCTGCTCCGCATGGCGCTCACGCAGGATGGTCCACAGAGGGGCACCGGGGGAGCGCCCTACGGCAAGGGCCATCAGGCTGTCATCGGACAGGCCACCCAGCGGGGAGGTCAGCACACAGGCCAGTGTCAGGTCATCCTGCGGGAGCAGGAGTGCAGCACACAGGGCCATAAGGTCCTGCACCGCAAGCTGGTCGGCAAGGCCCGTGCGCACCAGTGTAGCCACGGGAATGTTGTGCCCTTTAAGGGCGCGCACCAGCAGCGGCACAAAGGAGGAGCGGCGCGGCACCAGCACCAGCACGTCCGCCGGTGTCAGCGGTTTTTGCCCCGGTTGGGGGGGAGCTGCCAGTTCACGCGCAATGGTGCTGGCCAGCGCATCCGCCAGTTTTTGCCTTGGGCTCTGCCGGGTGGCGTTCACTGCGGCTGGTTCCCACGGGCTTATGCTGTCCTGCGCATCCTGTGCCTCCGCCAGAGGCCAGAGTTCCACCCGCCCCCCCTGACCGGGGCGGGCCGTAATGTGGCGCAGGGGGCGGCCCTGCTCCTCCGCCACGCCACGCGCGGCCTGTGGGTCGGCAAAAACCGCATCAACCAGTTGCAGGACCGGCGCTGTGGAACGGAAGGAGACGGTCAGTTCCGGCTCCCGCCAGGGCAGGTCCGCCGCCTGCGCGCGCTGTTTGAATGTAGCCCGCCAAGCCCGGAACTCGTCAGGGTCCGCGCCTTGAAAACGATAGATGGACTGTTTGTAGTCCCCCACGGCAAAAACCGTTCTGGGGCCTTCCTCCGCCGCGTGTGCACCTTCACCTGCAAAAAACTCTTCGGTCAGGTCCCCTGCAATGCGCCACTGTTGGGGGGAGGTATCCTGCACCTCGTCCAGCAGCAGGTGGTCTATGCCGCCATCGAGCTTGTACAGCACCCATGCGGCCCCCGGCTCACGCAGGAGCAGGAGTGTGCGGTGGATCAGGTCATCATACTCCATCTGGCCCTGCATGGCTTTGCGCTGGTCAAACATGCTGGCCACGGGAGCCGCCATTTTGAGCAGCGCCACACCAAGGCGGGCCAGCTGGCGGGCGTTCATGCCCTCCTCCACCGCCAGTATGCGCTCGGCCTCCTTTTGCAGCGCATCGGCCAGATCGGTATATTTTTCCGCAAGCTTGGCCGAGAGCAGGCCTCGGCTGCGCAGTTTGCCATCCTTGGTCAGCAACCCGTTGCGCCATACCTCCCATTGGGCCGCCCGCTCGGTGGGAGGCTGGGCCAACCAGTCCAGCAGGGCGAGTGCATTGGTCTTAGTTGTGGCTGATCCTTCCTCCGCCATGGCCCGCAGGCCCGCGCGCAGAGTAGGCTCGGCCGCAAACCCGGTGCAGGCGGCCAGTAGAAAAGCCTCATCGGGTTGCCTGAGCGCTGTTTCCGGCAAAGCCAGCACCCGGCACATGAGACCTTCCGCCTGTTCGGGGTGAGCGCTTACACGTGCACGCACGGCCTGTGCGTGCTCACTGCGCCGCAAGATACCCGCAAGGGCAATAAAATCTCCAAGCCCGATCTGCCCGGCCAGCGGAGCCACCGTGCTGGCGGGCTGCCCGCCCAGAACACTCTCCACACAGCCCTGCAACGCCAGAGCCGCGTCTGTTTCCTCCATGACCGTAAAATGCGGGTTCATGGCGGCTTCCAGCGGAAAACGCCGCAGGAGCGACTGGCAGAAGGCATGAATGGTGCCAATACGCATGCCACCGGGCAGGTCCAGCACCTCCGCAAACAGGGCGCGCGCCTTGCGCCGGGTCTGCTGGGTGCAGGGCACGGCCAGAGCGGCCAGTTCCGCATTCAGCCGGTCATCCGGCAGGGTCACCCACCGGCCAAGGCGGGTTTGCAGGCGAATGGCCATTTCCGCCGCGGCAGCCTTGGTAAAGGTCAGGCACAGAATGCGCGCAGGGTCGCTGCCGGGTACAACGTCACCCCCCGCTTCCACCCGTGGCAGCATCAGCCGGAGCAGGCGGTCTATCAGCAGTTTGGTTTTACCACTCCCTGCAGAAGCGGACACAAAAACCGATGCCGTGGGGTCGGACGCCATGGCCTGCTGCTGGTTGGCCTGCGCAATGGCGGCGTCCAGCGCGCCCTGAGCCGTATGGTAGGTCATGTTTCGGTCTCCATACGGCCGGTATTCCATTCCGGCACACGGGCCAGACGGGCATAATCGGCAAAGCGTGGTTCCTGCCCCGGATGGGGGTGGGAGAGATAGGGTTGTGTCGGCTGGTCATACGCAGCAATGCGCGCCAGCAGGCGCTGCCATGTCTGTTCGGCCAGATCAGTCAGATTGTCGTGCTCCTTGGAAGATACGGCCACCTCCTCCCCCGGTTCGGCCCCGCCGGTCAGACGCCAGTAGATCAGCCCGGCAATGTCGGCCACATTGGGAGCATCGGCAAAGCCCCCGCGCAGCAGCATGGCGGCCTCCAGCGGCAGTTGCGGGCTCCAGCCTGACAGAACATCGCGCATGGCTGGCAGCATGCCGGTTTTGTAGTCCTGCACAATCACACGCCCCTGCGCACCCAGTTCCACCCGGTCTGCCCGCCCGACAAGGCGGAACGGCCCCCCCGGAGCATCGGGGACCAGCACGCTGCCTGCAATTTCGGTCAGAATAGCCTGCGGCACGCCGTGGGTGGCGCGGCGCTGCTGCTCCGCATGGGCAACCCATGCGGCAATGCGCTCCAGCCGGGGTGCCCACCATGCCTGCAAAGCCGGGCGCAGGGCCTGTTCGGCCAGGCAGGTTTTGAACACCTCCGCCAGCTTGCGCTGGGCATCTACCGGCCAGTCCACACCGTGGGTTTTAACCCAGCGTTCCAGCGCGTCATGCACGATCATGCCGTAATCGGAGGCATCGGCCCCTTCCTCCAACTCGGGCAAAGGCTCAAGCCGCAGGATGTGCCGGGCGTAAATGGCGTAGGGGTCGCGCATCCATGTTTCTATTTCCGTCACGCTCAGGCGGCGGGGGCGCAGGGAGACATCCGGCGTGGGCCGGGGTGGGGCCACTGGCAGTGCTGGCCCCTGCGGCTGGTCCAGCCGTGCAAGCCAGGACAGAACCGGATGCTCGGGCACACTGCCCCCCCAGCCAGCCAGAAAAGCATCCAGCCGGGTTAACCAGCGCGCAGGCACCACAGGTGCGCCATCACGCCTGCGGGCGGAGGACAGAACAACCTGTTCCGCCGCAGCCGCCATGGCAAAAAAATCGTGTGCCGCCTGCCCCACCGCCTGCTCGGGCGGGGGCAGGCCAACCCGCTTGCGCATGGGACGGCTCATCCACGGCCCGGCATCGGGGGCGGGGGGCCACACCCCTTCGGACAGGCCACCCAGTATAACGGTTTCCGCTGTTTGCAGGCGCGCTTCAAACAGGCCCCAGATCAGCACCCGTGGGTGCAGGGCCTGCGGATTGTTGCCCCGGCGGGTAGCAACACGCTCCTGCGCCAGAACCGCCGTAAGCAGCCCGTCCAGCACGGCGGGCGGCTGGGGGGGCAGCAGGGCGGTCGCCAGCATAAGCTCGCTCAGCCGGGAGGCAAGCAGGCTGCCGTCCTCCCCTTTCCACAACCGGGCGGCGGCGGGTTCTTCCTCCGTGCTGGCAAGGCGTTCCACCGTGGCAATCAGGGCTTCGAGCAGGTCGGGCACGCTGGCCTGATGCCGCGCCCCTTCCCCCCCGGCCAGCACCGCACCTTCGGCCTGCTCCCAGCCCAGAACAGGGGCCAGACAATGGGCCAGACGCTCCATAAAGGCCGGCAGGGGTTCGGGGCCAAAGGGGCGGTCCGCGCTCTCGCCCTGCGTCATGCGCTGGCGGTCTTTTTCGCGCTTTGGTTCCAGCCTGTCCCTTACGGCAGCACAAAGCCCCGCAAACCCCGGAGCGGGAGAAGGACCACGCAGCACCACACGCTCGAGCAGGCGGGCCGAGGCACGGCAGACGCCCGGAGCCAGACCACACGCCACCAGCGGGTGCTTGAGCACGGATAAAAGAGCAACAGGCGCAAACTGGCTATCCACCATCTGCGCCACCAGCCGCAGCAGCACGGCGGGGGGCGTATCCGCCAGTGTGGCGCCTGCGCTGTCATCGGCCAGAATGCCCCATCGCTCCAGCTCTGTGGCCACGCGGGCCGCCAGCCCACGGTCGGGCGTGACAAGGGCCACGCGGTGGCCGGGCTGCTCGATGGCGTTACGCATGACCATGCTGATGGCCACGGCCTCTTCCTGCTGGTCTGCGGCCTCAAACCGGCTGACATGGGCCAGTGCGACCGGGCCGGGCTTTGCCCAGTCATCCAATGCTGCGGCAGGCAGCATCACGCGGGAAAGCACGGCCGCGCGTTCAGGCTCACCCCCTTGCGCGTTCCAGACCTGCACATCCTCCCGCCGGGCCTGCAATGCCGCGAGCAGGTGGCTCATGCCCGCCTGCGGGTGGCTGTCTGGCAGGGTGGCAAACACCTCCTCGGGCATGAGCGTGTCCAGCCCCGGCAATACGACCCTGCCCCCCGGACAGGACAGAATAGCCTGAAGCGCATTGGCCGTGGGGGCCATGGCATGCGTAAACCCGGCCGCCCAGAGCGGGGCGGCGTAACCCTGCTCCCCCATGTTCCGCCACAACCGCGCCTGTGCGCCCAGAAGGGCCACCTGCCGGGCCACGGGGTTGATCAGCCCCTGTTCCTGCAACCACACGGGCCATTGTGCGGTAACAATGTGCAGAAAACCCAGAATGGTCTGCCAGTGCTGGGCGTAATCCTCCTGCACGGCATCGGGCAGGCGCTCGAGCAGGTTGACGCCAGCCCATTCCGCCTCGTCCATCAGTTCAGCCAGAGCGCGGGCCAGCGGCCATGCCTGATCCAGCGTGGGGCGGGTGCCAAAGGCGTTATCCGCCTTTAAAACAAACAATGTCAGCACGGCCAGGCGGGTCATGGCTGGCACGGCGGGGGGGAGCGCCAGCGCCTCTGCCCCACCACAGGCGGACAGGCCCAGTTCGGTCTCGTCCAGAGCGCCTATGGGCATGATGCGGGGCAGGAGCATGCTGCGCCCATCCATACGCCGCAGGAAGGCCTCGGTTAACGCACGCGCGGCCCGGCGGCCGGGAAGCACAATGGTCCCCTCACCCATGGCCTCCGGGTCATGCCCGGCGGCCTCTATCCAGCGCGCCGCCAGATGGTCCAGAAAAGGCAGATGCGCTGGAATGGTTGCGAGCTTCATACCCCGGGCTCCAGCAGTGTGGCCGGTTGCGGGAGAAGGCGGTCCGCCCAACCAGCCAGAGTGGCATGGCGGTTTCCATCCGCTCCGACCGTCAGGGTAATATGCAGCGCATCGGGGGGGGTCATGTCCTCCAGCCGTTCGGGCCATTCCACCAGCATGACGCCCTCGCAGGCATCATCCCACCCCAGTTCGTCCAGTTCCTCCACACTGCCCAGACGCCACAGGTCAAAATGGTAGGCCGTGGCCGTGGGGGAGTCGTAGGCCTGCACCAGCGTATAGGTGGGGCTTGGCACCTCCATAGCCGGTGCGGCGCAGAAGCAGCGCAGAAACGCGCGTGCGAACACGCTCTTGCCCGCCCCCAGCGGACCAGACAGCAAAATGGCATCCCCCGCACGGGCAAGGCCTGCCAGAGTTCTGGCCAGTTGTGCCGTATCGGCTTCGGTTTTCAGCAACATGACCGATTCCTGCTCCTGCTTCCGTGGCGGGCTCTGGCCCGTGCGTCAGATCACGGGATGAGCTTTTCCATATCATGCCGGAAGCGGGAAGAGTGAAGCGCCGGATTTGTAAATTTTTTATAAACATAGAATTTGTTAGGGAATAGTAAATATAATTAAGATCAGAATTCATTATTATTAAAAAAATTACTTTCTATTACTTATTATTCGTCCCTCTGGGAACTTTCTTACCATATAGTCTTTATCCACAGGATGATATGTTTTTCCTCGATATGTCCGATTGAGCCATACGAAAACCACATATCTGTTATTACACAAATCATAAAAATAAAATGAATTTGTGTTTATTTTTTTAGAAAAACACGCAAGAGTATAGTCAGAGCCATACAATACAACCACAAGATGTATCCCTCCACACCTGCAGCTATGTGAGGCCAGTCATGCGCATTTTGTTTGCCGAGGACAAGTTTACCTCCAGTCGGGCCATTCTTTCGGCCCTGAAAAAAGCAGGTTTTGCCGCCGATCTCGCCAGATCTGGCCAGAACACCATAGAATTGCTGCGTCATTATGATTATGGGCTTGCCATTATTACCATGACGCTGCCGGACATGGATGGATACACCATTCTCAGCACCCTGCGCACACTCAAGATCACCACGCCTATTATCGTTCTTTCCAGCATTGATACACCAGACGCCAAGATACGGGCCTTTACGCTGGGCGCTGATGATTATCTGGCCGAACCATTTGAATCCGCCGAACTGATTGCCCGCGTACAGGCCATTCTACGCCGCTCCAACGGATACGCCCACCCGATTGCCCAGGTTGGCGCGCTGACCCTGAACCTGAACAACCACACGGTTACAGTGGCAAACCACCCCATTCACCTAACCGGCAAGGAATTTGCCATTCTGGAACTGCTGGTGCTGCGCAAGGGCATCGCCCAGACCAAGGAAACATTCCTCAACCACCTGTACGGTGGCCGGGATGAGCCAGACATCAAGATTATTGACGTCTTCATCTGCAAACTGCGTAAAAAACTTCAGGCCGTGGGGGCCGGAGACCTTATTTCCACCGTATGGGGCCGTGGGTACATTCTGCATGACCCGCTGGCACAACCCCAGACGCAGACACCGCCCATGCCCGCAACCCCATTGGTGCCCTCCGTTGCGCAGCACTCCAGACTGCCAGAACCCGCCCTGCTTCAGGCCGTCGGGGACTAGCGGCCTGCCTGCACCCGAACGCGCCTGCCCCTAGACGCCAGCATTCTTCAGGACCTGATTGTGGGGCACCAGGCATGGGCATGCCATAATGGCCCCGCCCCCCTGCCGAGTCCGGGGGCCTGTGCAATGGCGTCATGCACATACTGGCAGGACTGCCGGACCGCATCTGGCAGGGCGAGTCCCTGCGCCAGTGTTGTTGCCAGCGCGCTGGCCAGCGTACAGCCCGTGCCATGGGTGTGCCGGGTTGTAATGCGCTGCCCCACAAATTCGCGCGTTCCTGCCGTATCCAGCAGCACATCTACCAATATTTCCCCCGCCAGATGCCCGCCCTTGAGCAGAACAGCCGCCCCCGTATGCTGGTGCAGCCATAAGGCTGCGGCCTTCATATCCTCCACCGTATGAATGGTGAGCCCTGTCAGCTTTTCCGCTTCGGGCAGGTTGGGGGTAATCAGGGTTGCAAGAGGCAAAAGCGTTGTACGCAGGCAGCCCAGAGCATCCTCATCCAGCAGGGCAGCGCCCCCCTTGGCCACCATGACCGGGTCCACCACAACAACAAGATCAGGGGCATTCTGGCGAGTCCGGGCAATTTCTACCGCCACGGCCTGTGTTTGCACAATACCCCCCAGCATGCCGGTTTTAATGGCATCCACCCCCAGATCATCCACAACACAGCGGATCTGGTCGCGAATAAACTGTGGCGGCACAGGCAGAATATCCTGCACGCCCTGTGTGTTCTGGGCCGTCAGGGCTGTTATGGCGGTCATGGCATACCCTCCCAGCGCCGTAATGGTTTTGATGTCGGCCTGAATACCCGCCCCTCCGCCAGAGTCGCTCCCTGCTATGGACAGAACTCTCGGGCGCTGGGGGGCGGGGTAGGTCATGCAGGGGGCTTTCCGGCTTCAGGCTGGCTGGGTTGCTTTTTCCAGCACGGCACACATTTTGCTTACGGCCTCTTCCACAAGGGCGGCATCTTCCGCCTCGGCCATAACCCGCACCAGCGGTTCCGTGCCGCTACGGCGTAACAGCAGGCGACCCTGACCGGCCAATATACGTTCCACCTCATGCTGGCGTTCACGCACTTCATCCGTATCCAGCGGGCAGGCTCCGGCGTAACGGACATTACGCAGTTTTTGCGGGAAAGGCTGGAAAATGCGGCAGACCTCGCTCGCGGGGCGTCCGGATTCCACCAGCACGGCCAGAATCTGCAAGGCGGCAATCAGGCCATCACCCGTTGTGGCAAAGTCGGTCAGCACCATATGGCCCGACTGCTCGCCCCCCACATTTACCCCACGCTCCCGCATGCGTTCAACCACATGGCGATCGCCTACAGCGGTACGTTCAAGGCCCACACCCATTTTTTCCAGAAACCGTTCAAGCCCCATGTTGGACATAACCGTGGCCACCACGGCATTGCCCACCAGACGCCCTTCCGCTGTCCATGACCGGGCGATAAGGGCCAGAATCTGGTCCCCATCAATCAGACGCCCGGTTTCATCCGCGATCAGCACACGGTCGGCATCCCCGTCCAGGGCAATGCCAATATGTGCACCGTGCTGCACCACGGCCTTGCACAGGGCCTCGGGGTGGGTGGAGCCACACTGTTCGTTAATATTCACACCATTGGGCTCACACCCGATGCGAATGACCTCCGCCCCCAACTCCCACAGCGCTGTGGGGGCAACCCGGTAGGCCGAGCCATTGGCGCAGTCGATCACGATTTTCATGCCGTCCAGCCGCAACTTGCGGGGGAAGGAGGATTTGGCACTTTCAATATACCGGCCAGCGGCATCATTCAGGCGCGAGGCGCGGCCGATCTGGGCCGGGTCTGCCATGTCCGCATGCAGGTCGGTCACCATCAGGTTTTCAATCGTGCGCTCATCCTGATCGGAGAGCTTGAACCCATCGGGACCGAACAGTTTGATCCCGTTATCACCAAACGGATTATGGGAGGCGGAGATCATGACCCCCAGATCGGCCCGCAGGGAGCGGGTCAGCAGGGCAATGGCGGGGGTGGGCAACGGCCCAACCAGTGTGACATCCATGCCAGCGGACAAAAAGCCGGAAACCAGAGCACTCTCGATCATATAACCGGATAATCTGGTATCCTTGCCCAGCAGCACGCAGTGCCGGTGGTCCCCACGCCGAAAATGTAGCCCCGCCGCCTGCCCCAGCTTCTGGGCAATTTCCACCGTCATGGGCGCAATATTGGCAGTGCCGCGAATACCGTCTGTTCCAAAAAATCGCTTCATAATACTCATTCCATTCCGCAATCGGCAATGGACCTGAATACTCTGGCCGTTGCTGGCGGAAACTTCTGTCCTGTCCTGCTGCTCTTTCCTAAAACGGTTTTGGATTGGAAGAAACCGTGTTCAGGCCACAAAAAACATTTTTGGCGCACCATGCTTACCCACCCTGCACCCCCTGCCAGACCCGAACCCCCTGCGCCATGCTGGCCACAGCGTGCACCCGCAGCAACGGGTTGCCAAAGGGCATGGCCATAAGAGAGGCCGCCACCGTACCGCTATCGCGCAGGGCGGGGTCTGCCACACCTGTTAGCGTACCAATCATGCGTTTGCGCGAGAGAGCGCACACCACACGGCACCCCAGATTGGCCAGCAACAGAATACGGCGCAGCAGAACAACATTCTGTTCCTGCGTTTTGGCAAAGCCAAACCCCGGGTCCACCATCAGCCGCTCACGGGTAATGCCCGCTTCCACTGCGGCCTCCACCCTCTGCCCCAGTTCCCGCACCACATCGCAGGCCACATCGGTATAATGGGTGTGTTGCTCCATGGTCTGGGGGGTGCCGCGCATGTGCATGAGCACAACGCCACACTGCTGCTCTGCCAGCAAAGGCAGGGCAGCCGGGTCGTGCCCAAGGGCGGAAACATCATTGATCACGCACGCACCCGCAGCCAGAGCGCGCTCCATGACCAGACTGTTCCGCGTATCGACCGAAAGCAGCACATCGGGCATGCTCTGGCGCAGCCCCTCCAGCACCGGGCCAACCCGCTCCCACTCCTGCTGGGGAGAAACAACGGCGGCACCGGGGCGTGTACTTTCACCCCCAATGTCGAGCACACCGGCCCCATCACGCACCATCTGTTCGGCCGCCTGCAGGGCAGAACCTGCATGGTAGTGCTGGCCTGCACAGCTAAAGCTGTCTGGTGTTGTATTCAGGATTCCCATAACCAGCGGCCCCGCAGGCAACCCGGCATCGGGCACGGGAGAAACAAGGCGCTGCATCACGGGTAGCCACGCATGCGGCACAGCGCCCACAGGCACGGGGCCAGAAGCGCTATCCCCTTCAATCAGCAAGACGGCTGTAAACGCGGCGGTACTGTTCTGGAAGGGTAGGGCCACGCCTTGCCGTATGGCCTCCTGCGCCATTGGTCCAAACAGGAACCCCATGGGTTCAACCAGCCTGCGCCACATCACCTGATCCTTTTTTACTGTCCCCACCATACAGAAGAGGCGGCACCGGGTGCCGCCTCTTCTGCTTCATATCCGTTGGCTGCCAGACCCTGCCCTTAACCGGGCTGGGGCGCGGGAACAGCACCGCCATCTTCCGCCGGGGTGGGGGCTGGCGCTTCCCCCGTAACCTGCGGCACGGAGGCGCGGCGGTTAACCGGGCCATCATCCGCTTCTTCTGCCCGTTCAATTGGCTGGCCGCGCATAATCTGGCGGATTTCCTCACCTGTCAGGGTTTCGTATTCCAGCAGGGCTTCGGCCAGACGGTGCAGCTCGTCCACATGGTCATGCAGGTAATTGCGGGCCTGCACGTAGGCTTCATCAATCAGGCGTTTGACTTCAACATCAATATCGCGCGCCGTCTGTTCAGAAAAATTGCGGGCAGCCCCAAAGAAGCTGTTGCCCTGATCTTCATCCGCATAGGCGATCATGCCCAGCTTGTCGCTCATGCCCCATTCGGTCACCATGCTGCGGGCAACACGGGTGGCCATTTTAATGTCCCCCATTGCGCCGTTGCAGATGTTGTCCTTGCCGTAAACCACTTCCTCGGCAACACGCCCGCCCATGGCCACCACAAGGTGGGCAATGGCGTTCATCTTGCTCATGGAGAGCCGGTCATCCTCGGGCAGACGCATGACCATGCCAAGGGCACGCCCACGCGGGATAATGGTCGCCTTGTGAATGGGCTCGCTCTCGGGCACCAGCACGGCGGTAATGGCGTGCCCGGCCTCATGGTAGGCAGTGCGTTTTTTCTCGTCCTCGCTCATCACCAGCGAGCGACGTTCAACGCCCATCAGCACCTTGTCCTTGGCGTCTTCAAACTCGCGCATGGACACCGTGCGGCGGCCAAGGCGGGCAGCGGACAGGGCGGCCTCATTGACCAGATTGGCCAGATCCGCACCGGAAAAGCCGGGAGTGCCACGGGCAATAATGCGCGGGTCCACATCGGACGCCAGCGGCACCTTGCGCATATGCACCCGCAGGATTTTTTCACGCCCGCTTACATCGGGGTTGGGCACCACCACCTGCCGGTCAAACCGGCCGGGACGCAGCAATGCGGGGTCCAGCACGTCGGGGCGGTTGGTGGCGGCAATCAGGATCACGCCCTCATTGCTTTCAAACCCATCCATTTCCACCAGCATCTGGTTCAGGGTCTGTTCGCGCTCATCGTTACCGCCGCCCATGCCCGCACCACGATGGCGGCCAACGGCGTCGATTTCGTCAATGAAGATAATGCACGGTGCGGATTTTTTACCCTGTTCGAACATATCCCGCACACGGGAAGCACCAACACCGACAAACATTTCCACAAAGTCGGACCCGGAGATGGTGAAGAAAGGCACATTGGCCTCACCCGCAATGGCGCGGGCCAGCAGGGTCTTACCCGTGCCGGGGGGGCCAACCAGCAGCACACCTTTGGGGATTTTGCCGCCCAGCCGCGTGAACTTCTGCGGGTCCTTGAGGAAATCCACAATTTCCTGCAACTCGCCCTTGGCTTCATCAATCCCGGCCACGTCTTCAAACGTTACGCGGCCATGCTTTTCGGTCAGCATCTTGGCGCGGGACTTGCCAAAGCCCATGGCCCGGCCACCGGCCCCCTGCATCTGCCGCATCATGAACAGCCATGCCGCGACCAGCAGAATAATGGGCAGGGAGTTGAGGAAGTAGCGCAGCAGCGGGCTACCATCCTGCTCAAGCGGCTTGGCCACAACCTCCACCCCTTTGCCCACCATGCGCGAGACAAGGGAGGGGTCCAGAGGAGCATAGGTCTCAAACGCGGTGCCGTCGGTCAGCGTACCGGAAATATTGTGGTTCTGCATGACAACAGACCGGACATGCCCCGAATCAATATCGGCCACAAAATCGGAATATGCCAGTTGCTGGGCGGCATGCTGCGCCGTGCCCGGCTGGAACATGTTCACCAGTAACAGCAGCAGCAGGATAATGCTGACCCAAAGCGCCAGATTGCGACCTAAATTGTTCATCTTGCCCGAGTGTCCATACTTCTAGTGCGTAAAGCGCCGGAGTGTCCTGCCATCTTGCCCGGCGCCCGGGGAAAAAAGCAACCTTTGCTCTTATAAATGGGATGCCTGAACCATTTTCCTAGCCCACGGGTCCCACATAGTCCTTGTTGTGTACTTTTTTGCACCCGTACACACCCATTCCGGTTGCGGGAACAGGGGGTCTGAACTCAAAAAAAACATCTGCCCAGTCTGCCGTGCTGCACCACCCCAGATGCGGCACCGCAACCCGCTGCCCCTGCCACCACAACGCGGGCAGCCCGGTACAGAACAGGGCTGGCCACCCGGCACGGACCCTGCGCGCCAGCCCGTAACCGGCGGCCTCCACATATACCCCGCAACGCAGCAGGGCAGAAGGGGCGTGCAGCACAAAGCGGCCATCCCATACAACGCCGGGGCTGGCCGCTACCGGCGCACCAACACCGGCCTGTTCACGAATGAGAAACCACTCATCGCGCCATCTGGCAAGCCGGGTGCCAGCCAGTGTGCCCGCTCCCCCGTTTTTGCACAGCCGCGCTACGGCAGCCGGTGCGGGGGGGTACTGCTGCGCACCAACAGTGCGGATCAGCCCCGACAGGACGGCGGATTCGGGCAGGTTTTGCCCCAGCCCGACCCACCCATGAGGGTAAAATGCGCAGGTCTGCGCCAGTGCCATGGCCTGCGCCCTCTCACGCGCCATGCGCTGCGCGCCTGCATCCATGGCAAGGCACCAGAACTGCTCGGACAGGCCATTTTCCTGCAAGGCAAAGCGGACCCGCACGCGCTCGGCCCGCAGGTCCTGATTAGACGGGTCATCCACCCAGGCCAGCCCGGCCGCACGCAATGTCTGGCGCAGGGCCACGCGGGACACACCCAGTAATGGCCGTACCAGCCGCACATCCGGCGTGTAGCTGATCCAGCCCATGGCTGCCAGTCCATCCGGCCCGCTCCCCGCGTTAGAGCGCATCCATGCGGTTTCGGCCTGATCATCGGCCTGATGACCAAGGAGCAGGTCCACACAGCCAGCCTGCTGGCAGGCCTGCACCATGCGGGCATAGCGGGCCTTGCGCGCCCGTGCGGCCATGGCGGGGCCTTTGGTCAGGCCGGTCAGGGTTATCAGGCGGGCGGGCACGTCCATGGCGTGCAGGCGCTCCACCGTAAGCTGTGCCTCTGCCGCAGAGTCGGGGCGTAGCCCGTGGTCCACCACAAGGGCCAGCAGATTGCGCCGCCAGCGCCGGGCAAGCCATGCCAGCGCCAGACTGTCCCCCCCGCCAGAAACAGCCAGTGCGACCGGGGGGCTCCCCGGTGCATCCGCACCCCACGGGCCAAGGGTGTCCAGCAATGCCGCGAACCATTGCGGCGGAACCGGCTGGTCGGAAAAAACCGGGCGCTGTTCAAACCGGACCGGCAAGCCCCCTACCCCCGATAGTCCGGGGGTACGTGCTGGAACATCAGTTACAGCCACCCTTGCGCCCGTATATTTCCGCCGCACGGGCCACGCGTGGTGCGGGGGACGGGAACTCGTTATTCAGCTTGCCCAGTGCCTCACACGCGGATTTTTTATCCCCCAGCGCAAGGAGCGTGGCCGTTACACCCAGCAGGGCATCGGGTGCCCGAGCACTTTTGGGTGACTGGCGATATGCGTCGTAATACGCCACAGCAGACTGGCGGTACTGCTTCTGCCCGGCAAGGGACTGGGCCAGAAGGAACTGCGCATCCACCCTGAATGCCCCTTTGGCAGTTTTGAGGGCGGCCTCGGCATTGTCATAGGCGGTATCGTAATCCCGCTTTTGTAAGGCCGCCTTGCCAGCGCTCAGCAGAGCATCGGGCGTGTTGGGACGCGCCGCAGGCTCCGCAGGAGCGGCTGCGGGAGCTGCGCTGCCCCCCCCTGCCCCAGCCTGCGCGGCAAACTGGCTATCCGCCATCTGCTTGGACAGGGCGGCTGTTTTTTGCTGGAGGTCGTTGGTCAGCTGGTCAATCTCGCCACGCATATCGCGCTGCTGCTGCTCCAGCGTGTTGACCCGCTCCAGCAACTGGGAGACCAGATCCCCATTAACAGCCGATGACCCACCCGCAGAGGCAGATGGCGGGGGAAGTGCCCCGCCCTCGCCCTGAGAGGCCTGCATCTGGCTCATGGCCTGCTTGAGAGCAAGAATCTGGTCCTGAAGGGCAATGCCTTCCCGGCTGGTAACATCCTGTGCATGGCCCATGGGGCTGGCTGTGCCCATAAGCACGGCCACCAGACCCGAAAGCACCAGACCATGGCGGACAACGCGTACTGCTTTAACCCGGGACTTCATTGAAAACCTCACCCCATCGATAGGAAACGGGCAAGAATTCCATCATTCCGTCCCGCAAAACAAGACACGAAATACAAAACAGGCCGGGCGTTGAGGCCCGGCCTGTTTCGTTTAATCAGTCAGATTTCAGATAATGTCTGAAAATCTTACTTCACAGCCGTAATGGCGTTACGGTTCTGTGCCCATGCTTCTTCGGTGTCGCCCAGAGCGGTGGGACGGTCTTTACCGTAGGAGATGGTGGAGATGCGCGAAGAGGTCACGCCTTTTGCCACCAGATAGTCACGAGCGGCGTTTGCACGACGCTGGCCCAGAGCAATGTTGTATTCTTCAGTGCCGCGGTCATCGCAGTTGCCTGCAACTTCAACGTTCACCTGAGGATACTTTGCAAGCCAGTCAGCCTGCTTCTGCAGGGTGGTCTTGGCGTCAGCGCTCAGGCCGCTCTTGTTCAGGTCATAGAATACGCGGTCCCCCACGTTGGCGACCAGATCAGCTTCGCTGCCCGGCACCGGGCCAGACGGCTGAGTAGCCGCGCCGGTGGAAGCACCCGTGTTTGCATTTTCGTGCGCACAGGCTGACAGAAGAGCAACCATACCAAGCGCAGCAACAACTTTCAGTCTCATGTGTCGGATCCTGAGAATTAGCCTTAGGGCTATTCGGAGAAAAAGAAGTTAATAACCTTGTATCTCCGCGTATTCTTCTGCTCCCCTCCGAACCCTTCGAAGAGCCGACGAATTTTGGAGACCATTCCGCCGTAAGCCATAGCTTATGCGGCCGGTCAAGCATGTTCTCTGTTTCTCATACCAGCCATACCTTGACTGATACCCAAACAACACACCCCGGCCCTACGCACAATAACCCAAAACTACGGAATTATAAAGAAAATTACGGCGGAATTATGAAAACTTCTCCCGCCCCGAAGCCGGGCGGGAGAATAATCCCTCACCCGTTCAGGGGGGACCATGCCGGATCGGAGGCCCCTTCTGGCGTAGGAATAACACGGTCATTGAAGCCCGTAATATCGACCATGCCGATAATGGAGCTGAATCCGCTCCCACCCGCGCCGGCGCGGCTCTGGCGGCAATAGGCCAGCACACGCCCGTTGGGGCAGAAGCTCGGACTTTCCACCGTAAAGCCCTCGGTCATGATCCGCTCACCCGTGCCATCAGGCAGCATGACCCCGAGCGAGAACATACCACCGGCAATGCGGGTGAAGGCGATCAGGTCCCCGCGCGGGGACCATACAGGGTCGCCATAGGTGCCCTGCCCGTAGGAAATCCGCTGCGCGTTCCCCCCGCCTGCAGGCATGATGTAAAGTTGCGGGCTGCCGCCACGGTCCGAGTTGAACACGATCTGCGAGCCATCCGGGTTGTAGCACGGGCTGGTGTCAATCGCGCCCGAAGCCGTAAGCTGCCTGCGCGCACCCGACGCCAGATCAACCGAATACAGGTCCGACCCACCATTGCGGGTCACGGACAGCAGGACCGTGCGCCCATCGGGCGAGAAGCGTGGCGCGAATGAGATCCCCTGAAAATCACCCAGAATCTGCTGCCGACCGGTATTGAGATCAAACAGATACACCCGCGGCCGGTTATTGGCGTAGGACATGAAGGCAACCTGGTCCTTGACCGGGCTGAAACGGGGTGTCAGCGTCAGCCAGTTCCCAGCCGTGAGCATGCGGGCATTGGCGCCATCCTGATCCATAATGGCCAGCCGCGTACGCTGGCGCCCACGCGGGCCAGAGCGGGAGATAAAGGCGATGCGGGTATCAAAATACCCTTTCTCACCCAGCATCCGCTCGTAAATCACATCGCCCACAATATGGGCGATACGCCGCCAGTTGGCGGAGGATGTCGTGTAGGCCGTCCCCTGAATCTGCTGCTGGCTCAGCACGTCCCACAGCCGGATTTCCACCCGCACGGATGCGCCACTGCCCGTAACGCTCCCTGTCACCTGCGCATGCGCGCCAAGGCCCTTGGCGGTGGCAAAGTCGGGCTTTGCTGCGGCGGACGAACCAGGAATAACCTTGAACAGGCCCGTGTTGTTCAGATCGTTGGTCAGCACCTCGGCCATCTGCTGGCCAAGACCGCCCCCAAAATCGGGAATGATAATGGGAATAGGGGCCGTACGGGCCTGATCCACCGTAATTTCCGCTTCTGGCGCGGCTGTGGCGGCAAAAGCAGCCAGCGGAGTGGCCAGAATGCCCCCTGCGGCAACACTCGCGCCAAGCAGGGTGCGGCGGCGCAGCGCGCCCACCAGAGCATCTGCTTCCTGATCGGAAATAAGAGGCCGGGTACTCATCAGCATGTGTTTTCCTCCGTGTGGCCTGCTTTTAAGGCCTGAAGACAAATTTGAGTTGCCGGGGCTGCCCAAGAAGCTCCTTGGGAATCGGCAGTTGGGCGCATGTGGGGCTTAACACGGCCGCGCGGGCACGCTCGGCCAGAGCACGGTAGGACGCATCCGCGTCCATGCGCGCCTGTGTTTCCGGGGCGAACTGCACAATACGCGCCTCACCCGTTGCATCCACGGTTACAACCAGATGGGCCACAAAACTGGCATAGTCCTTGGCTGCCGTATCCTCCGAATAGCAACGGCGGACAGAGGCCCCAATGGCCTTTTGCTGCCCAACGCTCAGGCTGCCCGTAATGTTACTGCCCACGGGTGATCCACCCCCATTAGGCGCACCCCCGGCCAGCGGGTTGGCCCGCGCCTTGGGTGCGTGTGTCTGCTTCTGGTCCGAGCGGAAGGTATCCAGCGTTTCCAGCAGCGAATGTGTATCCGGCTCGCTCTTCCTGGCCTTGTTGGGCTGCGTCAGATGCGAGGGCACCACCACGTCCGGCAGCGTATCTGTCTGCTGCGTCATGGGCGATGGGGGTGCCACACTGGTAGACGGCTTGAGCGGCGCCGGGGGGGATGGGGGCGTCTTGACCGCCTCTGGCGAGGGTTCCTCCGCCTTGGGGGGCAGGGGCACATCCGGCAGCGGTTCAGCCTCCGCCTGAGGCGGGGGCGGCACAGCCTGAGGCGGTGGAGGCGGCGGCGGAGGCTCCTCGTTCGGCACGTTCTTGGGCGGCTCGGGTGTGGGTGGAGCATCCTGCACGGCGGGAGCAGGCGGACGCAGCTCATCCGCAGGCTTGTCAGCCTTGGCGGAGGGGCCTCCATCCTGCGCGTCTGATGGCTCGAATTCCATCTCGACCGTTGGCTGTGGCGGTTCTTCCGGCGGCTTTGGCGGCGGCAGGGAGATCAGCAGTGCCACAAGTGCTGCGATATGCGCCGCACCTGACACATAAAGAGACCGCCTGAGCAGAAGCTGATCAGACCGGCGTGGCCGTGCCATGGGCATCGTGTTCGTACCTCTCCACCCGACCGGATGGCTTATTGCCCGGAGCTGGCGGGTTGCTGCGCCAGCAGAGCCACATGTGTAAATCCACCTGCGGTAATCTGACCCATGACCTGCATGACCTGCCCATAATCAATATGGGCATCGCCACGCACAAAAATGCGGTGCTCGGAGTCATTATTCGCGGCGGCCTTGAGCTGGGCCACAAGCTGGTCCGCCGTGACCGGCGCATCCCCCAGAAAAAGGGACCCATCCGCCTTGATGGACACCGTAATCGGCTTTGTATCCGAGTTTACGGGCCGGGCATCGGTTTTGGGCAGATCAACATTCACGCCGCTGGTCATCATGGGAGATGTGACCATAAAGATGATCAGCAGCACCAGCATGACATCGACCATGGGCGTTACGTTAATATCGGCCATCGGACGCCTGCGGCGGCGCCCGCTTCCACCAGACGACATGGCCATGCTCAGACCCTTTCTTCAGACTGGCGGGAGAGAATGGCGGCAAACTCGGTGCCGAATCCTTCCAGACGGTCCTCAAACAGATCCATGCTGTTGCTGATCACGTTATAGGCCACATAGGCGGGTATGGCGGTCAGCAGGCCAATGGCGGTGGCAAACAGCGCCTCGGAAATACCGGGGGCCACAACGCTCAGGTTGGTGTTGTGTTCTGCCGCAATGGAGCTGAAGGAATGCATGATCCCCCACACCGTGCCAAACAGGCCCACAAACGGCGCAACCGGCCCCACGGTTGCCAGAAAGATCACCCAGCGGCGCAGGCGATCCATCTCACGCGTGATGGTAATGCCAATGGCGCGGTCCACGCGCTCCTTGACCCCGCCACGCACCAGATCCACCCCCGGAATACGGGCCGAACGCCGCCATTCCCCCATGGCGGCGCCAAACACGGCGGCCATCGGGCTTACGGGCTTTGCGCCATCGCTTTCGTACAGGTCATCAAGGCTGCCACCGGACCAGAACCGGTCCTCAAACCCCGAAGCCGCGCGATTGATCCGCCGGATTGTCACAAACTTGTCGATAATAATGGCCCAGACCATAATGGAGCATAAAAGCAGCCCCAGCATGACCAGCTTGACCACAAGCGAGGCGTTCATAAACAACGCCCAAACCGACAGGTCTCCCGCCGCGCTTACGCCGAGATTTGCCGCATCAACCGCACGATCCAATAATGCCTCCTGCCTCTGCACCCGTTGCGGGCCACCAGTCTCCGACTCGGGCGAGATTCCTCACGGCCCAACATTGCTGCTTCTTACTGTTTTCCGTAAAAAAGCAGAAGAGGCGCTTTTAGTCCTTTGGTGCCAACCGCGTCAGAAGATCATGCCATAACGGCGGAAATCGGGCAGGACGCCCATCTGCCGCACGCACACATGCCAGACCTACATCCACCTCGGCCGCAACATCGGCCCCACGGGTTACAATCTGTTCCAGACGGCAGCTTGCGGCGCGCAGGGATGTCAGCCGTGTTGTAACGGTCAGCACATCATCCAGCCGCAGGGGCATGCGGTAAGTCAGTCTGGCGTCACGCACCACAAACACAAGCCCGTAATCATGCAAAAGGCCCGAGGCAGGCATGCCGCAACTGCGAATGGCCTCGGTTCTCGCCCGCTCGGCAAATGCCAGATACCGGGCATGGTACACAATGCCCCCGGCATCCGTATCCTCATAATAAACACGAAAATCTATGGAGTGGCTGCTCATGGAGCTTCCTCATCATCCGCCAGAAAATCCATCTGCGGTCCGGCTGTATTTTCCGGCCGGGGAGGGGGCGTCAAGCCAAGATGCCGCCAGCCACGCTCGCCCAGCACACGGCCCCGGCTTGTGCGCAGGACCAGCCCTTCCTGAATAAGAAAAGGCTCGATCACATCTTCCAGCGTATCGCGCGATTCGGCCAGAGCCGCAGCCAGTGTTTCCACCCCAACAGGGCCACCGTGGTGATACTCTGCTATGCGTCGCAGGTAACGCCGGTCCATGCCGTCCAGCCCCAGACCGTCCACTTCCAGCCGGGTCAGGGCGGCATCGGCCACATCAACCTCAACCACCTGCCCCTCTGGCACGGAGAGGGAGGCAAAATCACGCACCCTGCGCAGCAGACGCCCTGCAATACGGGGTGTCCCCCGCGAGCGGCGCGCGATTTCCATAGCCCCGCCAGCGGACAGGGCAAACCCCAGCTTGTCCGCCCCACGCGCCACAATGCGCGCAAGCTCCTCCGGCGTGTAAAACACCAGACGGAGCGGAATGCCAAAGCGGTCACGCAAAGGTGTCGCCAGCAACCCGGCACGGGTGGTGGCCGCAACCAGCGTAAAGGGGGGCAGGTCAATCCGCACGGAACGCGCTGCCGGGCCTTCGCCAATAATCAGGTCGAGCTGGAAATCCTCCATGGCAGGGTAGAGAATTTCCTCAATCGCGGGCTGAAGACGGTGGATTTCGTCAATAAACAGCACATCCCGCGGTTGCAGGTTGGTCAGAATAGCCGCCAGATCACCCGCGCGCTGGATAACGGGGCCGGATGTAGCACGGAACCCCACCCCCAGTTCGCGCGCCACAATCTGGGCCAGTGTGGTTTTGCCCAGACCCGGCGGGCCATGCAGCAGAACATGGTCCAGCGCCTCCCCCCGGTTGCGGGCGGCATGAATAAAAACAGACAGATTTTCACGGCTGGCCTGCTGCCCCGTAAAGTCGGAGAGGGTTTGTGGCCGTAAGGCGGCCTCGCCCGCATCCTCGCCCTGCCGGGTCGCGTCAATCTCGCGCTCGGGGGTAAATTCGGGGCTCATCGGGCAAGGTCTTTCAGGCTGTCACGCAGCACCGTGTCCAGCGTGGCATCCGGCCCACTGGCGTCCATAATACGGCGCACAACGGGGGCTGCTTCCATACGGCGGAAGCCCAGACCTGCCAGCGCCATAAGGGCATCGGCCTCTATGCTGCCAACGGGCGTTGCCATGACAGGCACACTAAAGCCGCCCTTGCTGCCGGGCATTTTGCCTGCCTTGTCGCGCAGTTCGGTCAATATCCGCTCGGCCAGCCGTGCGCCCACGCCCGGCGCGCGCATAAGAGTGGCCTTGTCCGCCGTGCTCAGGGCCGCCACCAGATCGCTCGCGGAGAGGGCAGACAAAATACCCAGCGCCACCTTGGCCCCAACCCCCTGCACCCCCGTAAGCAGGCGGAACCACTCGCGCTCCGCACTTTCGGAAAAACCGTAGAGCAGAATGGCATCCTCACGCACTACGGTTTCGATCAGAATCCGCGCCTTTTCGGGTGGGTTGGGCAGGGCTGCCAGAGTGCGGGTGGACGCGGCAACCAGATAGCCCACACCGTTCACATCCACCACGCAACTGCCCAGATCCACCTGAATGACAAGTCCGCATAAAAACGCAATCATGCCATACGCACTCCGGCTGCAATGTGGCGGGCACTGGCCCTGTGGTGAGCATGGCAGATGGCCACGGCCAGTGCATCGGACGCATCCGCCCGTATGACCTCCACCCCCGGCAGGAGCCTGCGCACCATCATTTCCACCTGTTTTTTATCTGCCGAGCCAGTGCCAACCACCGCTTTTTTAACCGAGAGTGCGCCGTATTCGGCCACACTCAGCCCGGCAAGGGCGGGGGCCAGCAGGGCCACACCACGGGCATAGCCCAGCTTGAGCGTAGCTGTTCCGTTGCGGTTGACGTAGGTTTCCTCCACCGCCGCTTCTGCGGGCTGGAGGCGCTCTATCAGCCAGTGCAGATTATCGTGCAGGACCTTGAGCCTGTCTGGCACGCTATCCGCGCTATTGGTGGCGATGACGCCATTTTCCACATGCCGGAGCCTGTTGCCCTCAACATCAATCACGCCCCACCCTGTAAAGCGCAGGCCGGGATCAATGCCGAGCAGACGGACCACACTCAGGCCGACAGTTTTTCCGCCAGATCATCCGGCAGGTCAAAATTGGCATAAACGTTCTGGACATCATCATTGTCTTCCAGAACATCGAGGAACTTGAACAGACTCCGGGCCTTTTCCTCATCCAGTGTCACGGTGTTTTCAGGCCGCCAGTCCAGCTTGCCGCTTTCGGCCTCACCAAACCGGGCTTCCAGCCCGTCCTTGACCGCAAAGAAGGATTCGACCTCACACGTGATCTCATGCCCTGCGTCGGTCGAAACCACGTTTTCGGCCCCGGCCTCGATAGCCGCTTCGAGCATGTCATCTTCCGAAGCCGCGGAGACGGGGTAGGTAATCACCCCCAGCCTGCGGAACATGAAGGAGACGGAATTTGTTTCCCCCATGGAGCCGCCGCTTTTGGAAAATGCCGCGCGCACTTCCGATGCCGTGCGGTTACGGTTGTCCGTCAGGGCTTCCACAATAACCGCCACACCTGCGGGGCCGTAGCCTTCGTAGCGCATTTCTACGTAGTCATCGCCACCAGCACCGCCCGATGCCTTTTTGATCGCACGCTCAATGGTGTCCTTGGGCATGTTCACTTCACGCGCCGCAACAATGGCGGCGCGCAGGCGCGGGTTGGAGTTGGCCTCGGGCAGACCGGAGCGTGTGGCCACGGTCAACTCGCGAATGATCTTGCCAAACTGCTTGGCGCGCTTGGCGTCCTGCGCACCCTTACGGTGCATGATGTTCTTGAACTGGGAATGACCAGCCATATTCCTTACCTTACCTGTCCTGCCGCCGGGTGGGCCGTATTCAGCCTAGCTGCCCGTGACAATGCTTGTATTTTTTGCCCGATCCGCATGGGCACAGCGCGTTGCGGGGGGTTTCTCCCCAGCTGGACGGATCATCCGGCATAATGGCGCTGCCCCCGATGGGCACAGCCATTCCCGGCGAGGCACCCGGCGTAAGCCCGGTACCCGGTTCCGAGGCATACCCTGCAACTCCGGGATCGGCATGAATGGCCGCCGTGTCCGCAAAAGGGTCTTCCATCGGTGGAGGCGAGACCTCCACATGCGCCATGAGCGATGCAACGCGCAGGCGCATTTCCTCAAGCATGAAGGTAAAGAGCTGGAAGGCTTCATGCTTGTATTCGTTCAGCGGATCTTTCTGCCCGTATGCGCGCAGGCCAATACCCTGACGGAGCTGGTCCAGCGCGTGCAGGTGCTCCTTCCAGACCGCGTCATACGTTGTCAGCAATATCTGCTTTTCAATAAACCGCATCAGGTCGGGGCCAATATTGGCTGCCCGCGCGGCCTGGGACTGGGTGACCGCCTGACTGATCCGCTCGGCCACGCCCTCGGCGTCCATTCCGTCTTCACGCGCCCAGTCGGCAATTGGCAGATCAAGGCCAAACGTCTTGTGGACCTGCTGGGTCAGCCCCTCAACATCCCATTGCTCGGCAAAGGATTTTTCGGGAATGTGACGTGCAACCAGCATATCGGTCACATCGTCCTGCGCGTCGGCCACGATTGCGGATACGTCATCCTGCGCCATGAACTCGCGGCGCTGGGCATACACTTCCTTGCGCTGGTCGTTCATCACGTCATCATATTTGAGCGTGTTCTTGCGCATGTCGAAGTTACGGGACTCGACTTTTTTCTGCGCCCGTTCCAGCGCCTTGCTCAGCCATGGATGAACAATGGCCTCGCCTTCCTGCATGCCCATCTTCTGGAACATGCTGCCCATGCGGTCGGAGCCGAAAATCCGCATCAGGTCATCCTGAAGCGAAATAAAGAACTTGGAGTTCCCCGGGTCCCCCTGCCGTCCCGCGCGGCCACGGAGCTGGTTGTCGATCCGGCGGCTTTCGTGCCGTTCCGTGCCGATGACGTACAGCCCACCAGCCTCGCGCACCGTAGCGTGATCACGGATTACGCGGTCACGGATTTCCTGCTCCGCAGCGGCGCGTTCGGGCGTGTCTTCCATATCGCCAAGCTGCTGGGCGATCAGCATGTCCACATTGCCACCGAGTTTGATGTCCGTCCCGCGGCCAGCCATGTTGGTGGCAATGGTAATGGACCCCGGTGCGCCAGCCTGCGCCACAATCTTGGCCTCCATCTCATGGAAGCGGGCATTGAGCACGTGGTGGGGAATGTTCTCGCGTTTGAGCAGGGCAGACAGGGCCTCGCTCTTCTCAATCGAGGTTGTGCCCACCAGAATGGGCTGCTGGCGCTGGTGCACCTCGTTGATCAGCTTGACAACAGCAGCAAATTTTTCCGCCTCTGTCAGGTAAACCTCGTCGTCCCCATCCTTGCGGGCTACGGGGCGGTTGGTGGGAATGGCCACCACATCCAGATTATAGATTTCGGCAAATTCATCGGCTTCGGTCATGGCCGTGCCGGTCATGCCCGAAAGGCGGGGATAAAGACGGAAGAAGTTCTGGAAGGTAATGGAGGCCAGCGTCTGGTTTTCCTGCTGGACTTCCACATGTTCCTTGGCTTCGAGTGCCTGATGCAGACCATCGGAATACCGGCGGCCTTCCATCATGCGGCCGGTAAACTCGTCAATAATCACAACCTTGCCGTCACGCACGATGTAATCCACATCACGCGCGAACAGGGTATGCGCGCGCAGGGACTGCATGACATGATGCACAACGGCCACGTGGTGCAGGTCATACAGCCCGCCCTCATCCAGCACGCCTTCCTCACGCAGCAGCAGTTCCACCGCATCCGATCCGGCGTCGGTCAGGATGACCGTGCGGAATTTTTCATCTTTTTCGTATGCGGTTTCGTCCTGCACCAGCCGGGCGACAACACTATCCACCGAGCGATACAGGTCGGAACTGTCTTCCGCCGGGCCGGAGATAATGAGCGGGGTCCGCGCCTCGTCAATCAGGATCGAGTCCACCTCGTCCACAATGGCGTGGTGGAAGGGCCGCTGAACCATTTCGTTCAGCTGGTACTTCATGTTGTCGCGCAGGTAGTCGAACCCGAACTCATTGTTCGTGCCGTAGGTAATGTCCGCAGCATAGGCCTGACGGCGCTGCTCATCAGGCATGTTGGGCACGATAACGCCCGTGGTCAGCCCCAGAAATGTGTAAAGCTGCCCCATTTCCGCCGCATCGCGCGAGGCAAGATAGTCATTGACCGTGACCACGTGCACACCCTTGCCGGAAAGGGCGCTCAGATACACAGCCAGCGTTGCCACCAGCGTTTTGCCTTCCCCCGTGCGCATTTCCGCAATGCGGCCGGAGTGCAGGACCATGCCGCCGATCAGCTGCACGTCAAAATGGCGCATGCCCAGCACGCGGCGCGAGGCCTCGCGCGTGACGGCAAAGGCCTCGGGCAGCAGGTCATCCAGCGTGGCGCCTTTGGCCAGCCGCTCCCTGAACTCTATGGTTTTGGCTGCCAGGGCAGCATCATCCAGAGCCTGAATCTCAGGCTCCAGTGCGTTAATTTCCGACACACGGCGCTGGAATGCCTTGAGCGTCCGGTCATTGGCTGTGCCGAACAGGGCGCGGACGAAGCGTGAAAGCATGAACACCTTTCCAGAACAGTGCGGCCTTGCCCCCTCCCCCCTGACATCACCCCGCAAAAATGATGCGGGACAGGGCGAAAGACACAGGCGTTTTGCGTGGCTTGCCCTGCAAAATAGGGCCGGGCAGGGGTTCGGTCAACCAAGCTTACCGTCCATGCCCCATATCAGAACAAAACAGGGCTTGCCGGGGCGGGTAGCCTCCTTCATACATATCGAACTGTTTTTTACCGACTTTAAGGTTTTATCCTATGCGGTTTATTCCCTACGCGTTCGGGTTGGCAGCGACTGCCCTGCTCGGTTCCTCCATGCTGTGTGCTCCCTCCTTTGCGGCAGCACCAGCACCGGCGGCCTCCACGGCACCCGCACAGCCCACGGACCCGAACACGGTTGTGGCCACCGTTAACGGTGAAAAAATCACCGTTGCCGATGTGCAGAACGCCATGAGCACCATGCCGCCGCAGATGCGCCAGCTCCCCACCTCCCTGATCTACCCCATGCTGGTCAACCAGCTGGCAGACCAGAAGGCGATCCTGATTGCCGCACAGAAGGAAGGGCTGAACAAAAAGCCCGATACCCAGAAGCTGATGCAGACGGCAGCGGACAACGCCCTCCAGAACGCATGGCTGTCCCAGCAGGTGATGCCGCACCTGTCTGATGAGTCCATCAAGCAGTATTATAACGAAAACTACGTGGGCAAGCCTGCCGAGCAGGAAGTTCACGCACGCCATATTCTGGTCAAGACCGAAGCCGAAGCCAACGACGTTATCAAGAAACTGCAAGGTGGCGCGGACTTTGGTAAACTGGCAGCCGAAGTCTCGACCGACAAGGGCAGCGCCGCCCAGAATGGTGGTGACCTTGGCTGGTTCAAAAAGGGCGATATGATCCCCGCCTTCTCCGATGCTGCCTTTGCCATGAAGAAGGGCGAAATCAGCACCAAACCCGTGCAGAGCCAGTATGGCTTCCACGTTATTCAGGTGCTGGACACACGCACGGACCCGACCCCCACGCTTGACGCCGTGCATGACAAGATCCGTCAGGCCCTGATCCAGAAATACGTGCGTCAGGCCGTGGAAAAAGCCGCAGCCGGTGTCAAGATCGTGCGCTTTGACCCCACCACGGGCAAGCCGCTGGCCGATACGCCCGCAGCACCTAAAAAGTAAGATACTCAACCGGCAACAGCCCCGGCCCACTCCAGAAGACTCTGTGGTGGACCGGGGCTGACATCTACCAAGGATACCGCCAGATGGCGCAGTCTCTCCCCGTTTCTCCCCTTGCCCAGCCAATGCCTGAGCTTGGCATTGTTCGTGGGGTAAGGCTTGGCGCCATTGCGGCGGGTATTCGCTACAAGGGCCGGACCGATCTGGTACTGGCCGAATTCGCACCCGGCACCACTGTTGCCGGTGTGTTTACCAAATCCAAATGCCCCGGCGCGCCGGTGGACTGGTGCCGCGCCATTCTGCCCAGCGGGCAGGCCCGCGCGCTGGTGGTCAACGCTGGTAACGCTAATGTGTTCACCGGCCGCGCAGGCCGCCAGACATGCGAGGCCACGGCACAGGCCGCAGCCACAGTAACAGGCTGCTCGCCCGATGCCGTCTATCTGGCCTCCACCGGGGTTATTGGGGAAATCCTGCCCGCCGAGCGCATTACCAACGCCCTGCCCGCACTGCATGCCGCCCTGTCCGAAACCGGGTGGGAGGCTGCAGCACGCGGGATCATGACCACGGATACCTTCCCCAAAGCCGCCATCCGCAAAACACGGATCAACGGCACGGATGTGGTTATTCAGGGCATGGCCAAAGGCAGCGGCATGGTCGCGCCCGACATGGCCACCATGCTGTCCTTTGTTGCAACGGATGCGGCCCTGCCTGCCTCCGTGCTGCAAACCCTGCTGGGCACCGGGGTTAAAACCACCTTCAACTGCATTACGGTCGATTCCGATACATCCACATCGGACATGGTTCTGCTGTTTGCCACCGGTGCGGCGGGCAACGCCCCCGTAGCCGATACGGTGGACGCCCTGCATGACCCCGCTCTGGCCGATTTCAGGACCGCACTGAACGACCTGCTGCGCGAGCTTGCCCTGCTGGTCATCCGCGATGGGGAAGGTGCGACCAAGCTTATGACCATTACGGTCAGCGGAGCGGTATCGGACGAATCCGCCTGGCGTGTGGCCATGGCCATTGGCAATTCCCCACTGGTCAAGACCGCCATTGCGGGCGAAGACGCCAACTGGGGCCGTGTGGTCATGGCTGTTGGCAAATGCGGCGAACCTGCCGACCGGGACACGCTGAGCGTCTCCATTGGCGGTGTCTGCATTGCCCGGGATGGCACCGTCACCGAAGGGTATGACGAAACACCCGTGGTCGCCCACATGAAGGGGCAGGAGATTGATATTGCGGTTGATCTGGGACTTGGTCAGGGCACGGCCCGCACATGGAGCTGTGACCTGACACACGGCTATATCGACATCAACGGCTCGTATCGTAGCTGAGTGTCCCGTTTTTTACAGATGACCTGCCTTTTCGCGGCACATCAGGGAGCCTGACCATGGCCAGCATTACGCCTCCGCCCGGCTGGGGCGCCGCACCACAACCCGCCGGGTCCGGTGCCTGGAATACACAGCCGCCGCAGCCCGATGTCTGGGTTTACGCAGGATTCTGGTGGCGCGTCTGGGCGTTTTTGATCGACGCGGTCATCCTGAGCACGGCCGAATGTATTCTCGGCCTGTTCTTTGGCCCCAAAATTAACGTGGACTGGGAAGAACTGCCCATTCCCGACGCCTCCAGCCAGACGGTGGATGTGGTGAACATCGCCACAACATCGCTCCCGCATGCAAGCCCGGTTTCCGTCCTGATCCCGCACCTGCACGCGGGGTCGGAATGGCATACGTTCGGCATTGTGCTCAGCCTGCTGCCCATGGTGTACTGCGTCATGTTCGAAGCCTCCGCGTTCCGGGCGACACCGGGCAAGCGGCTGTTCGGGATGGAAGTGGTTACGCTTGAGGGGAAGCAGATTTCGCATCTGCGCGCATTGCTGCGGTTTGTCATCAAGGCGTTTCTGTCCTTTCCCCTGCTTTACATCGGGGTGCTGATGGTGGCGTTCACCCAGCGCAAACAGGGGCTGCATGACATGATGGCAGGCACACTGGTCCTGCGGCACACAAGACCCGCCCAGATTGCCCCTTTTTCACCCCACACCTAAGCCCACCCCCTGCCCGAATAACAGCGGAACCGGCTGCCGGTCTTGATACCGCCTGATTTGCCTCCTACCCTGCGGGTAACATCAGGCGCGTAGCGCAAAACCTCCAGACCGTTCAGCAAAGGACAGGGTAGGTCATGACCGCACAAAGCCGGGACCGGTTTTTCTTTTTTTCCTGGATTTCCAGAAGTTGCCTTGTGCTCCTACTCGGCTGGTGCCTGCTTCCCACCGCGCACGCTCTTGCTGACAGCCCTGCCACCGTGCAGACAGGCGGGCTAAGCCAGCAGGATGCCCAGCAACTGCTGGATGTGCTGAACGACCCGCAAAAGCGCGCCGAATTTTCCAGAACACTGACCCTTATGGCCAAAGGGCTCCCCGCGGCCCCTGCCAGTATGGCTTCTACCGTCACACCCGCGGTCATAGATAATTCCGTACACTCGGAACTTGATGATCTGGGCAACACAGCTACTGAATATGTGAGCAATTTTACCAGCCTGTTTACCGATCTGGGCTCTGTTGGCACATGGTTCCGCCATGAGGTGCAAAACCCCCAGTCCCGCCAGTCCCTGCTGGATTCCTTTGGCCGCGCCCTGCTGATTATTGCCCTGGCTCTTGTGGCCGAGCGGGCCACCAGCATTGGCCTGCGCAGGCCCCTGACCTCGGTCAAGAAAATGGCCGAAGCGCGGGAGGTCCGACAGGCGAAAGCCCGGACCATAAGCAGCGATGCGCCTGCCGAAACCGAAACGGAGGCAGATGCGGACAGCCCCACGGAGACGGACACGGACACGGACACGGACGCGGACACAACCCAAACCCGCGAAAAAGACCAGCGCCGCGGGAACGAAGTGCTCCGCTACCTTGTGCGCGTTCCCTACAATGCCATGCACTTCCTGCTCAAACTGCTGCCGGTAGGGATGTGTCTGCTGTTCAGCTACCTTGGCGCGGAGTTCCTGACCTCCACCGATCAGGCCCGTATAGTCGCACTCACGCTGGTTAACGCCTACGCCATTGCCCGTGGCCTGTACCTCGTTGTCGAGACCATTCTGGTCCCACGCTCCCCCGCGATCCGCCTGCTGCCCATGCCAGATGACACGGCCCGGCTGCTGACCCGGTGGTGGAACGTGCTGGTCGCCGCGCCGTCCGTTGTCATCTGCCTGTCCATTCTGGGACGGGAGTTTGATCTGGATACGCGCGGGGTAGAAGCCATGATGCGCGGCGTGGTGCTGGTCGAACACCTGCTGATTGCCGCCTTTATCTGGCGTATCCGCCATATTGTGGCCCGCGCACTCCAGCCCTCTCCGGGGCTGCGCAAAAATGCCCTGTGGGCGTTTGCGGGCACGCTGGCCAAGCTGTGGTGGGTGCCGGTCATTTTTCTGGACATGGCGTTGTGGTTTGTCTGGGCGGCCCACCTGAAGGGGGGATACCAGTGGATTCTGCACGGCACATTGCTGAACCTTCTGTGCCTGATTGTCTCCCGCATTCTCGCGCTACTGGTTTACGGGTTGCAGGACCGGCTGTTCCGCGTTGGGCCGGAATTGCAGGCCCAGTACCCTGACCTGCAGAAACGGGCGGATTTTTACTACCCGTTCGTACGCAAGATCATCACCATCGCCATTATCCTGACCACCGCGATCTGTATTGCGCAAGGCTGGAGCATTCCCACCTTTGACTTCTTCCTCCACTCAGCCCTTGGGCTGCGCCTGATTGGAGCGGCGGCCTGCCTGCTGATCGGCATGACTATTGCCGCAGTGGCGTGGGAGACGGTGAACAGTATGCTGAACAAGCAGATCTCGCGCTATTCGGCCAGCGCGCAGGAGGCCCGGGCGGCAAGACTGCGTACCGTACTGCCCATTATCCGCACGGTGCTGCTGACTGTGATTGTCATCTTTGTCGCGGTCACCACCCTCTCGCAGATCGGGATCAATGTGACGCCACTGCTGACAGGCGCAGGCATTCTGGGTGTCGGCCTGTCCTTTGGTTCGCAAAGCCTTGTCAAAGACGTGATCACCGGCTTTTTCATGCTGGCCGAAGACGCCATTCAGGTAGGAGACTGGGTAACGACAGGAGGCATTGCCGGCACGGTTGAACACCTTTCCATCCGTACCCTGCGTGTCCGGTCGTTTGACGGAGATCTGCATATCATTCCGTTCTCCTCTGTAACCTCCATTGCCAACACGGCGCGCGGCTTTAACCAGATTATCGTGCGCCAGACTCTGGATCTGAGCGAAGACACGGGCAAGGTCGTCAAGATCATGCAGAAAACCATTGAAGACATGCGCAAGGAAGAGACCTTCCGCCCCATCATCTTCTCTGATTATACCGATCTGGGTGTAGATAATTCGGATGGAAACGGCGCGGTACTGGTTGGTATTATCAAAACCGCGCCAATGATGAAGTGGAAGGTCCAGCGCGAGTTCTACCGCCGTATTGCCCTGCGCATGGCTGCCGCTGGCGTCAGGTTCTACACCTCCACCAGCTACTCCACCACGCCGCCCAACGTACCCATGCATATGGCGCTCGACGCCATGCCCCCCATGCCGCAAGGCGGCCCGGCAACTCCCAGCCCGGCCAGAACCCAACAACAGCCCGCGCAACAGCCTGCGGCCAACACGCAACCGCCCACCCACCCCAAAGCCGACGATTAAGAGGCCCATCCCATGTCCGAGCCCATGTTTACCAACACCCTTGCGGACACGATTATCCAGAGTCTGGAAACCCCTCTGGCGAAGGACGGCTTTGCCTTCCTTCAGGCACAGGCCATGCAGGCCGTGCTGGAGGCCGGAGGCCTGCGGGGATGGGAGGATTTTGCCGCAAGCTGGAACGATCTGGGCGTGGACCGTTACATGGCCGATGGCGGGCGCTACCGGCGCAGGCGCTACGCCACGTTCTCGCTGACACTGGACGCAGTGACACGCAAACCACACCAGCCCCACTACCAGAGCCGGGATTACAATACCCTCAATGGGGGCGTGGAGCGCTGGTTCAAACCCGTGCTGCCCGCCCTTGGCGAACACCCGGCACTTATGGCCATATTACGGCTGGCCCTGCGTGTGGTAACGGACCTGACCCCCGCAGAGCGCAGGCCCAACGCATGGCATACGGAAATACATCAGTTCCGTATTGAAGCCCGGCCAGATGCGCTCGGCCACCCAACGCCTGAAGGGCTGCACCGTGATGGCGTGGACTGGGTTTTTGTCGTGATGGTAAGGCGGGAGAACGTGGCACAGGGGGAAACATCCATCCACGACCTCAGCCACAAACAGGTTGGCAGCTTTACCCTGACCAACCCCATGGACACAGCCGTTGTGAATGACAACAGGGTTTACCATGGCGTAACCCCGGTACAGCCCGTGGACCCCAGCCGCCCGGCTTACCGCGATGTACTGGTCGTCACCCTCCGCCACGAATAGGCGGAACGGCGGCCCTGAACAGGCCGCCCTAGTATCCTGCGTAATAAATGGCGTGCAGCCCAAGGGCTACAAAGCCGATGACAAAAACCATTGCTCCCGCCATCTGGGACAATTCCTTGAACGTCATTCCCGAGTCATTGGCAGGCGGGGTAACGGGGTTCTGAACCGGAGCAGGGGTGTCTGGCCTGGAGGCAGGCAGCACATGCACCGGCTTGGCCAGCGCCTCGTGCGTCTGCGTGTGCACCGTGGCACCACCAGTCACGGCAGATGGCGTTCCATCCCCCTGCTGACCGGCCTGCACTGCGGAAGACTGCCCATCGTACAGAGGAGAGGCTCCGTCAACACGGCCTTGTGTTTCCTGCTCACTCATGATGCTGTTCTCCACGTAATTATCATGCAGACCGGAAAGGATCCTGTTTTTTCTTGATCCTGTCATGAAGGTTCGTCAAGCCATTCAGGGCATCTGCCCCACGGAGCCAGCACTGGACGGCACCAGACCAAACACGCCACATAGACCGGAGCTGATTTTTTGCTATGGAAACAGACATGAAACATATTCTTCTTTGTTCCGCCATGCTGGGGCTGGCCGCAGCACCCGCAATGGCCGCCCCCCACACAACAGCCCCTGCACAGGCCTCCACGGCTGCCGCCTCTTACCCCATGGCCACCTTTATGGGCTCATGGACCGTGCGCGCCGAGGTGCCAGCCTTTACGGTTGCAGGGAACAAGGCCATGGGCCCGGCCGCCCGGCTTTTGGTCACTGTCCCCGAAGTCTACGCCTCTAATATTGGTGAAAGCCGCTTCAGCCTTGCCCAGAAAACAGGTTCATCCTGGTCTGGCAGCCAGAATGGCACAACCATGACCATGACCCTGATCTCCCCCAACGCGGGGCATATCCTGATCACCAGCAAAAACGGGCACAAGGTGGACGTTCCCCTGTACCGCAACGACCCGTAAGCCACTGACTGGCCTGCGGGTCCGCCAGATCACGCCTCCCGCACGCTTTGATGGGCGGGAGGCGGGGCGCGCATCATGCGTTCACCGCGCCCTCTGGCGTCCAGTCCTTTAGAAAAGCCTCCAGTGCGGCATCGGCCTTGCCAACCTTGACCTCCAGCCGCACGTAAAGATTCCCCGCCTCCCTGCCCCCATGGGCCTGCACACCCTTGCCACGCAGGCGCAGCACGGTGCCGGTATCGGAGCCTGCGGGTACGTTCATCTTAACCGTGCCTGTGGGGGTTGGCACCATAATGGGACCGCCCAGCACTGCGGTTTTCAGGTCCACGGGCAGGGTTTCCCGCAGGTCGGAGCCTTCGCGCGTAAAGGTGGCGTCGGGCAGTACGGTCACCGTAATCAGCGCATCCCCTGCGGGGCCACCCTGCACGCCGGGCATGCCCTTGCCACGCAGGCGCAGAACCTTGCCATCCTCCATACCGGGGGGAATACGCACATCCAGCGTTGCGCCATCTGGCAGGTTCACGCGCGACGTGGCGCCATTCACCGCGTCCAGAAAACTGACATTCAGCGCAAAGGATCTGTCCGCCCCCTTGCGCGGGCCAGCACGGCGCGCGCGGGCACCCCCGCCAAACATGCCGCCGAACAGGTCGCTCAGGTCTTCTTCCTGAAAACCGCCCATGCCAGCGCCACCGGGGCGGAACCCGCCTGCACCGCCAAAGCCGCCGCCGCCAAAACCACCAGCCCCAAAACCGGGGTGGCGTTCCTGCCCCGAGGCATCAATCTCGCCCCGGTCAAAACGCGCGCGCTTGTCCGCGTCGGACAACAGGTCATTGGCCTGATTGAGCGCCTTGAACTCCTCTTCGGCCTTTTTATCGCCGGGGTTCAGGTCCGGATGATATTTTTTGGCCAGCTTGCGGTACGCCTTGCGGATGTCATCCTGACTGGCTGTTCTGGCAATACCTAATACTGAATACGGATCACGATCGCTCATGCAGCCGTCCCTTCCCCCATCCTGTTACCATTACCGGGCGGCATCCTGCGCCACCCACAGCCAGCCGCCGCCCCAGAGCATGCGTTCAGGCGGGGGGTACAAAAAGCCTCCCCCAAGACTGTTGTCATTATACAGAGTGTCTCCATACCACACTGCGCGCCTGCCCAAAGTGTGTTGGCTGCGCGCACCGTTTTTGCAACTATTATCCCTAATAATGGGAACGAGACTCCAAGCGGTCAATGGAGAGCCAGAGAAAGCCCCATGTACGCCCGACAGATAAACTGCACCACAAAAATGGAAACCGGGGCATGGCCTCTGTCCGGCTGGGCCTTTATTCTCTATAAAGTCGGAACCATAAGAGCGCCACACCAGACAGCAGCAGGCTGCTGGTTGCTCATAACGGATTGATTGGAGACCCCCGCATGGCTGACAGACCGCGCTTTTTTGATGATCTTGCAGGTGTTGCCGGAGGTGCCGTATCCGCGCTGACCGGTGTGCGTGAAGAAATGAACGCCATTGTCCGCAGCCGTGTGGACGAAGTGCTGACCAGCCTGCAGGTTGTCCGCCGTGAAGAATTTGAAGTCATGCGCGAACTGGCCGCACAGGCCCGCATTGGCCAGGAAGAAGCCGAACGCCGGCTGGCCGCACTGGAAACGCGGATAAAAGCACTGGAACAGCACCTGACCAGCACCCACAAGGGCGGCGCGCACTAAAAGACCACGCGCGCCCTTTGTCCCGTTTTTGTTTTTGACCGCAGGCACGGGAGTCATGCCATGCCAGCCCTGACAACCGGCTCCACCACCCCACCCACCAACCCGCTGGACCTGATGGAACAGGTCATTGCCGGGCATGGGTGGACCTTTGACCGCTGCACCCCGACCGAAATGGCGGCCGAAGCCCCGGCCAGATGGTGCGACTACGGATTGTTTTTTTCGTGGTCGGCCGAGCTGGGCACCATTCTGTTTACCTGCGCCTTTGACCTGCGCGTAAGCCCGGACATGCGGCTGGCCCTGTACGAGCTGATAGGGCTTGCCAACGAGCAGGTATGGGTCGGCCATTTTAGCGTCGATACGGAAGATGGGGTGCTGCTGTTCCGTCACGCCCTGCTCCTGCGTGGCACGGAAACCGCAACCGACATTTTTGAAGACATGATCGACATCGCCCTGACCGAGTGCGAGCGGTTTTATCCGGCCCTGCGCTTTTTCCTGACCGGTGGGTTGAGTGCGGCAGATGCACTGGCTTCGGCCATGCTGGACTGCCATGGAGAGGCATGAACATGACTGAGCGTTTTCCCCTTCCCTCCATCCTGCTTGTCGGGTGCGGCAAAATGGGTGGTGCCATGCTTGAAGGCTGGCTCAAGGCCGGGCTGGCCCCCTCCGTCATTATTGACCGCCACCTTGCAGACCTGCCAGCCCCCCACACGGTGGTGCAGAGCATACAGGATGTTCCCGCCAGCTTTACGCCGGACGTGATTATTGTTGCGGTTAAACCGCAGAAGGCCAACCCCGTGCTGGCCGAACTGGCCCAGCGTTTTGGGCAGGCAACGCTGCTTTCGGTCATGGCGGGGCGGACCATTGCCAGCCTGCACGACATCTATGTGCAGGCCAACCCGCAGGCCAACCCGGTTATTATCCGCTCCATGCCCAACACGCCCTGTGCGCTGGGGGCGGGCATGAGCGGGCTATATGCCCCCCCCAACGCCACAGCGGAACAGAAATCCCATTGTAATGCCCTGCTCTGTGCCGTGGGGGAAACCGTATGGGTGGCCGAGGAAGGGCTGATCGACTCCGTTGCTGCCATTTCCGGCAGTGGTCCGGCCTATGTGTTTTTAATGGCCGAACTGCTGGAAAAAGCAGGCGTGGAGCAGGGCTTGCCCGCCGATGTTGCCCGCAAGCTGGCCCGTGGCACCCTGTATGGCGCAGGCTGCATGCTGCATACTCTGCCGACCGATGCTCAGGAACTGCGCCGCAACGTAACCAGCCCCGGCGGCACCACGGCTGAAGCCTTAAAGGTGATGATGGCCCCGCAGGCATGGCCTGCAACCACCTCCGCCGCCATTGCCGCTGCCGTACACCGCGCAAGGGAACTGGCCAGCTAGCCTTTCCTGCTTTGTCGGCACCACTCCGCCAAGCCATTTACCGCTCATGCGACAGGTCTTTGATATGGATAATGACGACTTTGACACAGCCCTTGTCTCGGCAGCCCTGACACTGGCTCAGGACCGGGGCTGGAATTCCGTAACCGTGCTGGCAGCAGCGCGCGAGGCAGGGTTGCCCCTGCCTGAAGCCCGGCAGCGCTTCCCCCTCAAGGCCAGTATCCTGCTCCGTCTTGGCCGTATGGCCGATGATGTGGCGTTAGCGGACGACATGCTCTGTGGCACCGCGCGCGAGCGGCTGTTTGACCTGCTGATGCGCAGGCTGGATGTGTTCCAGCAGTATCGAGATGGATTGCAGTCCGTTTTGCGCTCCCTGCCCATGGACCCGGTCCTGACCCTGCTGCTCGGAGGGGCAACGGTGGAGAGCATGCGCTGGATGGCTGATGCCGCAGGCATAAACACCAATGGCGTGTCTGGCTTTGTGCACGTGAACATGCTGGTAGCCGTATGGACCCACACCCTGCGCGTCTGGGAAAAGGACGAAAGCCCCGATATGGGCAGCACCATGGCTGCTCTTGATCAGGCACTGGACAAGGCCGGGCGCTTTGGCCTGTTCCCCACCGGAGCGGACGCGAACACCCATCAGGACGGACTGGCCGACCTGGACGATGTGGCCGACATGGATGCAAGCTTTACGCAGGCCACAATATCAGCCCCGCGCGGCTAATTTTGCGACAAGCGGCCTTTACGACCGAACCCTGTTTGGCTTAAAAGGAGCGCAGGCAGTTCAGGCCATTGGGGCGTAGCCAAGCGGTAAGGCAGCGGATTTTGATTCCGCCACGCGGAGGTTCGAATCCTCCCGCCCCAGCCAGAACCTGTTTCCCCTCCGACAAACCAGTCGTTGCGGCCCTTCCCGGTCTTGTGGAAGGGTACGGTTGTCTTAACCTGTTCCACCACACGCCATGCCCCCACATCAGGCGGGCCATAGCGCATCCGTTTTTACCAATACGATATTTTTGATTAGCCCTGCGGGTGTGCATGCGCATTCATGCCTGAACAGAGTGCTTTTTAGTCCCGCCCTTTTTCTGCTCCCGGATACGACACAGTTTTTGCCATGCCTGATGCCCCTGCCCCTTCATCCTCCCTTTTGCGTCACCCCGGTCTGGCCGCCGTTATTGGCGCGCGGGCCTTGTCCGCCTTTGCCGGGCAGGTGCAGGCCGTCGCCGTTGGCTGGCAGGTTTATGCCCTCACCCATAGTGCCGCGGCCCTGGGGTTTGTGGGGCTGGCGCAGTTCCTGCCCATGGTGGCGTTTATCTTCCCTGCAGGGCATGCGGCAGACCAGCACAACCGCCAGCGCATTGTGCTCGCCTGCCAGAGCATAGAGCTTCTGGCGGCGGTGTTCATGGCCTATGCCTCTTTTACGCACCAGTTGAACGCCACCATGATTTACGGGCTGGTTGCCATATTTGGTACCTGCAAGGCGTTCGAAATGCCTGCCCAACAGACCTTCCTGCCCTCCATTGTGCCGCCAGCCCTGTTCCCCCGTGCCACAGCGCTCTCTGCTTCCCTCTTTCAGGTCGCAAGCATTGCCGGGCCATCTCTGGGCGGACTTTTGTACGGTCTGGGTGCGGGGGTTTGCTATTCGCTCTGTGCAATCAGCTTTGCCGTAGCAGCACTCGCAACCTGGTCCATGGTCATCACAAGCCCGGTCCGGCCACGGCAGCCAGCGACTCTGGCCGCTGTTTTTGGCGGTATTGCCTTCCTGCGGCGCAAACCCACCATGCTGGGTGCGATCTCGCTTGATCTGTTTGCCGTTCTTCTGGGCGGGGCCACGGCCATGCTGCCCATTTTTGCCACGGATATCCTGCATGCCGGGCCGTGGGGGCTTGGGCTGTTGCGGGCTGCCCCTGCCATTGGCGCCTTACTTGTTGCCGCGGTTCTGGCCCGCCATCCGCTGGGCCGACATGCCGGGCGGTGGATGTTTGCCGCCGTAGCCATTTTTGGCGTAGCGACCATTCTGTTCGGTTTTTCGCACTCCATAGCCGTATCCGTGCTGATGCTGGCCATTCTGGGCGGGGCGGATGTGGTGAGCGTTATGGTCCGTGGCGCACTGGTCCAGCTTGGCACACCGGACGAAATGCGCGGCCGCGTATCTGCCGTGAACATGCTTTTTATCGGGTCATCCAACCAGTTGGGCGAATTTGAAAGCGGGATGCTGGCTGCTGTTATGGGCCCGGTTGCCGCCGTTGTGCTGGGAGGCATTGGCACACTGGTTGTAACAGGCATATGGATGGGTCTGTTCCCCGGCCTGCGCAAGCTGGACAGGCTGGAAGATATTACAACCGATACAGTATAAACCCCGAACAATAAAAAAAAGCCGCACCAAAAGACCGGTGCGGCTCCTTGCATGACCACCGGCCCCTAAAGGCCGGTATGGCTTTGGTGTTCAGACAGCTTTTTTAAGATTGGGGCTGGCTTTAAACCGCACCGTTTTACCAGCCTTGACCTTGACCGGCTCACCCGTGCGGGGGTTAAGCGCCTTGCGGGCCTTGGTTTTGCGGACTGTAAACGTGCCAAAGGACGGCAGGGTAAACCCACCCTCACGCTTGAGTTCGACAACAATAGCATCAATAAGGTCATTCGCTGCCTGATTGGCGGCAACCCCTGTGCAGTTGATCGAATCCTGAATCACTGCTGCAATAAAGGCCTTGCTCATAGAGTTACTGGCTCCCTCTCAGACAGAATTTTGTACATGACAATTATTGAACGGATATGCCTAAAAGGCTTTAACGGCTTGTAATCACATTTCTTAAAAATTACCAACATAAAAATATATCTTTTTTCGATTCCTCCCGATGGGAACAGCAGAAACAGAATCTGTGTCTTTACAGACACACACCTCCCACCCGCCCACAGGCACGGTGTGCTGGCTGTGCATACCGAAAAACCCGCACTATTCCCTCAAGCTGTTACAAAACTCCCTTATACTATTACATAATTCCTAACCATAAATAACATGACAACTGGCAGAACACATTCAATGACTCAGATCATTTCTTGTGCGGATAAAAGCGACACCTCTGGCCTGATGCAACAACCACAGAGCCACAGTGTTTGCATATGACGATTTATTTTTGAAAATACCATTTATAAATAATGAAGTTTCTTCAATCATAGGCACCGGAACTCCATGCCATGGCCGGTTACGCAAGCAGATGCCTACATCTTTTTTTTTCGGCAATATACCTGTCCCCGTTTTTTCCGGGGATTCCGAACTTTGTAAATGATGGAGTCCGCCAAAGTTAACTTAATATTAACGGGAACAATTCGGTCAGAATTTATGGCATGATGCAAAAAACTGTCCGTGCATTTATTGCCCTTATCTGATCATAATACAGGCATAGTCTGCTCCATAAGCCAGATACAGAACGGATATGATGCTGTTATTGTGGCAAACAGAGTTCATGAGGTGCAACCATGCGTTTTTCCCTCCTTTTACTGTCTGCTCTTGGTCTGGCGACGCCTGCTCTGGCAGCGGATCTTCCCGTTACCGCGGAATTTGCCGCACAGCCAGCCTTCGCCCCCGCATACCATGCCATGAGCACCCTGCCCCCGTGGGTCTCGGCGTTAAAGGCGACCTCGGTCCCGGTTGAAAAAACAAGCATTGATGGCAAGCCCTACCTGCTGGGGCACCTGTGCAAACCCCATGACTGTGCGGACTACCAGATGGAGGTGCTCTTTACCCCAGATGGCCATAAGGCATGGGGGTTCCTGTCTGTTGTCACCAATGGCGCCTTGTACCAGATGCCACTGGGTGAACCATCTGCCCCCATTCTGGCGGCACTCAGGGCCGCTTATGCGACCAACAACCCCGAACATCCCGGCTGCAATAGCCCTGCCGCTGGAAAAACAGGCCAGCCAACCCCATAAAGCAGGGTATGACTTTTTTTCAGGATGACCTTTTCCCGCGCCGGACTGTGGCGCCACACGCTGTGGTGCCACCAGAGTTGTGGGAAAAACTGGCGCGTTCCGCGTTCAGGCAGCGTTTTCATCTCAATGCGCAGGATAGGGCGTATCTGCGGGAAAAAGGTTTGCCGCTGGTGCTGGAGCATGGGCAGGATTTCATAGCCCGCCGCCTGGCCCCGGCAGCACCACTCAAAGACGGACGGCAGACACCGTGGAAGGGACACCCGGTTTTTGTAGCCCAGCATGCCACGGGAACGTGCTGCCGCTCCTGTCTGGCCAAATGGCATGCGCTGCCATCCGGCCGCCAGCTGAATGAAGCGGAACAGGACTATATTCTCAGCGTACTGGCCCACTGGCTGGCAGGGGAACTGGCACGGCCGGACACACCGCAACCAGCCCGCAAAACCCGTAAACCTGCCGCCCTCCGGCTCAGGGGGTAGAGGGCTGACGGTCCATTAACAGGGATGTCACCGCCTTTTTGAAGGGAGCGAACCTGTCCGCCATACGCAGACACCCTTCACGGATCTGGCGGAAGGGAGGGCCATCATGGGTATAGAGCGAGGCAATCCCGTTTGTGCCCGCAAACAGTAGCGCCGTTGCCTTGCGGTGCTGGCGCTCAAATGCGCGCAGGGCCGCGGGGTTGCCTGCATCCCCATTATTCGCAACCGCTGCCAGCACCTGCCGGGCCAGTATGTCCTGCCCTTTCAGGCCCAGATTAAACCCGTGTGCCGTAATCGGGTGCATGCCAACCGCTGCATCCCCCACCAGTGCCAGCCTGCGGGCTGTAAACCTGTGCGCGTAAACGCCTTTGAGCGGATACACATGCCGGGTGCTGACAAGCCGCATGGCCCCAAGCCGGTTACCTACACGGCGCATGATTTCGGCATTAAATGCCTCACGCGGCATATGGACCAGTGCCTCAATCTCCTGCGGGGGCAGGGTCAGCACAAGGGAGGAGGCCATGCCGTTAACGGGCAGCAGGGCGATTGTCTGCCCCTCATCAAACCACTGGAGCGCAACATTATGGTGGGGGGATTCGTGCGCCATGCGGCAGACCATCATGGACCTGCCAAAATCGTGCACAATTGCGCCAATCCCAGCCCGCTGCCGGGTGGGGGAAAACCGCCCGTCTGCCGCAACAACCAGTTTTGCATTCACCTGCCCGCCCGTGTGGTGGACCGCCGCGTAATCCTGCCCCTGCCGGATGGTCTGCACCGCCGTGCCGGGCTGGAGAGTAATGTTGGGCATATACTGTGCCGCAGCAAACAGGCCGCGACGGATCTGGTTGTTGGAAACCAGCCAGCCCAGCGCATCCACCCCTTCGCCCCGCGTGTCAAACGTGAGCGGGTGCCGGAAACTGCCTGTTTCAATCCGTGCTTCCTTGAGCGGGCAAACAACCGCCTGCGGAATGTGAGCCCATGCGCCGGTCTGTTCAAGCAGGCGGACAGAGTGATGGGTCAGGGCAATTTCGCGCCCGTCAAAGCCGGGTTCGGACCAGATATCAAGCGGAGCGCGTTCCAGAACGGTTACCGAAAGACCACCACGCGCCATAAGAAGAGCCGTGGCCAGCCCGACCGGACCACCACCAATAACGGCAACGTCTGTCTGCTGTATGTCGGACATGGGTTAGTCCTTGTCTGCGCCAAAGGTTACGGGCTGGCCGTGCCAGCGCGCGGTAAACAGGGCGGGGTCGGCTCGCTTGGGTGTAGGCTGTGCACCATCTGGCGTACCCACAAACAAAAAGCCCGCCAGCCGACTCAACCCCAGCTCGGCCGCCAGAACGGCGTCCTCCACCAGTGCGCCGGAAACCCATACGCCACCAAAACCCGTTGCATACAGGGCGTTGAGAATGTTCATGGCCCCTGCGGCCACGCACATTTCCTGCTCCCAGAGCGGAATTTTATGCTCGGGCTGCAGGTGCATGCCCAGAGCAATAATCATGGGCATGGAGGCAAAACGGGTGCGGCGTTTTTCAATTTTGGCAGCGGGGGCTTCTGGCTCCACGCGCGCCATGCTGGCCACAATACGCTCGGCCAGAGCAGGGCGGTCCTGCCCCTCGATCACAACATAACGCCATGGCTGAACCCGACCATGGTCGGGTGCGCGCATGGCCGTGCCCAGAATAGCCATCAACTGCTCGGGCGAAGGAGCCGGGTCCCGCAGCCGGTCGGTAGAGGCGCGGGAGAGAAGCATGTCCATAGGCGTCATGATCTGGTGCCTTTGTTGCAAAAGGGGGCGTTAAGCCGCGTTATTGTGGGAACGCCGGAAGCGGGCCACCCCCCATGAGGTGCAGGTGAAAATGCGGGACTTCCTGCCCCGAATTGGTGCCTGCGTTGGTAATCAGCCTGTAGCCGTTTTCTTCCAGCCCCAGAGTGTGGGCAATCTGCCCGGCTGCGCGCATGACCCCGGCAATTTCTTCCGCCGGAGCGGTCTTGCTGAAATCCATGAACGAGACATACGGCTTTTTGGGAATAATCAGCACATGCACCGGGGCTTTGGGAGCAATGTCCTCAAAGGCCAGTACCCAGTCGTTTTCAAAAACGGGTTTGCACGGGATTTCACCACGCAGGATCTTCGCAAAAATATTCTGCTGGTCGTAAGGGCCTTTGCCGGTCACAGCCATGGTCGGTCAGTCCTGTTCTGTTGCGTCTGATGCGGTTGCGCCGGATGGGGGCAGCGACACTTTGGGGCGGGAAGCTTTTTCGGCAATGCCGCTTGTGCCTTCACGCCGGGCCAGTTCGGCCCAGACCTCATCTGGCGTAATGCCTGCATTCACCCACATGACAATCAGGTGGTACAGCACATCGGCACTTTCCCCCACCAGCAGGCTGGTGCGGCCTGCCACGGCTTCGATCAGGCATTCCACTGCTTCCTCACCAAACTTCTGCGCGATCTTGTAGGTACCGCGTGAGAGCAGGCGAGCCGAATGGCTTACTGCGGGGTCCGCGTTCTTGCGGCTTTGCACAACGTCATACAGCCGGTTGAGCACAAAAGCATCTGCCCCATTGGACAGCGGGGGGAGCTTGCGGGTTTCTGCCACCTTGGTTTTTTTAGCCTTGACGGTTTTGGTCTCGGCTTTGGCAGTGGCTTTTGACGGAGCTTTTTTGATCATGACGTCTGACTGACCTGAAAAGGAGCGGGGGAAGGACGAACCGGCAGTCCGGCCTGGGTCAAAGCCTGTTTGACCTGAGAAACGGTAAACTGCCCAAAATGGAAAACACTGGCGGCCAGCAACCCTGTTGCCCCGGCCCGGGCTCCTTCCACAAAATGGTCGAGCGTGCCAACACCACCAGAAGCCACAATAGGCAGGCGCACCGCCTGTGTTGCCGCGCGCAGCAGGTCCAGATCAAACCCGCTGCCCGTGCCATCACGGTCCATGGATGTCAGCAGGATTTCACCCGCGCCGCGCTCGGCAGCCTGTCTGCACCAGTCTATGGCGTTCATGCCCGTTGGGGTGCGGCCACCATGGGTAAAGACCTCCCACGTGCCCGGTGCGGTCTGGCGGGCATCCACCGCAACCACAACACACTGGCTGCCAAACTTGCGCGCGGCCTCGTTAATCAGTTCGGGGCGGGTCACGGCGGCCGAGTTCATGGCGCATTTGTCTGCCCCGGCCAGCAGCAGACGGCGCATGTCGTCCGTGGTGCGCACCCCCCCACCCACGGTCAGGGGCAGGAAGATTTTTTCTGCAGTACGGCTCACCACATCCAGAATGGTATCGCGGTTTTCGTGGCTGGCGGTAATGTCCAGAAAAGTCAGTTCATCGGCTCCGGCGGCATCGTACACCGCTGCCTGCTCAACCGGGTCGCCCGCATCACGCAGGGCAACAAAGTTGACCCCCTTGACCACCCGGCCATTTTTTACGTCCAGACAGGGAATAACGCGTAGCTTCAGCATCCGCTCAGCACTCGCAGGGCTTGTGAGGGTGATACGCGGCCATCATACAGCGCGCGACCAACAATAACACCTTCTATGCCCGGTGTGGTGTTGGCCGCCTCGCGCAGAGCTGCAAGGTGGTCAAGGCTGCCCACACCCCCGCTGGCAATAACGGGAATGGATACGGTGTTGGCCAGCGCTACGGTCTGCTCAATATCCAGCCCTTCGAGCATGCCGTCCCGGCTGATTTCGGTAAAGATGATTGCGCCAACCCCTGCATCCTGCATCCGCAGGGCAAGGTCGGTTGCCTGCATGTCCGACACTTCCGCCCAGCCCTCGGTCGCCACCAGACCGGAGCGCGCATCAATCCCGGCCACAATACGGCCGGGGAAGGCACGGCAGGCCTCGCGCACCAGAGCGGGGTTCTTGACCGCGACCGAACCCAGAATAACGCGGGTAATCCCCGCCTCCAGCCATGCGGCAATGGCGGCCATATCCCGCAGGCCACCGCCAAGCTGAACCGACACATGGGCGGCGTCCAGAATGGAACGCACAGCCTGTGTGTTAGCCGATGCCCCGGCAAACGCACCGTTCAGATCCACCACATGCAGCCATTCAAACCCTGCATCCTGCCATGCCGTGGCCTGTGCGCCGGGGTTATCGGAATAAACGGTTGCGTCGTCCATTTCCCCACGGCGCAGGCGCACACACGCGCCATCCTTCAGGTCAATGGCGGGGTAGAGGGTCAGCGGGCGGGAGGGCGTGGATGTGGTCATGGCGTGTGGCTGGCTTCTTGTTCGTTACGGGTCTTGGTGGACTGTAAAGGCAGGGTATCATCGAGGCATTTGGTAAGGAACAGCCCCGATACAAGCTCATCCCCCACCCGGGCGTAAAACGGGTGCTTGCCCCATATGTGGAACCCGGTCTTTTCAAAAAGTGCAATGGCTGCGGTCTGTGTCTGCAACACATCCACATTCAGCACCCGGAAGCCCATGTTGCGTGCGGCATTTTCCACCTCCCGCAACAAGGCTGCCCCCAGCCCCCGCCTGCGTGCGTACGGTGCAACAAACAGGTGGGCAAGGGTAATGCACATGGCCTGCAATTCGTTATTGCGGGGGGCGCGAATAAGCTGGGCCCCGCCAACAATAACCCCATCCAGCCGGATGGCGAACAGCATGCGCTCGGGCACCAGCAGCAGACCGCGGAAATAACGCTCAAGCACCTGCCGGCCCTGTGGCTGCAACCAGCCAAACCCGCCGCCATCCAGAATGGCGGCATCCACGGACTCGCACAAAGCCTGAAGGTCATCTTCCTCCAGCGACAGAATGCGCTGGACGCGGGTTACGCGGGACATCAGAACGTCGCTTCCGGTTGCCAGGCTAAAAAGTTCGCCAGAATCTTCAGCCCCACGGTCTGGCTTTTTTCCACGTGAAACTGTGTGCCTGCCACATTATTGCGGCAGACAATGGCTGGCACGCTGCCGCCATAATCCGCACTGGCCAGCAGCACATCATCCGTGGTGTTGCGCAGGGCGTAAGAGTGTACAAAATAGCCATGCGGGGCTGGGCCCAGCCCCTGGGTCAGCGGGTGGGACTGGTGGAGTTCCAGTTCATTCCAGCCCATTTGCGGCAGGCGCAGACCGGGGGCTTCCATAGGGGCGATTTCCCCCGCGATCCAGCCAAAACCTTCGGTTACACCATGCTCAAGCCCGCGTTCGGCCATAAGCTGCATGCCAACGCAGATTCCCAAAAACGGCGTGCCTTTTGCCACAGCCTGCAAAATGGCGTCCTTTAAACCCGCAATGGCCTCCAGCCCCTGCGCGCAGTCCGCAAATGCGCCCTGACCGGGCAGGATAATACGGTCCGCGCGCCGGACCTCGCCCGGTTCGTTGGTAATGATCACCGAAGCGTCAAGGCCGGAAAGCTCGGCTGCGCGCAGGGCGGCCCGGGCGGCAGAGGCCAGATTGCCCCCTTCGTAATCGACAACAGCAATGGAGAGAGGCTGGGCCATAAAACCCTCCTGGTTCTGATCGTGCGGAAAACCGTGCCACTCCCCCGCACCGGGGCAAAAAACACGGCTGGTTGTCTGTTGGGACGGGACCATGCTCTGGCCAGAACATGGCGGAATCACACCCGCCGCCGGTTGGTTTACAGGACGCCTTTGGTCGACGGAATGGCCCCAAGGGCGCGCGGGTCCGGCTCTACTGCCATACGGAGTGCGCGGGCAAGAGCCTTGAACGCTGCCTCGGCAATATGGTGGCAGTTTTTACCGGCCCGCTGGTTCAGGTGCAGGGTGAGCATGGCGGACATGGCAAACGCCCGAAAAAACTCTTCCACCAGTTCCGTATCCAGCTCGCCAATGCGGTCCCGGTCAAAGGAGGCCTCAAACGTCAGGAACGGACGGCCAGAAAGATCGACCACTGCCTCGCACAACGCTTCGTCCAGCGGTACAAGAGCCGAGCCAAACCGGCGCACGCCGCGCTTGTCGCCCAGCGCCTGCCGCATGGCCTGCCCCAGAGCAATGCCCGTATCCTCCACCGTATGGTGGCCATCTATATGCAGGTCACCCTTGACCGTTATATCCAGATCAAACAGGCCATGCTTGGCCAGGGCGGTCAGCATGTGGTCAAAAAAGCCGATACCGGTTTCAACCCGAGCCTTGCCAGTCCCGTCCAGAGTCAGGGCAATGGCAATATCGGTTTCGCTGGTAACGCGGTGAACTGTGGCGTGGCGCGATGTTGTCATGGTCCCAGCTTATAGCCCAAGACCGGGCACAATGCCATTCCGCCGACTGGGCGGTATTTCAGGCTTCGGGCACAAGCTCTTCCAGCTCCTTCAGCCACAGGGTTGCGTTGCCATCGGATGGGGCGCGCCAGTCCCCACGGGGGGAGAGGCTCCCCCCCGCCATGACCTTGGGGCCATTGGGCATGGCCGAGCGCTTGAACTGGCTGGTGGTAAAAAACCGGAACATAAAGACCTCCAGCCATTTACGAATAACCGGCAGGCCGTAGCTTTTGTGGTCATGCGGCATAAAGCCCGGCGGCCAGGCGCCTTGCCCGGCATCACGCCAGACCTGTTCAGCCATAAAGGCAATGCGCGCGGGACCAAAGCCGTGGCGCAGCACGTAATAAAGCGTGAAGTCATGCAGGGCATATGGCCCGATTGTGTCTTCCGTGCTCTGGCTGGCACCCGCCGTTGCGGGGATCAGCTCGGGGGAAATCTCGGTTGCCAGCACGGTGCGCAGCACGGTACAGACATCCGCCGGGAAATGCCCCGAGGCAATACACCAGCGGATAAGGTGCTGTATAAGGGTTTTGGGCAGGCCAGCATTCACGTTGTAATGCGCCATCTGGTCCCCCACGCCGTAGGTACACCACCCCAGCGCCAGTTCCGACAGATCACCCGTGCCAAGAACAATACCGTTGTGCTGGTTGGCCAGACGGAACAGAAAATCCGTGCGCAGCCCGGCCTGCACATTTTCAAACGTAATGTCATGCACGGGCTCCCCTCTGGCAAAGGGGTGGTCCATGGTCTGGAGCATAAGGGTTGCGGCAGGCCGGATGTCCAGCGTTGCCTGCGTAATGCCCAGATGCTCCATCAAGGCATGCGCGCTGGCCAGTGTCTGCTCCGTGGTGCCAAAGCCGGGCATGGTATAGCCCCGTATGGCCGTGCGAGGCCAGCCCAGTTCGTCCGCCGTGCGTACCGCCACCAGCAGGGCGTGGGTGGAATCCAACCCGCCAGATACGCCAATAACCATGCCCGCAGCCCGGCAGCTTTTAAGCCGCTGCTTGAGAGCCGAAACCTGAATGGTAAAGGCCTCAAAGCAATCCTGCTCCAGCCGCGCCGGGTCCGCTGGCACAAAGGGAAAACGCGAGAGCGGGCGCAGCAGACCCAGGTCAGAGACCGGGGGGGCCAGCGTAAACCCTATGGAACGCCAGAGGGCTTGGGCCGGGCCAGCCATGGCGGCGCAGTCGGCAAAGGAGCCAACCTGTGCGCGCTCATGGCGGAGCAATGTAAGGTCAATATCCGCCACAACGGCTTGAGCGCCTGTGGGAAAACGCTCACTTTCGGCCAGCAGCACGCCATTTTCAAAAATGGCGGTCTGGCCATCCCATGCCAGATCCGTGGTGGATTCGCCCTCACCCGCCGCGGCATACAGGTAGGCCGCCACACACCGCGCAGACTGGGAGAGGCAGAGTAAACTGCGGGTACGGGCCTTGCCCACGGTAATGTCGCTTGCAGACAGGTTGGCCAGCACGGTGGCCCCGGCCATGGCCTGCGCTGTGGAAGGCGGATTGGGGACCCACAGATCCTCACAGATTTCCACACCAAGGCAAAAACCCGGCACGTCATGCGCGGTAAACAGCAGGTCCACACCAAAGGGAACATCCTGCCCGCCAAGGTGCATACTCTGCCCACGCACGGCAGCCCCCGGAGCGAAGTGCCGTTTTTCGTAAAACTCGCGATAATTGGGCAGATAACTTTTGGGCACCACGCCAAGAATACGCCCCCTGTGCAGCACTACTGCACAATTATACAGACTGTTCCTGTGACCCAGAGGAGCCCCAACCACTAACACGGGCAGCAGGTCCGTCGTGGCCTGCGCCAGTTCCACCAGCGCGTTTTCCACCCCGCGCTGGAGCGTGCTGTGCTGGAGCAGGTCCTCAATGGAATAGCCGCTCAGTCCGAGTTCGGGGAAAACGCACAAGCCTACCCCCTGCTGGGCGCAGGTGCGGGCCGTGGCCAGAATCTGGTCCCTGTTGGCATACGGGTCTGCAAGGGTAACGGGCGCCGTGCAGGCCGCCACGCGCACAAATCCATGATGGTACAGAGATCGGAATAAGGACGTCGTCACGGCTTTCCTTCCTTGCTGCGAGGAGCACTGTCCTGTCTAGCAGGCAGGCAAACCGACCGCCAAGGGCTGGTAAAGCGCTGCTCCATGACAGGTGCGTGCAGTTGCATGCAAAAAAAGCGCCTTTCTTGCATTTTCCCTCTTGCACAATTGAGCGCTCCCCCATAAAAGAAGGCCATCCAATGCGGGCGTAGCTCAGGGGTAGAGCACAACCTTGCCAAGGTTGGGGTCGTGGGTTCGAATCCCATCGCCCGCTCCAGATTTTCCAAGGAAAATCAGGCGGTTAAAGACGTTCCTTCGGGACCGTTTTTTGTTTACAGTGTGCCGTAGCACAGGAATGTAAGCATTTTGTAAGCAGCCCGGAGCAAATCGGGGGTGGCTACGGCGTAGCGTGCCGAATCCCGTGGCACACATCGTCAGGATGTTCGGGCGGGTGATGTTCATAAGTAGAACAGCGCTCTTGAACGAGATGCCGGCTAACAAGAGTATGGCAAAGGCCGTCATGCCTGTGCTCCTGGCCGTTTCGCGATGCTCGTGACCCATGCATGCAGGGCGGAGGCCTCGTCTGGCAATGCCAGCTTCAGTCGGCTACGGGCGAAATCCAGCGTGACGAACGCGGTGATGTCAGCGATCGAGAAGGCATTGCCCGCGACATAGGGTACATCGCGCAGCCGGGTGTCCAGATCGGCCATGAAATCGGCCAGCCTCTGACGGCCGCGCGCGGTAAGCTCGGGGATTTGCGCATAGCCGTGTGGTCCGACCAGTGCGCGGCCCGACAGTCCCGGCAGGCTGTTCCGTACGGCTTCCATCGCGGCAAGATAGCCGTCGATCTCCATGCGCCGGTCCCACATGCCGATGATGGCGCGTTGTTCTCGCGTCGCGCCCATCAGAGGGGGATCGGGATGCAACTCCTCCAGATAACGGCAGATGACGGGCACCTCGCTGATCGCGGTGCCGTCGTCCAGTTCCAGGACGGGAACGGTGCAGGAGGGGTTAAGGAGGCGGAACGTGGGCGCGAACTGCTCGTGCTTCGCCAGATCAACTGTAACGATAGGAATCGTCAGCCCTTTCTCGGCGATGAAGAAGCGCACACGCCGTGGATTGGGGGCGGTGGGGTAGTCGTAAAGCTTCATGGCAATGCTGCGCGCGGGTGATGAGAGGGCGGAGACTCCGACTGTTCCCGGATGGTCGCGAGCATGCGGCGGCGGATCAGGCCGCTGACCGGGCGGATCAGATACCAATAGGGCGTGAAGCGACGCCTGGCCCGGTCCATGGCGCAAAACACGCGGGTTTCCGTCACCAGCAACTGGGTACCGTGTGGTCCCGGCTGGATGGAGAAGCCCAGAGCGAGCTTGCAGACGTCATCATGGCAAGGGGTGAGAAAAGCGTCCGTTGTGGGAATGTCGCACAATCCGTAATCCGCCCGCCAGAACGCGCCGACGAGGCCGTAGACCAGGGCGGCATCGCCTCGCCGTTCCAGCAGCGTGAAGTCGGTGAGGTCCAGATTCCGTTGCCGCGCATGGCCTAACAGCCGGGCGGGCATTTCGCGCAGGCGGATGGCGGCACGAACCAGCGGATCGTCCTGATTCCGCCATGCAGCCACCGCGTTCATGATGCGACTGGCCGGGGCGGAGATATCGACACTGTGTCGCTCGCTGAAATCGAAGCGCGGGATGAATTCGTCCAATAGGTTCATCATGCTTCCATTTCTCTTCGGCGAGGTGGTACATTAGCGCACTATGCCACAAGAGCATTTTGCACCGCAGCGCGGATATTGCGATGGCTTCATGGCGAAGGCAGAGAGTAACGTCATAATATATCGTGAACGAATTATTGTTGCAGACTTGAAAGCACAATGACTGGATTTTGGCAGGTCATGCCGAAGGTCTTCAAAAAATCGGGATAGACAGAAAATGTCGGTTCGGCGACCACCTCTCGATCTGCGGGAATTGCTGTTCGTGCGTGTCATCGCGAGGGAGGGAAGTATCCATGGAGCCGCACGGGCGCTGGGAGGCAAACAATCTGCCGTAAGCCGGTCCTTGCGGTTACTGGAAGAGCGACTTGGCGTCTCCCTTTTTCGACGCACGTCGAGCGGTGCCCGGCTCACCCCGGCGGGAGTTGCCTTTCTGCGAGAGGCTGAGAAGTTGCTCGATGGAACAGTCGGACTGTACGAGCGCACGCGGCGTTGGAGCCGGGGCGAGACCGGCGTCATCTCCGTGGGCGTCCAGGGCAGCATCCCACCCGGCCGGATCTCGGCGATACTGGAGTCGTACAGCCTTGCGCAACCCGGTATCTCCTTCACTTATCGGGATAATGCGAAAAAAGAACTGTTCCAGGCCCTGGAACAGGAGGAGATCGACCTCGCGATAATGACGCTGCCCCTGCCCGGCAGCATGGTGGCCACCGTCCCGCTCTGGAGCGATCGTGTCGTTGCGATCATGTCGGCCGAACATCCGATCGCACAGGTCGGAACCGCGTCATGGGCTGAGTTGCATGATGGAATCTTTCTGATCGGCAAGGATGATACCGGCGAGGAACTGCTCGCGCTCTTGATGCGCAAGATGCGGCAGGCGGGATTCGTGCCGGTGACACGTCAGGAGGCGGTCAGAAGCCTGCGGGTCGTCGCATTGGCAGCGAATGGCAGCGGCATCGCTCTGTTGCCGGATGCCTGGCTGGGTTTTCTGCCCGCTGCCATCCGGGAGCGGATCGCGGTAGTGGAAGTCATCGACGGGGACGGATTTTCCCACTTCGCCTATGGCGCGGCTTGGCACCGTGAGCGCTGCCCACCGGCCGCGAGGACAGTCATCCGTTTTCTGGAGCAGCAGGCGACTGCGTTTTAACGGGTGCCCGCCGTGGCTCCTGCCGGAGCTTTCGGAACGCGCGGTCGGAGGTGATAAAGCCACGGATCATGTGCGGTACGAGACGGGCCGGATCGACGGACTGGCCGTTCTGGCTGACCAGGGCAGCATAAGCGACGAGATCGCGATGCAGGTCCGCAGGCAGGTCCACGGTGACACGGACCGGCTTCTCGTCGGGAATTTCGGTGATGCGCAGCTTCGTCATGGAGCCGGTTCCTTTGGGTGCCAGGGTTTCAGGACAAGGTCGCGATTCAGGATAAGCGTGAACGGCAGGCCCGGGCGGTCTGTCAGCGTCGGCTGAATATTCAGGCTGCGATCAATCAGCCGGTTGCCGACCATAGAAAACCCGTTGCTCGCGCCGGAGCGGATGGCCTGCATCAGGTTGTTCTCGTTCCATGACGTCCCGGCCTCGGAGCCCACGCTGAGGAGGGTCGTGACGAGGGCCGCCTTGAACAGTTGCCCCCAATGATTGTTCACCTCATCGGACAGGCCAGACTGGCCGATGGCGTCGCCACCGGGCAGCTTTTCCAGGACGAGGCTTTCGCCATTCGGATAGATCAGCCGCGTCCAGATGATCTGGGTGCGCTGCTGCCCGAAGGAAATGCCGCTGTTATAGGCTCCGAACAGGGTGCTACCCTGCGGGACGAGCAAGAACCGGCCTGTCGGACTGTCATAGACGTTCTGGGTCACATGCCCCACGATCTGGCCGGGCAGATCGGAACTGATCTTCGTGTTCAGCGCGCCGGCAATGACGGTCCCGGCCTGGAGCATATAGGGCGAGGCGGGAGATACGATCCGGTCCGGGCTGACCGTCGCGCGATCCGGCTGACCTGCCAGAAAGGCGCGATTGCCGGTCTGCTGGTCGGGGCCGGTCGGTGATGCCTGTGCTCCGGGAGCGGTGGCCATGACCGGAATCGTCTGCGCAGCCTGGCCCTCCCGCGCCTCGATCTGCGCGAAGAGCCTGCTGGTGCGTGCCGCCTCGATCTCCTGATCGCCACGCCGGTCTCCCATGCCGGAAACCGGTCCCGCGCGACCGTTCCGCTGTGCATCGAGGATCGGCTTGCCGAGATCGCCGGGCAAAGGCGGCCCGAGTTTCGGGGTGGCGGTATAGTCATTGGGGAGTGCGGCCAGCCCGTCGGCCGAGGGGCGGGTGTCGGTGTCCTGTGCCCCCTGGAGCGGCCCCTTCTGCGCACCATTTTGCAGCGCGTAGCCCAGCGCAAGACCGATCGCGAGCATCCCCGCACCACCCAGCGTCCAGATGACGGGGCGCGAGAGCCGGACCACCGGCGGACGCTGCGCGCGCAGCCGCAGATCGGGAGAGGGCGGCGGGGATGATGGTCCTGTTCCGCTTCCGCTTGTGGTGGCTCCCGTATTCCCTTCCGGGCGCTCTTCCGCGCCGCTCATGACTTCCTGCCATCCGTGCGCACGATCCGTACCCGCTGCTCGGAATGCCTGTCGCCCAGCCGCAATTCGGCGGCGGCAAACAGGCGATCGACGATCATCCAGTTCTGCCGGACGCGGTAGTTCACCAATTCCGGCCCGCCATCGGCCCCCAACACGAACAGCGGCGGCAGTTCGCCCTGCCCGATACCGGACGGAAACGCGATATAGACCTTGTGGCCATCGTCAAACGCCCGGCTGGGCAGCCAGGGCGGCGTGCCACCTTTCACCGGCTGAATAGCGTAACGGAAATTCAGCGCATTCAGATCCAGCCCCGCATCCACCGGGGCTGCATCATCGGCGTCGCTGTCCTGCCGATGCAGGGCAATCAGGTCGTCCTCGGGATAATCCCAGGACACCGACGCCATATAGGTCGTGGGTGTCGCCCGCAGTTCGGCAAGGTAGCTCCTCCGGTCGGTATTGACGATCAGATTGGTGATGAGATCCGGTCGCGTCGGCTTGACCAGGATATGCACGCGCCTGGTCGTGCCCGCGCCACTGGTGGTATCGCCGACGATCCAGCGCACGGTATCACCCACCGCGACCGGGCCGGTACCCACCAGTTTTTCACCCGGCTGGAGCATAACGTCGGTGATCTCGCCGGGCGAAGCATAGACCTGATAGAGCGCTCCCGCGCTGTAGGGGTAAACCTGCACCGCGTTCACGTAACCGGCCCGCGTCGGCTGGATGCGAGCGGCAAGATTGGCCTGGGTCACGCGCACGGTAGGGTCAGCCGCCTCGGGCACGACATGGGTACGCCGTAAGGGCGGAAGCGGCTTGAGCTGGCCCGGCAGCGGGAGTGGCTGTGGCACCTCCGCCACCCGCACAGGCTTCGGCGGATCAGGCAGGAGCGTGGCCTGGGCCGCGTCGTCATATCGTATGACGGGTGGATGGTACTGTTGCGCGCAACCCGCCAGGGGCAGGGTTAGCAACGGCAAAGCACGAAGAGCGCGACGGATCATTGCCCGAGTTCCTTCGACCAGTTGATGGCAGAGACGTAGATTCCAAGCGGGTTTTTCCGAAGATGATCAGCGTCGCGCGGCGTGCGCAGAACAACCGACACGATGGCGGTCCAGCGTTCGGTGCCGGTGAACGCGCCGTCACGGTAATGGCGCTCGGTCCAGGCGACGCGGAAGCTGGCGGGCGAGGCCCGGATTACCGAAGCGATGTCCAGCTCGACCTGCTCGTGCCCGATCCGCGAAAACGGATCATTCAGGCGGGCATAATCGTTCAGCGCCACGGCACCAGAAACGCTGGTGAAATTATAGGCGCGCAGCCAGTTATGCCGGACCACGACGGCATCGGATGACAGGGAGCGCACGTCGTGGACGAACTGTGCCAGATACCAGGCAATCTGCGGATCAGCGGGCATGTAGCCGGACGTCGCCGGCGCCACGACCTGCGCCTGACCGAGCGTGTCGACCTGCACGACCCACGGCGTGATGGTGCCGCGCGCGGACTGCCAGACCAGCCCGGCCCCGAGACCTGCGGACAGGAACAGGGAACCGAACGCCATCAACCGCCAGTTGCGGGCCTGCACACGGGCCGAGCCGATGCGCTCATCCCAGATCTGTGCGGCTTTCTGGTAGGGCGTGACGGGCTCGGGCGTGGTCCCGTAGCGTGTTGTGGAGCGACGGAACATCATTCTTTCTCCGAGAGATCGATGGACGTGGACCCGCCCCCGCCATCGGCGGAGCGGATGATATGGGCGGCCTCGGCAGCATGGGTGGCGGCGTTGCGGCGCTTCATCTTTCGCGCCCAGCGGGGCGGCTTGCCGTCGGAGCCGTCGCCGCCATCGGGGCCGCCGCCAGGGTTACCGCTACCGGCAGGCCCGGTACCGGGATCACCTCCGCCGCCGGACGGGCCTGAAGATCCACCGTCACCCGATGGCCTATCGCCTTCTCCGCCGGCGCCCATCGCACCGGCGGCCCAGCGTCCGCCAGCAGAGTAGCTTTCCTTCAACGAGGATGTTGCCGCGCCGACCTTGTTCTTCACGGCGTTCATCGCAGCACCACCAGCGGCGCGACCGACATTGCCAGCCGCCGACGCCATGCCCGCCGCGCCGGTCTGTCCGGCTGCTCCCATGGAGTAGGCTGTCGTGGCGGCACCTGCGACGGCAGCCCCGCCGCGCGCTGCCGCGGCCGTCGCACCAAGCGCGGCAGCGCCCCCAGACGCCAGGGCAGCGGGCGCGGCAACAGCCGCAGCACCCATCGCGCCCACCGCCATTGCGGTTCCGGCCGCTGCCCCGGCACCAAGCTGCGGGGCACCGGAGATCAGCCCATTGGCGAGAGAGCCGCCGAAAATGGCGAGACCCACGATGCAGAGCGACGCCAGAACAACGGACAGCGCCTGGCCGATGGTGGGCGCACTATCATCGTAGGACGTCGTGAACTGCCTGAACAGCACGGAGGCGATGGCGGAAATGACCGCCAGCACCATGATCTTCACACCGGACGATACGACATTGCCCAGCGCCTTCTCGGCCAGGAAAGCGGTGCGATTGAACAGGGCGAACGGGATCAGCACGAAACCGGCTAGGCTGGTCAGCTTGAACTCGACGATCGCCACGAAGAGTTGCACCGCGAGAATGAAGAAGGCCGCCAGCACGATGAACCAGCACAGGACCAGGACGAGGATCTGCACGATGCTGGCCAGCGCACCGAACGAAAACGCCAGTTTACTCGCCGCATCCAGAAGCGGTTGCGCGGCATCGAGCCCGGTCGCCGCCAGTCGGCCGGGGTGCATGAAGTCCGCAATTGCCAGCGTGCCGCCGCCGGCCTTGAGACCGAGGGCCGCGAAACTGTTGAAAACGATCCCCGACAGGCCGCTGAAATGGTCGATGATGAAGGCAAAGAAGCCGATATACAGCGTCTTCTTCACGAGACGCTGGACGATGTCCTCGTCGGCCGCCCACGCCCAGAACAGCCCCGCCAGCACGATGTCCAGCACCGAGAGCGAACCCGCGAGCGACACCACGCTTCCCCGGACCAGACCGAAACCGCTGTCGATCGTGGTCTCGAAGGTATTCAGGAAGCCGTCGATGATGCCGACATTGTCGCTCGCCATTGCTCAATATCCAGAACTTGGGATGGCGACGGCCTGGGGAACATAGGCGTCATACTGCGAGAAATGCTGATATTGGGCTTCCGCACCGGCCTCGTTCGCCGCCTGTCGCGCCCGTTCGAGGTCCGCGGCCCGGCCATTAGCCGCGAGTTCGGCCTGGATGTCGGAAAGCTGGCGAGACTGAAGCGCGAGAAGCTGGTTTCCCGCCTGTGCGGCCTGTAGCGCCCCGGCCGAACTCTGGCTCGCCGAGACCAGTTGCGTCATGGCCGAGCTGTCGCTCGGGATATTTCCTACCACCCGCGCCTGAAGCTTCAGGGCATCCTCGAACCCACCCACGGAATTCTGCCACCGCGTCTGCGCCTGACTGAACAGGGCGCTGTCTGACATGCCTGACGATAACGATGTGTATGACTGCTGGTACTGCTGCTCAACGGACTGGACGCTGTATGCGATATTCTGCGCCTGCGCGAGCAACGCCGTCGTCTGGGAAATCGTCGATTGCAGCGTCGACAGTGTCGAAAGCGGGAGGCTCGCCAGATTGCGACCCTGATTGACCAGCATCTGCGCCTGATTGGCCAGTGACGTGATCTGGTTGTCGATCTGCTGGAGCGTGCGCGCCGCGATCAGCACGTTCTCGACATGGTTCGCGCCATCATACACCGCCCATTGGGCATGGGCGGATTGAGAAGCAGAAACCGTAAAAGCAACGACCATAACGGCAGGAATCAGACGATATCTCACGGCACCTCCCCTTCCCGCAGAAGATCAGCCGCCCACATGACATCACGCGCCTCGAACCAGGCGGGCAGGAACCCAACCCGCCCGTGCTCCGCCAGCACCCGATCGATCAGCCTGTGGTCGTCCTTGCCGGAGGCCGCGCACAGCGCCAGGGCGACAGGGCCGAGCCCCAGTTCGAACAGCCGGTTCCCCCGCTGGGTCTGGCAGTAATATTCCCGCTTGGATGCCGCGCGGGCGATGATGGCGATCTGCCGGTCATTCAGCCCGAAGTCGCGATAGATGGCCGCGATCTGTGGCTCGATCGCCCGTTCGTTGGGCAGGAAGATCCGGGTCGGGCAGCTTTCCACCACGGCAGGCGCAATGCGGGAATTGGCGATATCGGACAGCGACTGGGTGGCGAAAATCACCGATGCGTTCTTCTTGCGCAGCGTCTTTAGCCACTCTCGGAGCTGGCCGGCAAAGTCCCCGTCATCCAGCACCAGCCAGCCTTCGTCGATGACCAGCAGCGTCGGCCTCCCGTCCAGTCGCCCTTCGATGCGGTGGAACAGGTACGACAGAACGAATGATGCCGCGCTGGAGCCGATCAGCCCTTCGGTCTCGAACACCACGACATCGGCGTCACCCAGACGTTCGGCGTCTGCATCGAGCAGGCGGCCATAAGGACCACCGAGGCAGTATGGGGCCAGAGCCTGCTTCAAAGCGTTGGATTGAAGCAGTGCTACCAGCCCGGACAATGTACGTTCCGGCACAGGCGACGATGCCAGGGAATTCAGCGCCGACCAGAGGTGAGACTTCACCTCGGGGGTCAGCGTTACCCCTTCACCGACAAGGATCTGCCCCAGCCATTCACTGGCCCATTTGCGCTCGTCGGGATCGTCAATCTGTGCCAGCGGCTGAAGGGAAACGGCGGAATGCCCATCGCCCTCGTCCGTCAGCCCGCCTCCAAGATCGTGCCAGTCCCCGTCCATCGCCATCGTCGCCGCACGCATGGACCCGCCGAAATCGAAGGCAAAAATCTGCGATCCCGCATAACGCCGGAACTGGAGCGCCATCAGCGCTAGCAGGACAGATTTGCCAGCTCCTGTCGGTCCTGCGATCAGCGTGTGGCCGACATCGCCGACATGGAGCGAGAAACGAAACGGTGTAGCGCCCGCCGTCCTGCCGTAGAAAAGAGGCGGGGCGTTGAAGTGGGTGTCGCGCTCCGGTCCAGCCCACACCGCTGACAGCGGAATCATATGCGCCAGGTTCAACGTCGAGACGGGTGGCTGGCGCACATTGGCATAGATATGGCCGGGAAGAGAGCCGAGCCATGCCTCCACGGCGTTGAGGCTTTCCGCCATGCAAGTGAAGTCGCGGCCCTGGATGATCTTTTCGACCAAACGGAGTTTTTCTGTAGCGATGGAAGCGGAACCATCCCAGACCGTTACCGTGGCGGTGATGTAGGCCTGCCCGACGTCATCAGCACCGAGGGACTGCAAGGCAAGGTCCGCATCCGCCGCCTTGTTGGCGGCGTCGTTATCCACCAGAACCGACGCCTCGTTGGTCATCACCTCCCGAACAATCGCCGTAATGCTCTTGCGCTTTGCGAACCACTGGCGACGGATTTTTATCAGCACTTTCGTCGCATCCGTCTTGTCCAGCAGGATCGCGCGGGTGGACCAGCGATAGGGCATCGCCAGCCGGTTCAGGTCATCCAGGATTCCGGGAAAGGTCCGCGACGGGAAACCGGTGATCGTCAGCGTTTTCAGGAAGGCATCGCCGAGTTTTGGCTCCAACCCGCCCGAAAGCGGCTGATCGACCAGCAGCGCGTCAAGATGCATAGGGATTTCCGGCACCCGGACACGCTGGTTCCGCGTCGAAATGGTCGAATGTAAATAGGTCAGCGTCTCACCGTCATTGAGCCAGGTGGCCTCGGGCATGAAACCGTCCAGCAACGCCAGCATCCGGTCGGAGCGATCCACGAACGCATGGAGCATGCCGTGTGGGTCCGGCCCTTCGCGCTCCCTGCCCTCGAACAGGAACCGGGCAGCGCGATCAGATGATTCCGCCGGTGGCAGCCAGACAAGGGTCAGAAAATACCGGCTCACGAAATGTGCGCCCTCATCCTCGAACTGCTCACGCCGTTCCAGATCGACCATGTGCGAGGCGGCATCCGGAAAATCGCTCTCGGGATAGAGTGTGGCCGGGACGCGCTGCGCCTCGACGAACACCGCCCATCCGGAGCCCAGACGGCGGAGATTACTGTTGAGCCGTGCGGTGACACCGACCAGTTCGGCGGGCGTGGCGCTGTCCATATCGGGGCCACGGATGCGCGCCGTGCGCTGGAAACTGCCGTCCTTGTTCAGGACCACACCCTTTTCGACCAGCGCGGCCCAGGGCAGGAAATCAGATAGAAGGGCACTGCGATTACGGTACTCGCCAAGGGACATCATGGCCGATCTCCCCTATGCCCGCAGCCAGGCGGGATAGCGGAGATGCCGCCGCCCGACCTCGGTGAACAGCGGATCGCGTTTCGCGCCCCAGAGCGCCAGCCCGTGGCCGACGATCCAGAAGGCGGCCCCGATCAGCCAGAGACGCAGGCCGAGTGTTATGGCCGCCGCCAGCGTGCCATTGGCGATGGCCACGGCACGGGGAGCGCCACCCAACAGGATCGGGTCGGTCAGGGAGCGATGCACCGGGACATGAAAGCCCGGCACCGCGTCATCGTCGTATCCCGCCATCAGATCAGCGCCCCGCCCGAGAAGGAGAAGAACGACAGGAAGAAGCTGGACGCCGCAAAAGCGATCGACAGGCCGAAGACGATCTGGATCAGGCGGCGGAACCCACCCGATGTTTCCCCGAACGCCAGGGTCAGACCCGTGACCGTGATGATGATCACCGAGATAATCTTGGCGACCGGTCCCTGCACGGATTGCAGGATCTCGTTCAGGGGCGTTTCCCACGGCATGTCCGACCCGGACGCCAGGGCCGAGGAACACCATGCGACCGAAAGCAGCAACATGGCGGAAATGGCGGGCGCGTGCCGACGCACGCGGATTATGGCATGGGTCATTGGGAATCTCCCGAATTCTGGAAGGGATGAATGCGATAGGCGCCGGTGGCGGGATCGAGCCCGTCCACGGTGGCGAGTTCGGAGAGCCGGCGGGCATTGCCTCGCCCGGACAGGACAGCGATCACGTCGATGGTGTCCGCGATCATGGCGCGTGGCACCGTTACCACCGCTTCCTGGATCAGTTGTTCGAGACGGTAGAGAGCGGCGAGCACTGATCCCGCATGCAGCGTACCGATGCCGCCCGGATGGCCGGTGCCCCATGCCTTGACCAGATCAAGGGCTTCGGCACCACGCACCTCACCGATGGGAATACGGTCGGGACGCAGGCGCAGACCGGACCGGACGAGATCCGACAGCGTGATGACCCCTTCGCGGGTCCGCAGGGCAATGAGATTGGGCGCCATGCATTGCAACTCGCGCGTGTCCTCGATCAGGACGACGCGATCGCCGGTTTTCGCGACCTCGGCCAGCAGGGCGTTGACCAGCGTGGTCTTGCCCGTGGATGTGCCGCCTGCGACCAGGATGTTCTTCCGTTCCGAAACAGCGCGGCGCAGAGACACCGCCAGCCCTTCTGTCATGATCCCGGCGGCGACATAGTCATCGAGGGTGAACACCGCGACGGCGGGCTTGCGGATCGCGAAACTGGGGGCCGTCACCACGGGCGGCAGCAATCCCTCGAACCGTTCGCCGGTTGGCAACTCGGCCGAGACACGGGGCGCACCCTCATGCACCTCAGCCCCGACGTGGTGTGCAACCAGACGCACGATGCGCTCGGCGTCGGCAGGTGTGATGGTTTCGCCCGTGTTGGCCATGCCCTCTGACAGCCGATCGATCCACAGCCGCCCATCGGGATTAAGCATGACCTCGACCACAGAGGGATCGGCAAGGTGCCGGGCAATCGCCGGCCCCATCGCTGTGCGCAGCATGGACACGCCGCGCACTCTGGCCCCTTCATGGATGACGGAAACCGACATGACCTTCCCCCGTATGGGCCGCACGCGACGGACGAACAGCGACGGGGATCATTAAGAAAGGCTGGAAACAGCGCGTTTCAACAAGAATTCAGAGGTCGTAGAACGGCGGCGAAACACAGGGCAAAAATACTTGCGGGGTGCGGATTTTACGCCTCCGGTTCATCCCGTGCGCCGGGGTCCAAAACATCCTCCGGGATTTCCTGCTGGAGTCTTGGCCCCTGGGCCAGCCTACGGCCGAGGGCGGCGACAAAATTATCGTAGCGCACCCCGGCCTGCGCGCGCGCCGCCTTCGCGGCCGGTTCGGGCAGCGGCGGGGTCGTGGTCAGCCAGAAACGGATGAACAGCGCTAGTGTCTCCACCGTGATGCCGATATCGCGCTCCAGCCGCGCGAGACGTCGGTCCTGCCGGTCGAGGCGCTTCGATGTAGCAGCCTCGCGGCGCTCTTCCCCGTCGGGCGAGAGGAAGGAAGCAACGGCGGCCTCGACGATCAGCGACATCGGCTGCGCGCGTCGCGCGGCATAGGCAGATAGGGTCTTCATCACATCGGGATCGAGATAGACGGAGATCTGGGCCTTCTTTTTCGGTATCGCCATGTCTGCCTCACAGTCCAAGCTCATCGCCACGGTCGAGCGACGCCTGCCGGGCGATGCCGCGCCTGAGATCGTTCATCCGGTTGTTGCGGGGCGCGATGTCGTCGAACTCATCGACCGGATCGGGCGTGAACTCGTTCTCCATCGGCTCCTTTTTCTCGACAGTGCCTTCGTCCAGTTCGGGCTGATGGCGTCGGGCGGACTGCTTCGGGTCTTCTTCCTCATCGTCCCCTGTCCGCGTTTCGGCCGCCGCATCGGGTGCCGGCGGCCTGGGCGGCAGGGGACGGCTACTCCAGTCGTCCGGGCACCCATCCTTCGGGGGCGTAGGCTTTGGCGGCGGCAGAATGCGTTCCTGGAAGCGCGCATCCTCGAAGTAACGGGCCTTCTTCGCACGGATCGGATAGAGGCCGGAGGCCATGACGATCTCATCCGCTGGCGGGAGCTGCATGACTTCTCCCGCCGTCAGCAGCGGGCGTGCCGTCTCCGAGCGCGAAACCATCAGATGGCCCAGCCAGGGCGAAAGACGGTGGCCCGCGTAGTTCTTCATCGCCTTCATCTCGGTGGCGGTCCCGAGCGCGTCGGAGACACGTTTTGCCGTCCGTTCGTCGTTGGTGGCGAAGCTCACCCGGACATGACAGCTGTCGAGGATCGAATTGTTCGGCCCGTAGGCCCGCTCGATCTGGTTGAGGGACTGGGCGATCAGGAAGCTCTTGATCCGGTAGCCCGCCATGAAGGCCAGCGCCGATTCAAAGAAATCCAGCCGCCCGAGGGCCGGGAATTCGTCGAGCATCAGCAGCACACGTCGCCGCCGCGCCGCGGCATCAAGGTCTTCCGTCAGGCGCCGGCCGATCTGGTTCAGCACCAGACGGATCAGTGGCTTGGTGCGGCTGATGTCCGACGGCGGCACGGTCAGGTAGAGCGTCACCGGGCGATCGGCGCCGACAATGTCGGCGATGCGCCATTCGCAGCGCCGCGTCACTTCCGCGACCACTGGATCGCGATAGAGGCCGAGGAAGGACATGGCGGTGGACAGCACACCCGAGCGCTCGTTGGGGGATTTGTTCAGCAACTCGCGCGCGGCCGAGGCCACGACGGGATGCGGACCGGCGTCACCGAGATGCTTCGTCCGCATCATCGCTGACAGCGTGGTGGCGATGGGGCGCTTCGGGTCCGACAGGAAATTGGCGACACCGGCCAGGGTCTTGTCGGGCTCGGCGTAGAGGACGTGCAGGATGGCGCCGACCAGCAGGGAGTGCGAAGTCTTCTCCCAATGGTTGCGCTTCTCCAGGCTGCCCTCCGGGTCGACGAGGATATCGGCGACGTTCTGGGCATCACGGACTTCCCACTCCCCACGCCGGATCTCCAGCAACGGGTTGTAGGCCGCGGAGGCTGCATTGGTTGGATCGAACAGCACGACGTGGCCGAAACGGGCGCGGAATCCCGCCGTCAGTTCCCAGTTCTCACCCTTGATGTCGTGGACGATGGCCGAACCGGGCCAGGTCAGGAGCGTGGGGATGACCATGCCGACACCCTTGCCGCTGCGCGTTGGTGCAAAGGTCAGGACGTGCTCTGGCCCGTCATGCCGCAGGTACTCTCGACGATAGCGGCCTAGTACCACGCCGTCGGGGTCAAGCAAACCGGCCTGGGCGATCTCCTTGGCGTCAGCCCAACGGGCCGAGCCATATGTCTCGATCCGCTTCGCCTCGCGCGCCCGCCAGACCGAGAGGCCGATCGCAGTAAGCGCAGCCAGGATGCCGCCCGACGCGGCGATATAGGCACCCCGTGCGAAGACCTCCGGCGCATAGGCGTCATACGCATACCACCACCAGAAGAACGCGGGCGGCAAGTAGAATGGAAACCGCAGGATTATGAACCAGGGTCGCCCGAGTTCGGCCTGGAAGGCCAGCTTCCAAGCGATCCATTCGGTCGCAGCCCACATGGTCAGCAGGATGATCGCCAAGACGACGATGATCTGCCCCCAAAGAATCTTGGTGCCCGACATCGGGAGCCCTCCCTTTTAGAGGAGGAAGGAACGGCGGATTCCTGCGTTCAAGTGCTTTTAAGCGTTGTTCGCAGCCGGGCAAACCAGAGCGAAAAAATACTTGCGCTGTGCGGACAAGGTCCGCCCAGCCGATCCTGGGACACACCGGTAGCAGGCGATTCGGACATAGGGCTGAGCTTCAAAAGCACGGTGACGGCAATGACAATGAGGAATGGACGATCGGCAGCGCAGCCTGCCTTCGGATGGAAAATATGTGAAAAATCATAGTATTATTGCACAAAGAGACTTTTCATTTCTCTGGGAAAGAATAACAGAGTGCTGTGCCTTGTGAAGGCCGTGTTGGCCGGCGCCTGAAATGCTGCGACTTCATTAACCAATACTCTGTTGGTTTCCAAAATTCTTGTTGAATTGACGGATATACATCGCGAAGGTGCTGTGCGCACGTGTGCTTACGGAGGGTGACACGGGGATATCCCATGTGTTATTCTGAAATCGGCGTGTCGAAACGCTTTTTGCAACTGGGCGGCCTCCTATGTCGGGTGGCCTGCCGAATAGAACACCCGGACCTATGGTCCTGCGGTGAACAGCCTTGGCTGTTCTCAGCAGGGGAATAGGCAGGAGGTGGCTACGCCCAGTGCAAAACACCTTTCGACCCGCCCGACGCCAGGCGGGTAACGGGGAGTCACGCCCTCAATTCGCTTCCGTCGTCGTCATGTCGTGCGAGGCGGAGAGCGGATTGGCGATAGAAAAAGATGACGAAATTTCCAATGCGTGTTGTGCGTCAGACATGGCAGACGCCTTGATCCGTTCCTTCGGATGGAGTGGAGCGTGGAACAAAGCTCATGCGCATGTGTTGCGATGTGTTGAGGCGGGTCATAGAGACAGCGCGCAATTCTGGATGAATGTACGAAATATCGTGGATCACCTCACGACGTTGGGGCCGCAGGACCGTGACTTAATTCACTGAACGGTCATAGAAAGTATTCGGAGATGGACATCGATTCTGAGGATCAGATAGTCAAATTCTGGATAAAACAGCATCTTCGCGCGCGGTTTGGCAGCATTATCAATGAGGCCGTTCCTGATGCACTTCTATGTCTTCTTCATGGATCGAACGCGTGTACAGATTTTGAAATTACTGATGATCGGCCGGATCCTGACGGACCGACATCTACCGCACAGGAAGGTTAGTGTGGGATTCAAACGCCATGGTTGGCGACAACGGTGAAATGACATAGACAGAAGAGAACATCGGACATCATGCAGGTGAGGTCTTCGGCCTCTGTCTCTCCATGGGAAAGGACTGAAAATGCGCATCAGCGGCATATCTTCGATTATCGGCAATGCGACACAATCCTCATCAGGAGCCGCAACAGAAAAGACAGGAATTCTGCAATCTTCGTCCCTTGACTTCAGCAACATTTCCGCATCGAACCTGCAAGACGTGAATGCAGAACTTTATGATCAGGGGAAAATTACTCTCCGTCAAAGCGGTGAACTCTCACTACTGGACGGATGGGCACTCCAAGGCGTCAATGGCGGCCAGCTTCGCCAGTCATCCACCGGCAATCTCAATGCCTATTCCTTGCTTGATACAATGATCAACTATCAGGAAACGAACGGCATCGGCGATGTGAAAGATACGGTTGCGTCCCTCAAGGCATTGCGCAGCACTCTCGCAGAGTACGATACGAACAATCAGAATAAAACGACAGTCGTCGCGTGAGATTTCTTTATCCGCAGGGATATCGGATCGTGTGAAGTGCCTAAAGTTCGTGGTTGATAGCAAGTTCTATGCTGGCCGCTGCGCGCGGCAAACGGACGGTCGTAGTCGCGCCCCGGCCGCCGGAATATCCATTCAGTTCTTCGTTAATCGGACATCCTGTGTCGGCGACGCAAGCCAGGCCGCCAGTTGCCTGACCATAGATCGTGCGACGCGGCCTGCCCCCAGCAGGGTGGCGCATGCGGGGCCGCACCAGGATCCATAACCCAGCAGCCAGAGACGTGGCTCCCTGACGGCCTGCTGTCCGTTAACGCGAATCAGCCCGTCCGGCTCGATCACGTCGAGCGGCGCAAATGCGGAGAGCGCGGGTCGGAAGCCGGTACACCAGATGATCGCGTCGATGGCTTCTTCCCGCCCGTCGGGCCAGACGACGCCCGTTGCGGTCATACGTACAAACGGGCGCACCGCGTGGAGCACGCCTCGCTCCATGGCGGCGCGCACAGGTGGTACCATGACGATATCGCCAAAACCGCCGGCAGGCATGGCCGACGGGCCGCCGAGAACGCGAGCGGTCGCCCGCTCGAACAGAACCCGTCCATCCACGTCATCGGGCAAGAAGACGGGGTCATGCAGCGTGACCCATGTTGCCTGGGCGACAAGCGACATCTCCGCCAGGATCTGCGCCCCGGAATTGCCGCCTCCCACCACAAGCACACGCCGGCCAGCAAAGGGCGCGGCATTCCGGTAATGGCTGGAATGGAGTTGCGTCGCGCCAAAGAGGTCATGCCCCGCGACATCGGGAATGAAAGGGGCTGACCACGTACCGGTCGCCCCGATAACCGCACGGCTGAGGAAATCACCTGTGTTCGTCCGGACATTCAGGAGTTTTCCTTCCGCGCGCTCCACGCGATCGACCGATACGGGGCGGTGGATCGGCGGCGCATAGCGCGCCTCATACCGGTACAGATAGTCCAGCACCTCGTCGCGGGTGGGGTAGCTGCCATCGGGCGTGTCGGGCATCGGCCAGCCGGGCAGTGAACTGTAGGACGCGGGTGAAAACAGATGCAGGGAGTCCCAGCCGTGGACCCATGCCCCTCCCGCCTGCGTCCCGTTGTCCAGAATGACGTAGGTCAGCCCGGTCCGGCGCAGGAAATAGGACGCGGCGAGCGCTGCCTGACCGCCGCCCACGATCACGACATCGAACGGTTCCGCCATTGCCCGGCTCACAGACTTTCCGGGAGACGAAATTCCGCCTTGCGTTCACTGTAGCGATCCACGAGGTAGTCGGCCCGGTCGCGCAAAAGCCATGTGAACTTCACCAACTCTTCCATGACATCCACCATCCGGTCATAGAGGGGGGACGGCTTCATCCGGTCATCGTCACCGAACTGCGTATAGGCCATTGGCACGCTGGACTGGTTGGGGATGGTAAACATCCGCATCCACCGGCCCAGCACCCGCAGGGCATTGACGGAATTGAAGCTCTGCGATCCGCCCGAGACCTGCATGACCGCCAGCGTGCGGCCCTGCGTCGGGCGGATCGAGCCTTCGGTGAGGGGCAACCAGTCGATCTGGTTTTTGAATACTGCCGTCATGTTGCCGTGCCGTTCAGGGCTGCACCAGACCTGGCCTTCCGACCAGATTGAGAGGTCCCGCAGTTCCTGCACTTTCGGATGGGTCGCAGGCACGGAATCCGCTACCGGCAGGCCGGTCGGGTCGAACACCCGTGTCTCGGCCCCCAGCACCTTCAGGATGCGTTCTGCCTCAAGCACCAGCAACCGGCTGAAGGATCGGGGACGCAAAGAGCCGAAGAGCAGAAGGATACGCGGCGGATGGTCCACACGCGGTTGCGGTTCCAGCCGCGCGAGATCGACCCGTTCAAGATATTCGGGGTGGAGGGCCGGCAAGTCAGGTTCAGTCATTGTGATATCGGTCCATTCGTGCATTACAGGTGGCTGATCCAGGGCAGCCACAGGGCCAACGCCGCGAGCGTGACCAGCAGGACAGGCGGGGTGATCGCCAGTCCGACTTTCATATACTGCCCCCATGTGACCCGATGCTTCTTGGATGCCAGCACATGCAGCCATAGCAACGTGGCGAGACTGCCGATCGGGGTGAATTTGGGGCCGAGGTCACAGCCGATGACATTGGCATAGACCATCAGGTCGCGAGTCAGCGGTGTGATGTCGTGAGCCTGCTGGATCGCCAGCGCCCCCACCAGCACGCTCGGCATGTTGTTCATGACCGACGAGAGAAGGGCCGCCAGAAAGCCGGTGCCGATCGTGGCCGTGAATGTTCCCTGATGGCCGAGCCAGACCAGCGCGGTCGCGAGATAGTCAGTCAGCCCGGCATTGCGCAGGCCATACACCACCAGATACATGCCCAGCGAGAAGATCACGATCTGCCACGGCGCGCCGCGCAGCACTGTACGGACCGGAATGACGTGTCCCCGCCCGGCGACGATCAGGAGAGCCCCAGCCGCAAGACCTGCCACGATGCAGACTGGGATATGGAACGGGGCGGTCAGGAAATACGCGGCCAGGACCAGCGCCAGCAATGGGAACGCGGCGCGGAACACGGCATGATCCCGGATCGCCGTGGCCGGGGCGGGGAGTTCGGCCACGGGATAAGTCGCCGGTACCTGCCGCCGGTACCGCAGCCAAAGCACCGCCAGCGTCGCGCCCAGCGCCACCAGATCGACAGGGACCATGATCGCGGCATAGCGATCGAACGCAATGCCAAAGAAATTGGCGCTGACGATGTTCACCAGGTTGGAGATGACAAGCGGCAGGCTGGTGGTATCCGCGACGAAGCCAGTGGCGATAATAAAGGCCAGCGCCGCAGCAGGACTGAGGCGAAGCTGCGTGAGGATGGCGATGACAATGGGCGTGAGCAGCAAGGCCGCGCCGTCATTGGCGAACACAGCCGCAATGGCCGCTCCCAGCACCACGATCAGCGGGAATAGCGTCCGGCCTCGCCCCTTGCCCCAGCGCACGACGTGCAGGGCGGCCCAATGGAAGAACCCGGCCTCATCCAGCAACAGCGAGATGACGATCAGCGCGATAAAGGTGAAGGTCGCGTCCCAGACGATGTGCCAGACGACAGGAATGTCGTGCCAGTGGATCACGCCAGCCGCCAGGGCCACGGCGGCACCTGTCATGGCGCTCCAGCCGATGCCCAGCCCCCGAGGCTGCCAGATGACAAAAACCAGCGTGGCAACGAAAAGCAGAAGAGCCAGCATCAGGAGATCCGCTTTCCGGATTCATCGACGATCTTCTCGCCGTCCTCTTTGACGAAAGCGCCTCGCTGCGGGTTGGGCAGGATGTCCAGTACCGCCTCGGACGGACGGCAGAGCGCAACACCGAGCGGGGTGACGACGATCGGCCGGTTCATCAGGATTGGATGCGCCATCATGGCGTCGATCAGGTCGTCATCGGTCAGGGATGGATTGTCGAGGCCAAGCGCATCATAGGGCGTGCCCTTGCGCCGCAGGAGATCGCGAACCGAGATTCCCATGCGCGTGATGAGACTGACCAGTTCGGCGCGCGATGGCGGAGTTTTGAGGTATTCGATGATGGTCGGCTCGATCCCGGCATTGCGGATCAGGGCAAGTGTATTGCGCGATGTGCCGCAATCCGGGTTGTGATAGATCGTAACGCCGGTTGTCTCGGTGCCAATGTCGCGCAATTTCGTCACCAGACTGGCAGTCTCAAGCTTGGCGATCGGCAACGCGACAAGCAGGGAAATACGATTCTTCAGACCCTTGAACGCCGAGACGAACGCGCGTTCCCGGTCGGCATCGGTTCCCGAAACACTACTCGGATCGGGAATGCCCCAATGGGCCGTGATGGGTTTTCCTGGCCATACCGGACAGACTTCTCCTGCGGCGTCATCGCAGACGGTAAAAACGAAATCCATAACGGGAGCGTTCGCAACAGCGAACTCATCCCAGGGCTTGGAACGCAGCCCCTCGGTCGGGTAGTCGAAGCTCGTCAGTACTTTCAAGGCGAGAGGATTGACCTGCCCCTTGGGATGGCTTCCGGCGGAGAAGACTCTGAAATGGCCGGCACCATCCTTGCGCAGGATGCTCTCGGCCAAGATTGAACGTGCGGAATTACCCGTACACAGAAACAAGACATTGAAGACGCGATCGGTCATTGGGGGGCTCACTCGGATGGGCAGCAGGAGGACAGTTCTGCAACCAGTGGCTCACAGAGTTCGGGGCTTCGCCCGCAGCAGTCCTTGACGAGAAACAGCATCAGTTCCCGCAGGCGCGGCAGGCAGGCACGATAGACAATCACACGGCTATGGCGCTGCGAGGTCAGCAGGCCAGCCCGCGTCAGGGTGGCGAGATGGGCCGAGATCGTGTTCTGCGGGACATTGAGATGCCGCGCGACGTCTCCGGCCGGCAGCCCGTCCGGTTCGTGGCGCACCAGCAGGCGGAAGATTTCCAGTCGCGTGGATTGCGACAGTGCGCTCAGGGCTGATAGGCTCGATTCGGTATCCATATATCCTTACTCACGGATATATGGAATATTGTCAAACCCCTTTCGCCCGATGGACCGTTCCTGTCGCCGGATTGCTCAGCGTCATTGCCGATTTCCGACTGGCTGCTTTCCCGACATCGGCCATTCATCATTCTCTATTCCACTGATGGCGGGCCGGCGGGACCGCGCATCACACGGACGCTCGACGATGCCGCCGTCAAGCTTGGGCCTTTGCCTGCCATGATCGCCGATCGGGTGCGTCGCTGCACCCGCCGCGTTGATCGGTGCGTCCAACGTTTTCGGGCTGGCCGTCGCTGCCGCGATCAGCCTGTTCGGCCTGGGCTCGGGCGCTGCGCTCGCGATCGTCGTGGGTGTGCTCGTCGAGGTCCCGGTTATGCTTTCGGTCGTTGGACTCGTGAAGCGCACGCGACTCTGGTATGAGGTGCGTTCAGCCGTCTGAGGGTGCGGCTGACGGGGTCACCTCGGCGAGGGTTTCGAGCAGCGGGCAGCCGCTATTGTCGCCGCGTTCGCAGGCCTGCACCGCCCTCGTCAGCACGCTCGCCATCCGTTCGAGGTCGGCAAGCTTCGAGCGCACTTCTGCCAGATGGTCCTTTGCCAGATCGTGCGCTTGCTGGCACGACTGCGCGCCACCCTCAGCCAGCGTCAAAAACGTCCGGATCGCCTCGATCGAGAAGCCGAGTTCACGGGCTCGGCGAACGAAGCTCAGACGGCGCACGTCGCCTGCACCGTAATGGCGATAACGCCCGCGTCGGATCGGGACAGGAAGCACGCCGATCCGCTCATAATAGCGGATCGTCTCGATGTTGCAGCCGGTTTGGCGTGAGAGTTCGCCGATCGGTATCGTTTCTGAAGCCGGCATGAAGATTCCGCTTGAGTCTGTAGTTGCTACAGATGGTATCGCTCGGTTCGGTCACGCACAAGGATTCGTATGTCGCAACCTCTTCAACCCCGCCCCAAGGGTATCGGTGCCGCCTCCCTCACACTCGGCGGGATTGCGGCGGCATTCGCCGTCGCCTCGTGTTGCGCGCTCCCGATCCTGCTCACGTCAGCCGGACTCGGCGTCGCCTGGCTTTCCGGCATCGCGGTCGCAACTGCGCCCTTCCGCACGCCGCTTCTGATCGTCGGCGCGCTGTTCCTCCTGTTCGGTGCGGTCTTGCTCGGGCGGCAGCAGGTTGCGGCATCGCGTTGCGGACCGGACGGTGTCTGCACGCCGCCGGCGGTCCGGATATTCACCTTTGCTGGCCTGCTGGTCGGCGTCGTGCTGCTCTATCTTGGCTACCGTTATGCCTGACGCCGCGATCGAACTGCGCTCCACGCTCACCTGTCCACATTGTGGGCATCAGGCGACCGAGACCATGCCGACCAATGCGTGCCAGTTCTTCTACGACTGCAAGGGTTGCGGTATGGTGCTCAAGCCCAAGCCGGGCGATTGCTGCGTATTTTGTTCCTATGGAACCGTGTCGTGTCCGCCGGTCCAGGCCGACGGCAAGGATAGCTGCTGCCGTTGATTGGCAAGCCACCGCAAATCAGCGGCGTAGCACCTCAACCGCAATCAGCTTGATCCTGGGCCACAACAACGTCAGCCAGCACCATCATCGCGGTCGCGATGCCCAAGCGGAGTTATTATCGCTGGATCGAGCGTGGCGTGCTCGACGGTTGTCTGGCGACCCTGATCGGGGAAGTGGCCCGCCACAGCGCGCTGCAAGCCCGGCTTCGTCACGCTGCTCCATTCCATTTCGCCCCTGCGGGTGCAGCCCGCCGCTTCTGCGGGCCTCTCGGCTCGCTCTCGTCGCCCACCCCCGCCTCGCGGGAGGTTCATGGGGCTTTTTGGGCAGGGCCGGTGGCAGCGATGATTTTTTCTTCCGACCGCCGTTTGGGACTGGACTGTCAGGATATGTCGCCAGCAACTTCCTGTCCCTCGGCGCGTCTATCTTCAATCCAGGGGAATTTAACTGTCCTTATCGCTACGACGACTACAGTCCGAGCCCCCGGTTCCGGGTGAAGCTCCAGTCGATCCCGCCATCGTCGCGTGCGACGCCGGAGACGTGCTGGCCCCGCTGCTTCTCCAGCGACGGAGTCCATGGTACAAGCTGGAACTGGAGCCCATCATCGATCATCGCATAGCGGCCGGAGGCCAACGTCATGCGTTGACGATACGTGCCGGTGACATACTCACCCGAGGCCGACTGGCTGAACGCCCGGCCTGTCTCGCCGGCGAGCTGCTCTCCGACTTCCCGGACCTCGCGGTCCCTGAGTTTCCCGATCAGGTTGCGCGCAAGGACCACCCCCTGCGTCCGACGTTCGGCAAGACCCTGCTCAATCAGTTGCTCGGTCCGCCGCTCCATCGCCTCGCGCACTTCGGCACCGAAGCCACTCTGGCCTAGCGCCGCGGGATCGCGCGCCACTGCTTGCCGGTCGAGCCAGGTGGCCCCTCGCGCCGTCACCTGATCCTCAATCGACAGGTCAGAACGAACAGCCAGAGCAACGCGACGCTGCCCTTTCCTGTCATCGAAGGCGCGAAGCTCCACAACCGATCCCATGCTGCCATCACCGGTCGCATCGAGATCGGGAAAGCGGATATGATGCGTGCGGCCATCCACCCCGTCGATGACGGCGTAGGCAGTGCCTTTCAGTTCATCGTCCAGCCCGCGATCGACCAGCCTGCCGATGACGGGAACATCAAGGCTTTCACCCCCCAGCACATAGCTCGACGCGCTCCGCTCGATGCCGCGCTCGGTCAGGGAGCGGTGGATACGCTTGATGATGTCGCCGCGCTCCCCGAGTTCGCGGAGCGTCACCTCGGCGGATTCATCCAGCATCCATTGTCCCTGACCGACCTGATGGGCGAGGCCAAGCCCTTCCAGGCTGCGCAGGCGCCCGACCTTCAGGGCCTCGAACGGATCAGGCTGCCGATCCGGCGCTGGCGCCATGTCGATGATGCCGTTGCGGCCCGCGTCGCGGGCAAGTTGCCGGTCAAGCTGGGTCCAGTGCTCGGCATCGACCTGGCGTTCGAGTGCGCGGTGAATTTCGACGTCATTGCGCGGCCCGAGTTCCTGCGTCACCAGATCCTGGGCGCGGGCGCGCAGGCCCTCGCGGATGTAATCGCGGGAGATCACGAGATCGCTGCCATCTTCGGCCACGCCGCGCACGAGGATATGGACATGGGGGTGCTGGGTGTTCCAGTGGTCCACCCCCACCCAGTCCAGTTTTGTGCCGAGGTCTTTCTCCATCTGCCCGACCAGCTCGCGGGCATAGCCCTTGAGGTCGGCCATGTCGGGCGCGTCCTCGGGTGAGACGATGAAACGGAAATGGTGACGGTCGTCCTCGCAGCGCTCGGCGAACGCCTTCGGGTCAGCATCGTCGATGCCAGGACCGAAGAGCCGCGCCTTTTCGCCGTCCTTCGTGACCCCTTCCCGGCGCAGGTAACGCAGATGGGCGGCGAGTGGCGCCTTGCGCCCGCTGTGGCGCACGACACGGGCCTTGACGGTCACGCGGCGGGCACGGCTGGTCAGCAGACGATTGGCCCTGGCTGCTGCGACGCGGCCACGCCCGAAGGACGAGCGGGAACCGCCGCCGCTGCGGCCCGATCGGAACCCACCGCCTCCGGCACGCTGGGCCGAGGCGAGGGCCTGGGCGACGAAGGGCTTGAGCCGCTGGGCGCGCGGCGAGCGGATGCGGCCCAGACGGGGCTGGAAATCATTCTCGCGGGCCATTGGCGCCCCGAATGTGCGAAAAAGGCCGGTGCAACAAGGAAAAGTAGGGTCGGAAAACATTGGAGGAGAGAGAGAAACATTGTGTAGGAAAGGTAAAAACGCTGGAAAACCAACACCCCAACCGAGGCGCAATGTGCGCCCTTTTATCTCGCCTCTTCTTTGCCCAGACCCAGTGCGCCCCCTGATCCCTGCTACGATCCCTCATGAGAAACGCTGGACCACGCCAGACCACGATGATGCGCTGACCTGCGACCGGCTGCGAATGGGCGGTAAGCAGAGGCGGATTCGGCATGGTCATGGTGCCGGCTCCCTGTCAGAAACCGTCACGAACAGGCCAGCGGAGTGCGGTGCAATAGGCGACAGATCGCGTGCGGTGATGTTGGCAGACGCATCGTTCGCGAGTGCGATAAAGATCGGCGCGCGCCTCCATGCCAGGGGATCGGGATGCACCGCCAGAAGCGGTATTGTGTCACCGTTCTGGCCGAGAAGAGGCAGAAGACCGGCGACATAGGCGAGTGTTTCGGGCGGCAACGGGCGATGCCGATCGCGGAAGTCCTCGTAGCGTCCCGGTCCGGCATTATAGGCTGCGAGATGGGGTGGTTGCCGTCCTCCCCGCACGGCATCGCAATGTGCCAGAATGGTCGTTGGAAGAAACGACTGCGCGAAAGGACGGCAGATGAAGG
>NZ_JACHIE010000012.1 GCF_014207635.1 Acetobacter lovaniensis
GTGGGAAAAGGCATCTCGTGCGCACCTGATGCAAGGGTGCGGCGCATGACCGAATGGGGAACTGGCCACGAACCAGACCCCGACGAGCTGGTAGATTTCCTGACAAACGAGGGATGCGGCCCGGTGCGAGTGCCGGAGATCACGCCGCACCCAGTCCCGCTTCATGAGTCGGAGGAGGGGTTGATGGATGAGGAGATTTTGCCGTTGTTTCGTGATTGGCAACGAGGGCCGAAAGTAGCTTAGGCTGGCTCTCCACAACCACGAGGAAAGGATTCCGCCATGACTGAGAAAAATCACGAAATCGTTTTGACCGAAGACACAGTTCTTTCGCCGGGGGACAAAGTTAGAGTTGGCCCCAATGTAGACACTCCGTTCAAAAGTAAAGTTGGTGAAAATGGGGAGTGCGTACATTCTGTAAATTCTTCCAAAGGGCTTCCGGTTGAAATACAGTTTGATGATGGCACTATTATCGAGGGCTTCCGTGATGGCTTGATCCTGACGGAATTTCACACGGGCGCAGCTCCCGGCGGAGCTGAATAAGCTGCCCATGTGTACAACCCTGTGGATAGCGGGTACTGTCGCAAAATAACGACACGTAAAAACGCAGGGTGGCGCACGTTTTTGCTGTACATGCGCGGGGGTTTGTGATTCTCTTGGGGGATGAAAAGCCATCGTAAAAAGTGTGCATTTTTCCGCAAGCGTGGGAAAGGTCCATTCTCGCCTAAAGTGAGAGAGCGCGGAGAGCGGGACGATGATTAAGCCGCCATTTTACCCCGGAAACTCCGGAATCTACGCGCCGCCCCGGAACTGGGATGTGGCGTGTGCGCTTTGCAACCTGCGGGCAGGCGTGCCGTTGACTGAGGCACAGAAGGCTTTGGTGATATGTCAATCCGAGAAGGAAGTGATATGAAAAAATACATCATCGTTTCCAATGACAGATGCGAGATGACGGGCGATAGAAAGATGTGGCAATTTTTTGCGGCATCAAAGCGCGGCAAGATGCAGGCGCAGAAAGCGGCGGTCGCATGTGGGATTAATGTCCTGGGTGTATTTGGTCCCAAAGAGAGGAGCGCTGCATTCTCTCTATCCTTGGCCCGATAAGAGGCTTGGAGAAAAATGAACCAGAAACTCAAGAAAGACCTGCTTTCGGTCAAGAAACCCAATAACGGCGATGGAACCGTGACATGGAAAGCGTCAAGTTCCAGAACGCCTCGTTCTGCGCATCAAAACAACGGGATGGTGAGAGCAGATTTGCATCCAATCTCCGAGCCGGTGAGCGATTTTGTGGACGGTCGTTTCAACTGCCGGGGCGACTATGTGACGCGAGGGGGCCGTTAATATGCAGAAAACACTGACGCGCCCACGCTATGAAATCCCCGTTGCCGAGGATAACGGCCCTACGCCCGAGCGGGCGGCTAAGTCGGTGTTTACCAAGGGACCGCCATCAAAAGTCCTGACAGCGGCTCAGTCGTTGCTCAACTCCGAAGAAATTACCCAGGAAGCATTCAATGCTGGCGAGTGCTGGCATCGTGATTGGGTTTTTGCGTATCGCGGGGTGATTGAATTTCCTGATAACCACGCCTCCAATACCGAGGTGCGCCATGATGATGTGTCGTGGCTCATGACCCGCGCCAATGCTGCGGGCAGGCTTCGGGATGTGCGGGATGCCTTGGGCGTATGCGGCGAAGTCAGATTGAAGGCGATGCTTGTGGACGAGCTTAGCTTTGCAAAAATTGGCAAGGCCATCTTCCCTGCGCTGGCCGAAAGTTCTGCTCGGCGCAAGGTTGCCACTCAATGCGCGCTGGTTCTTGAGCAACTCGCTGAGTTTTATAAATCGCAGTGGCGCAAAGAAAAAGAAAAGTCTTGTACCCCGCGCGCGGTTATGGCATCAAATTCATAACAATCGCATACGTGCGAGCAAGAGCCACCTTCGGGTGGATTTTTTCGTTTTTGGCGTTTGATTTAATCACGCTGCATAGCGCAGAAAACTGCCAACGTTTGAAAAACTAATCAAAAGTTTGAATATGGCACAGCGAGGCGGAGCAAGGCCGGGAGCCGGTCGAAAAAAAGGAGGCGTGTCCGAGTTCAAAGAGGTCGGGCGCAAAGTAAGCTCTCGTGTCGCTGGAAAGTTGGCTTCTGAAAACGCAACGCCCCTTGAGATCATGGCCCGCGTCATGGCGGGCGACACAACGGTAACCGAAATGCAGTTCGAGGCGGCCAAAGCGGCGGCCCCCTACATACACCCAAAGCTGTCTGCCGTTCAGATGAATGCAACCGTGCGCAGGTCAGTCGAAGATATGACAGATGAGGAACTTGCCGCGCTCGCAAATGATGGAGAGGGTGAGGGAGAAGGCTAGAGCCGAACTCTCTGCCCGACAGTCTGCCCGGGCAGGCTGCCTCAGTTTCGCGCAATACACGATGCCGGGTTATCGGGTTGGCCCCCAACACAAACTTCTATGCGACAAGCTGGACGCTGTGGAGCGCGGCGAGATCAAGCGCCTTATGGTGTTCATGCCGCCCCGGCACGGCAAGTCCGAGTTAACCAGCAAGCGTTTCCCTGCGTGGTTCCTTGGTCGCAACCCGGATAAACAGATTATCACGGCGTCCTATGGGGCCACGCTGGCGCAGGGTTTCGGGCGCGATGTGCGGAACATTGTTGCGTCTCCTGAGTTTTCGGCCCTGTTTCCCGGCGTTGGTGTTGCCGCTGACAGTTCGGCCCGGGATAACTGGCATACGACCAAGGGCGGCATTTACACCGCCATGGGCGTAGGTGGTGGCCTCACTGGTAAGGGCGCTCATGTTGCACTGATAGATGACCCGATCAAAGACCGGCAGGACGCGGAAAGCCCCGTAATCCGTGAGGCTGCATGGGATTGGTACCGCTCTGTTTTGCGTACCCGGCTAATGCCCGGAGGCGCAATCGTTCTTGTTCTCACGCGCTGGCATCCTGACGATTTGGCAGGGCGCTTGCTGGATGAAATGGAGAACGGGACTGGCGAGAGCTGGGAGGTTCTTTCGCTGCCTGCCATTGCCGACCGTGCGGATGATGCGCTTGGTCGCAGTTTGGGGGAAGCGCTCTGGCCTGATGTATTCCCGCTTTCTGAGTTGAGGAATATTGAGCGCAGTATCGGGCCCCGTGAGTGGTCGGCGCTTTACCAGCAGCAGCCTACTCCCGGCGAGGGCGTCTTGATTAAAACGGCCATGCTTGGCGTGGCTGATGAGGCCCCGGTAGGCGGAACGATTGTTCGCAGGTGGGATTTGGCTGCAACGCGCCAGATGGGCACGCGAGACCCAGACTGGACAGTTGGCCTTAAAATGTCCCGTGCTCCTGACGGTCGTTTTTACATTCTGGATATGGTGCGCTTTCGCGGCGGTCCTGATGAAGTTGAGGCCGCAATCAAGGCCACAGCGGAGCAGGACGGCAGGGGCGTGCATGTCGTCATACCGCAGGACCCCGGGCAGGCCGGTGTGGCGCAGGCTCAGTATCTAGCAAGGCTTCTTGCGCGCTACCGGGTGACCGCAGTCAGGGAAACCGGAGACAAGGCAACTCGTGCCGCTCCGTTTGCCTCTCAGGTCAATGCGGGGAATGTGTCGATGGTTCGCGCGGCGTGGAACCGGGCGTTCATAGAAGAATGCGCCTCTTTCCCGGCTGGCACGCATGACGATCAGGTAGATGCGGCGTCTGGGGCTTTCGAGATCGTGTGCCCGCCCGAGCGGCGCATGCCTCGGTTTACTCCCGACATTGTCAATAAAATAGCCCAACAGGGACGAAGATGAAGCTATCCAACTGGTTCAAGCGCAAGCCGGAGCCTATGCCCGCTTCTGCGCGCGTGGAGCCTGTTGTGGCGACTAAGGAGCGTCGCGCGATGCCGCAGTTCGTCGTCAAGACGCCAGAGGATTTGCAGGCGCTTGCCGAGAAGCTGTTCAAGCCGTACCAGCCGCCCAAGGGTGTGCGTGGTGACGGCACGTCCGGCCTGTCCATGGATAGCGCCCTGTCCTCGTACATGGGCGCGAATTACAACATCGTCAGCAACTTCATTGCCGATGGCCTGAACTTCAAGGGCTATGCAGACCTTGCCGCGATGATGCTGCGCGCCGAGTTCCGCAAGCCTGTGGAGACGATTGCCAAGGAAGCCACGCGCGAGTGGATCAGGTTCCGTTCGACCGATACCGACGAGGACGAAGACGACACGGAAGTTGCCGACAAAATCCGTGAGCTTGAAAAAGAGTTCCTGCGCCTGCGTGTGCGCGATGTGGTGCGCCGTCAGGTCATGCATGGGCTTGGGTACGGGCTGGGGCATATCTGGATTGGGATCAAGGGCAGGCCGCTCACGTCCGCCTATCAGAACCTCCCTTTGAGGATCAGCGCCAACGGCGTGGCCAAGGGGACACTTGACCGGCTGGTGAATGTTGACCCCATCTGGACCAACCCGAACACCTACAACGCGGGTAACCCGCTCAAGGAAAACTACTACCGGCCCGACAACTGGTGGGTGCAGGGCGTGCTTGTCCATCATACCCGCCTGCTGACAGTGGTGCCGTATGAAGTGCCGGACATTCTCAAGCCCGCGTTCAACTTCGGCGGCCTATCCCTGACGCAGCAGCTTGAAGCCTACGTGCACAACTTCCTGCGCACCCGGCAGTCTGTTTCCGACATGGTGAGCAACTTTGCCACCAAGGTTCTGAAAACGGACATGACCGGCAACATGCAGTCCGATGCCTGCATGAGCTATGGCGACATAGACGCGGACAGCGTGACGGGGCGCGTTGCGGCCATGAACGTATGGCAGAGCAACAACGGCACGTTCGTGATCGACAAGGAAAACGAGGACTTCGATATAAAGACCGCGCCACTCTCCGGGCTTGGAGAGTTGCAGGCGCAGTCGCAGGAGTTCATGGCTGGTATCCCCGGCATCCCTCTGGTCAAGCTGTTCGGCATCCAGCCGCAAGGCCTGAACGCCAGCAGCGAAGGCGAGATCAGGGTCTTTTACGATGAGATCGCGGCGTTTCAGGAGGCCAATGTTGGCCCGACTGTGCGCGCCATCTTCAATCTGGCCCAGATCAACCTCTGGGGCGAGATCGACGAGCGGCTTGATTTTGAATTCATCCACCTGTGGCAGCTTTCTGAGAAAGAGGCGGCAGAGGTTGAGAAGATCAAGACCGACACGGATGCGGTGAACGTGCAGGCGGGGGTTGTCGCTCCCGAGGAAGCGCGCAAGCGGCAGGCCGCAGACCCACAGAGCATTTACCGAAACGTCAGTCTGGCCGGGCCACCGCCCGAACCGCCAGACCCTGAAACGGATGGCGCGGGCCTTGAGGGGCTGTTTCGGCGTGGTGAGGAAAGCGAGGACGGTTAGTGGTTCAACTCCGATGTCAGTCAGCGCAGGGCAAGCGCATTGCCCCTGTGCGGGCTAATGCCGGGATCGAGGCGCAATACTACCAAGCCATGCACGCCATGCTCCGGCGGATGCACAAGGAAGTCCTGAACGACCTTGCCAATGCCTACAAGGCTGCGGAACCACAGATCGCGCAGGACGCATCCCCGCTGGCCCGGCTGGTAAAGGTCATGGACCAGCTTACGGCCAAGTGGCGCAAGCGGTTCGATGATGCCGCCGACGACATGGCCGAGCGGTTTGTGAAGTCGGCCCAGACCTACACACAGAGTTCGTTTCAGGCCGAATTGAAGCGCAACGGGTTCACCGTGCAGTTCAAGCCTACGCGCTATGTGCAGAGCATGGTGCAAAGCGCCATTAACGAAAACGTCAATCTCATCAAGGGAATGACGAACGACCACCTCAAGGACATTCGCACGGCTGTAAACCTCTCGGTCCAGAATGGCCGTGACCTGTCCAGCCTGAGTGAAGCGCTCCAGAAGCAATACGGCATCAGCCGCCGCCGGGCAGCCTTCATTGCCCGCGATCAGAACAACAAGGCCACGTCCGTTATCAACCGGGCGCGGCAGACTGAACTGGGGCTGAAAGAGGGCATATGGGTGCACTCATCGGGCGGGAAGCATCCAAGGCCAGACCATGTGAAGGCCGGGAAAGACCGGCTTCGCTTTGATCTGACCAAGGGTGCCTACATCGGGGAGCGCTGGATACACCCCGGCGAAGAACCCAACTGCCGCTGCACTTGGTCGGTGATTATTCCGGGGTTTGATGATGACTGACACAATAATCGCGCTAGACCGCTCTGTGCGGCGCATAGACGCGGACGGACACCTGTTTGTTGAGCGCTGCATCCTCAGCGCCGCAGTGGTGTCCCCATACTATGGCAGGGAAATTCCGGGCGCGGAAGCGTTGGGCCTGAACCCTGACCAGATATACCAGCTTTACCGCGATGCAGACGCTCTGCGCGCCGCTGCCGACACGATGAACGGCAAGCCCATCCTCGACATTCACCAGCCGGTCAATGCCGAGGACCACCCGCGAGAAATTACGGTCGGCTCAGTCAGTAACGCACGGTTTGAAGCCCCCAACCTGGTTGGTGAGCTTTCCGTGTGGGATGGCGATGCGATCAAGGCAATTCAGGATGGCTCCAAACGCTGCGTGTCCGCTGGATACGCATACGATGCCGTTCCGGAAACTGGCGAAATAGACGGCCAGCCCTATACGCTCAAGATGGTGAACATCCGCTTCAACCATCTGGCGCTTGTTGAAAACCCCCGCGTGCCGACTGCCATTATTGGCGATGGTGCGCTTTCACCCAAAAAGGAACAGAGCATGGCCGTACGTGTGCCCATGTCTGCGGTGGCCAAGGTTGCTGCCGCCCTGAAGTCTGGCCGTCTGGCGCTCGACGCATCCGAAGAGGATGTGAAGAAGTGCATGGATGACGATGATACCGAGGCTGAAGACGAAACGCCCGAAGAAAAAGAGGCGCGCGAAAAGGCGGCAGCAGAAAAGAAGGCCGCTGACGAAGCCGCCGAAGCCGAGGCCAAGAAAAAGGCCGAGGACGAAGCGGAAGAAGAGCGCAAGCGCAAAGAAGCTGCTGGCGGTCGCAAGGCCAATGAGGAGCTTGAGGGCGAGGAAAAGGAAAAGAAGCGCCTTGAAGCTCAGGATGCGGCAATCAAGCTGGCAGTGGATGCCGCCATCAAAGCTGAACGCAACCGCAATGGCGAAGCAGAAGAAGCCAAGCGCCTCGTTGCTCCGTTGGTGGGCGAAGTCCACGGCCTCGACAGTGCCGATGCCATTCTCCGCTACGCCCTGAAAGACTGCGGTGTGATGGGTCTGGACGGCGTGAACACGGCGGGCCTCAAGGCGCTGGTGAGCGCGCAGGTTGGCGCGCTTGCTCCCGCCCCGGTCATGGCCACCGACAGCGCGCCTGACAAGGATAGTGTCCTGTCTGGCGTCAAAGCCCCCCGCAAGATGTAAGGAAACAGGCACATGCCTTTTCAGAACACAGTAAATTACACATGGACGGCGGGCTTTCCCGGTCGCTGGGCCAGTGAAAACCCCCGCCGCATCGTGATCCCCGGCCCCAACGGATTCCGGGCTGGCGCGGGCGGCCTGACCATCGCGCGCTTTGCGTGGGTTCAGCCTGACGGCGTGACGCTGCTCAACACAGCACCCACAGCCACGGCAGGCTCTGGGGCCACGGCCACGGCTGTTCTGTCCTCTGCCACGGTTTATACTGTGTCTGCACTGGCGGTGAACGCAGGCGGTACGGGTTACGCTGTAGGGGATACTGAGACCTTCACCGGCGGCACAGCCACGGTTTCGACCATTGGCGCAAGTGGCGTGGTTACTGGCGTTACGATCAAGACCGCCACGGCTCAGTCCACCGACCCCACAGCAACCGGTGTGGCCACCACCAGCAGCGGTGCGGGCACGGGCCTGACCCTGAACGTGACGGCCACTGCCAGCCAAGAATCTGCCGGGGGCGTTGCGTCCATCGCGGTTTCCGATGGGGGCACGGATTATTCCGCAACCCCGATTGTCTCCCTCACTGGCGGTGGCGGGACCGGGGCTACGGCTGTTGCCGTTGTGACTGCTGGCGTTGTGACCGCCATTAACGTGGTCAGCGCAGGGACGGGCTACACGTCCGCCCCCACTGTGGTCATTACGGCCCAGACCGTGCCGAATGGTGCGCCGCAGGGTTTCGTCTATGCCGACCAGCAGGGGCTGGATACCCGGTATCTTCAAGAAGCCACCATGCTACTTCCTCAGGGGTTCATGGCGCAGTTGGCGGCAGGTGGGGACGTGTACGCATACTCCAGCACCCCGGCCCTTATCGGGCAGTCCGTGTTTGCCTCCACCACAGATGGCAGCATCAGCACCGGCACCGCAGGCGCGACCATCGCGGGCTCTGTCGAAACCGCGTGGAAGGTCTCGCAGGGCAACGCTGCTGGCTCGCCCATCATCATCACCGGCCCGGTTGCGGCTGCATAAGGAACCACGAGTATGAACATGTTCCGCAAGGACGCGACCCGGCTTGCACAGGACTGGGGCGTGGTTATGCCCGGCGTGCGCGGGTATTACTCCGAGATGGCAGCTGACGCGCTGCCGCCCGGGCTGCCCGTTACCGCGCCGAATAGCGGTATCCCCGCGATCTTCACGACCTACACGGACCCGAAGATCATCAAGGCGATCATCACGCCTACCAAGTCCGAGGACATTTACGGCAGTGCCAAAAAGGGCGATTGGGTGACTGACACCGCGCAGTTCCCCATGGTCGAACTGTCCGGCTACACCGTGGCGTATGATGATTACAGCCCGGCGGGCGACACGGACGCCAACGCCAACTGGCCCCAGCGCCAGAGCTTCCATTACCAGACGTGGACCAAATGGGGCGAACGCGAGGTTGAGCGCATGGGCGCGGCCAAGATCGACTGGGTGAACCAGAAGAACGAAGCCTCCATTTCCGTCCTGAACAAGAACCAGAACCTGATTAACCTGTTTGGCATGTCGGGGCTGGAACTGTACGGCGCGCTGAACGACCCCAACCTGCCCGCAGCCATTGCCCCGCTGCCCAAGTTGACCGTCTCCGGCACGTCTGGCGGCAATACCTGGCTGGATACGTCCGACCCGATTGCTGTGTACAATGACATTCTGAAAGCGTTTCAGAAACTCACTGTGCAGATGGGTGGCAACCTGACGCTCGAAACGCCCATGACGCTGGTCATTCCGACCGAGCGGCAGCAGTGCCTGCTTTACACTAACCAGTTTCAGGTGGTGTTGAGCGACCTGCTCAAAAAGAACCTGCCCAACCTCAAGATTGAGACCCTGCCGGAAGCCGGGACCACTCTGAGCGGGGGCAACTCCAGCGTAACCATGATGCAGCTTTTTGTTGACGCTGTGGACGGACAGGAAACTGTCACCACCGCGTTTACCGAAAAACTGCGCGCCCATGCCGTTGAACGGTATTCCTCCAACTTCCGGCAGAAAAAGTCTCAGGGCTCTTGGGGAACCATCTGGTTCTATCCCATGGCCTGCGTGACCATGACGGGGATTTAAAAACCAATGACAGCAACATCTTCCAGAAGCGGCGCAACTGTGACCGTTATTTGTCGTATGCCGTCCGGCCTTGTGCTGGACCTGTACGACGAAGGTGCATTGCAGGCTCCAGCGCGTCAGGGTGCGCTGCCTGCCATTAAGGATAGTGTCCGCTTGAAGGGGGCGTGGCGTGACCCGCGCTACCACAAGAAGGACAACATCATGCTGGGAATGGGTGGCCGTACCGAGGTGGCCGCCGATTTCTGGGAGGCATGGACCAAGCAGAACGCCGAGTTTATGCCGCTCAAAAAGGGTCTGGTCTTTGCCATGCCCAAAGAAGCCGATGCCGTCTCCCGCCTTTCTGAGTTGCGGGAGGAACGCACCGGCCTTGAGGGTCTGAACAAGGACAAGATGCCCGGCATTACTCCCTTTGCCCGCGAGGATGACTAATGACCTGCTCGACCACGAATGGTGTTGTCACGTTCGATTACGCGGCGTGGTCGGCCCGGTATCCAGCGCTTGCCCAGAATGTGGATGCAACGCTGGCCCAGTCATACTTTGACGCGGCTACGTTCTACCTGAGCAACACGCCATGCAGCCCGGTGCGCGACCCGACAAAGCGCGCGCTTCTACTCGGGCTTCTGGTGGCGCATCTGGCTACCCTCTACTTGCCCCAATCTCAGGGCGGCACCGGGGGACTGGTCGGGCGCGTGGCTTCCGCAACCCGTGGCAGCGTTTCTGTCGGCACCGATATGGGCAACCAGCAGGAACGGGCCGCGTGGTTTAACCAGACCCAATTCGGCGCATCGTTCTGGGCCGCTACCCGCTACCTGCGGCAGGCCCGGTACGTTCCCGGCTTTCCGCAAAGGCCCCGCATATGGCCGTGAAGATCAAGTCTGTTGGCGGCGTTGGGTTTGATAACGCCGTTAAGCAGTTGCTGGAGAAGCTTGGGAAGGGCGGCCATGTGCGCTCCGGGTTTCTGGAGGGCGCGACCTATCCAGATGGAACGCCAGTGGCGCAAGTGGCCTATTGGGACGAATACGGGACAAAGACGGCACCGCCTCGCCCGTTTATGCGCACGGCCATCGCCAACAACAAGGGCGATTGGGGGCGGCTTATGGAGGCGGCGCTCAAGGCCACGGGGTACAATGTCGATCAGGCATTGGCTCTGGTCGGTGATAAGATCACTGATCAGGTGAAGGAGGAGATCGTTTCTTTCACGGCCCCCGAAAACGCCATGCTGACCAACATCCTAAAGGACCGTTTCCCCAAGGGCGGTTACACCAAGGATGAGTTTTTGCAGGCGGTGAGAGACCTCAAGCATGGGGCCACAGCGCCGCCCGGAAAGCCGCTTGTCTGGTCGGGTGATATGCTTGATGCCACAGCCTACGACATAAAGGACGGCCCGGAATGATCGACATATTCGCCCCAGCCGGGAACCTCTGCGCACCCATCAACCCGCACATAACGGGCACCCTGCAAGGCAGCACAGGCAACGTCATCAACGACGATGGCTCAGTGACGCCCCAATACACCACTGTTTCCGTGGAGATGGAGGTGCAGGCTGTCAGTTCCCAAGACTTGCGGCAGATCGAGAACATCAACCAGCAGGCCGATATGCGCTCAGTTTACGTGCGCGGAGCCGTACGGGCGCTGAACAGGCCGCTCCAGATGGGCGGCGACATTCTCACATTTTACGGCTCTGACTGGCTGGTTACGCAGCAGTTGGAGGAATGGGGCAACGGCGAATGGTCGAAGGTTCTGGTAACGCGGCAGATGCCTACTACGTCATAAGCCCAACAGAGAGCGAGATTTACACGGCCATGCGGGCTTGGCTGATAGCCATTCTGCCCGCAGGCATGGCCGTTGTCCAAGGCCAGCAGAACAGGAACGCCGCTCCGCGCGACCCCTTTGCGGTCATGGTCATTATTGGTCGCCAGCGCATAGCTACAAACGGTTGGACCTATGACGGCGAGGGCACGCGCACCCTGACAGAACAGGTGCAGGTGACCATGCAGGTCAATCTGTTCGGCCCGGCCTCCAGCAATCAGATGCAGATGGTCACAGCCCTGTGGCGCGATATGCAGGCGGTCGATTTCTTCCGCGCATCAGGCGTGCCCATTGCGCCCCTGACCACATCCACCACCCGGCAGCTTGGGTTTGAGACTGGTGAGCGCCAGTACGATGACCTGTGGACCGTGGACCTCACCATGCAGGTGACGCTGACCACCCGCCTGCCACAGCAGTTTGCAACATCCATTCCCTTCACACTGGAGGAGGTCGTAACGACCTATCCACCAACGGAGTAAGTCATGGGCAATATCCCCATTTCTCAAGTTGTCAAAGTCACCCCCGGCGTACTGGCGGCAGGGTCTGGCCTGAATAATCTTTCTGCCCTTTTCGCAACCACAGCGTCCAGCGTATTGGCAGCAGGTGCGGTTATGTCCTTCACGTCTGCTGCTGATGTGGGGACGGCCTTTGGCGAAACCTCCATGCTGTACCAGATGGCGCAGGTCTATTTCTCGGGCTATGAAACCGCCGTCATGACGCCGGGAACGCTGTATGTGGGCGCGATTGCTTCCGCAGGGACCGGGGCGACCGCAACGGCAACGGTAACAGGCGGCGAGGTCACGGGGTTGGTAGTTGGTAACGGCGGGACCGGCTACACAACCGCCCCGCTGGTCGCCATAACGGGTGGGGGCGGAGCGGGCGCCACGGCCACAGCCACAGTATCGGGCGGCGCTGTAACGGGCTTTACAGTGACCAACCCCGGCTCTGGCTACACCTCGGCGCCCACGGTGACGCTGACGCCAGCCGCCACAAGCAATATTGGCCCACAGCTTGATGCCCTGCGCTCTGCCGAGGGCGGGTGGAATGGTCTGGCGTTTGATGCGGAACTGGACGCGGATACCAAGGAAGCCGCCGCGCAGTGGGTAGGTGAGCAGAACAGTCAGGTATTCGCGGCCATTGTGGACAGCGCCACCAGCGCCACGGAAAACGGAAGCCAGACTGCCTTTGGTGTGTGGCTCCAGTCCCAAAGCATCAGTGGCGTAACGGCTTTGTACAGCACGTCCCCTCTGGTGGGAGCACTGGCCATGGCATGGATGGGGTCGATCTCCTTCGCAACAACCAATGGCCGCCAGACGCTGGCCTACGTGACGGATGCCTCAGGGCTGGTTGAGCCGGACGTAACGGATGGGGCAACAGCCTCCAACCTGGTTGCCAATGGCTACTCGTTTTATGGATCCTACGCCAATGGGGCATCCCAGTTCGTGTTCATGCGGCCGGGGCAGGTATCGGGCAAGTTCCTGTGGGCAGACAGCTACATCAACCAGATATGGCTGAACTCCAACCTGACCAGCAACCTTGTGAACCTGCTCCTGACCACGGGGAACATTCCGTACAACACGGAGGGAGACACACTGGTTGAGGCGGCGCTCAAGGACACGATCAATGAGGCTCTGGCATTTGGTGCGATCCGCACCGGCGTGAACCTGACCACGCTCCAGCGCCAGCAGATCAACAACGCGGCAGGCGTTGCCACGGCGGCGGATAGCGTGGTGAACAGCGGGTATTACCTCAAGCCCAACATCAGCACCGCCCCGGCCTCTTTCCGTGTGACGCGCACAACCCCGCCTGCGCGCCTGTGGTACGCGGACGGGCAGAGCGTGCAGTCCATCAACCTGAACAGCGTGGAAGTGCAGTAACATGGCGCTTGATATTACGGCAGCAAACAGCATCTTTGTGATTACGGTCACGTCGCTGTTCAATGCGCCTGTGCGGCTGGAGAACTACGCCGCAGACCGCGCATGGGATGCCCCGGAACTGGAGGTGGCGGAAACGGCCATGTCCATTGATGGCTACCTGAACGCGGGCTGGGTACCGAACCCCGTTGACCAGACCGTATCCCTCTCCCCCGCCAGCTCCAGCATCGCGGTGTTTGAGGCTATCCTGACCGCGCAGCAGACGGCGCGCTCCATTTACCGGCTGGGGGGTGAGGTTACGCTGACCAGCACAGGCCGCAAATACACCATGGTCAACGGCCTTCTGCGCGCGGCATCCGTGCTGCCAGCCGCCGGGCGCGTACTGGAAACACGGACCTTTGCCATCCGCTGGCAGTCCGTAATTCCGGCGGGGGTGTGACATGACAAAATCGGTAACAGTCGTCTGTCCCCATGAAGGGGCGGACAAGGGCAAGCGGTTTGTCATTACCCGCATGAGCGCCGTGGCGGCAGACCGGTGGGGTCGGCATTGCCTGCAGGCGGCGGCGTCCTCAGGGTCAGACATTGCCGGGGTAGCGCAGGGAGGTGGCCTTGCTGCCGTGGCGGCTGCTGGCATTGGCATCTTTGCCGCCATGGACCCGGAGCGTATGGACGCGCTGATAGATCAGCTTCTCCAGTGCGTGCAGATGCAGCCGGACCCGGCCAACCCCGGCGTGTTGCTTGCGTGGGACGTGGTTTCCGCTGGCGGCCAGATTGAGGAAATCCCCACCGTTGGCTGGCTCCAGAAGGAAGCATTTGCCCTGCACGTGGATTTTTTCAAAGGCGTAGGCCAGTTGTTCTCCCTTCTCACGCTCATGCTGGGGACGGAAAGCAACGTCCCTGCGCCCGCGTCTGCAACGTAGATGAACGGCACGCCCTGGTAGTTATGGAGGGGCTTGCGTCCCTCCACGAACTCCAGAGCGTTTACGACAGCGAGGACTTTGAAGACTTGCTGGAAATGGCCGTTGTGAAGCGGTTTAATGGAGGTTAAAGGTGTCTGACACAGCAAAAACACTCCCTCTTACGGTTACTCTTTCATTTTCTGAAGGACTTCCTGAGGGCATCGCGGATCTGGCTGATTTGATCGCTGGCCGCCTGCGTGATTTCGGGCAGGCTATCGTTAATGAATTGCCGTTTTGTATCAGCGAGACGCCCGAGGTGAGCCCCGCAGGACGTACAGACAACCTCACTGTCGTCTGTGGCATCTCTGCGGTCGAATTCGACCGCAAGCTTGAGATTGCCCTTAAACGCGCACTTGAGTCTTTTACGTCTCCTCCATTGACGGAAGATTACGGATCAGGGACGCATGGAGGAAAGGCGTGTGATGGGGATGATCTATAGATCCCATGTTCTTTTGGGATCGCTGAACCAAGCTGACAACTTTGGGGCGCGGTAAGCTGTCCACCCCTTCTTTTTCTGCCGTATGACGATCAATCTGTCATGACTCGGGTAGGGAAGTATTTTCATCATATCATCTATGATTGTTTCGGTTGGTTTTAACGTATCCAAAAACCACACTGATTCCACAGGATGCCTGCACTCATAAGTGCGAAGATAGTCGTAAAGGGCATCGTACCCCTTATCGCCGGGCTTATGCAGATCGTAAGTGACCATAATTACTGACATATGGGATTCTCCTTCCCGCCCAGCCTGCCAGTACACCCAAGCCCCCACCAATCACATTTCCCGAGAAAGCCCTCCCCATGGCCACAGTAATCGACGCCCTCGTTGTCACTCTCGGGCTGGACCCTAATGGCGTGCAGAAGGGAGGGAAGGAGGCTGGAGAGGCTTTTGACAAGACAAAGGCCAAGGCGGAGAAGGTCGGGAAGGATATTGAGGCCAGCGGCGTAAAGCCTGCTGAGTTCTTCACCAAAATGCGCAACAGCGCGCTATCGTTCTTTGCCGTCATGACCGCCGGGAAAACCCTAAAGGCGTTTGTGTCGGATACGGTGGCCAGCAATGCCAGCCTAGAGCGTACTTCTCGCCGCCTGAACATGACGACCAAAGATGTATATGCGCTGCAAAAGGCGGTAGACTCTGTGGGCGGTTCTGGGGATGCTGCAACGGCATCCATACAGAACATTCAGAGCGCCATGACGGACCCGGCGCAGGCCGCCCAGCTTGCGCAAAGGCTCTCCCAGTTGGGGGTGAGTGATGGCATTGACATCAAGACAGGCCAGATCAATGACATTAGCAAGTTTTACCAAAATCTTGCTGAAAATAGGACCAAGCTAGCCAATGCTCCGCGCGTTGGTCTCTTGCAGGATATTGGTCTGGATCAGGGGTCTATTGATCTCGTCCTCAAGGGAGGCAACGCGGTCAAGTCCACGTTTTCCACATATGAATCCTTCGGGAAAAGGATGCAGGAGAACGCGGAAGCATCGGAAAAGCTGCAAGCGCAATACAAGGAACTGATCGAGCAGAACCGGGTGTATGCGCAGGAATTGGAAGGACACCTGCTCCCAGCCCTGACCAGCATTACCGGGGCCATGTCCGACTTTGAAAAAAACAATCCGGGCCTGACCAAAGGGCTGATTGGCACCTCTGCGGCCATTGCTGGCGTTGGAACCGCAATACTTGGCGTTCTCAGCATTGTTGGGGGCGTCCGTTTCCTACGCGCTCTGAAAAACATCGAGCGTCTGGTTGAGGGCGGGAAAATTGCGGGAAAGGCAGAGAAAGCAGCAGAAAAGGGAGCCGGTGAGGCCGCAAAGGAAGCAGCGCCAGCCGCAACCAAGGCATCGCGCGCCGCCAGAATTGGCCGCATAGCCTCCCGCGCCTTTGGGGGACTGAACATTGCCGTTGATGCCTATACAGTGGGCGATATGTTCTGGAACGGGGCATCGCCTTCCCTTTCCAAGAATGACACCAATAATGCCGCGAAAAAGATGTTCCTGAGCAAGCTGGACGCACAATACGGGCTACCTGCTGGGTTTATGGATGCCATATGGGCGCGTGAGAGTTCACGCGGGGCCAATGCTAAGCCATCCTCTGCCGGGGCGCTGGGTGACTTCCAGATCATGCCCGGCGTAGCCAAGGAAGCGGGCGTGGACCCCATGAACTTTGAACAGGCTGCACGCTATGCCGCAAAGCGGTTCCACAACAATTTTGCGAACTATGGCGGTTCCTTGTCTGCAAGCATTGCCGAATACAACTGGGGCGGCGGCAACCTGAGCAAGAGCATGTCTCAGTATGGCGGAGACTGGCAGGCCCATGCCCCGCGTGAGACCCAGAACTATATATCCGGGGTGAACGCGGCCTTGGATGCCGTGCGGGGTATGCCGCGAGGCGCGGCTGATGCGAGCCAGAACACCACGCACAACACGGTTAACGTGGGGGAGATTAAAGTGGTCGCGCCCAGCCCGGAGCGGGCCGGGGACGCTGTGCAGCGCAAGATTGTAGAAATGAGAACAGCGGCTTCATTCTCTAACTCTGGGGCTGCGTAGTTATGATCTTACTTTGCAGGCAATGGCTTATCTACTGTCGCTCCATGGAGAAGCAGCAAGCCTGCTGTATTTCTGCATATCGGCAAGGAAAACTGTGCCTGACAGTCGGACAAAAATTTGTCCCTCTCGCCGCTGCACCCCAGCATGGCATCGGCCAGAGTCTCTCTGGACTCAGCAAACCCGTGCTTTTCTCCGAATGAGCGCGCGCATGAATGCAAGGCAGATACATCGCCGTTATGATTGGCATTCATGTATCCCATAGATGCCGCTGTATTCCGCATAGACTCTTGCTCTGCGGGCGTGAAGTCCTGCCCCCACCCCACCCCCGGCACCGCAAGGGCCGCGATCACAAGCAGTAAACGTCTCAAATCCGCCTCCATTACATTTTGGTAGGGAGGATAGCGGGGATCAGGGGAGGTGGGGAGGGTTATTTGGAGAGGCGGATGGACATAAAAAAGCCCGCACTAGGCGGGCTTAGTTTTTAGCAGGGCATCGTGCGGGTTCGGCGTAGAACTCTGCGAGATATCTTCTCTTCTATGCAAAGCTCTGCAGGAGCGCGCCACCCTCGGCCCTCAATCCTTTCTCCGCTATTGGGCATCACCAAAATGAGCAGAGGTGCAGATAGGCAGCAGACAACCAAGAATACGGCGGCCAGAAATGGATTAGCGGCAAATGCACTCACAATAGAATCGTTAGCAATTTGCTCCACTTCTTTCCTGCGATATGCTGGCAAGACATGCTCACGCCCCCGCTCTTTAACTGCAATTGCCAGAAAAATCGGGAAGAGAAGGATAATGGGGAGAAATGTCCAAGGACTTACGGAATCTTTTATCGCCGTTTTTACATATATGCGCGAGATCGTCGGAAGGTTAGTATCCTCTAGAAGCTCCCACGCCTTTTTCCTTAGCCGTTTCCTCGGCTCTTGCACCATTTCTCCGGCGAGTCGGGCCGCAATAGGGTACAGAAAACCCAATACGACTACCGTGCCCAAGGCGACAGGTAACTCGTTGGTCATGGGTGTTTTCCTTTTCCACTTTTATGCGAATGATGAGTGGTGGAGTGCGTGCTGGCAGGGGGTGTTAGCATAGTCTTTTTTTGATTAGCGTTCCAACTATCATACATAATCCAGTTTATAAGGATAAAGAAAGCAGATACTAGCGTCACAGATATGCGATTTTGCCCAACAAAAATATGGAATGTCTCATCGAATCCATAAAGCCAAGAAATGCCTTGCATAGCAGTTAAAACGATAAAAAATCGCTTTAAGCTCGCAAAAAAAGCCTTCACGTTTCCTCTCAACCGCACGGCGTTGAACGGTCGAAATCCGAACTCTCCATGCTTTGCATCATTGAATTTGCGCGAAGTAGTGATGCAGTTGGGGAGGCCCGTCAAGACGGTTTAGAATTTAAACGCGTAAATGCGCAGTGAAGTTCCGCTGCGTCATATAATTTATATGGTGATTTGGCGATTGTATTTTCAAGGCCCCAAGGGAGCAATACAGCCATTGTTACCTAAAATTCTCACAGCCCGAGCGCAGCGTCAAGCCCTCCTTGTACCCACCCCCCAACCTGTACTACGCTGCCTCCACCATTCAGGAGCCATTCATGGTCATGCAAACGGTGGCCCAGCCGGTCACAGCCAATGTTATTCCGGGCGCGGGCGTTCCCAAACTCTGGTCCACGGTCATTTCCGATGCGGAGGCCGTGGCCTCGGTCGAACTGGACACGCTGCTGCAAAACTACCTGATCCAGCAGGCAGACAAGCAGTGGGGTATTTTCGACAGTAAGGGCGTGGCCGTGGTCACGTCTGGCCGGGTGCGGGCGGTGGATATTCGCGCCGGGTATATGATCTCTGACGCGCCGTTAGAGGATGGCGCGTTCATGTCCTACAACAAGGTCAAGCGGCCGAGCGAGATCATGGTGGAAATGCTGTGTGATGGTACCGCCATGAGTTACGGGAACCTGAGCGCCATTAGCAACCTGTTGTCAGCTACAGGTATTGCTGGCCCCTCCAAGGAGCAGAAGGCCCGTACCAGCTTTACCAAAGCGCTTGATGCGCTGGTGGCGGACCTGAACCTCTACCATGTGACCACGCCCGAGCAGAGCTACACGAACATGAACGTGGTGGAGTATTCCCTGCGCCGTTCGGTTGAGCGCGGGATAACCCTGCTGTGGGCAGATGTTCGGTTGCAAGAGGTGCGGTTGACCTCCTCCAACCAGCTGACAAAAACCGTAAAGCCTAGTGGCGAGGACAAGGCTTTTTCTGGTCCGGTTTCGACCGAGACCGCAACCAGCGCTCAAGCTGCTTCTATAAGTGGGTGAAAAATGGCTGATCCCGTTGTTATTCCCCTGAACGCCGTTGCCCAGCAATCGGTTCAGGTCACTTTATCCAGCCAGTCTGTGCAGCTTGATATTCAGCAGCGCACCACCGGCCTGTACATGAATATCTGGCTGAATGGGACAATGATTATCGCCGGACTGTTGTGCCAGGACAGAACGTGGATTGTGCAGAAATCCTATTTCGGCATGCCCGGAGATATGATGTTCGCTGACCAAGAGGGGAAAAGTGACCCAGATTACTCCGGCCTTAGCGGTCGATATGTTCTGATGTATCAGGAGGGTGTGAATGTCTGAAACAAACGATCCCCCAATTGAAGTTGTTGGAAAACTGACATCTGGAAAACTTCACATCCGCAAACTGGATGTGAATTTCAATCTCGTTACGGGAGGCTTTGGGCCCGGAGGCAAAGATAACTTGACCCTTTCGGGGCATAGGGTCCGCGCTCACATCACAAACGCAGGTATGGCTTCGGGTTCATCTCTCTCCCTGCGCATCGAGGGGATGACATTAAGCGAAATGAACAGAATGTCTGTTATTCGTGCGCGGCAAACTTGGCAGAACGCAAACCGGATAACCCTTTATGGGGGCGATGAAAAAACGCCCATGACTACTATATTTTCAGGTTATGTTACTGCTGCCTTTACAGACTTTACTGGTGCACCCAATGCGGCGTTCCAAGTGGAGGCAAATAATTTGTGCTTGGCTGCGGCAAAAATCATTCCGACAATCTCATTTTCTTCCGCAGTCTCTCTGGTGACAGTGGCTTCTGTTGTTGCGAACGCAATGGGATGGACGCTTGTGAACCACGGCGTACACACTGTTTTTCCCAGCTTCTATGGATGGGGTGACGCCAGAAGTATTTTGGAGCGCCTTGCCTTGGCGGCAAAGGTAGTTTTCCATGTAAACGAAGATCTGGAATCATTGCATATATGGCCCTTAGACAGTGTGGACATATCCGCAGAAAAAGACATGCCGGATATTAGCGCCAAGAATGGCCTTATCGGCTACCCGGCTTACAGTGATGCGGGCGTTCTGTTCGAGTGCCTGTTCAACCCCAATATCCGGTACAATTCCCCCCTTCGCCTCAAAAGCGATTACGCCCCGGCTGGGTGGGTTGATAACCAGAATGGGCAGGTGCCAGTCCAGACATCCCCGGCCAATGGCATCTGGACCCCGTACATCATCGAGCACAATCTGGAATCAGAAGTGCCGGACGGACAATGGACAACCTTTGTAGGAGCAACGCGCGGTGACAACCCCACAAACTTCAAGTTCGGGTAATCTCCCCGGCTCTTGGCAGCGGCCAGATGGGGCTTCCGGCTTCAACGTCACCAATGCCGCAATCCGCCGCATCCTCGCCATGATCGGCGCAGATACGCTAGTGCAGGTAAAGGGCGTCCACGCCACAGGTCTGGAGCCGGTCGGCACGGTGGACGTGCAGATTATGGTGCACCAGCAGGACGGGGCGGGGCGCACGGTACCGCACGGCATTATCTACGGTATTCCCTATTTCCGCCTACAGGGCGGCACGAGGGCGGTGATCTGCGACCCGGCTGTAGGGGACATTGGCGCGCTCATTGTGTGCGGTCGGGACATATCCGGCGTAAAGGCCAACCGCGCCCCGTCCGCCCCCGGCAGCTTCCGCCAGCATGATTACGCGGATGCGCTATACATCGGCGGCTTTCTCAATGCGGCCCCGGTGGAATACATCGGCTGGGTCGGAGGCGATGTGCACGTCAAGACGGCTGGCAAGTTTGTGGTGGATGCTGCCGAGTGCGACATTAACTGCAATGTGAACGTGGCCGGGTCCGTGACAGCCACCGGGGACGTGAAGGCGGGTAGCATCAGCCTTGAGGGCCACAAGCACTCGGGCGTGCAGACGGGCAGCGGGAATACAGGAGGGCCGGAGTGATGGGGTTTTTATCAAATGGAGGGTATTTGGCCGTTGCCTCTATCACCATTTGCGCCTGTCAGTGGATGATACTTGTTACCATTAAAGACCTTGGCCGCCTATTACGCGACTTGCGGGATATTTCGAGAGGGGCTTCTCATGCCAAGCAACACTGATCTTGACTTGCCCATAGACTGCATCGGGAGTTTATCGGAGGGGTTTCCTTTTCACCCCTTCGATAACATGGCAGATGTGCCGCGCAAGGTGCCGGACTTTGCTCTTGATTACATGCGGCCTAATGCCTGTATCTGCTACCAGTTGGACGAAAAGGCGATCTGGGCAGTGGTCGGGTGGCGTTTCCACACCCGTGCGGAGCTGGATGCATGTCTAGCGGATCATCCGGACTTGCCGATCCTTAAGTTTTCTCGAAACTGAGTGAATGTATCCATCGCTTTTTTGCATGAGAAAAAGCGGTCGTTGTCTCGAGCCTTGCATTTAATTTGCTCATCAATGGGGACAATAAATCTCCCGTCTGGCCGCAAAACAATTTTAGCCCCGCAATCAGGGCAGGTTAAATCTGACATTATGAATCCTCCATAAAGGAGAACCCTGCCAGTACCCGGCCGCCCCCAAAAGGTACACAGATGGGGAACATCTATCTCTTGTACCCGCGCGCGGTTTTTGGCATAGTTCCTCTACCGTTGCGCGGGCTACGCAGATACCGCTTGTACCCGGTACCTTTTTACGGTAGTTTTTCCTTACTCTCTCATAATTCTGTCAGCCGTCCTTTGGGGCGGCTTTTTTGTTGGTGAAGCCATGAACACGCTGTTGCTCGACCGAAGCACGTGGGACCTGCTGCTTGACCACGATGGAAACATAGCCGTGGCCTCCAGCGCCTATGCAATAGGGCAGGATATATCTTCCGCCGTGCGGGTGTTTCAGGGCGAGTGCTATTACAACACGGATGCCGGGCTGTCTTACCTCGGTAATATCCTGGGTAAAAATCAGTCTCTTTCCGTTTTTCAGGCGCAGGCCGAGCGGGAGGCCGCAGCAGTGCCGGAAGTGGCCGAGGCGCGGTGCCTTGTCTCCAGCCTGAGTTATGACCGGGTTCTTTCCGGAGCAATCCTTTTCACCACCACAGACGGAACCACCAGCAATGTCGGGCTCTGATTACGGCACAACGTCAGTACCCGCGCCGTCCTTTACGGAGGCGGGGTTTGTGGCCCCGGCTGAGAGCGACATGCTCACCGGCGCTCTGGCGGACCTGAACGCGGCCATGGGTGGCAACCTGAATACCGCTCTGACCACGCCACAGGGCCAGCTTGCCATGTCGCTCACGGCCATTCTGGGGGATGCGTATGACCAGATGCTTGCCATCTTCAACGGCGTGGACCCGGACCGGGCATCTGGCCGCATGCAGGACGCTATTGGCAACATCTACTTTATCAGTCGCAAGGGCGCGACAGCTACGGTTGTTGGCGTTACCTGCGTGGGTGCGGCCGGAACGGTTGTGCCAGAGGGAACGCTCATTCAGGATGGCAGCGGCAACTATTACGCGGCAGACGGGGCCATAACGCTGGATGCGACCGGTACGGGCACGGGGTCATTCTCCTGCACTACCACGGGCGTGATCTATTGCCCGGCCAACAGTGTGTCTGTTTACCAGTCCGTTACGGGGCTGACCTCGGTGAGCAATCCCGTTGCGGGCGTGACCGGGAGTGCCGAGGAAGGGCGACAGGCGTTTGAGGCCCGGCGTGCGGCAACGGTGGAGGGTAATGCCGTTGGTCCCCTCAATGCCATCGCAGGGGCTGTGCTGAGTGTTGACGGGGTGACGGACGCCTACGTGACCGACAACAGCACTGATGCTGCGGTAACGACTGGAGGCGTCTCCATTGCCGCGCACAGCCTGTTCGTATGCGTCAACGGCGGCACGGACGAGGCTGTGGCTCTGGCTATTATCAGCAAGAAGCCGCCCGGGTGCGGCTACACGGGCACAACCAGCGTGACCGTGACCGACCCCAATAGCGCCTACCACACGCCCCCGACCTATACGGTGCAGTTCACACGGGCCACGGATACGCCTGTGTTTTTCGCTGTCTCATTGCAGAAAAACAGTGGCGTCCCGGCAACGGCGGCGGCAGAGGTGCAGGCCGCCATACTGGCAGCATTTGATGGCATGGAAGGCTCCCAGATCGGTCAGACCCTTTACGCCAGCAGCTTTTATTCCGCCGTGGCCGCCCTTGGGTCGTGGGTAAAGATTGTTGAGATCACCATAGGCACGTCCAGTCTTCCGGTCGGGTTTACGGCGCCTATGGATATTGACCAGATTCCCACGCTGGAGGCGGCAAACATCAACGTATCGGTGGACTGATGCAGGACGTAAGCCAAACCATTCTGTCGCAATATGCGAACAGTCCGGCGCTCTGCTCGTTTATTGAGGCGTGGAACCAGATGCTGGACCCATCCGCCATGATAAACGATTGGTACAATCTGGTCTGGAACGTGCAAACGGCGCAGGGCTATGGGCTGGATGTATGGGGCCGCATTGTTGGGGTTTCTCGCATCCTCAGTATTACCTCAGTCAAATATCTGGGCTGGCGTGAGGCCAATGACCTGACGGAAGACAGCTTCAATCAGGCCCCTTGGTATCGGGGCGTGGATGCCACGAGCAATTATCGTCTGTCTGATGATGGATACCGCCAGCTTATTTACGCCAAGGCGCTGGCGAACATTTCTGACGGCTCAATTCTGTCTCTCAACCGGATATTGACCACGCTCTTTGCCGGGCAGGGCGATGCGTATGTGCATGATGGGGCCGACATGAGCATGACGTATGTGTTCAAGTTTGTGCCGACTGACGTGCAAGTGAGCATCATCCAGAACAGTGGCGTGTTGCCCCGGCCTGCGGGTGTTTCAGTTTCCTATTCAATTCAGAGCGACTGACCATGAAAAGCACAGATGACCGCAAGCTGTTTGGCTCTCCCATTGGGGCGTCTGCGGCTACGGGGAATATTGCGGTTATTCCGCAAACACAGGCTACGGCGGGCGATGGCACGGCCTCGGTCGCACTTGGCTTCCCGCCTGAGACGTTTATTTCCCGCGCTGCCGGGGGCGAGCCGCCCCGTGGGCAGGACATGAACGGCCTGCTCAACCTGCTTTCCAGCGCCACACAGGTGTTGCAGGCAGGCTACCTTGGCCCGTTTGATGCGACCTTTGCGCAGGACATTGGCGGTTATCCTGCCGGGGCCATCGTGTCCGGGGCAACTGCTGGCACTTTCTGGGTCAGCACGGCAGATGCCAATGTTTCCATTCCTGGTGCTACCGGAGCAGCTTGGCAGAGTCTGTTCAATGGCTACGCCACGCAGGCATGGGCAAACGGGCAATTCCTCCAGCTTGCTAATCCTAATCCTCAGGCCGTAACCGGACCAGTAGCGTTTTCTGGAAAAACCACTGTTCCCAACCCACCCGGTTTCACTGGGGGGGATTCGCTTAATGCTGTTTCTGCCGAGGGGCGTTACGTTAAATCCATCCCTATCGCTGGCAGCGGGAATATCCGAATAACCGACCTATGGGAAAATTCAGACGGACGCGCGGTATTCGGAGATGGGACAAAGGCACCTGTTCTGGCCAATTTGGCTGACCTGCCGTTTTCGGATACCGGCCTGAAGGAACAGGCTTTTGTGCAATGGGCACCACTGGACCAGTATGGGCACGGTATTTTCACGTTCCCGACTGCATTCAGGGCTGGAACGGTGCCGGTTGTAACACTGACGATAGATTGTGAACCGACTGGAACATGGGTAGGGCACAGTCGCACATACACATTCGTAAGAAATGGTACCGCCCCATCCATCAGCAATACCGGATTTATGATTGCGGTCGGCGTAACGGACAGTGGTGGCGTTTATGTATCAACCGTGCCGGTAATCGCACACATCAGGGCAGTGGGGTATTTCTAATGGAAAATGCAGAATTAAACACAATCAAAGCCGCTTATCCGGATCAGTATTATGCCACAGTTTCGGCAGGGGTGGTGGATCAGCTTTTTGATGCCTGGGCCAGCCAGCAGACGAACGACCCGACCCTACCAGCCGCAGCAGATATGGTGGTCATTACATCAGACCAATGGGGACTGGCGCAGGTTCCGTCCTACAGTGGCAGTCTGAAAATTCCAGTGTCTGGAACCACAATCCAGTATCCGGCCCGATTTTACTGCGACAAAAACACCCCGTGCTCAGTTTTTGATATGTGGGGGTATTTAAGTGCTCCCACCAGCCCGGCCATTGGAGACCTGTATGCCATCACCCCGGCACAGTATGCAGACCGCCTGCTGAACCCGCGCAACCAGTATTACAACGCAGCGACAGGACAACTGGCAGATTACGTTCCGCCACCAGTCGTGATCCCGCTGAAAACACAGGCGACCTCGGCAATGGTATGGATACAGCAGCAGGCCAATCTGGCCTCTGCCATGGGGCAGGTCTTTACAGTGGATATGAAGGCGTATGTGAAAGCCATCGCCGCCATAGCCAGCGGTACGGATACCACCAGCACGGCACTGCCTGCCCAGCCTGCGAACGTGATGACCGCCAGCAGCCCTGCGTCCTGAGCCGAGCCAGCGCATCCCGTAGACCCGCCGCCCTTTGAGGTGGTTTTTTATGCCCGGATAAAACAGATGACTGAAACACAGTGCGCGGGACCCTGCGCGGCTGATGATGACCTGCGCGTGATCGTGGACAGCCACGCCCGCCGCCTTGATGGGCTGGAGGACGATGTGGACACACTCAAGTCTGGCCAGAGCGCCATGATGGAGAAGCTTATCTCTGTTGAGGCACAGGGGCAGGAGCGCGAGCGCAACCGGGCTGTTGAAGCATCGGACACGCGCAAAGCGCTGACGGACCTGACCAAGCAGATAGCCGAACACACGGGCGCGCAGAAGCGTCAGAACCAGCTTGCCGAGGACAGCCTCCGGCGGTGGCGGAAACTTGCCGTGGTTGTCGGGCTGGCCTGCACCATTGGGGCCGCTGTGGGGTCTACGCTGCTTTCCGATCAGGAGGTGGCCAGTACCATATGGGTGCGCTGGCTGCACCTGCGCGAGCCGTGGGACGCGGCTCAGGGAGGGCAGGCCAATGCCGCAAGCCTCTCTACTCACTGACCCCCTGCAGGTCTCGGCCCGTACCGCATGGGGCGAGGCGCGGGGGGAGGGCCCGACCGGCATGCAGGCCGTTTTGTGCGCAGGCATGAACCGTCTGGCCCGGCCCGCTTGGTGGGGGAGCGACATATGCGGGGTGTTCCTGCACCCGTGGCAGTTCTCCTGCTGGAACAGCACAGACCCCAACCGGGCAAAGCTTCTGGCCGTGACCAGTGCGGACCCACAGTTCCAGACCGCCCTTGCGCTGGCTCAGCGCCTTGTGAGCGGCACCCTTACCGACATCACCAGCGGGGCAGACAGCTACTATGACACGCGCCTTCCGAACGCGCCTGCATGGGCTGCTCCCCGCTTCTATCGCTGCACGATTGGTCACCATGCGTTTTACCGCGTGGGGCCTTTTGGAGAAGGATAATCCCATGGCTGATACGCCATCCACTAAAACCACAGTGGCCCAGACTGCAACGGCAGTGACAGGCGGACTGTCCCCGCTTGCTCTGGCTCTAGCGCTTCCCCAGCCGGAAGCCACATGGCTGCTCTATGCGTGCGCCGTGTTCGCGGGGGCCGGGTTTGCAGCAACACAGATTCCTCTACCTGCGAACCAGACCGGCAAGCTCTGGCTGCTGTATCGGGTCATCAACTTTCTGGCCCTGAACTGGAAATATGCGGCCAATGCCGCCTTTGCCCTGCGTTCCAGCACGGCCACCACCGTTCCCAAAGCGGCCCCTCTGACTGGGCCGGGCTCCGTTATCAACATTCCTCAGGACACACCGAAATGACCAATCTTTCCCGCCGCAACTTCTTGCGGAATTCTGCCCTGCTCGGGGCCACCGCTCTGACTGCCTGCACTGTTGCCACCAATGGCAGCACCACCACCATCACGCTCAACACGGCCAAGGTGCGCGCTTACGGTCAGGCTGGTATTAACGCCATCGCCACGATCCTGAGCATCACCGTGATTGCAACCGCCATGGGTGCGCCAGCCGTGGCCCTGATCGAGACGGCAGGAACGGCGCTCGCTGCCAGCCTTACCGCGTTCTCCAGCGCGACCAACGGCACGCTGACCATCACGTATGACGATACGAACTGGAAAACCAAGGTCGATACGATTCTGGTTGACCTTAACGGCGTGGCCTCGGCCCTGCGCTCGGGTCTCACGGCTGCCCAGTCCACCGTGACGAACCCGATCATCAACACCGCTATCGTGGCTTTCAATTCCCTGCTGACCGTGCTGGATGCGTTTATGGGCGTTCTAGGTATCAACCTGTCCAGCGTGACGGATGCGCAGGAGGCTACTGCACTCAAGACGCTGGCGGTTGCTCAGTGACGCCTGATAACGAGTTCTTTCTCCTACTCGGGGGTGCGTTTGTCGGCCTCGGCACGCTCCTGCTGGCGCTCATATGGCGCTGGCGGGCAAGCGCGGGCAGCTTCTGGGGCCAGCTTACGAAAGGGCAGGATGATGCGGATTAAGGCGCTGACCTGCCTTCTGGCTCTCTCGTCCTGCGCCAATGTCCCGCTACAGGCCAAACGTGATCTTGTCGGCATGGCCCGCTCGGACCTTATCGCCTGCGCCGGGGTGCCGGACAATACCGCGGCACTGCCAGACGGCGAGGTGCTGCAATGGCGGCAGGATCAGCAGGTTCAAGGGCCGTTTACGCTCAAGGGGCCGATGAGCCTAGAACTGGACCTATCCGGTCATGGCACCTGCCACCTTGTCGTCCGGTTGCAGCAGGAGCGCGTGGCGCAGGTGGAATACACCGGACCGAGTGGGACGCTGATGGGGCCATACTCAGCTTGTCGTCCGCTGGTGTTATCCTGTGAGCAGCAGGCGCGGCAGGTCAGGCGCTCATTGCCATCCGGGCGATAAATCCCGAACGCGTTTCGCCTTCCTCTTTGGCCCTACGGTCCAGGCGTACGAGAACGCGGCGCGGCAGGGTAATATTTACGCGCTCTGCTGATGTGTCGAACAGCATGGGGTCCACATCAGCAAGGGCGAAAATCCAGCCTTTCCATTCCGGGTTGCCCCGTACAGCATCAAACGAGGACGGAGGCGGCACAGCTACCCCTTGATCAAGTGCATCTTCAATCCACAGCGCAGCGGCTTCAGAGGCGTTCTTGATAGCTTCGTCCAGAGTATCTCCAGCAGAAAAGCAGCCGGGCAGGTCGGGGAACACAACGCCGAATGCGGTTGTTTCCGATCCGGGCTCAATGACAATAGGGTAGCGCATTTTGTTTGCTCCTTGCCGGACTATTTCAGCCCGGCCTGTTTCCTAATCGCAGCAACCAAGCCTTTGCCCAGTTCTTTTTTGGGGTGGGGCACTGTGACCGTGTGATTGTGGTCAGGGTGCCGGAACTGGTGGTGTGAGCCGCGAACCCGGACCTCTTGCCACCCGGCCTTTTTCATTTCTTTGATGAGTGCTGCGCTGTTCATAAATTATATATACACACGATACACACCAACCGCAAGGGAATAATGCGCATGATGTGTATTAAATTGTGCGAGTTAAGACCATTTCCCTGATGTCGGGAAAATGGCCAGACCAACGGCGCTCATGGGCAGCGGAGAGCCGTTGGCTTGGCTGCTATAGCATGGGGATTACGGCAGGAGTGAGGGGGGGGGGAACTATTGGGGATTCCCCAATGGGTGGCGGGCTTCCACCGCCTGCTCGCCGCGTCCGCAGCTATCTGATGGCTTCTTGTGTTCAACCAACGAGCACAACGACTGCAATCCGCCGTACGACTTTTTTGCTACGGGCCGGGCTTGATACCGGCTTTCTCTGCGAAGGGAGAGCTTTCCTTGACCGCCTCATGCAAGACTGAGCCGGTAATTTCCCGCGTGCCCATCCACGCCGCCGTAGCCCGTTTAGGGTAGTACAGGTTTGGGGTGTTGTACAAGGGGAAAATGGTTATAAAAAAACGGCGTAAGCTACTGATATTATTAGGGGCCATATTAGAAGTTATAAACTGTAAGTTATTGATATTTAAGGATTGGTTTAGTCCCTCCCGGCTCACCATTTCTTCCCAAAAAGTGCTAAAACTACCAATCCGCTCAGGGTTATAAAATCACGCTGGCGAATGACCCGCCTTTACATATCTGGGTCAATCTCTCTTCCCGCCTGCACCTCGGGGTCATTTGCAAAAGCGTCGAGGATGGCAGACCAGAACGCCCGCAAGGTTGGAAAACTGCCCCAGTTCGGTGGTTCTTCAACTTCTTCAGTAGGACTTATGGCGATCAAAGCATAGCTCGCATGGTCGATTTCTGCATCATTGCAAGCCAGTAAATTCTTTAATTCGTTGATTGTTTGCTGTTTGAATAGCAGGTCATGACCTTGCGGTGCATTTTCAATAACTTCTGCCAATGTATCGCCAAAAATATCAGCATCCTCGCCGAAGGAACTGGCGCCCAGATTTTTTATACGCGGGAATATGTCGCGAATATCATTATTTGTACATTTTAGCAGTTTGGACATAGTAAACTAACCCATTGTGCTCTTTTTTGATAATTACAATTTCGATCTTTAGTGGGATCTTGCGCTGACGGTCGGCTTTTTCAATGACAACGGTTTCCCTTTCAGAGATATTTTCGTCAAGCGATATTTGCGCTCCCTCTTTGGCATTTTTGAGCCAGGTATCAAGCTTGGAAGCGTTATTTTTGAGTACTTTGTGAATAATACGCTCGGCTGCTGCCTGTGTGGTGAAGAATGAAATCACCGGGCGCTTTTCCTTTGTAAACCGACGTTCAATATATTCGTCGCTGAGAGCGACGTGTTTTCGTAATATATGGCCCCCTACCTTAAGATTATGCGGTAGTGATTCATTACGGTCACCATCAAATCTCTTCTGCCTGTGATGTGAGATGAGATTCTGGTTGGCGCCTGATCTGGCTGGCTGAGACGCGTAAGGTGAAGGACGGTGGAAGTGTTCCCAAGTGATGTCAGCGTGCCTGAAGGTCAGTCGGTACGCATCTGCTGATGCCACGCGAATGGCCCGTGTTGCTGCAAAAGAGCTTACCGCATGCAGCAGGCTGCCAGGGATTAGGGCGTCTGCGGCCGCACCTGCCAGCCCCGCAACAGCGGGAGAAGCATGTGCCCTCAGGGCCGCGTTGCGGACGGCGCGTTCGGTCCGGGTTTGTGATGGTGTGCCTGTATTCCACGCACACCGACCGGCAGCCATCATGTCAACGCCATGGGCAGCAAGGGCAACTCCTGCCACTTTACTGAATACAGGCTCAGGCGCGCCCAGCAGGCTAGTGGCTCCGGCCATTTCCGCCGCCCCAAAGCCGATCGTGGCTAGTCCTTCGATCCGGTTGAGAGTTTGTGGGCTTGGCAGATAGCGCCTAACGATGCTGATGAGTTGATGTTCGCTCATGACAAAAGTCAGAGCGGGATGTTGGTTGGTATTCGGCATGGCGTGTCCTGAAATGCAGACACAAAAAAGCCCGCCGGTGAGGGCGGGCTTTGCGTGTCGCAGGGGGAATCTGCGCTATGATCTATGCCGTAGCACTTTTTATGCGGGGTCATAAGTTTGTGAAAAATCCAGATCAGTGAACACCACTATCTGAACTGTGTTTAATATGTAGCAAAACCCGTGCGCAGATACCAGATGGAAAATGGGCCGATCTGATCTCTATCAATGCTCAGTCTGACAAAATTTTCAGCCATTCGCGAATATCCAAGATGACGGTGGAGGTATAAATTTGTGCGGGCGAATGACCCGCCTTTACATATCTGAGTCAATCTCTTTTCCCGCTTGTACCTCGGAGTCATTTTCAAAAACGTGGAGGACGGCAGACCAGAACGCCCGCAGGGTTGGAAAACTGCCCCAATTAAGTGGTTCTTCAACCTCTTCAGTGGGACTTATGCGGATCAAGGCAAAGCTCGCATGGTTGAGTTCCGCCTCATTGCAAGCCAGTAAAATCTTTAATTCGTTGACTGTCTGCTGTTTGAACAGCAGGTCATGACCTTGTGGCGCATTTTCAATAGCTTCTGCCAAGGTATCGCTAAAAATATTAGCATCCTCGCCAAATGAGCCAGTACCCAGATCGGTCAGGCGCGGGAATAAGTCAATAATACCAAATTTAGTCAAGTCTAGCAGTTTGGACATAGTAAACTAACCCATTGTGTTTTTTTTGATAATTGTAACGCAAATATACCGTACAGTCTTACGCTGACGATTAGCTTTTTCAATGACAACAGTTTCTCTTTCAGAGATGTTTTGGTCAAGCAGCATTTCCGATCCATCTTTAGTATTTTTTAGGCAGGCATCAATATTGGAAGCATTATTTGTGAGTATTTTGTGAATAATCCGTTAAGCCGCTGCCTGTGTAGTAAAGTATGAACATACTGGAAGTTTTTACTTTGTGATCCGACGTTTAATATATTCGTCGCTGAGAGCGATGTGTTTTCGTAGTATATGGCCACCTACCTTGAGATTATGCGGTCGTGATTCATTACGGTCGCCATCAAATCTTTTCTGCCAGTGATGTGAGATGAGATTCTGGTTGGAGTCTGATCTGGCAGGCTGAGACGCGTAAGGTGAAGGATGGTGGAAGTGTTCCCAAGTGATGTCAACATGCCTAAAGGTCAGTCGGTATGCATCTGCAGATGCCACGCGAATGACCCGCCTTTACATATCTGAGTCAATCTCTTTTCCCGCCTGTACCTCGGGGTCATGTTCAAAACTGTGGAGGGTGGCAGACCAGAATGCCCGCAAGGTAGGAAAATTGCCCCAATTAGGTGGTTCTTCAACCTCTTCAGTAGGACTTATGGCGATCAAAGCAAAGCTTGCATGGTGGAGTTCTGCCTCATTGCAAGCCAGTAAAGTCTTTAATTCGTTGACTGTTTGCTGTTTGAACAGCAGGCCATGACCTCGTGGTGCATTTTCAACAACTTCTGTCAACGTATCGCCAAAAATATCAGGATCCTCGCCGAAGGAACAGGCACCCAGATCGGCTAGACGCGGAAATATGGTACGAATATCATGATTTGTACATTTTAGCAGTTTGGACATAGTAAATTCACTCGTGGGGTTCTTTTTGACCATTGCAATACGGATATACCGCGCAGTCTTACGCTCCATCTTGGGCATTCTTGAGCACTTTGTAAATAATATGTCCGGCGGACTTCCTGCATAATAAAAATGAAATGACTGGGTATTTTTCCTTTTTTAAACAGACGTTCCATATATTTGTTGGTTGGAGCGGCTTATTTTAGGAGCATATAGTCACCCACACTTGAGAGTGTGCGGTCGTCTTCTGAGGGGGTATCTCTCGTGTTATGGCCGGGTTTGCGCGGTGGGTGTTGTTGCTGGGATGTGTGGCAGAATAAAAAACAGTGTTTATGCGCGCAAAGTGTGGCATAGGTTTTTTATCGTCGCCTGTTCTGCGCCCTTTGGGGCAATGCCGTAGCGTTACGCCAGACACGCAAGACGCCCCTTTTACCCCTTCCGCCTTATACTCCTTGCTCACCTGTTCCTGCCTGTCAGGGGCAGGTTTTTTGCATTCAGGGTATGGAAGAATTCCATGCGCGGCACGCGGGGTGTGGCCTTGGGTCTGGCGGGCAGTGGCAGACGATCAATCCGTCAAATGGAGGTTCTGAGCATGGCCGATACTGGCCACAATGTGCCCGCTATGGGGTCCGTCACGCGCAATACAGCCAAGGTTGCTGCGATTATTGCTTTTATTCCCTCGTTTTTTTCTGTTCTGCCACAGAACGTGGCGCTTGTTATCTGCGCAGGTATGGTCACCTGTGCGGCCATAACGGCTGCTGTGCCCGCCCCCGTGCACGGGCGACTGCTGGTTGCGCTGTACCAGATGGTGCGGGTAACAGGGCTGGGAGTGCAGTACGCTATGCCGTATATGGCTACTCATCTGGTCAAGACCCCATCTGCCAGCGAGCCCGCTGCGGAGGCTGATGCTGCGGCCACGGAATGTGTGGTTACAGAGAAAACCACACCGTAAAAATTTTCCTTTCAGGAACAATAAGTATGAAAAATCATGTCAAAGCGGGCAGCCTTGTGGCGCTGTGCCTGCTATGTTCGTGCGCGCAAACCGCGCAGGGCAAGCTGCGTCAGGCGGTGTATGATACGGCCAGTGCGTACCACCTGCTGGCCAGCCCCATGCCCGATGTTATGGCCGGGCGTGTGCCCGGCGTAAGCTTGAGTGCCGGACAAAAAGCCCTTGCCCGCAAGGCCAGCCAGAGTGTGCTGGACGAACTGAGCGCGCTTGAGCAATCCATACAGGCCGGGAACACGCTGGCCGAAACAGCCGTTGCAGCCCTGCAGGCGGATTTTGCCGCGTTTTCCACCTGCTGGAGCGGGCTTACGGGGGGGAGTACTCCGGCTGCGTGCACTATGGCTACGACTGCAGGCACGACAACAAACACGACTACCGTGACGACCACCACGCAGGCCGATGCGGATATGTCCGTATCCACCAATGGGAAGGAATGAACCATGACTGCAGCAGAAATTAGTGTCATACTGGGTATTGTGGGGACTGTGGTCTCTCTGGCGGAAAAATATGGTCCCGAAGCGTATGACACGGTTTTGAGCGCCATTGAGCAAAGCAAAAGCGGTACAGGCCCGAGTGATGCGGATATTGCGGCACTCTTTGCCAAATGTCAGGCTGACAACGCGGCTATTCAGGCATCATGAGTGTGGATTTTGAGTGCGGTATGGTGCTGGGTGGGGGGCTTGTAGGGCTGGTGGGGGTTGCGTTGGCCGTAACCCTGCGCCTGCTCGCCCAGCGCGACGGTGGCTGGCCAGACTAGGCCGGAATAACGGGGGAGAGGGGAGTGCGGGCCGGTACCTTATGCCGGTCCGGCTGCCAGCGTGGCATTACCCCAAAGGCTGTTGTTGGCGCTCCAGCAGGTCACGCACGGTTTGTACAATCTCGCCTATGCTTTCCTCGCAGTAGCGGTGCTGGTCGGCAGCAAAGGTGGTGTTGGTGTAAAAAGGCCATTGCAGGCTGTGGCTGGCTGCGCGCAGGTGCAGGATGGCCTGCTCGTAACGGGCAAGCTCCTGCGCCGTGGCGCTGGGCAGCATATCGGTGCTGAACAGGCCGCGCCGGGCAGCGTGGGTATAGGCATCGACCTGCGCCACGTGGCGGTGGTCGGGGCAGGGCGGGTGCGCTTCCAAAGTGTTCTCCCTCAACAACACACGGCCAGTATGTGCGTAATAAATGCACAGCGCAAGACCTGATAACACGCATATGTGCGCGGGGGGAGTGCGGGCTTATGGAGGGCTGGGCGTTACTTCCAGGTCCATTTGCCCACAACACGGCCGTTAATGCTGATTTCGTCCAGTGTGAGTTCGTAGGTGGAGTAGGCGCTGTTAATGCTCATGATCCGTACCCGCCGGGGCTCCTCCATGCCGGGGATCAGTTCCAGACGTTTGAGCACAAGGCCAAACCCGTCCCACAGAACATACACACCGGGGGGGGAGGGAATACGGTGGGCTGTGTCCACCAGCACCCTGTCTCCGGACTGGTAGTCCGGCTCCATGCTGTCCCCCGCCACGCGGACAATGGCCAGCGTGTCTGGTGTTTCGGAAAAAGCCGCAACGTAGCCACGCGGCAGGGTCCAGTGTTCCACCGGGCGCAACCCGTCCTGCGGGGCGCACAGAACCGGCACACAGCCCGGCCCGGCCGATGTGATGACATCATATTCAGGTATGGCAATGCGGCCGGAGCCCGCCGGGGGCAGGGTATCGGGCTGGGGGGGGGCTGGCGCGGGCGTAGGCTGGGGGGGCATTTTGGCCACAAGGCCAGCTTCCCCCATGCTTACACCGGCAAGGTTCCATACCTCGTTGGCGGTAATGGGCGGGTCCCCCCTGCCATTGAGCAATGGCACCATGGATTTGACCATGGGTAAGGGCAGCACATCCTTTTTGTAGGAGGTCTCATACATGCGGTAGGAGGAAAACTTCTCTCCGTACCCCAGGTCGCGCGCAAACTCACGAATCGTATAACCGGCGCGCTCGCGCAGGGTTTTAAGCCTGTCCGTGATCCGATTCTGGTTCATGCCTGCATTGTGGTCAAAAGTGTCGTGCATGTCAGTGCGTAAAAACCGCTTGCAGTTTGTATTTTTAATACGCACATTATGTGCATGAACAACGCACATACCAGCCTGCCGGATGCGGTGCAAGAGCCGCCCCGGCCTTTTCCCGCCCCAATGACCCCACCGCAGAGCGATTTGCGGGGTCTGCCCTTTATGCCGCTCGATACCTGCCGTCTGCTGGATAGCGACCTGTTCGCCCTGAGCACGGGGGACGGGTTTAAATGCGCCGTAGCCTTGTGGTGCAAGGCATGGCAGCAGGTGCCAGCGGGCAGCCTGCCGCATAACGACCGGGTTCTGGCGCATCTGTCCGGTGCGGGCGGGCGGTGGCCTACGCTGCGCACGGTGGCCCTGCATGGGTGGGTCGTCTGCTCGGATGGGCGGCTGTACCACCCCGTTATTGCGCAAAAAGCCAATCAGGCCTGGAAGGCCCGTCTGGCCCAGCGTGCCCGTGCGGCCCGCCGCTGGGGGCATACGCCGGAGGAGAGTGCTCCCCCCATACCGGCCCCCGCGTGCCACGGCACAGCCCACGCAGATGCAAGGGAGAGTGAGAGGGAGAGCAAGAGTCGCTCACTGCGTTCGCGGGGGAATAATCAGGCGGATTTAGCGCGGGGGCGTTCCAGCAAGGCGCATGTGCCACACCCGCTGGAGGAGCAGGCCGCGCGGTTGAGGCAGCGCAGCGCGGCCCGCAAACAGGGGCGGGAGCCAGCGCGTAACACGCCAGAGGCGCAGCCCCACATGGCGGGTGATGACAAACCCGGTGGTGCGGAATGTTGAGCCTGAACGCGCAGGGCCACGGCACAGCGGGCCTGCCCCAGCCCAGCCCCGCACTGGCTGGCCAGCTGGAGGCGTTCCGCCCCGGAGGGTTTGCTCCCCCGGCTGCCCTTGTGGACGAGGCACGTGCCCTTCTGCCAGCCTATACCCGCGCCCTGTCCCCCCTACCTGTGCTGGAACTGACCAGCAGGGTAGAGGAGTTTGCCGAAATGCTGAACGCGGGCGTGGTTAACCCACTGCCCGGCGTGGCCCTGCAACTGCGTTGTGTCGCGCTGGTTACAGCCTGCGCCACAGTGCCAGCACTGGCATGGAGCGAGGCCACTGTGCGCCGTGCCCTTATGGCGTTTACGTTTTTTCCATCCGCGGCACAGTTGGTGGCGTTGCTGGAGGCACAGTGTGGCGAGGCCCGCGCCACGCAGGGCCGGTTGCGCCTGATGGTGGCAGAGGCCGACCGGCGCATGGCGCGCGCACAGGCGCAGGAGCTGCGCTGGGCACAATGGGAGCAGCACCATGCGCCGCAGCCTGTGTACAACCCTGTGGATAATGTGGATTGTATGCAAAATCGGACCTGATTGCGCGCCACTTTACAAAAAATTGAACAGTTTATAGCCCGTTTTCCCCAAAAAGGTGGAAAAGGCAGGGTAGGCAAGGATTTTATGCAAATGAATGCATCCCACACGCAGGTTTCCCAAAAGCAGGGTGGAGCACCCCATGCGGGTCTTTTATCCGCGCAGGCAGGGTGCCAGCCCACGGCCGAGCGGATGGAAAAGTCCATCTTTGCGGTGGACACAGCAACCCCGGGCGCCCCGTTGCGGGTGCTGGGTACGGTGCAGGCGCTGCTGAATGCGCGTGACATTACCCAGGATGCCGCCAATGCAGCGGAACGCTGGTATAGGGACTGGGTGTTTGCCTATGTGGGGCATATTGAATACCCCACAAACCATACGCCCAATACCCTGACCCGGCATGATGATGTGTCCTGGCAGATGACACGTGCGCACGCCGCTGGCCGTCTGGCCGATGTGCGCCACGCTCTTGGTTTGTGTGCCGATGTGCGGCTTAAACTGATGCTGGTGGATGAGCTGTCATTCATGCAGATGGGGCGTGTTCTTTTTCCGCATTTGTCAGATGCGCGGGCGCGGCTCAAGGTTTCTGCCCAGTGCGCCATGCTGCTGGAGCAGCTTGAAGGGTTTTATAACAGTCTGCGCCGGGCAAACCAGAACCGTAAAAAACCGCGTTCCGGTGTGGCGGCAGGCTAGGACGGTCAGGAAAAAAGCTGGTGCAAGGCATGGATTTGTAAAAAATATGCACAATGTGCGTTTTTTTAACTTGCCATGTGCGCGCAGCCTGCGTATGTAAATACCTACATTGGAATTCCTGCGCCAGACCGCAGCAAGCCGCCCCACCGGGCGGCTTTTTTTATGGGCTGGGCGCTACGCGGCATACAGGGCCGTATTCGCCATTTGTGGAAAAATCATGATCCAGTCAGTCAGCTATGCCGATGTGGTGCGTCTGCACCGCACGGATGCCGTGTGTGTTGGCCTGCGTGCGGGCCTGCCCTTGCTCTGCTTTTTGGTGCCCGAGGCGGAAAATACACGCCACAGGGCCGATGTTCCCCTTTCGTGGTGCGAGAGTGCGCAGGCCAACCTGCCGCCAGAGGTGCGCGTGCGCTGTGTGGTGCGCGAGCGGGCGGTACGTGGTTCGATTGTGGGCCAGCTCCCCCAGCCTGCCATGCAGCGCATTCACGCCATGATCGCGCGCGAGCGTACCAGCCAGACGGTGGAAGGAGGCTGGCCGCACAGGACCACGCCCCACAATAAGGCCAGCACCCATGCCTGCATGCAAAAAAACACCAGTTCCCGCCACAGTACTGCCCGAACCGGCTATTACGCCTGAGGTCTGGGAGCATATCTTCAGTCAGGCGGAGGAAGGCCACACCCTGCGCCAGATCAGCACGGGGACGGGCATGCCAACATGGGAGCATATGCGCGCCAGCCTGCGTGCAAGCCCCACACTGGCCAGTCGCTACGCCCGCGCAAGAGTGCTGGCAGCAGAAGCGTTTGAGGACCGGCTGTTGCAGGAGGTCCATAGCATTAGCGGGGAAGATACAGCCGCCATGCGCCTGCGGATTGATACCCTCAAATGGATCATGTCCAAGCGTGCGCCTGCCCGCTACGGCGAAAAAGCAGCAGGTGAACCACAGGAGCCCCCCGCGGCCCGGCCCGATGGCAGGCCCCGCACCATTCGCCGTGTGATTGTGGACCCGCAGGTGCGAGAAGCAGTAAAAAATGAGCAGACCAAGCCTTAAAATACCCACGGCAAGGGTGTTCGCACCCCTGCTGGCTCCGTGCCGTTACAAAGGCGCTTATGGGGGGCGGGGGTCTGGCAAGTCGCATTTTTTTGGCGAATGCGTGGTGGAGGAGCATCTGCGGCTGGCAGGGCACCGCACAGTGTGCATCCGGGAGGTGCAGAAATCCACCCAGTTGTCCTCCCGCCAGTTGATTATTGATAAAATCAGCCAGTTTAACCTGCAACAGTATTTTGATGTGCAGGACAGGGCCATTCGCACACCGGGGGATGGGTTGATTGTGTTTCAGGGCATGCAGAACCACACGGCAGAAAGCCTGAAGTCACTTGAAGGGTTTGACCGGGCATGGGTGGAGGAGGCGCAGTCCGTCTCCGCCCTGAGCTGGCGTATGCTGCGGCCCACTTTACGCAAAAAAGGGGCGGAAATCTGGGCATCATGGAACCCTCATGCTCCAACCGATGCGGTGGATGCGTTTTTCCGTGGTGCTGGCTCGGACCGGGCGGACCTTGTGGCCGTGCGGGCCAACTGGTCGGATAACCCGTGGTTTGATCAGGGCACCTTGCCAACAGAGCGGCTGGAGGACCAGCGCACCCGCCCCGATGAATACGGGCATGTGTGGGAAGGGGATTACCAGAGTTTTTCCGCAGCCCAGATTTTTGCAGGACGGGTGCGGGTGCAGGACTTTGCAGTGCCCGAGGATGCACGGTTTTACTACGGTGTGGACTGGGGTTTTGCCAAAGACCCACTGGCCGCTCTGCGCTGCTTTATTGCGGGCAATACAGTGTATATCGACCATGAAGCCGGAGGCATTGGCGTGGAGCTGGATGCCATACCCGCCGTGCTGGGGCAGGTCCCCAATGCCGGGCAATGGCCATGGAAGGCCGATGGCGCCCGACCGGAAACCATAAGTTTTCTTGCCCGCACATATGGGTTTCGTATCAGTGCCGCCAAAAAATGGCCCGGCAGCGTGGAGGACGGCATAGCCCGGCTTAAAGCGTTTGATGCCATTGTGGTGCACCCGCGCTGCAAGCGGGTTGCGGAGGAATTTCGTTTGTATTCCTACAGAATAGACAAGGACACAGGGGATATTCTGCCCATTGTGGAGGACGCGCATAACCACTGGATAGATGCGCTGCGCTATGCGCTGGACGGGATTATTCACAACCGGCGCACCATGCCCCGCTTTAACGCCGGAACGCTCCGGCACATTCTGCACGCCAGCAGGGACGGAAAAAACGGATGACAAACTGGTTGGCCCGCCTGCGTGGGCATTCAGGCGCAAACCCTGCGCAGGGTGGGGGAGTGCGCGCAGCCACAGCGGCGCAACGGGGCAAGGCTGGGCGCATGGAGCCATTTTTGCCCCATAACCCGCCCGCTGCGGCCCCATCATCCACCCGCCCGCCAACCCACCCGCACACAGGGCATGGCGGGGGTAAGCGGCGTTTGGGCTTGAGTGCCCTGTCTGGCTTTGGCGGGCATGCTCTGGAGGAGCCTTCCCCCACCATACAGGACCGGGCGGCGGCCCTGTTTCTGCCTTACCAGCCCCCACGCGGGGTGCGCGGGGCAGGGGCGGCTGCACTGGCTATGGATGAAGGGCTGGGGGCGTATGCCAGCGCGCAGTATGGCATGGTCTCAAGCTTTGTGGAGCAGGGGCTTGCCTTTAAAGGCTACCCCACTCTGGCCGCCATGATGCTGCGGGCCGAGTTTAGAAAACCCGTGGAAATCATTGCGCGTGAGGCAACACGGGCATGGATCCGCTTCCGCTGCAACGGCGTGCAGGCCGATGCCACCCAGACAGCCGCGCGCCTGCGTGCGGTGGAGGTGGAGTTCCAGCGCCTGCATGTGCGCGATGTGGTGCGCCGCCAGATTGTGCATGGTCTGGGCTTTGGCGTGGGCCATATATGGGTTGGCCTGCGTGGTGTACCCCTGAACGACGCCGGGCAGGCCGTTCCTTTGTGCCTAACCCCGCACGGCATGGCGCGAGGCCAGCTTGAACGGTTGGTGAACATAGACCCCATATGGACCACCCCCAACAGCTATAATGCGGATAACCCGCTGCGGGCGGATTACTATCGCCCGGCGGACTGGTGGGTGCAGGGGGTGCTGGTCAACAGTTCGCGCCTGCTGAGCGTGGTGCCGTTTGAAGTGCCGGATATTCTCAAGCCCGCCTTCAACTTTGGCGGTCTGGCCCTGCCGCAGATGCTGGAAACCTACGTGCACAATTTTTTGCGCACGCGGCAGTCAGTATCGGACATGGTGAGCAACTTTGCCACCAAGATTCTGAAAACGGATATGAGCGGCACCATGCAGTCCGATACCGGCGTGCAGTATGCCGATATTGATGCCCAGAGTGTTACCGCACGTGTTGCGGCCATGAATGCCTGGCAGAGCAACAACGGTACGTTCGTGCTCGACCGCGAGAGCGAGGATTTTGACATAAAGTCAGCCCCGCTCAGCGGTCTTGCGGAACTTCAGGCCCAGTCGCAGGAGTTCATGGCCGGTATTCCCGGTATTCCGCTGGTCAAGCTGTTTGGGATCCAGCCGCAGGGTCTTAATGCGTCCTCGCAAGGGGAAATCAGGGTTTTTTATGACGAGATCGCAGCTTTTCAGGAGGCCCACATGGCCCCCGTGCTGCGGGCTCTGTTTCACCATGTTCAGCTTAACCTGTGGGGGCGCATAGACCCCGATCTGGATTTTGAGTTCGTTCCCCTGTGGCAGATGTCCGAGCAGGAAGCCGCCGCAGTGGAAAAAACCAAAACCGACATGGATACGGCCAATATCCTCTCGGGCAAGATCACCCCGCACGAGGCCCGTGCGCGTGAGGCAGCGGATGCCCAGAGCCTGTACCGCACCGCAGGGCTTGCCCACCCCATGCCCGGTGGTGGGCCGGATGCGGATTTTGTCAAAACGCCACAGGCAAAAAGAGCAGAACAGCATGAATGACACACTCGCCCATGACCGCATGGGCTCGGTCCGCATGACCGATGAGGACGGACGCCTGCATGTGGCCGCAACCCCCATAAGCAAGGCGTGCGTTAACGCCTATTACGGGCGCGAAATACCCGGTGCAGATGCGCTGGGCCTTGCCCCGGACAGGCTGTACAACCTGCTGCGTGACCCCGCGGAACTGGCCCGCGCAGCGCCCAGCTTTAACGCCCTGCCGGTGCTGGCCGAACATGCCCACGTTACCGCTGCCGCCCCTCGGGCCGATCTGGTTGTGGGCACCACGGGCACCAATGCGCGCTTTACCAGCCCGTATCTGACCAATTCCCTGGCGATCTGGAATGCCGGGGCCATTCATAACATCCGCTCGGGCGCGCAGCGCGAACTCTCCTGCGCGTACCGCTACACGCCGGTCATGGAGGCAGGCCAGTTTGAAGGCCAGCCCTATGACGGGCGCATGACCAACATTCGCGGCAACCACGTGGCTCTTGTGCCCAGTGGGCGTGCCGGGCCGGATGTTGTGGTGGCGGATGCCAAACCAAAGGATATTGCTATGGTTCAAACACATGCAGCCCCCACGGCGGGGCAGGTTTTTGCCCGCCTTGGCACGGCTTTTGCCACAGGCGCACTGGCCATGACCGCAAGCCTGAGCGAGCTGGAAACATGGCTCAGGCATACCGGCATAGCCAGTGCGCAGGGCACGGCAGAAGGAGCAGCCCCCCCGGTGCCGCCGGATAATGGCGCGGCAGAGGCAGGGGCGGGTGGCACAGGCCCCGCAGCCCACACCACTGCGGGCAGCCCTTCCCTATCCCCGGAGCAGAAGCCCGCCCGTTCGGCCACCGAGCAGGACCAGGCGGCACAGCCTGCCACTGCGCAGGACAGCGCGGTGCAGAGTGCCGTTGCCGCAGCTCTGGCCGCCGAACGCACCCGTGCCGCAAGCGCGCAGGAAGCCCGCAGCCTTGTCCGCCCGCTGGTGGGTGATGTGCTGGGCATGGATAGTGCGGCCGATATTCTGCGCTACGCTCTGGGTGAGCAGGGTGTGGGCACGGAGGGCGTAAACGAGCCGGGGCTCAAGGCCCTTGTGCTGGCCTGCCTTGGCACGGCGGCTACCCCCGCCGCATCCGGCATGGGGGATCGCGCGGGGCATGCGCTGGGCGCGGCCGATCATGCGGCCCCCCATGCGGCGCATCTGGCAACCCGCTTTGGCGTGTCTGCGCCGCGTAAACTTTAAAACAAGGAGGAAAAAGCAATGCCTTTTCCCAATACAGTGCATTATGGCTGGCCTGCCGGGTTCCCCGGTGCATGGGCCAGCCAGAACCCCCAGCGCATGGTTGTGCCCGGGGCTAACGGGTTTTGTGCCGGGGCGGGGGGTGTGGTTGTGGCCGCCTTTGCCTGGGTACAGGCTGACGGCACCACTGTGCTGAACAAGCCTGACCCGACAAACCCCAAGGCAGCACCGACAGGTTTTGTTGTGCGCGCCCAGCAGGGGCAGGCCACGCAGTATATGCAGCAGAACACCATGACCATTGCGCAGGGCTTTATGGTGGGGCTGGCCGAAGGGGGGGATGTGTTCGCTCAGGCGACCACGGCCTCGGCCACGGGGCAGGCGGTTTATGCCTCCCTTAGTGATGGCACGCTCCAGTGTGCGGCCGCAGGGGCGGCCCCTACCGGCACGGTGGATACGGGCTGGTCGGTGGCGCAGGGGGCGGCTGCGGGGCTGCCGTTCATTATCACCGGCCCACTTGCGGGTGCGCGTAGCGCGCTTTCCTCCACCTCTGGTACAGGGAACTAACAGGGTATGAGCACTTTTTTCCGGAACGATGCACCAGCCCTTGCGCGGGACTGGGGGATCCATCTTGGTGGTGTCAGCCGCTATTTTTCCGAACTGGCGCAGGATGCGGCCTTGCCTGCCAATATGGCGGTGACCGCGCCCAATAGCGGTATTCCCGCCCTGTTCACCACCTATACCGACCCGGTGGTTATTCGCGCTCTGGTAACGCCCACCCGCTCGGAGGCCATTTACGGCACCGCCCGTAAAGGGGACTGGACAACCGATACCGCACAGTTCCCGGTTGTGGAACTCTCCGGTTATGCCGCAGCGTATGATGATTACAGCCCCGCAGGCACGGTGGATTCCAACGCCAACTGGGTGCAGCGCCAGTCTTTTTACTACCAGACCTGGACCCGCTGGGGCGAGCGTGAGGTGGAGCGTATGGGCGCTGCCAAAATTGACTGGGTCAACCAGAAGAACCTTGCCTCTGCCTCGGTCCTGAACCGTAACCAGAACCAGATCAACCTGTTCGGCGTTGCCGGGCTGGAACTGTATGGTGCGCTCAACGACCCCAACCTGCCGCCCGCCATTGCCCCCACGCCCAAATTTGCGGCGTCCGGCACGGCAGCAGCAGGGAACACATGGGCGGATACAACGGACCCCGTTCAGGTTTATGCTGATATTCTCAAGGCTTTTGGCACGCTGTCTGCACAGATGGGGGGTAACCTTACGCTTGAATCGCCCCTTACGCTGGTTATTCCCACCGAGCGGCAGCAGTGCCTGCTCTATACCAACCAGTATCAGGTCGCGCTGAGTGACCTGCTGAAGAAAAACCTGCCCAACCTGACCATCCAGACCCTGCCCGAAGCCGGGGTCACGTTGGGTGGCGGGCAGGCGGCTACCACGCTCATGCAGCTGTTTGTCAGCGAGGTGGAAGGCCAGCAGGCCGTGACCACCGCCTTTACCGAAAAACTGCGTGCCCATGCGGTGGAACGGTATTCTTCCAGCTTCCGGCAGAAAAAATCGCAGGGCACATGGGGGACCATCTGGTTCTACCCGCAGGCCTGCGTCACCATGGCAGGGGTTTAAAACCAATGGCAGCAGCATCTTCCAATGCCTCCCGCGCAGGGGGCACGGTTACGGTTATCTGCCGCATGCCCGCAGGGCTTGTGCTGGACCTGTATGACACGGCCGAACTGGCCGCGCGGGCCCGTGCGGCTACCCCGGTTATGGCGCCGCCCAAACCCAGCACGTGCGTGCGGCTGAACGGGGCCAAGGCAGACCCGCGCTACCATGCGCGGGACAACCTGTTGCTGGGCATGGGGGGGCGTACACAGGTGGATGCCAGCTTCTGGCAGGCATGGCTGGCGCAGAACCCCAACTTTCTGCCGCTCAAGAACGGGCTGATTTTTGCCCAGCCCGATACGGATGCCGCCGGGGCGGAACTGGCCGAGCGTGGCCAGCACCGCACCGGGCTGGAAGGGCTGGAGCCCACCAGCCTGCCCGGTGTAACACCCTTTGCCCGGGATGCCGCCTGATGTCCGACGCCACCACAACCCCTGTACCTGCAACGGCGGTCCCCACAACAGGTGCCGCCATGCCGGGCGTGGTCGTGTTTGATTACACGGCCTGGTCGGCCCGGTTCGCGGGGCTTGCGGCCAGTGTGGGGGCAACGCAGGCACAGGCCTGTTTTGAGCAGGCTACGCTGTACCTGCCCAATACCCCCACAGGCCTGGTGCCTGATACAGGGCGGCGCGCGCTGCTGCTGGGGTTGCTGGTGGCCCATATTGCCACGCTTGAGCTGCCACAGGAGCAGGGCGGCAATGGCGGGCTGGTGGGGCGTGTGGCCTCCGCCAGCAGGGGGAGTGTGTCGGTCACAACCGATTATGCCACCCAGACCGAGCGCGCGGCATGGTTTGCCCAGACCCAGTACGGGGCGGCCTTCTGGGCGGCCACGCGGGGGCTGCGGCAGGCACGCTACGTGCCCGGTGGACCGCAGATGCCACGGATATGGCCCTGATTTTTGTGTAACCGGAGTGTTCCGCCATGCAGATTTTTGCACTGGCTGGTCGGCTGAGTGGTGCGGTCAACCCCTGTGTTGCGGCAACCCTGCTGGCCAGCACGGGGAGTGTAACCAACCCCGATGGCAGCCAGACCCCCACCTACACCGCACTGGATTTGCAAATAGAGGTGCAGGCCGTAGCGGGGGAGGACCTGCAACTGGTGCAGAATATTGCCCAGCAGGCGGACAGGCGCGTGGTGTACCTGCCTGCTGCCGCCCGTGCGCTTAACGGCGCATTGCAGTGCGGGGGCGATATTTTGCAGTTTTACGGAGCGGACTGGCTCATTACCCAGTCCCTCGAACAATGGGGGGAGGGGGAATGGTCCAAGGTTCTGGTGATACGGCAGAACAGCCCACAGGCGTAACCTTTCCCGATGATGGGCAGATTTATGGGGCCGTGCGCAACTGGCTGCTCAGCACCCTGCCTTCATGCGTGCAGGTGGTGCAGGGCCAGCAGAACCGCGTGGCCCCACCTTTAGCCCCTTTTATTACCATGACTCTGGTGGAGCGTACCCGCCTTGCCACCAATAGCTGGAGTTACACGCCCACCACGCGGGAGGTGCGCGAACCCGTAAAGCTGGGCGTGCAGCTTGGTGTGTTTGGCTGTGGTGCGGGGAGCTACGTGCAAACCATAGCCGCCCTGTGGCGCGACCCGCAGGCCGGTGCCTTTTTTATGGGTCTGCCCTTCCCGCTTGCCCCGCTGGATGTGGAAGCCCCCATCCAGTCCGGCTTCAGGGACGCCGAACATCAGTATGAAGAAAACTGGACTGTAACCCTGCACATGCAGGTCACATTCAGCCTGAGTATTGCTCAGGATTTTGCAACAACCCTTTCGGTCATCGCACTCAGTGCCGATGTATCCGACCCGCCAGAGGAGTAACGCTGTGGCTGGCATTCCCATTTCCACCATTGTCAAGGTCACCCCCGGTGTACTGGCCGCCGGTGGCAGCCTGAACGCCCTGACCGGCCTTGTCCTGAGCACCAATGCCGCTGTTGTGCCCGTGGGCACCGTAAAGGACTTTACCGCCGCAGCCGATGTGGGTGCGGCATTTGGTATGGAGTCCGTAGAATACCAGATGGCCTGCGTATATTTTGCAGGCTACACCAATGCGGCCCTGACGCCCGCCCGTCTGTTGTTTGGGGGGTACGCAAACCCCGCAACCGGGCAGAGCGTGGCCGAGCAGCTAACCGCCCTGCGCGCCACCAATGCCGCATGGAATGCCCTGACCCCCGCTTTTGAGCCTGATCTGGCGGACAAGCAGGCCATGGCCCAGTGGGTGGCCACTCAGGGGAACACCATCTGGGCCGTGCTGTGGGATACGGACACCCAGGCCACCACCCAGAACAGCACAACCGCATTTGGCGTATGGCTTAAAAACCAGAACCTGAGCGGGGTCAGCGCTGTGTACAATGACCCGCAGACAGCGGCCCTCTGCCTTGGGTGGATGGCGTCCCTCTCCTTTGGCACAACGGCGGGGCGGCAGACGCTGGCCATGGTGCAGGATGCATCGGGGCTGATTGTGCCGCCTGTGATGGATGGCACAATGGCCGCAACACTGCTGGATAACGGCTACAATTTTTACGGTGCGTATGCCAACGGTTCCAGCACGTTCCAGTTCATGCGGCCCGGTTGTGTGTCTGGCCCGTTCCTGTGGGCGGATAGTTACGTCAACCAGATCTGGCTCAATGCCAGCCTGACCTCGGACCTGATCACCCTTTTGCTCAATACCGGGCAGATTCCGTACAATACGGAGGGCGATACCCTGGTGGCGGCTGCCGTGCAGGGCACCATTACGCAGGCATTGGGTTTTGGGGCCATTCAGCCCGGTGTGGCGTTAAGCACGGCGCAAAGGCAGCAGATCAACAATGCCTCGGCCGTGGCTACGGCGGCGGACAGCGTGGCCACGCGGGGGTGGTATTTTATGCCCAACGTGTCCAGCGCTGCGGCGTCCTTCCGTGTGGCGCGTACCACCCCGCCCGCGCGCCTGTGGTACGCGGATGGCCAGAGCGTGCAGGCCATTACCCTGAACAGTGTTGAGGTACAGTAATTATGGCGCTCGATATTTCGGCAGCCAATGCCATTTTCACCATAACCGTGCCGGGCCTGTATAATGCGCCCGTCACACTCAAGAACTTTTCAACCGACCGGGCGTGGGATGTGGCGGAGCAGAACTGCGCGCATACCCAGATGTCGATAGATGGTTACCTGAACGCGGGTTTTGTGCCCGAACCCGTGGAGCAGTCCATTACGCTTTCTGCCGCGAGCGAGAGCGTCATCGTGTTTGAAGCCATTATGACCGCCCAGCAGACCGCGCGCACGCTTTACCGTCTTGGGGCGGAAATTACGCTCACCGGCACAGGTCGTAAATACACACTGGTCAATGGCGTTCTGCACGGCGTGTCCCCCATGCCCAGTGCCGGACGTTTGCTGGCAGACCGGCATTTTGCCGTAAGCTGGCAGGCCATTTACCCGGCGGGGCTGTAATGGCTATCCGCCAGACCAGCGTGACCGTCCCGCTTGAAGGGGCGGATTACGGCAAGGTGTTTGTCATTACCCGCATGTCCGCCATGGAGGCGGACCAGTGGGGGCGGCACTGCCTGCAGGCAGCCATTGCCTCGGGCGCGGACATTCCGGGGCTGGAGGTGGATGCCGGGCTGGCCGGGCTTGCAGCCGTGGGGCTGGGCATTTTTGGTGCCATGGACCCCGAGCGGATGGACAGCCTGCTGGAGCGGCTCATGCGGTGTGTGAGCGTACAGCCCGACCCGCGCAACGCCGCCGTGCGCCGCCCGCTGGATGAGAGCGATCTGGAGGAAATCCCCACCGTTGGCTGGCTCCAGAAGGAAGCTTTTGCCCTGCATGTGGATTTTTTCAAGGGCGTCGGCCCGTTGTTTTCCCTTCTGTCGGCCCTGCTTCAGACAGAACCCGGCGCGCCGCCGCCCGATGCCCCAATGTAAGCGAGCGGCACGCGCTGGTCATGCTCGAAGGGCTGGCCAGCCTGTGCGAGCTGCAAACCGTTTATGACAGCGAGGATTTTGAAAACCTGCTGGAAATGGCTCTTATCAAACGCTTTAACAGGTAAAACGCAATGGCAACGCTAACACAGTGCCTGACTGCCGCCTTGGTGCCCCGGTATTCCGGTGGGGCAGGCGCGGTGCCGGTGCATGCTGCAATGGCGCGGGCGGTGCTGTCTGTGCTGGTGGGGGCCGCGCAGGGCGGGGCTTCTCCGCTCAGGTCGGGGGGCGCGCACGGGCGGGGTGTGGTGGCAGCCCTTATGGCTGCGCTTCCAATGGTGCGGGCAGAAGGGGCCGGGCTGGCCGGGGCACAGGTGCCCGGTATGGCAGCATTCTCTCCCGGAATGTCCTTCCCTGCGGTGCAGCCATTGGAGCAGGTTGGAAAAAGCCAGCCCGCTTTAAGCGGATTTTTGCAAAAATTGTGGCAGGACCGCCCAGTATCGCCCGCCCTGTGGCAGATGCCACAGCAATTTGTGGCACCAGATGGAGCGGTGCAGGTTATGGCAGCCCGGCAGGATGGGGCCTTACCCGGTATGGCCTTTACCGGAACTGCGCCGCAGGGGGCTGGCGTGCTGAGGAGTGCTGCGCTGCTGGCTCCCTCCGAGCCGGTATTTGTGCAGTCCTTCGCTACCCACCAGTCTTCCTGTCTGGTGCCCGATGCTGGAGGGGGGAGGTCTATGTGCGCCATTGCAGGCGGGTATGGGCAAAAGGTTTACGTTCCGGCCGGGCATGGCGTGGCCATGCTGCTGGGGCATATGGCGGCCACACAGGCACAAAAAAATGCGGCGTTTGGGGCTGTGCACAGGATGTGCGGTGTTTACGACACAATGCGCGCCATGCCGCACCATGCCGGGCTTATGGCAGATGTTCTGCACCATGCGGGTGTGTCTGGGGGGCTGGAGGGAGCAGCACAGGGGGCACTCCCCCCTGTGCCAGATTACCTGCATGCCATCAGCCGGGCCGTGGGGGTTGCCAGTATGGTGCTCCCCTCCACGGCTTCCGCCCCTGCGGTGCAGGCACAGATTACAGTCAATGCCCCCAACAGCACCCCACAGGCTATCGGGAATGAGGTCGCCCACCGGATGAGCACGCTGCGCATGCAGGCGCGGCAGGCCAATATGGGGCAGTTCTAGGCTCTGTATCGTTGAGCGGTGCAAGGTGCTGGCATGGTCTATCATGCGGGCAGGAAACTGGTTTATGGTGCGCCCCATGCGTGTGGTACTGGCTTTTTTTGTATGGTGTTCTGTTGCTGTTCCCGCTTGGGCGGTGGAGGAACAATGCCAGGCATTCGGGGTAAATGCCCAGTTGCCAGCACTGACCAACCGCCAGTTGGAACAGGGAACGACCCTGCTGTGTAACCTTGGGTATGCGGCCCTTGTGTCCACCGTGTCGCACGGACCGTTATGGGCGGCGGAACACCTGCGGGCGAATGATCTGGCCGCTGCGGCTGACCTGCCGCGCAAAGGGCATTTTTATGCCGACCCGCGCTGGCCCGGCGGTGCCGCGCTGAGCGATTACAGGCGCACAAAACCTTATGACCGCGGGCACATGGCCCCCAGTGGGGACCAGCCAACCCTACAGGCCCAGCAGGAAACCTATGCCCTGTCCAACATTGTTCCTCAGGCCTCTGTGCTCAATAAGGGGATCTGGGCACGCATGGAGCACAAGGTGCGCCTGCTGGCCGAGCGTGAGGGCGAACTGTATGTGGTTACAGGCCCGGCTTTTCATTTACGCCCCATTGCCATGCAGGGGCATGACCATGTGTATGTGCCAAGCTCGGTATGGAAGGCCGTTTACTCCCCCACGCGGGGCAGGGCGGGGGTGTATGTGTGCAAAAACCGCCCCGTTCACCCTCATTGCGATCAGGTAAGCGTGCAGACCCTTATCCGCAATACGGGGGTGGACCCGTTCCCTGCCGTTCCTGCGCAGGTCAAGGCACAGGTGTGGCATCTGCCCTCCCCCTGAATGTTGTGTGGCTCCCTCCCTTTGGGGCAGGGCGGGTAGGAGGGTTTGTAACGTGCAACAGGCGGCCCCAGTGGCCGCTTTTTTGTTGCGTTCCCCCTTGCCGCCCATTCCCACGGCCTCGTGCCTCGTGCCCTCCATAGGGCATGTACTGGCGCAGCCCTTTTCCCCTTTGTTTTTGTCATTTCACAGGATGGAGTTTGCCATCATGCCCATGCTTCCCATCAGTCTGCCCCCCGTATGGGATGTGCCCGTGGCGGCAGGGGTGCCTGCCCTTCTGGGCCAGTCGGTTAAGGCAGGGGTTTCGGCCTCGGCCTCCACAGCCGTGGCAACCATGCTGAATGCCGCTGTTCTGGCGCAGGCCGAGCGGCAATGGGGTGTTTTTACGCCCGATAACAGACCGGTCCTGACATCGGGGCATGTGCGCGCGCTGGATGTGCAGAGCCAGTGCCGCATTGCCACTGCCCCGCTGGAGAACGGGTCCTTCCTATCCTACAACAAGGTGCGCATGCCCGGCCAGTATGGGGTGGAAATGCTGTGCGACGGGTCCAGCATGGAACTGGGGAGTGCGAGTGTGCTGGGGGACCTGCTCAGCACACTGGGTATGCCCGCCCTTTCTGGCGGGTTGCAGGCGCGTGCGCTGTTTGTGGCGGCACTGGATGCGCTGGTGGCCGACCTTGGCCTTTACCACATTGTTATGCCCGAGGCGGTTTACGCCAATGTCAACGTAACCGGCTACCGGATCCGGCGAGATGTGCATGCAGGGGTGAGCATGCTGGTGGCCGAACTGGTTGTGCAGGAGGTGCGGCTGGGGGCCAGCGCAACATATGCGGGCACCGCCACCCCGCAGGGGCAGGCTGTGCGGAACGGAGGGCACGTGCAGGCCCTTACCTCCAACATGAGCGTGGCGGGGTTTTTGTAATGGCGGTTGTTATTCCCCTGAGCGCGGTTGCCTATCAGAGCCTGCGTGTGCCGCTTTCGGGGCAGGCATGCAGGCTGGATGTGCAGCAGCGCAGCACTGGCCTGTACGCCGCCCTGTGGGTGGATGACAGCCCCGTCCTGGCAGGCGTGCTGTGCCAGGACCGCACATGGCTTGTGCGCCAAAGTGCCACCACCTTGCCCGGAGACCTGGCCTTTGCAGATACGCAGGGCACGCAGGACCCCGATTACACCGGCCTTGGCAGCCGTTTTGTGCTTGTTTACGCGGAGGACGCCAATGACTGAGACCGCACAGGACAGCACGGTAGCCGCCGGGGGTACGCTGGGGGTGCAGGGGGGTACACAGCCAGCCGCCTTGGCCAACCGGCAGGTGGACGTGGTGTTCACTCTGGCGCAGGACGGGTTTGGCCCCGGCGGGGCAGAAACAATAACTCTGAGCGGCTATTGCGTGCACTGCCAGATCATGAGCACAGGGCTGGAAAGCGGGATGACCTGCGCCTTGCGGGTGGAAGGGCTGGCGCAGCCTCTGCTTAACCGCCTTTCGCTCATGCAGGCGGGTATGGCGGCGCAAACGCGTAATACGGTGACCATTATGGCGGGGAACAGTGCCGCGCAGGGCAGCCTGCCGGTTGTGTTTTCTGGCGGCGTGGTCGAGGCTTTTGTGGATTACGCCAACAGCCCCGATGTAACGTTTGAGGTCCGTGCCCTCTCAGGCGCATTGCCAGCGGCCGTGCCGGTGACCTCAACGTCGTTTGGGGGGGATGTGCCGGTTGCTACGGTCATGCAGGCGCTGGCCAGCAAGGCGGGGCTGGGTTTTGCCAATTATGGCGTGCAGATCCTGCTGCGCGGAGGGGTGTACTACAAGGGGTCCATAGCCGAGCAGGTGGATAGCTGTGCGCGCGCGGCCCGTATTTCCTACCAGATCGGGGTGGGGGTGCTGGCCATCTGGCCTGCGGGCATGGAGGCGGATGGGCCGGTGCACCCTGTTAGCGTGGCGACCGGGCTGGTGGGTTACCCGAGTTACAGCCAGTATGGTGTGGCGTTCCAGACCGTGTTCAACCCCGACATCCGGTTCAGGGATACGGTCAGCCTGCAAACCGGAACCGCCACGCAGGCCACGGCAGGGGGTGCTGCGGGATTTGCCTCCACACAGGCCGGGTCTGCGCAGGCCAGCCAGATGCGCACCGGTGGCAGTCCGCTGCCCACAGGCGGGTTATGGGTTGTGCAGAACGTGCATCATGACCTGCAAACCGAACGGCCCGATGGGTCATGGTTCACAACAGTAGAGGCGGCAAGGCCAGACTTTGCCGGACAGGCATTTGCAAGATAAACTGGTAGGCTCCCTGCGGGCCGAGGATGGGGCCAGTGCGTTTAACGCCACCAATGCGGCCATTCGGCGGGTGCTGGCCATGCTGGGAGCTACGGCTCTTGTGCAGGTAAGGGCCGTGCGCGGAACAGGGCTGGAGCCGGTGGGCATGGTGGATGTGCAACCCATGGTCCACCAGCAGGACGGGGCAGGCCGCACCACGCCGCACGGGCTGATTCACAACGTGCCCTACCTGCGCCTGCAAGGGGGCCGACGCGCGCTGATCTGTGACCCGGTGGTGGGGGATATCGGGGCCATTATTGTCTGCGGGCGGGATATTGCCAGCGTAAAAAGCACCCGCCAGCCAGCAGCCCCCGGCTCCTACCGCCAGCATGATTATGCAGACTCCCTGTATATTGGCGGGTTTTTAAATGCTCCCCCGCAGGAATACGCCGGTTGGGTTGGGGAGGACTTTGTGCTGAATACCACAGGCCGCTTTGTGGTGAATGCCAGCCAATGCCAGATCAACTGTGCAGTACAGGTGCAGGGTGGGTTGAGTGCGCAGGGGGATGTGCAGGCCGGGCAGATCAGCCTGCAAAACCATACCCATGCAGGCGTGCAGCCCGGAGCGGGCAAAACAGGTGCCCCGCAATAAGGCGCATGTCCGTGCAACAGACACTGTTTTTTGTAACATACCGCCCCAATGGGCGGTTTTTTTTATTGGGGCGTCATGAACACGCTGCTGCTTGACCGGACCACATGGGACCTGCTGCCCGATGCCAGCGGCAATATGGCCGTGGCATCGGGCTCTTATGCCGTATGCCAGAATGTTGCTTCTGCCATCAGGGTTTTTATGGGTGAATGTTACTACAACACCGCAACCGGACTGCCCTACCGCCAGCATATTCTGGCTCACACGCAGGCTGCGCCTGTGTTTCGGATGCAGGCGGAACAGGCAGCCAGTGCCGTGGCCGGTGTGGCCGCCGCCCGGTGTGTGCTGACCGGCATTGCCGCCAACCGCCAGTTATCTGGCTATGTTCTTGTATCCACCACTTCGGGAGATGTGCAGCATGTCGGGTTCTAACACCGTGGGGACCACCGCCGTACCCGCCCCAACCATGACCGATGCGGGGTTTGTGGCTCCGGCAGAAAGCGATATTCTGGTCGGTATTCTTGATGATATGAACGCAGCTTTTGGCAATGTGCTCAATACCGACCTGTCCACCCCGCAGGGCCAGCTTGCCATGTCCCTTACCGCCATTGTGGGCGATGCGTATGACCAGATGCTTGCCCTGTTCAATGGTGTGGACCCCGCGCGGGCAGCAGGGCGTATGCAGGACGCCATTGGCAACCTGTATTTCATGACCCGCAAACCCGCCACGGCTACGGTGGTCACCTGCCAGTGCTCGGGTGCGGCAGGTACTGTTGTGCCACAGGGGACACTGGTGCAGGACGGGAGTGGTAACACCTATGCAGCCGATGGCGCCATAACGCTGGATGCCACGGGGTATGGGGTGGGCACGTTTTCGTGCACGGTTACGGGGGCGGTGGAATGCCCGCCGCTGAGCCTGGGCGTGTACCAGTCTGTTGTGGGGCTGACCAGTGTGAGCAACGCCGCGGCAGGGGTAGCCGGGCAGGCGGTGGAAGGGCGGCAGGCGTTTGAACTGCGCCGCCAGCAGACCGTAGCACGCAATGCCATGGGGCCGCTGGATGCGCTGGCGGGGGAGGTATTGTCCACCCCCGGTGTGACCGATGCCTATGTGAGCGAGAACAGCACGGCAAACCCTGTGACCACAGGCGGGGTAACGCTGCCCCCGCACAGCCTGTATGTGTGTGTCAATGGCGGGCTGGATACGGATGTGGCTCTGGCCATCATGCGTAAAAAAACACCCGGCTGCGCAAGTGTGGGCACAAGCAGTGTGGTTGTGACGGACCCCAATGCAGCCTATGCCAAACATCCACAATATACCGTGCAGTTTACCCGCGCGCAGGCAACACCTGTTTATGTGGCGGTGGTGCTGGCGGGTGGGGTTGCTGTACCGTCTACGGCGGTGGCGGATGTGCAGGCCGCTCTTGTGGCGGGGTTTGAAGGGGCCACGGGCACGCAGCGTGTGCCCATTGGTGGCACGGTTTACGCCAGCAATTTTTATTCCAGCGTTAGCGAGGTGGGGGACTGGGTTAAAATTGTCGGCATAACCGTGGGTCTTGCCGCCCAGCCAGCCGCCTCCACCGTGCAGGTCAATATTGATCAGATCCCTGTTGTTTCAGCCGCAACAATTACTGTGCAGGTGCTCTGATGGAGGGCGTGCAGCAGACTTTTTTATCCCAGTATGCCAATGCGCCGCGTATGCAGGCACTGGTTGCAGGCTGGAACCAGATGCTCGACCCCGCAGCCCTGATTGACCAGTGGTACAGTCAGGTCTGGAACCTGCACACCGCACAGGGGTACGGGCTGGACGTATGGGGCCGCATTGTCGGGGTTTCCCGCGTGTTAAGCCTTTCTGCCCAGTCTTACCTCGGGTTTTATGAAGCCTCGGACCTGACGGAGGAAGGGTTTGCCAATGCACCATGGTACCGGGGGGTGGAGGCAACAAGCAATTACCGTCTGTCTGACGATGGTTACCGCCAGTTGATATACGCCCGTGCGCTGGCCAATATTTCCGGCGGGTCGGTGTTCGAGATCAACCAGATTCTGACAACGCTTTTTGCCGGGCAGGGCGACGCCTATGTGCGCGACAATAACGACATGAGCATGACCTACGTGTTCAGCTTTGTGCCGACTGCCGTGCAGGTCAGCATCATCCAGAACAGTGGCGTGTTGCCCCGGCCTGCGGGTGTTTCCGTATCCTACCAGATTCAGAGCAATTGATCATGAAAAGCACAGATGACCGCAAGCTGTTTGGCACACCCATAGGGGCGGCAGCCGTTGCGGGCAATATTGCGGTTATTCCGCAAACACAGGCTACGGCGGGCGATGGCACGGCCTCGGTCGCACTTGGCTTCCCGCCTGAGACGTTTATTGCCCGCGCGGCCGGGGGCGAACCACCCCGTGGGCAGGATATGAACGGCCTGCTCAACCTGCTCTCCAGCGCCATGCAGGTGGTGCAGGCAGGCTGGGTCGGGGCGTTTGATGCAGGCTTTGCCCAGTCCATCGGGGGGTACCCCGCCGGGGCCATTGTGGCGGGGGTCGTGCCCGGCGCATTCTGGGTCAGCACGGCGGAGGCCAATGTTTCCACCCCCGGCGCAACGGGTGCGCCGTGGCAGTCCCTGTTTAACGGGCTGGCCACGCAGGCTGCCCTGACCTCCGAGGCGCAGCAGCGTGGCAGTGCCGACCAGATGCTGAATGGGGCGATCACGGGTGAAGCCGCCGCGCGCGTTGCGGCGCAGTATGTTCCGTCTGTTCCGGGAACAGGCCAGACACGCATTACGTCCCTTGTGGAAAATTCGGACGGGCGCGCGGTGTTCGGAGATGGGACAAATAGCCCCATTATGGCGAACCTTGCCGATCTGCCCATGTCTGATCCTACCCTGAAGGTTCAGGCGTTTACGGCATATGTCAAGTTTTCATCAGGGACGACCAGCATAACATTTCCCAAGGCTTTTAAGCCGGGAACGGTACCAACTGTCATGATCGCATCAACACAGGAACAGTCTCAGAAATGGTCTTTCCTTGGTATTCTCATACTGCCTGACGGAACTCTGGCTGTCAGTAATACGGGGCTCAGTATTTACGGGGTGGGCTGGGGTGGCGGCAGTAATCTTGTCGATCTGCTGGAAAACAATTTTATTCCTGTCATAGCGGTGGGGGAATTCTGATGAGCGTTCTTGATGATCTGAAAGCGGCTTATCCGGCACGCTATTATGCAGATTTTGAGTCTCCGTGCGGCTGGTACGACATGTGGGCCTATTCCTCCACAGATGGTCTGCCCGCGGCCAGCGCCCTGTTTGCCTTGACGGCGGAGCAGTGGGCGGCAAAGGGTGGCAATACCGGCACAACAAGCATGTATGTAGAGAATGGCAGACTGGTCGATTATACGCCGCCTGTTGTTGTCGTGCCGCTGAAAACACAGGCGGCCTCGGCAATGGTGTGGATACAGCAGCAGGCCAATCTGGCCTCTGCCATGGGGCAGGTCTTTACGGCGGATATGAAGGCGTATGTAACGGCAATCGCCGCCATAGCCAGCGGCGCGGATACCACCAGTACGGCATTACCCGCCCAGCCTGCGGATGTGATGGCGGCCAGCAGCCCTGCGTCCTGAGCCGAGCCAGAGCACCCCGCAGACCCGCCGCCCTTTGAGGCGGTTTTTTTATGTCCGGATGGAACAGATGACTGAAACACAGTGCGCAGGACCCTGCGCGGCTGATGATGACCTGCGCGTAATCGTGGACAGCCACGCCCGCCGCCTTGATGGGCTGGAGGACGATGTGGATACACTCAAGTCCGGCCAGAGCGCCATGATGGAGCGGCTGATTTCCATCGAAGCGCAGGGGCAGGAGCGCGAACGCAACCGGGCGGCTCAGGCGCAGGACATGCGCAATGCCCTGACCAGCCTGACCCAGCAACTGGCAGAGCAGACCGGTGCGCAGAAACGGCAGAACCAGCTGGCCGAGGACAGCCTGCACAGGTGGAGAAAACTTGCGGTTATAGCGGGTCTTTTGTGTACGGTTGGCGCAGCCGTGGGGTCCACGCTGCTCTCCGATCAGGAAGTGGCCAGCACCATATGGGTGCACTGGCTGCACCTGCGCGAGCCGTGGGACATGCCGGTGCAGGGGGCATCCCATGCCGGGCCTTGATCTGGCACAGTTCAAGGCGCTGCTGGTAAGCCCGGTGCTGGGGCAACTGGAACTGGGGGGGAATGCGGCAGTCAACCTGCTGACCGGCACGGCGCTGGTGGAGAGCGGGCTTGTATGGCTCAGGCAGAATGGTGGCGGTCCCGCTCTGGGCCTGTGGCAGATGGAGCCCGCAACACATGATGACATATGGCGGAATTTTTTGCGCTTCCGCCCTGACCTGACCAGCGCCCTGCGGCAGGTGGGGGGAGCCGGAGCAGGTGTGGGCAGTGCAGAACTGCTGGTGAGCAATCTGGCCTATGCCTGTGCCATGGCGCGTATTGCCTATGTGCGTGCCCCCGCCCAACTGCCTGTGGCAACGGATTCCGCAGGGTTAAGCGCGTATCATAAACAATTTTATAATACGCTGCTGGGTGCTGCGGATGCACAGCAGAATGCGGCCCTGTTTGCCCGCGCTATTGGCGCCTGAAAAAACTGCTCCGCACAGCCGCATGCACAGCAGATGGCCCTGTACAGCCCGGTATGGGGCATGGTTCCATACCGGGCTGGGGCGTGGAGCCAGCAGCGGTGTCTGCCCGTGCTGAATCGGCAGGTTGAAAAAGGGGAGGATGGAAGAGGAGGAAAAAGAGACTGCGGGGTCAAGCGGAATAAGAGAAAATAATAATAAGTTCACAAAAAAACAGTTATTTTTCATGTTGTTGTATGGGTCACCAGTTGTTAAGAATTTTCCGTCCTGACCTTGCGGGCTGGATTGAGGCAAAAAACATGACCTTGCGCTTATTGGAGGTGGACGTGCCCGCGTATTCCAACCAGCGCCCGATGCGCGATATTGCCAGCAGGGTGGAGCCCGTTCGCGCGACGGAGGCGGGATCGCACGTTCTGGCCATTTTTCAGGACAATGCCGAACTGGCGGGTATTCCCGTTGTCAATGAATGCAACCAGCCCATAGGCATTGTGCAGCGGCGGGACTTTTTTTTGCGTCTGGGCCAGCGCTTTGGGTACGAGGTGTACGCCAACCGCCCGATCTCCCTGCTTATGGAATGTGAACCCATACTGGTGGATGTGCATGAAAAAGTGGCCGACTTTGTTGCTACAATCCTGAATATCCGTTCACTCAACCAGATCAACGAATTCATCATAACCGAATGTGGCCAGTATTACGGGCTGGGTTCTGCACTCAGTCTTACGCGTTCCCTGCACGCACAGGCCATGGATACCATTAACGAGCTCAACAGGATTGCGGGCGAACTCCGGCAGGCCAACAAAACCATCATGCGCGATAAATCCTTTATTTCCGGTATAGTGGACAATATTCCCACCGCCATTCAGGTGCGGGATATCAGAACGGGTGACATCATTGTGCATAACAAGGCGGCGCAGGAATACGGCCTGCAAACCGCCGCCTCCTACGCGGGCATGCTCCTTGACGCCCCCCTGCAACTGGACGGCGAACTGGCAGAAGACCCGTTTTTGTACCAGCAGCCCAAAGCGGTGGAGGAAACACTGGTGGACCGCGAAGGCCGTGCGCGCGTGGTCTCCCGCCATGACCTGCTGATTGCGGATGATGACGGCAACATGCGCTGGAAGCTCTGCGTGGCTGACGATATTACCGAATACCGTGACGCCCAGCGCAGGATTGAGCGTCTTGCCCATTACGACAGCCTGACCGGCCTGCCCAACCGCTATTATCTGGGTATCCGTCTGAGCGAACTGTCGCAGGACCTGAACAACCCGTTCGTGCTGCTTTACATAGACCTCGACTACTTCAAATCCATCAACGACATGTATGGCCATAGCGGGGGGGATGAACTGCTGATCGCCGCTGCAAACCGGCTGAAGGCCTGCTGCCGCGAGGAGGATTTTGTTGCCCGTCTGGGGGGCGATGAGTTTGCGGTGATCTGGCAGCACTGCGGCCCGCTGGACGAGATTGAATCCCGGCTGGAGGAACTGGTGGCAAGCCTTGGTCGCCCCTACACCATTCAGGGGGCGGAGGCCAAGTCCGGGGCCAGTATCGGGGCTGCGGGTTTTCCGCTTCAGGCGGGGGATGTCACCACCTTGCTGCAATATGCGGATATGGCGCTCTACCGCGCCAAGGCTCTGGGCCGCTGCCAGCACAAGCTGTTTGATACAGCGCTGAGTTACGAAATTCTGGAACGGACCGAACTTGTTGCCGCCCTGCACCGGCTGGTGGCGGGTGAGGGGCTGTTACTGCACTACCAGCCCATTTACGGCATTCACGCGCGCAAGGTGCAGTCCTACGAGGCGCTGGCCCGCTGGAACCACCCCGAACGCGGGATGATCCCGCCAGATGTGTTCATCCGTCTGGCGGAGGAAACGGGGCTGATCCACCAGTTGGGCGAGCGGATCCTGCATCTGGCCTGTAGCGAGGCGCTGAACTGGCCGGAGCAGATCAATGTCTCGGTCAATGTTTCGCCCCTTCAGCTAAAAAACAGGAAATTCCCTGAAATCGTCAAAAATGTTCTGGATAAAACCGGCCTGAACGGTACCCGCCTTGAGGTGGAAATAACCGAAAGCGTGCTGATGGATGAATACGAGCATAAAAACGTTATTCTGAACGAACTCAAGGCACTTGGTTGCAGGATCAGTATGGATGATTTTGGAACAGGTTATTCTTCACTCAGCTATTTGTGGAAGTTCTCGTTCGACAAGATCAAAATTGACCGCAGCTTCATTCAGGCCCTGCCAGACCCCACCGCCAGGGAAATCATACAGGCCATTCTGGGCATTGCCAGCATTCGCGCCATGACAGTTACGGTAGAAGGGGTGGAAACCGCAGACCAGTTGCGCATGGTCAGCACCATGGGCTGTACGGAGGCGCAGGGCTACTATCTTGGCCGTCCGCAGCAGCATGTCCTTTCCGCCACACGGGATATGGAAACGGCTCTGGTGTGGGAGTAACCCGGACCGCCCCTCAGCCATGCCAGACCGCCCCAGAGGCAGGCCCATGCGCCCATTTTTCCATCATGTGTTCATGAGTGCCTGCTCCCATGGCGGGATGGGCGTGTAGCACTGGCTCAGGTAATCAATCATGGCGCGGATTTTAAGGGACATGCTGATACCCGGTGCGTAAACCGCGTGCAGGTCCGGCCCCGGTACGGGGGGCAGGTCGAGCGTGAGCGCGCGCAGGCGGCCTGTGCGGAGTTCCTCGCTCACCACAAAAACCGGCTGGTACACAATGCCTTCACCCGCCAGTGCCGCTTCACGCAGGACATCGCCATTATTGGCGCTGAGCGGGCCGGAAACAGGCACCGTTTTTTCCCCCTTTTCCCCAAAGCTCCAGCGGCTGGCGCTGTTGGTGCCGCTCAGCGTGTAGCCAAGGCACTGGTGCTGGCTGAGCTCCTCTACACGGCTGGGGGTGCCCGCACGCTCCAGATATGCAGGGGCTGCGCACACTACCATGCGAATGGTGGCCAGCCTGCGGCTGCGCAGGGTGCTGGACGGCATTTTGCGTATGCGCAGGGTCAGGTCCCAGCCTTCGTCTATCAGGTCCACGGTGCGGTCGTTCAGCCCCAGTTCAACACTGACATGCGGGTGCAGGCGGTTGAACTCGGGCAGGTAGGGTGCGACGTAGCGTATGGCAAAGGAGACAGGCGCATTCAGCCGCAGGTGGCCGCGGGCTTCGCGCCGCTGCTCGCTGACGGCAAGCTCCATGTCCTCCATGTCAGCCAGAATACGCTGGCTACCTTCCAGAAACAGGCGTCCTGCCTCGGTGAGCGAGAGGTGGCGTGTGCTGCGGCGGAACAGGGTTACACCCAGCCGGTCTTCCAGCGTGGTGACATGCTTGGTCACCATGGTGGGGGAGAGGGCAAGTGCCCGCGCCGCCGCACTAAAGCTGCCAAGCTGCACCACCTTAACGAAAACCTGCATACTGGTAAAACGGTCAAGCATGGGGCCGCTCCTGTGGTGGCGGGGCTGGGGGTGCTGGCCAAAACGTCCCTGTTGTTCTAGCAGCCCATGTTGGTTTTTGTCATGCTGGGGTAAATACCGGGCATGGGGCTGGCGCACGGAGTGCACTGCCCGCGCGTGCTAACAGGTGTGGGCCGGGCTGGCCGGTACCACAAGACACAGGCAGAGAACGTGGCAGACACAAGGCAGGCAGACAACCGGGTAAACCAGCAGGCAGGGGCCTGCGGTGGGCAGGGTGCGCGCATGTCCGGCCCGGCTGCCCGTGGTGCCGGGGCTACGGCAGCAGTCCGGCAGGCCCGCATGGGTCTGGGGCGGGCCATGCTACTTGGCGCCATGCTGGCAGGGCTTGCTCCTTGTGTGCAGGCCGCCCCCCTGCGGGCCACGCCCCCCGCCATGCAGGATGTGGCCCGCTCCGACGGGCTGCACGCCCTGCCGGTTACCGGCGTACAGGCCGATGTTCTGCCCCGCGTGGCCGATGTTGCGCCGGGCCTGTTCCTGCCGACGGAGAGCGCGACCGGGCTTGCGGTCTTCTGGTCCGGGCCGGAACTGATGGTGGTGGTGGACCGCGCCCTGCCAGCCCTGTTCCACCTGCCCGGAGAGGGCGGCATGTTCGACCGGCGTGAGAGCGTGGCCCTGAACGGTGCAACCCTGCTCCGGATTTACCTGCCGGATCACCCGCAGATTGCTGTGCTGCGCCAGAAGGCGGGCTGGCTGCTCTGTGCCGTTCAGCCCGGTCGCCCGGACGGATGTGGCGCGCGCGTGGGTAGCCCGGCCGAGAGTGCCGGAGCACCTGTGGCCGGGGCTTCGGCTGGGGCGCGTCCAGCCATGCCAGCGGTGCGGATGGTGCCCCGGCCTGCCCGCATCCTGTTTGCACAAAGCCAGCCCGGCCGGGTTGTTACCCTGCCGGACCCCGTGACCGGGGGCAGGCTGTTTGTGGCGACCACCCGGCAGGTGGAAACCCCTTTGCAGCCCCGTTCGGACGTGGGGTACGCCGTGCGCCCGGCGGTGCTGGGGGTGGTGGTTGCGGCGGATTCGGCACAGCTTTTCATGCAGCCTACGCCCGGCGGGCCGGTGCTGGAGGCCATAGCCGCCCAGCCCGTGCCGGTTGGTCTGCCCGCTCCGCCCCCCAGCGCCAGCGTACGGCAGGGGCAGGACTGGTTCTGGCTGGGCCTGCGGGATGAACCTACCCCCCAACTGGTGCAGAAGTGGCGTAAGGCGCGCGACAGTCTGGGTCAGGCGGGAGGAGACCCCGCAACCGTTCTGGAAGGCCAGCCGGAGGCGGTGGTCATTACCATATGGGCCATGCGGGTGGCGGCGGCGCAGGCGGCCTTTGCCGCAGGCTATCCCCAGCAGGCATGGGACCTGCTGCGTGCCCTGCCCGAGCACAGCGGGCATGATGGTGGCAGTGCGGCAGATGTGGGCGGTGTGGTGCGTAGCAGCTGGCCGGGGCCGGGTGTGCAGGCCCTGCGCGCCTGTGCGGCCCTGCTCAGCGGGGACATGGCCGGAGCCGCTCCATTGGCCAGTGCGGACTGGGCCTTTGGGCCGGACATGGTGCTATGGCGCGGCGCGTATTTTATGCTCAGCGGAGCAGGGAGCCTGCCCACATCCGTTCTGCTGGCGCGTGGTTATGCACGGCTGGAGCAGTACCCCGCACCAGTCCGTGCGGGGCTGATGCCGCGGGTTACGCAGTATCTGGCCCAGTTTGGCGGGCCGGACGAGCGCGCGGTGCTGGGTGCCCTGCCGGATGACCCTGCGTATGACCTTGCCCGCATTATGGTGCAGGCCCGCGGCGCGCAGCCCGAAAGCGCGCGGATCGCACTGGAAAACCTGACCGCTTCGGGCAATGACCGCATGGCCGACATGGCCCGGGCGGAACTGGTGGGTTTTTTGCTGGCGCATGACCAGATCGGGCCGGATATGGCCGCACAGGCCTATGCCCAGATACTGGCCGCACAGGTGGCCGAAGGGGGCAGGGCAGTCCCCAACGCCCGACAGGGTGAGGTGACGATTGTACCCGCTTTGCGGCTGGTTTACGCGCAGGCTCTGGCCCGGAGCGGGCAGGCTGTGCGCGCAGTGGGTGTGCTGAGCGGACTGGGTGCATCCGAGCTGGCGCCGCAGGACAGGCTGGATGCGGCATGGCGCACGGTGCTGTTTGCGCTGGTGTTCGGCCCACCCCATGCCAATGCCGCGCAGGGCACGCCCCTCCATAACGCTCACGGAGCGGTGGGGCGGAAGCGGAGCGGGCATGGGCGCGCGCCTGATGAGGCTCCAGCTACGGACCGTGCCCAGCAGCTTGCACTGGCAAAGGCGAACATGGGTCAGGTGCCAGATGACCCGCTCAAGGCCAAACTGCTGGCAGAGCTTGGGCGGCAGCTTGTGGCCATGGGGCAGTTCGGGCAGGCCATACCGGTTTTGCAGCAGGCCGATGTGCTGGCCATAGAACCGCTGATGCGGGCTGATATTGAGGAGCAGCTTGCGCAGGCGGCATTGCAGGGCAACCAGCGCCCGCTTGCCCTGCGCGCACTTGAGCGCAGCGCACTGGCCGACCTGCCAGAAGACCTTGCCGCCCGCCGCCGGTATGATGAGGCCAGACTGGCTGCCGCCAGCGGCAACCGCGAGGGCGCACAGGCTCTTCTGGCCGAGGATGAATCGGATACGGGCCTGTCCGTGCGTGGGGCCCTGTATGAGCAGGACCAGCAATGGGCACAGGCCGTGCTGGTGGTGGGCCGCCTTGCGAGCCGCACCCTGCCAGAGCAGGGCGAGCTCAGCCCCCCGCAGCGCGATCTGGTGATTCGTCTGGCAACGGATGCCGCCGCCGCAGGGGATACGGAAACCCTGCACAGCCTGCGAGCATGGGTGGCGGGCCGTGCCCTTGGGGCGGAACGGCAGGCGCGGTTTACGGCCCTTCTCAGGCAGGCGCAAAAAGGGCCGGTTGTCTCCCTTGGTGGGTATGGCCTGCCTCCGGCATTTGACAAATCTGTTAAAGACCCAAAATAGTTCTTGCACCCAAGGGGTAAAAAGCCCTAGTTAGCGCGCTCTTGGCCCAAGGGGGCGATTAATTTCGCCCAACAGGCTGTCTACTGGTTTGGGGGTACGTCAATGAACGCACTTGCTCAACTGGGGATGGTCTCGGAACTCCCGAGCAATAACCAGGCAATTTCTGTTCCGGTCGCATTCGAAGATGATGACCGTAAAGATTATTTCGTCGAAAAAGACGGCGAAAAATTTGCAGGGACACACCTGCTGGTTGATATGTGGGGGGCCATCAATCTGGACAACCCCGCTAAAATCGACAGCACCCTGTGTGAAGCGGCTCTGGCGGCAGGGGCAACCATTCTGCACAGCCATTTCCACCATTTTACACCCAATGGCGGTGTATCTGGCGTTGTTGTGCTGGCTGAAAGCCATATTTCCATCCACACATGGCCCGAACGCAACTTTGCCGCGGTCGACATCTTCATGTGTGGCGCATGCGACCCGCATCTGGCTATTCCGGTTATGCAGCGCCTGTTTCAGGCCGAGCAGCTGGACGTAAGCGAAGAGCGTCGCGGCCGCGTACAGGCTTAAAAAGCCCGCGCGGATCAGGCGCAAACTTCCTCTTTATCGGTATTGAACGGCGGCTTTGCCCTGGCATTGGGCAAAGCCGCCGTGCCGTGTATGGCAAGGATGGCTGAGATGGCTGAAAACTGGATTGAAGAAACCCTGTACGACAACTGGGGCCAGCGCTTCCGTGTTGTTCGGGAACTGGCGCGCGTTAAAAGCCCGTTTCAGGATATTGTGGTATTTGAAAGCGATTCTCACGGTCGCGTCCTGCTGCTTGATGGCGTGGTGCAGATTACCGAACGGGATGAATTCGTTTATCAGGAAATGCTGACCCACGTGCCGCTGTTTACGCACAAGGCTCCGCGCCGGGTGCTGATTATTGGCGCGGGTGACGGGGGCGTGCTGCGCCGCGTGCTGGAACATCCCGGTGTGGAAAAAGCCGTGATGGTGGAAATTGATGGTGCAGTCATCGAACTTTCCAAACAGCACCTGCCCTCCATTGCGGGCGATGCCTGGACCAACCCCCGCGCTGAAGTGATTGTGGGCGACGGGATCGACTACGTTGCCAAAGCGGCTGATGGCTCCTTTGACGTGATTATTGTGGATAGCACAGACCCCATTGGCGTGGGCGAAGTCCTGTTTACCGACAGTTTTTACGAACACTGTGCCCGCGTGCTCAGCGCGGAGGGGCTGATTGTCAACCAGTGCGGTGTGCCCTTCATGCAGGCCGATGAACTGTTTGAAACCAGTGTCCGCCGGGCCAAGTATTTCCCCCATGTGTCTGCCTATGTGGCGGCCGTGCCAACCTATGTTGGCGGGTTCATGACTCTGGGTATCGCCTCCAAGGGGCCAAACCCCGCCGGGCAGGATACAGCCGTTGTGCGCGCCCGTGCCGAACAGGCTGGCATTTTGGGGAAAACCCAGTACTGGACGCCCGAAATCCATACCGGTTCCTTTAACCTGCCGCCCTATATTGCCAGGCACCTGCCCGGCGCAAAGGCGTAAGTTCCCCCCGCGACCGTGATTGACTTGCCGTGCAAATAATGTCACGGTCGCACCCGCGCAGAGGGAGAGACCAGCCGTAAAAAGCTGGCGCCGAAGGAGCAACCGCCCCGGAAACTCTCAGGCAAAAGGACCCTGCGCTCTAAACTTCTGGAGAGAGGTGCGTTCGCACCCGCCGACGGGATAGCGATCTCAGGCAAAGGCACAGAAGGGGCAGCGGACGGTCCGGTCCGAAGCTCCGTGTTTTTGTCCTGTGCCCGGCATGGGGTGCGCGCGGAGCTTGGGCCTTTTTTGTAAGGCGGCGTGCATGGGCACCGATTCTTCTCTCCTCCATACTCCTCTCCATACCCTGCATCAGGATTTTGGCGGCAAAATGGTGCCGTTTGCAGGCTATTCCATGCCGTTGCAATACGCGGATGGCATTATGGCCGAGCACCGCCATGTGCGCGAACAGGTGGGCCTGTTTGATGTCTCCCACATGGGGCAGGTGCGTATTCGTGCACGCTCTGGCACTGTGGAAGACGCAGCCCGCGCGCTGGAACGTCTGGTCCCTGCCGATATTGTGGGCCTTAAAACCAACCGGCAGCGTTATACGCAGTTCACCAACGCATCGGGCGGCATTCTGGACGACCTGATGGTGATCGCGCTGGAGGAATGCCTGCTGCTGGTGGTGAACGCCGCATGCAAGCAGGCCGATTTTGCTCATATGCAGGATAATCTGGCCGACTGTCTGGTTGAGCCGCTGGAAGACCGCGCCCTGCTGGCCCTGCAGGGCCCACTGGCGCAGGACGTGCTGAGCAGCTTTGATGCAGATGCCGCAACCATGCGCTTTATGGATGTGTGCATGCTCGAAATTGATGGTGCACGCTGCATCGTTTCGCGCTCGGGTTATACGGGGGAAGACGGGTACGAAATCTCGCTCTCCGCCAAGGATGCAGACCGCGTGGCCCGCCAGTTGCTCCAGCACCAGCAGGTCAGGCTGATCGGCCTGGGCGCGCGGGACAGCCTGCGGCTGGAAGCCGGGCTGTGCCTGTATGGTTCCGATATTGATGAAACTACAACCCCGGTCGAAGCGGCACTGGAATGGTCTATCCAGAAGTCCCGCCGCACCGGTGGCGCACGTGCTGGCGGCTTTCCGGGCGCGGATATTATTCTGGAGCAGCTTGAAAAAGGTGTAACCCGCCGCCGCGTGGGCCTGCTGCCAACCGGCCGCGCCCCCGTGCGCCATGGTGCCCCCCTGTATGCAGATGAGGCCTTGGCCGACAAGGTGGGCGAGGTGACATCCGGCGCGTTTGGTCCCACGCTGGAGGCCCCGGTTGCCATGGGTTATGTGGCCACCCCCCATGCCGCTGTAGGTACGGAGCTTGTGGCGGAACTGCGCGGGCGTGGCGTGCCATCCCGCGTGGCGGCCCTGCCTTTGGTGCCTGCGCGCTTCAGGCGGTAAAGCGCTTTTTTCCTTTTCAACATGTTTTCAGGCAGGCCCCGGTTCGGGGCCTTACGGAGTATTAAGGCAATGACCCTGTATTTTACGAGCGAACACGAATGGCTGCGCGTGGATGGTGATACGGCCGTGGTGGGCATTACCCAGCATGCAGCCGATGAACTGGGTGAACTGGTGTTTGTGGAAACACGACCCGCTGGCACGCAGGTCAAGGCAGGTGAAGCCGTGGCCGTTGTGGAATCGGTCAAGGCTGCATCCGACATTTACGCCCCCGTGGATGGTGAGATTGTGGAAGGCAACGCCGCTCTGGCCGATGACCCCTCCACCGTCAGCTCCGACCCGCAGGGTGCGGGCTGGATTGTCAAGTTCCGCCTGAGCAACCCCGCACAGCTTGATGGCCTGATGAATGCCGAGGCCTACGCCGCCTTTATTGGCTGAGCAGCCCCGCTCCACCCCGCCCGCCTGAGCGGCGCGCCCGTATGCCTGCCAGACCGGTGCGCGCATACGGGGTGGGGTGTTCCTTGTTGTTTTGCGTTTACCCGCGTGTATCAGGATCGTTCCTCGCATGTTCTCCCAAGTTGAAAACCTGCCCGCTTTTGCAGGGCTTCGGGCCGATGGCGCAGCCTTTGCCGCCCGCCATATTGGCCCCACGCCAGATGAGCAGGCCGCCATGCTGCGCACGGTGGGTGCCAGTTCCCTTGATGAGCTGACAGCCCAGACCTTGCCCGCCGCCATTCGGGTCGGGCAGCCGCTGGGGCTGGGGGAAGGCTGGACCGAAACAGACGTGCTGGCACACCTGCGCACGCTGGCCGGGCAGAACCGTGTGCTCACCAGCCTGATCGGGCAGGGTTATTACGGCACGGTGCTGCCTGCCGTGATCGGGCGCAATATTCTGGAAAACCCGGCATGGTACACGGCCTATACGCCTTACCAGCCAGAAATCAGTCAGGGGCGGCTGGAAGCACTGCTGAACTTCCAGACCATGGTCACAGAACTGACCGGGCTGGACATTGCCAATGCCTCCCTGCTGGATGAGGCCACGGCGGCGGCGGAAGCCATGGCGCTGGCCAAGCGGGTTGCCAAATCCGCTTCCAACACGTTCTTTGTGGATGCGGACTGCCACCCCCAGACCATTGCCGTGCTCAAAACCCGTGCCGAGCCCATGGGCTTTTGCATACAGGTGGGCAACCCGGCAACAGACCTGAACGCGGCAGACGTGTTTGGGGCCGTGTTCCAGTACCCCGGCTCCTCGGGGCAACTGACCGACCCGCGCGCCTGTGTGCAGGCGCTGCATGCGGCTGGTGGCATTGCCATTATGGCCGCCGACCCGCTGGCCCTGACCATGCTGGCCTCCCCCGGAGAGCTGGGGGCGGATATTGCCATAGGTTCCACCCAGCGCTTTGGCGTACCCATGGGTTTTGGTGGCCCGCACGCAGCTTATATGGCCGTGCGCGATGCGTATAAGCGGAGCATGCCCGGCCGCCTTGTCGGGGTTTCGGTCGATAGCGAGGGCCGCCCGGCCTACCGCCTTGCGCTGCAAACGCGCGAGCAGCACATCCGGCGCGAAAAAGCGACATCCAACATCTGCACTGCACAGGTGCTGCTGGCCGTTATTGCGGGCATGTATGCCGTCTATCATGGGTCGGAAGGGCTTAAGGCCATTGCCCGGCGTGTGCATGGGCTTACGTGCACACTGGCTGCGGGCCTGCGCGCACTTGGTGTAACCGTGCAGACCACAGCGTTCTTTGACACGATTACCTTAGATGCGGGCGACAATGCCCCCGCCCTGCTGGCCCGTGCGTGCGAAATGGGCATGAACCTGCGCAATGCAGGGGCTGGGCGCATTGGCATCAGTCTGGACGAAACCAGCACAATCAAAACCGTGCTGGATGTCTGGTCCGTGTTCTGCACCGACCGCGACCGCATGGGGCATATGGCGCTCAAGCTGGAGCAGGCCGCCTCGACCGTGCCGGAAGCGCTGGTCCGCCAGTCTGCCTTCATGCGGCAGGCGGTGTTTGGCTCCTGCCGGTCCGAGACGGATATGCTGCGCTACCTGCGCCGCCTGTCCGACAAGGATCTGGCGCTGGACCGGACCATGATCCCCCTTGGCTCCTGCACCATGAAGCTGAACGCCACGGTGGAAATGCTGCCCATTACGTGGCCCGGTTTTTGTGACCTGCACCCCTACGCCCCGGCTGATCAGGCGCAGGGTTACCAGAGCCTTCTGGCCGACCTTGAGCGCTGGCTGTGCGCGATCAGCGGGTATGATGCGGTGTCCTTCCAGCCCAATTCGGGCGCGCAGGGTGAGTATGCGGGCCTGCTGGCCATTCGTGCCTACCACCGTGCGCGCGGGCAGGGGGAGCGCAATGTGTGCCTTATTCCGGCCTCTGCCCATGGCACCAACCCCGCTTCCGCCCAGATGGCGGGCATGAACGTGGTGGTGGTCAAATGCGATGATGAAGGCAACATTGACCTGGAAGACATGCAGGCCAAGGTTACGGCCCACGCGGCGGACCTGTCCGCTGTGATGATCACCTACCCCTCCACCCACGGCGTGTTTGAAGAAAACATGCGCGCCATCTGCGACATGGTGCACGCAGCCGGTGGGCAGGTTTATGTGGATGGCGCAAACATGAACGCGCAGGTCGGCCTTGCCCGCCCGGCGGATTATGGTGGGGATGTCAGCCACTTCAACCTGCACAAGACCTTCTGCATCCCCCATGGTGGGGGTGGTCCGGGCATGGGGCCCATTGGTGTGCGTGCTCATCTGGCCCCGTTCCTGCCGGGTAATCCGGCGGATGCGGCGGTGGATGTTGCCGTGAGCGCTGCCCAGTTTGGTTCGGCCTCCATCCTGCCTATTTCATGGGCGTATATCCGCCTGATGGGGGATGAAGGGCTGAAGCGCGCAACGCAGGTGGCAATCCTGAATGCCAACTACATTGTCAGCCGTCTGTCCGATGCGTATCCGGTGCTGTACCGTGGGGCCAAGGGGCGGGTTGCGCATGAGTGCATTCTGGACCTGCGCCCGATCAAGGACAACGTGGGCGTGACGGTGGATGACATGGCCAAGCGGCTGGTGGACTACGGGTTCCATGCCCCTACGGTCAGTTTTCCCGTTGCGGGCACGTTCATGATCGAGCCGACCGAATCCGAAGGCAAGGCCGAGCTGGACCGCTTTTGCGATGCCATGCTGGCTATTCGTGAAGAAGTGCGCGCAGTGGAGCAGGGGACGGTTACAGCCGAGCAGTCCGTGCTGCGCCACGCACCGCATACGGGTGCTGCGGTTACGGCAGAGGTATGGGAACACCCTTACAGCCGCCAGCAGGCGTGCTTCCCCCCCGGTGTAAACCCGGCCACCAAATACTGGCCCAATGTTGCCCGGATCGACAACGTATATGGGGACCGCAACCTTGTGTGTTCCTGCCCCGATATTGCGGAATGGATGGAATAATCACAGCCCGCACCATCGGCTAGCACCATCGGCTAGCACCATCGGCTAGCACCATCGGCTAGCACCATCGGCTCACAACAGGGCGGTTCGGAGGTTTTACTCCGGGCCGCCCTTTGTGTTTGTGGCGCACGGGGGTGCCCCAACCCCTTGCTCTCTTTGGGAAGGCGGGCTGCAATGCCAATGGCGCGTATGTGTGCGGGCGCGTTGTTGGCGCTGGAGCGTTTTCACCTTCCGGGCCTGCCGCGCAGGTTAGGTAGAATTGGGCCCTGCTCCAGCCGTATGGGCAGGCGGCAGAGGTTCTGGCGAGCAAATGGAGTGGCTTTTCAGCCCCGGGGTTTGCGTTTGACACAGGCTGAAGCGCAGAATAAGAACGGAACTGTCTCGTTTTTTAAATGCCGGTTTAGCCCGTCTTTACCGGCAAGAGGTGGCTTACCCCCATGCCAGAGGATGCAAAAATCCGTGCCAGTCTTGGCTGAGTTATCCAGTTGTTCCACGCCAGTGCCAGTGCCAGTGCCAGTGCCAGTGCCAGTGCCAGTGCCAGTGCCAGTGCCAGTGCCAGTGCCAGTGCGTGAGCGTGTGGTGCCTCTGTGGCACCGGGGCTTTGCCCTGTCTGGCTCTTTTCTGAGCGGCAGGTCTGGTCTGGTGCAATGGGTGCGTGGGTGGGCCCATAGCTTGCAGCCCGTTTGGGCGCATGGGGGCGGTAGGGGTGTGGTCGTCGGAGGGCTGGCGGCTATTTTCTGGCTTGTGGCCTGCCCTGTACAGGCTCAATCCGAGCCTCAGCCTCAGCCTCAGCCTCAGCCTCAGCCTCAGCCTCAGCCTCAGCCTCAGCCTCAGCCTCAGTCGCTGGTCTGTGGGCCAAATGATGGGCGGCTGAGGGTGCGGGTGGAAGAACTTGGTGCTGTAGTCGGCTACCAGTGGGGGCATGGCGCGCTCGAACTCGGCGGGCATACCTACCAGATTGTGGTGCGGGGTGGCGGTGTGCTGGCGGTAGGGCATGCGTTTTTTTCCGCCGCAGGCTGTGTGAGCAACATTACCCGCCCCGAGGATTTTAGCGGGACCTACTGGTCAACTGGCGCAAGTGCGGCTGTGGGGCAGGGGCGTGGGGTTCTGCTGATGGAAAATGCCCACGGTGTGGATGTACATCTGGTCGGACAGGCGCGGGGTGTTCTCATGTCCGGGCAGATTGCCCGGCTGGATATGGAGATTGTGCCCGACTAACCTGCCTGTCGGAGCCATTATCTGTCCTGTGTTTCGGCCTATGGGGCTGGCGCTGGCTTTCCTGCTACGGACAGAGGGAGTAGTGTGGAGCCGAAGCCTTTTGGCAAACAGCAGATGGGTCAATCGGGTTTATGGCAGACGGCGGAACACATACGGGCGGCCGCCCATCGTACGAGGCGGCGGAAGAACTGGACCGTACGGTGATTGCCGCAGCGACCACGGCGTTCATGCGCGCAGGATACGCCGGAACCTCTGTTGAGCATATTGCCAAGGTGATCGGTTGCTCCAAAGCGACGATCTATCGGCGGTATCCTTCAAAAAAAGAACTGTTCAGAGCCGTGGTGCACGAACGCTGCCAGGCTCTTGTTGACATTTTGCAGGTTGAGCCGGGGAGCATGGCCAACCCGATGGACGCCATAAAGGATATGCAGCGCCGTCTGCTGGATTTTCTGCTGGTGCCGGAAACGGTGGAAACCTACCGGATTCTTATTATGGACTGCCAGCAGTTTGCCAGCATTACTGAAGATCTGGACCGGGCTATAGAACCGCTGCACGAGCGGATGAAAATATTGCTGGGCAAGGTACTGGGCTGGCCGGATACGTCAAAAAACCGGGCCGAGATTGCGATGCTGGAAATGAGCCTGCGCGGACTGGTAACAGGTTGGCCGCTGCACCAGTTGTTAAGTGGGCGCAGGCCGTTTGCAACCGATGCGGCCAAAAACCATTTTTTCGAGGCAAGCTGGAATGTTCTGGAAAGTGCGGTGCGCGTGCGCATAGCTTCTGGCCCGCCCAAATAGGGTATTGAGGCCAGAATTACGGCAAAAAAATACCCCGTTCAGGCTGACTGAGCGGGGTATGAACGCGTAAGCGGCAGGTAAAACCGCTTATGGAAGCGGCGCTACAGGCTGTGCGCCTGCGGGAGCCTGCGCCAGCTGGGTCGCTGGCACCTTGTTGGCCCATGCGGTCATGACTTCCTGCTTCAGACTGTCAGGGGTCGCTTTCTTGCTGGCCGAATGGGGGTAGATAAACCCGTAGGTGGGGTAGATGGAGCCGTAGTTGTTGTGGCTGTTCAGGGCAACGCGCACGGCAGACCAGTCATTGTTGGGAGACACGTCTATAACAGACACGTTATGGCTGATCCCGGCCTGCGCCCAGTGAGCCTGATCAATAACAATGGTGCGGCTGTCCACAACGTTACGCACAACGGCAACATGACCAAGCGGCATACGGCGTGTGGCGCGGAAGTTGAGAACACTGCCCGCCTGCGGCGCCAGCCCCCGGTCATACACACCGGCGGCATTGTGCCACCAGTCGCGCGCATTGCCACTCAGCACCACATCGGATGCGGATTTGGCGTAGGTTACGCACTGGATCACATGGCCCGAGCTATGGCGATGGTGGGTAGATGCAGCATGCACGTTGCGGTGCGCAGTGCGGTGAGATGTGCGTGCCTGAGCCGTGCAGGTGAGGAAGGAAGCAGTAACAAAGGACACAACGGCCAGCGTAAGTTTTAGCTTTTTAGACCGTCCATCCTGCATCGTATCTGCCTTTCCCTGGCTTGCTTTAGTTTAGGTCAGCTGCATGTTCTGGTGACAGGTATAAACATCAATGCAGATCAGGCAAGCGTTGTTTGCGCGGCAAAAACGCGAAAGTGACTATTTACCAAAAAGAACCGGGTTGAAAATGAAGAATAGGAATTAATTCCTATCATCTGTCACGAGATTGCCTCAATTCGGCGTGGAAAGGCCAATCTGGCGAACAGGGGATACAAGCCGGGCTGATTCTGATTCGGTGCATCTGTGGCTAAAAAACCACGCCCCGCAAAAGGCCAGCCCGGCAGGTCAGGCAGGCTTATTTGGTGGTGACGAGCATGATCTCAACCAGCATGCGCGGGTCGGCCAGAATACCCTGTACACAGGCGCGGGCAGGGGCCATGCCTTCTGGCAGCCAGGCGCTCCACAGGGCGTTCAGCTTGTCGCGGTCGTTGATGTCCTTCAGCCAGATCTGGGCCTGAAGCAGGCGGGTGTTGTCGGTCCCGTGCTGTTCAAGCAGGGCGTCAAGCTGTGCCAGCACGTCGCGGGTCTGGCCTTCCACGTCCTGGTCCAGATCACGGGCGACAACGCCCTGAGTGTAAACAAAGCCGTGGTATTCCACCGCAGCGGACAGAATCGGGTTGGGGTTGGTGCGCAGGATTTTGCTCATAAAAAACGCTTCCTTGTGGATGATCGGAACAAAAGGCGCATGCGCTTCTATCGCACATGCGGTTCCATCGTTTTCGGAGCGATCGGGGCTGCGGTCAACCGGGGGGGCGGCACCATACGGGCAAACTGGTCCAGTCTGTCGGGGGTATCAAAGTCTTCCAGCAGGGGTGCCGGGGCGGGGAGCAGGCGCACCGCAGGCCCAAGTGCGCGCAGGATGGCCCGCCCGCCCTGATCCCCAGTAACCCCGAGCAGAGCGGCAAACTGGGTGGCGGACCACACAACCGGGTTGCCGGGCCTGTTGTGCCTTTGCGCGGCCACAACCGGGGCCTGCGTGGTGTGCTGCTCATAGAGCAGGGCGTTCAGCAGATGGGTGGGCACAAGGGGCATATCGCCCAGACAGACCAGCAGGCTGGTGGCCGACATGGCCTGTGCCGCGCGCACACCCGCCCGGAGCGAGGCAGAAAGTCCATCAGCCGCATCCACCACGCAGTGTGTGCGCAGGCGTGTGCCGTATTCGGGCAGGGCGTGGGCCAGTTCGGCCAGTTCCGGCCGGTTGGGGGGGAGCAGCACCAGCACATGGGCGGCGGCACTGTGCAAGGTGTTGCGCAGGGTGCGTACCAGCATGGGGCAGCCCGTGGCATCGGGGGCCAGCAGCTTGTGCTGCGCCCCTGTGCGGGAGGACTGGCCTGCCGCCAGCACAATGGCCAGAGTTCCGGCGAGTCTTTCCGCCGGAGCGCTGTCCTGCTCAGGGGGCATCAGGGGTATTGCCACCCGCGCGCCTGCGCCAGCGGGGCCTGCCTGCGCACGGCCACAATATCGGCCAGAATGGACAGGGCTATTTCCTCCGCGCCCACAGCACCTATGGCCAGCCCTATGGGGCCACGGATGCGTGCGAGTTCCGCTTTGGTAAAACCCAGTGTGCGCAGGCGGTCCATGCGGCTGGCCTGCGTTTTGCGCGAGCCCAGTGCCCCAATATAGAATGCGGGGCTGCGCAGGGCTTCCTCCAGCGTGGGGTCATCCAGCTTGGCGTCATGCGTCAGGGTGGCAATGGCGGTCATGGGGTCTATGCCCAGTGTCTGCATGGCTTCGTCCGGCCATTCGGTCAGCAGGGTCTGCTCCGGAACAAGGCCGGGAAAACGCTGGACCGTGGCCAGTGCGGAGCGTGGGTCAATCACAATGGGGGCCAGCCCGACCATGCTGGCCATGCGCGCCAGAGACTGGGCAATATGTACCGCCCCCACAATAAGCAGGCGTGGGGCTGGCACCAGAGGCTGCACAAACCACTCCTGCCCTGTAGCATCTGCCTCGGCCCCGCTCCGGCCGTGCTGCATGCGGGCATGGGCCGCGTTGCAGATTTCGGGCGGGCAGGTACCAAATTGCACAGTGCTGCCCTGTCCTGTTTGCACGACAAGCGCGTGCTGTGCGCCATTTTGCAGGCGCACCAGTGCCGCAGCCTGCCGGTTTGCCGTGCATGCACAGACCTGTTCGAGCAGTGCGAGGGGGAAGGTTCCGGTAGGGCAGGCGGGGGAGTTTACGGCTTCCACCTGCACGTCCAGCCGCCCGCCACAGGCCAGCCCGACCTCCCACGCACGGGCGCTGCTTACGCCATATTCCAGTGTTTGTGCGGGGCTTCCGGCCATGATGTCCTGTGCGTGGGTCATGACATCGGTTTCCACACACCCACCGCTGACCGAGCCTTCCACCGCACCGCTCGCACTGATGGCCATGCTGCTTCCCGCAGGGCGGGGGGAGCTGCCCCATGTGCCGGTTACGGTGGCAAGGGCCACGGGCTCACCCGCCCGCGCCCAGGCCAGTGCATGGTCCAGTGGAGTCAGGAGTTGGGGTGGGGGGGCTGGAACTGTCATGATCCTTCCCTATATCACTGTGCAGGCAGACTGCCCATTGGCAGCAGAATCAGGCCAGAAGCGGCGTGACTGCACGGCAACAATGGGGACGGGCTGTACGATTTTGGAACTAAGGACCTATTTTCCATGACTGAAGAACGAGACGGCCTGATTGTTTACGTTGCTGCCGATGGCGGCAAAGTGCGCTTTTTGCATGATGCGCAGGGCGAAATGCGCGACGTAACGGACCTTAAGGCCGAAGGCCACGAAGACACCCCCGGCAAGCTCCCGCCCGAAACCGACCCCCGCACAGCGGCCAAGGAAGGGTTTGCCCGTAACGTGGCCGACCGCATTAACGCCATGGTTGCCCACGGTGCCAACGTGGCGGGTTTTGTTATTGCGGCTCCTGCACCCATTATGCACGACATCCGTGCCCATCTGAGCAAGCCTGCCGAAGCCAAGGTGATCAAGACGCTGATCAAGGACCTGACCAACATTCCGGCCCATGACCTGCACAAGCATTTTGACATTCCGGCCACAGGCTGGGTGCTGCCGGGCTAAAAAAAGCCTTAAGCCGCAGACAGAAAGCTGCCAGATGGTTCCGTCTGGCAGCTTTTTTTTGGCATACTGGCCAGAACACGGCGCAAAAGAGAGGTCGCATATGCAGGTTTCCTACCCCGGCATGCAGCTACGCATCGTTCCGGTTACCCCGTTCCGGCAGAACTGCTCCATCCTGTGGCACGAGGGCACGGGTGGGTGCATCATGGTCGATGTGGGGGGAGATGCGGGTGTGCTGCTCGATTTTGCAAGCCGCAAGTCCCTGAACGTGGAGGCCATTGTGCTGACCCACGGCCATCTGGACCACGCAGGGGGCGTTATGGCCCTGTGCCGTGGGCTGGAGGCACAGGGCAAACCCCGCCCGGCCGTGATCGGGCCGGATGAGCGGGATGCATTTCTGCTCTCATCCATAACCGATCAGGCCCGCCATTTTGGTCTTGGCGGGCTGGAGAACGCCTCGGTCGATCGCTTTGCGCGCGATGGCGAGGTGCTGGACTATCTGGGCTGCCAGCTACGCGTGGTGCATGTGCCGGGCCATACGCCGGGGCATGTTGTGCTGGTGGACGAGCGCGCCCGCTTTGCCTTTGTGGGGGATGTGCTGTTCCGTGGTTCCATCGGGCGGACGGATTTTGCCTATGGTAACGGCGCACAGCTTATACAGGGCATACGCCAAAAGCTGCTGCCGCTTGGGGATGATATTGTGATAGTCCCCGGTCATGGTGGATTGTCCACACTGGGCGCGGAGCGGACGGAGAACCCGTTTTTGCAGGACGCGCAGTGAGTGCAGGAGAAAACAGGACGTGAAGAACAAACAACTGTTCGGGCTGCTTATGGCCGCGCTGGTAGGGAGTGCGGGGGCAACATGGGGCCTGCCCGCTCTGGCGGATGATGGAGAGCCCACGCAGGCCCAGCCGGTTCTGCCCAAGGAGCCGCTGAGCATTGTCTCTGCTTCGGGCAGGCATGTTTTCTCCGTGGAACTGGCAAAAACCCCGCGTCAGCAGCAGGTGGGCGAGATGTTCCGCACGCAGGTGCCAGCCGATGGGGGCATGCTGTTCCCGTGGGGTGCGCCCCAGCAGAGTGATATGTGGATGGAAAACACCCTTGTCCCGCTGGATATTGTTTTTATTGGCCCCGATCAGCGCGTGCAGGCGATTGTGGAAAATGCAGTGCCGCAAAGTCTGGCCCATATCAGCAGCCACGGCCCCGCACTGGCCACTCTGGAACTGGCTGGTGGCGTAACCGCCAGACTGGGCATCATGGTGGGGGACAAGGTGGAGGCGGCATCTCTGGCGCCGTCAGCCCCGGTTGCCTCCGTGCCACAGGCAGCCCAGCCAACCACAAAAACGCCCTGACGCGCCGCCCCTGCTCCGTTAGAAGCGCCTGACATGGCACCGGGCTGGCGAAGCTTGGGTGCGCTTAGCTCACGAGGCGGAAATTTGACTTTTCTGGTAACCGGTGCAGCCGGGTTTATTGGTTTTCATGTTGCACGGGCACTGCTCGAACGCGGCGACCGGGTGATCGGGGTTGATAACCTGACACCCTGCCCCGACCCGAACCTGCAAAAAAGCCGCCTGCTCCTGCTGGAGCAGTATCCCGGCTTTACCCTGCATGGGCTGGATATCAGCCAGCCCGATACCCTTATGGCCCTTGCTGCCAGAGAGCCGCATATCCGCGGCATTTTCCACTTTGCAGCACAGGCCGGGGTCCGCTACTCGCTCGAAAACCCTTATGTGTTCGCCGATGCCAACGTGCGCGGGCATGTTGCCGTGCTGGAGATGGCCCGCAGGCTGCCCCGGCTGGAGCATCTGGTTTACGCTTCCTCCTCCTCCGTTTACGGCCGCAACAACAAGCTACCTTTTTGCGAGACAGATCCCGTGGACCAGCCGGGCTCGTTCTATGCCGTCAGCAAGCGCAGTGCGGAGCTTGCGTCCTCCACCTACAGCTACCTGTATGGCATCCCCCAGACCGGGCTGCGGTTTTTTACCGTGTACGGCCCGTGGGGGCGACCGGATATGGCCTATTACAGCTTTGCCCGTGCCATGATGGAGGGGCGGCCCGTCCCGCTCTATAGCGGGCGCGCCCTTTCGCGCGATTTTACGTTTATTGCGGATGTCGTCTCCGCCGTGCTGGCGGTGTTTGACAAACCTCCGGCATCTGGCGTGGCCCGTGTGCTCAACGTTGGCAGCCAGCGCCCCCAGAGCGTGCGCAAGCTCATAGAGGTGCTGGAGGAGGTGCTGGAAACCAAAGCCCTTATTAACGACCAGCCCCGCCCGGCAGCGGATGTGGAAAAAACATGGGCCGACATTACCGCCATCCGCCAGCTTACAGGCTGGCAGCCCCGGACCGAGCTGATCGACGGCGTGGCAGCCTTTGTCCGCTGGTATTGTTTTTACGGCTCTGCGCCTCGCATGGACATTTTGTAACATATTTAATGAGTTGTTTGATGGTGATTTTGGGAGCGTTTGTGCGTTTGTGAATCGGGGGAAGTGTTGGTTTTCTGGGGGTTTAGGAGTTTTTAAGGTGAGGGGTTGACGGTATAGTGTTTGTGGGTATAGAAGCTGCTTCACCGAGACGAAGTGATCTTGGCGGTTTCGGAAGTTTCTGCTAAGGTTTTTGGCTCTT
>NZ_JACHIE010000013.1 GCF_014207635.1 Acetobacter lovaniensis
GTGGGAAAAGGCATCTCGTGCGCACCTGATGCAAGGGTGCGGCGCATGACCGAATGGGGAACTGGCCACGAACCAGACCCCGACGAGCTGGTAGACTTCATGACGATGGAGAACTGCGGCCCGGTGCGATTGCCGGTGGTCGAGGTGCACCCGGTCCCGCTTCATGCGCCAGAGGAGGGGTTGTTGGATGAGGAGGTTTTGCCGTTGTGGGATGATTGGGTGCGTGGACCGAAATAGGCTGTACAGAGGTCGTTATTTGGCGTACAGTTCGGGTTCTGCGGTTGGTTGGGTTGAAAGCCGCTCAGTTGGCGCTGGGCGGCTTTCGTTTATCCGTGTGTACAACCCTGTGGATAGCGGGTACTGTCGCAAAATATCGACACGTAAAAACGCAGGGTTGCGCGCGTTTTCGCTGTACATTCGTGGGGTTTTGTGATTCTGTGGAGGGATGCAGGAAATATCCCAACATTGGCAAACATGGCTCGCGGCTTGGATGGTTTTGGGCAATGTGTGGCTGATATGTCAGGTTGCTACTTCGGCCAATCTTTCGCGGCATGAGCGGTGGTCAATCTCGGGCATATTGCTACTCGGTCCATTGGGGCCGCTCATCTATCTGGGCAGCTATATTTTCGTGATGGGGAAAAGGGCGATGCGCAAATGACCACCTCCCCCTTCAAGCCCACAAACTCCGAAATCTACGCACCACCCCGGAACTGGGATGTGGCGTGCGCGCTTTGTAACCTGCGGGCCGGGGTGCCGTTGACTGAGGCGCAGAAGGCTTTGGTGGGGAATATGGAAAAATGAACGGCTCTTTCCGCTGTGAGGGCAAGTTACGCTTTGCGGGCCGGAAGAAGGCCGGGCAGCGTGCGCGCCTGATGCGGAAAGCCCATGAGCGTTCTCTTGACGCCTATCCGTGCCGCGAGTGTGGTGGTTGGCATATCGGCGGGAATGAGTTCACTAAATACACACCAAGGCCTGAGCGGCGTTGTGTGCAGATAATGGCGGGGGGTTTGGAGTGATCTACTTACCTCTCGCGGTTTGCTTGCTTGGTGCCAGTTTTTTGCCCCGTCACAAGTGTGCGTCTTTTCGAGGCGCGGCGCAAAAAACTGGCACGTGATCTTGGGGCATTGCAGTGCGACTTGAGGGAATTTCTGAGTAAGAAAAATGGTTGCTGAGAACAAAACCGCTGAGCAAAAGAAAAAACCAAGAGGGAAGCCATTCCAAAAGGGCGTTTCTGGAAACCCCGGTGGCCGCCCGAAGTCTATCAAGGAAGTAAAAGAGGCAGCACGCGAACACACGATGCTGGCGATTGAGCGCTTGGCCCATTGGGCGCGATCAAACGAGCCAGCCGCAAGTGTTGCTGCATCCAATGCCCTGCTGGACCGCGCATGGGGCAAGGCCCCCACGAAATTCGAGGATGATGACGGCAATACGGGCCTGACGGTTATCATCAACAAGGGCGCTTGATTGCTGACCAAGCCGCTCCATCCGCTAACCCTTGCGTGGTGCCTGATGTGCGCCTTGGTTACGTGCTACGTGCCCGGATGGCATGATGTGGGCGGCGCGCTGCTTTGCGCTCTCAGTGCCAAAATACTCATTCCCAAATATGTGGCGGCATGGAGGAAATAGTTCTACCCGCTGGCGGATGGAAACCGCGGGATTATCAGCGCGATGCGTGGCGCTACCTATCGAATGGCGGGAAGCGGTTCTTTGGCGTTTGGCACCGTCGTGCTGGCAAGGACGATCTGTTGTTGCGGAGCACGGCTAATGCGGCCTTTGAGCGTGTTGGCTCGTACTGGCATTGCTTGCCAGAATACGCGCAGGCCAGAAAGGCGCTCTGGACTGCTGTAAACCCGCATACCGGAAAGCGGCGCGTTGATGAAGCCATTCCTCCAGAACTGCGCGCCACCACCAACGAGCAGGAAATGTTTATCCGCTTGGTGAACGGCAGCACATGGCAGCTTGTCGGATCTGATCGGTACAACAGCCTTGTGGGGGCTGGCATTGCTGGCGTGACGTTTTCCGAGTGGGCGCTGTGTAACCCGTCTGCATGGGGCTACATCCGGCCCATGTTGCAAGAAAACGATGGCTGGGCCGCGTTCATTACGACACCTCGCGGCAAGAACCACGCCTACACAATGTTCCAGCACGCAGAACAGTCTCCAGAGTGGTTCGCGCAAAGGCTCACAATTAACGACACCGGGGCATTGTCTCCAGAGCAGGCGGCGGAGGCTCTGGCTGAATATGTGTCTATCTACGGCGAAGATCTGGGTCAGGCGCAGTTTGACCAAGAATATATGTGCTCGTGGACTGCCGCGATACTTGGAGCGTTCTACACGCGGGAGCTGGCCGCCGTGCGCAACGAGGCGCGGCTGTGTAGAATTGAAGCAGTTCCAGGCTATCCCGTTCATACGTCGTGGGATTTGGGTATCAGCGATGATACGGCCCTTTGGCACTTCCAAGTTGTCGGGCCTCAGATACTCATACTCGGCTGCCACTCACAGTCTGGCGTGGGCCTCGATTACTACGAGAACTACATGCGGGAGACTTACGCTGCAAAGTGCTGGACAAAGGGAATAGATTACGTCCCGCATGATGCAAAGGCGCGGGAATGGACAGGCGGCCGCACCCGTATTGAAACTATGATGGCCATGGGCTTTAAGCCCCAGCTTGTGCATAGCGTGGGCCTAATGGATGGCATAAATGCGACCCGGCGCACGTTGCCATTATGTGTTTTTGATAGCGACACGGAAATGACGGGGTTTTCAGCCCTCGAAGGCTACAAGCGGAAATGGGACGATAACAAAAAAGCGTTCAGCATGGGGCCAGAGCACGATTGGGCGTCACATTATGCTGACAGTTTCCGCTATCTTGCGCTATCATGGCGCGAAGCGCGGACGGCTGCACCATCTCCCCCGCCACCTACCATGCAAAATGTGCTTGCGGTTGAGGGAATTTCCCCTCCCAAGTTGAAGCCAATTTCACGCCGGAGACGGTAAAAGTGGATGCACTGCCCCAGGCTGCCGATACGCTGGAAAACCCAGACAACAAGGTTTCATCTGATGTTCTACTGACTGCCATAGCGCAGGCCGCCAAAGAATTTCAGCCTTGGTATGATCAGTGTGAGCATATCGACAAGATATTCTCGCTGTCACGATCAATTGGCGGCGTCTCCGCTTATAAAGACCCGGATTTCGATCTGTTCTGGTCAAGCACGGAGATATTGAAGCCTGCAATTTATGCGCGGCCTCCTTCTCCAGTGGTCAGTACGCGGTTTTCCATCCGCGACCCGTTCCTTGACCAAGTTTCCGAGATGCTGGAGCGCGCGCTTACCACTGCGCTCGATAAGACCTGCGTGGACGCGGTTATGAAAGGCGTTCGTGATGATCTTATCCTTACCGGACGCGGCGTGTCGTGGATACGTTTCGAGGATGATGGCGTAAACCGCGTTGTGGTGGAGCACCTTGAGCCCCGCGACTTCCTGCATGAGCCAGCTCGCAAATGGGCAGAGGTTGGTTGGGTTGCTCGTTGCGCATGGATGACCAAGGCGGAGATGCGTGACAGGTTTGGGTCCGACAGCGGATATGCGAATGCAGCATTCACATCCTCCAATGACCAGCGCGGCATGACGGATGGAAGCGAAAAAGCTCCTGTATGGGAGGTTTGGAGCCGGGTTGACGACCGCGTTTATTGGGTGGCCGAGGGCGTTTCGACCATTCTGGATAGCCAAGAGCCATTCCTCGCGTTGGATAGCTTTTTCCCATGTCCGAAGCCCGCATATGCGACGCTCAAGCGCAAGACGCTCATCCCTGTTCCCGATTATAACCGGTACTCAAGCACGCTCGACCAGATCAACGACCTTACCGGGCGCATATATGGCCTGCTTGATCAGGTGCGGGTGCGTGGCCTGATTCCTGCCGGTGGGGACGTGGGCTCAGCCGTGCAAACCCTGCTGGACGAAGCTGACGATGATATGATGCTGATACCGGTTCCAGCATCTTCGCTTGTGGGTAGCGGCGATATGGTGAACTGGCTCCCGCTGGATATGTTCGCCAATACCGTAACAGGCCTCATACAGGCACGGCAGCAGCTTATCAGCGATTTTTACGAACTCTCAGGTATCAGCGATATTATGCGCGGGGCTTCCGATGCGCAGGAAACGCTCGGCGCGCAGCAGCTCAAAAGCCAGTACGGCAGCGTGCGCGTGCGCGAGAAGGTTGACGCGCTGGTTGACCACGCCCAGGCCATTTGCGCTATTGCGGGCGAAATTATCTGCGCCAATTTCAGCGGCGAGGAACTGCTGCAAATGAGCCTGACGAAGATGCCGACTGATGCCGACATAAAAAAGCAGGTTGCATCCATACAGGCCCAATCTAAGGCCGCACTTGTGCATATCGAGCAGCAGGCCCGCGAGGTTCAGGCGCAGATGCGGGTGCAGCGTGAGTTGCAGGCCGGGCGTCCGCCACAGATGCCCATGCAGCCGCAGAGTGGGCCTCCACCGCAGCAAATTACGCAGGGAGCGCCAGCGTAATGATGCCACCACAGAATGGTCAGCCACAAGGCCAGCCGCAACCGCAGCCTGACCCCATGCAGGTTCTTTTCCAGCAGGCACAACACATCCAGATGCAGGCGCAGCAGCAGGTGCAGCAGCTTGAGCAAACAACCACCATTGATCAGGTGGTAAAATTCTTGCGTGACGAACGGACCCGCTCATTTGCGATTGAAATCGAAACTGACAGCACGATCATGCCGGATGAGGCGGCGGAGAAGCAGTCTCGCAATGAGTTTCTTGGGGCGTTCTCGCAAGCGAGCGCTGGTGTGCAGCAGCTTTTACAACTTGGCCCATCTGGCGCGGAATTGGCGGGTGGCCTGCTCAAGTTTGCTCTGGCTCCGTATCGCGTGGGACGGCAGCTTGATGGCCTGATCGAGCAGTTTACCCAGCAGGCCCCCCAGATTGTGCAGCAGCAGATGCAGAGCCAGCAGCAAGGTCAAGATCCAGCACTTGCCCAGGCGCAACAGCAGTTGGCGCAGGCCGAGCAGCAGAAGGCTCAAGCGCAGATGCAAAAGGTCCAAGCCGATGCACAGCTTGCGGCAGCCAAGTTGCAGCTTGACCAGCAGAAGGCAAGCGCAGAAGCGCAACAGCGCCAGCAGTCCTTGCAGATGGAGGCTGCTCGTATGCAGACCGAATACCAGCAGGCGCAGGCCGATCTTGCTGAAACGCTGGCCCGAATTGAGCATGTCAGGGCTGAAACGCAGACGCTTATTGCGAATGCCCAGACCGCGCGCCAGACGGCAGATAACGACAGCGTTCGTGCCATTTCTGAGGTTGGGCAGGCCCAGTTTGAGCAGGATCAGGCCCTTATGCAGCCGGTGGTAATCAATGACCAAACAGCGTGAATTTAGCAGGCTCGATACCAAGGTTGCCTATCCGTGGCCGGTTGAGGCAGATATGCCGCCCGATGTGACCGATATGGACATGAGTGATGTAATTTACGGGCCATATGTGGTGCCGCAGAGTGAAAGTGACTCTACTCCACCCACCTAAAATATGTGTACATTCACGCAATACGGTACTATGTTACCGTGCATGCAAGATGCCGTTGAATACGCTTGGTTTGATGATGGTCGCGGGCGCGCGACATATCGGCGCGTCCCTTCTGAACGCGCTGCGCGGTCAGAACTTCCTTGCCCCATGCTTATTACTGACACGATAGACGAAACGCAGAGTATGGCGGACAGACAGTTTTACACGTCCAAGCGTGCTTTGCGGCGCACTTATCGTGCAGACGGCAACCCGCAGGGCAAAGAATACATCGAGGTTGGCAACGACCAGAAACCACGCGAGCAAAAGCGGGGAAATTATGTGCGCGATAAGAACAAGGCGCGCGATTCCGTGGACAGAGCAATAGCCGCCGTTGACCGGGGCGAGGGAATGCAGGCATGAGCGAAACACTCACTGATACCACCCAAGACACTCCTTCGACGCAGCTTGCGCCCGATACGGAAAGCGTGGCTGTTGGTGGTGGTGCTCCCCAGCAGGACGCGCCAGAGCCAGAAAAGCCCGCAGAGCCGGAAGCTCCCAAATCCCGCCGTGCAGCAATTGAGGCTGCGGCGAACAAGCTGGAAAAAGAGGACGGGGTAGAGAGCGGGAAGCCTGCTGATAAGCCGCATGAGACCGTCAAGCCGAAGCCTGACACTCAAGCGGATAAGGTCGAAGAAACCGCAGGCGGGCAGGATGGCGAAAAGCCCGAAGGTGAGCCGAAGCCAGACGGCAAGCCAGAGGCCGATGACAGAAAGCAGCCGCAGGCCCCCAAGCGGTTCTTGCCAAAAGCCAAGGAAACATGGGCCAACACTCCGAATTCCGTCAAGGCTGAGGTGGCGCGGCTTGAGCGCGATTATGAAGCCGCTGTTCAGCGCAGTTCCGAAAACCAGCAGTTCAGGGAATCCCTCAAGCCATTTGAGGATTTTGCCGAGCGCAATGGCATAAAGCTCTCGCAGGCCCTTGAGGTCTATACTGACCTTGACCGGCTGCTAAAGCAGAACCCTGTGCAGGCGGTCGGGGATATTCTCCAGCGCATCGGTATGCGGCCCGATCAGTACGCTCAGATGGTTCTGCAAAACAGCCCTGAATATCAGGCGCACATGATGATGCCGCGCATTCAGGCGCAGCCGCAGCAGGCGCAGGTTTCACCTCGCGAACAGCAGTTGCAGCAGCAGTTGGCGCAAGAGCAGGCTGCGCGTGTTAGCGCGGAGGTTATCGCGCCTTTTGCCGCATCTAAGCCGCGTTTTGCTGAATTGCAGGAAACTGTTGTACGGTGCCTCAATTCTGGTATGATACCGAATGATCTAGCGCCCTCAGATCGGCTTGAGGCTGCATATGACATGGCTGAGCGGTTAAGCCCGCGCTCTGTGTCCGCCAGCAGCCCCGCCGATCAGGCGCAGACAACAGCCCAGACTGCCAACCCAGCGCGTGCGGGCAAATCTCCACAAGTTTCAGGCGCTCCTTCTTCGGGTCAATCAGCAAACCCGGTGCGTAGGGGTAAGGTTTCACGTAGGGCCTCCATTGAAGCGGCATTGGACCGCGCAGGGGCTTAATTCGTAAGGGTTGGCCGCATGGCAATCACAAGCAATGTGCGGCTTCGGCAGGTGCTTACGGCATCTCTCGAAGACCGCTCCAAGGATATTCAGGATCTTGTTTTCAACAGCAACCCGGTTCTGGCGGTGCTGCGCAAAAACAACCTGTTCAAGCCCTATGACGGGCCGGATATTCGTATCACGCTCGTCATCGACAAGCTGGATGCGCAGTGGTTCACGGGTTATGACAAGCTGGGCAACGCGCCCAAGGAAATCATTAACAGTGCCGTGTTCACGCCCAAGAACGTGGCCGTTGGTTTCTCGCTGACCGGCACTGAAATTCTCGCCAACGAAGGGCGCGCCAAGATCATTGATCTGGTGGATACCTACATGGAGAACGCTGAGGAATCCATGAAGAATGCCATGGAAGAGGCCATTCATGGTGACGGCACTGGCGCTGGTGGCCGCGAAATGATCGGCTTCGGTGGTGCCGTGCCGATTGTCCCGAACGTGGGCGTGTACGGCAGCATTGACCGCGCGCAGGTTCCGATGTGGCGCACCAGCTACTTCAAGGCGACCAAAGATTTTCCTGATATTGGGGCAACGTGGGACGTAACGACAGCCCCCCGTATCCTGCGCCGCATCATTGCCAATCGCTCCAAGGGTACGCGCAAGGCTGACCTGATCATCGCGGATGTGGTGTCTTATGACACTGTGCAGACCAGCATGACGGCCATCCAGCGCATTACCAGCAGCGATATGGAAAAGTTGGGCTTCGATGCGCTGGAACTGGCAACGCCTGCTGGCCCGGTTGCGCTGCTGTGCGCCAACGGCGTTGGCACGGTGATGCCTGCTAACACGATCTACGGCATCGACAGCAAGGCGCTGGAAATCCGCTACCACCCCAATCGCAACATGGTTCCGCTGTTCGAGGGGGACGGCGCGCGCCCGATCAACCAGGACGCCATTGTTCAGTATCTCGTTTGGAATGGCGAGATGATCAACAAAAACCCCCGCTATACGTGGCGGCTCGATACCACCCCGGCAGCGGCGTAAGGGAGAACGGATATGACGATTCGCACCAACCCCTCCCTTGGCCCGTCTCTTGACGATGTGATGCCCGCAGACGGTTCGTGGTTTGACGTCAATGGCACCGTATCCCCCGAGTATGGGGACGTGTCGTTTGACGAGCACGGTTACAAGCGCGTCTGGGCAACCAGCGCGGCGGCTCTGGCGGCAGGCGCGGCCATTGCTATTGACGATAGCGGGAACGCTACAGCTTCGGCTGGTGGGGCTTACACGGCTCCTGTGGCCGTCCCTGCTGGTGGCTCCTTCTGGGCCAAAGCAGCAGCCATCTGACGCTTAGGGGGAGCTTTACCGCTCCCCCATTTTTCTTTCAGGGGATACCATGGAACCATCATTCAGCCGCGTTGATAAGCCGTTCACTGATTATGAGGTGACACCGTTCTTCAAATACGAAACGGTGGAGGATGTTGAGGCTTCCCGGCGCGAGAAGCGCCCCGTGATGAAAACCATCGAGCTTTGCGAACTCCGCATTGCCGGTGAAAAGAATTACCGGCCTATCGTTCCGGCTGACAGCATCTGGCAGGTGCAGGCTGGGCAGCCAATCACCTATGCAGAGCGGTTTGGCGCAGAATACCGGCAGTTCAAGACGGGGGCCGCGCAGTCCGGTAGTGGCACGCCTTTGCAGGAACTGACGCCGTACGGCATTTCGCAATCGCAGATCAGCCTGTGCCGGGCTTTGCGGGTGTATTCCATTGAGGCGGTTCATTCGCTCGAAGGAGCCAGCCTGAAAGCTCTTGGCGTTGTAGGGAATGAACTCAAGCGCATGGCTGCTCTCTGGATGGCTGATCAGGCGCGCGGCGGCGAAGCGGCAGACCAGATGGCGGCTATGAAGCGCCAGATTGAAGAACTGAAAGCCAAGCTCGAAGCACAGGCCGTGGTGGAGGCTGCCGTTGTTGAGGCCGCATCTGTGGCCTCAAATGCAGCAGAGAATGCGTTTGCCCATATGAGTGACGACAAACTCCGGGCCTTTGTAAAAGAGCGTTCGGGCGGTGTCCTGCGCGGCAACCATTCCCGCGAAACGCTGCTGCGTATGGCAGAGGAAGTCTGACCATGACTGTTCTGGACTGTTTCAAGCAGGCATCCCGGCGCTTGCTGGCGCAGGACCAGAATAGCCTTTTCACTGGAACAGAGGCCTTCCAGATCAAGATGCAGGCCATTATCTCGGAGGCCATCCTTGATATTGCCCAGCAGCATGACTGGCTGGCCCTGACCAAGCAATGCACACTCACCACGGACGGCCAAACAGCAGATTTTGACCTACCTGCCGATTATGGCCGGATGCTGGTCAAATCTGATGTGCATTCGTCAATCTGGTCAGTGAATTATCAGGCCGCAAAAGACCTTGATGAGTGGACGCAGTTGCAGCGGTTCATGCCATCCACCATTCCGGGATACTGGATCATCTACAGCGGTCAGATGCACCTTATGCCCGCGCCGCGCATCAATGAAAATCCGTGCTTTTGGTACATTGCATCCAATCTGGTGCGTGGCGATGATGGCACCCTAAAGCCGCAGTTCACGGCGGATAGCGATACATTCCTGCTGGATCAGCAGTTGCTTGTGCTGGCGATGGTATGGCGCTGGAAGCAGGCCGAAGGTCTGGATTATGCAGAGGATATGCAGAATTACGAGGTGCGGTTGTCCCAGATTGCCTCCAAGGACCACGGTAGCAAGCCTATTCGCAGCAGTAGGAACGGTCTGAACCGCCTTGGCATATGGGCTCTGGCGCGATGAGGACGCCAGTTCAGTCTGGCGCGCGCGGTCGCAAGGCGCAGGTTGTCAGTTTCCCACCGCCAACGGCTGGTTGGATAAGCAACCAGAACCTCATTGCCAATACCAGCGATACCCCCGGGGCAGTTGCGCTGGATAACTGGTGGCCCACGCCTCAGACTGTGCGCATTCGGCGCGGGTGCGCGCTTTATGCCCAGCCAGACCCGAGTGCAGACTGCTCATCGCTTATGTCGTATAACGATGGCGGCATTGAAAAGCTGTTTGCAGCCATAGGCGGAACCATCTGGGACATTACCAGCGCATCCGCCCCCGCGGCCGCCGTGACTGGATTGACGGGCGGAGAGTGGGTCTCCACCCAATTTGCAACAGACGGCGGCGTGTTCCTTATTGCCGTCAATGGCGTTGACCCGGTTCAGCTCTACGATGGTACGCACTGGTGGCCGCTAACCGGTAGCGACATTCTTCTGCTCCAGCTAGGCACCATCACCAAAGACTTTGCAGATGGTGAGGTGGTAACGGGGGCGACTTCGGGTGCAAAGGGCCGCGTTATCTTCCAGCAGGGGTCACAACTGTATGTGACCAGCACGAACGCAACTGCGTTCCAGTCTGGGGAATCTGTATCTGGCTCGTCTGGCGGGTCTGCTGTCCTGTCTGGGGCTAGCTCCACATATTGGCCCGGCATAACGGTGGCGTCTGGCTCATCCATATCTACCGTTGACCCGTCAAAGTTCTCATTCGTCTGGTCCTATATGGCGCGGCTCTATTTCATCGAGAGCGGCACCATGAACGTCTGGTATATGGCTGCGGGAGCCGTCGCAGGGCCCGTTACGCCGCTGCCGTTGGGCGGCGTATTTCCTGCGGGCGGCTCGCTCCTGTTCGGCTCATCGTGGTCTCTGGATAATTCCAGCAGCAACGGCCTGTCAGAGCAGTGCGTTTTTGTGACAGATGCCGGAGAGGTAGCGGTTTATCAGGGGTACGACCCTAATCTTTCATCCACATGGGGAAAGGTTGGCCTCTATAGGGTGGACAAGCCGCGTGGAAAGAGAGCCTTCATCCGCAATGGTGGGGACCTGCTTATTGCAACGGACGCGGGTCTTATTCCGCTCACACAGGCCGTCAACCGCAACCCATCTAACCTTGCGCCCGGTGCGGTTTCCTACCCCATTCAGGACGCTTGGATGCAGGCTGTTGCAGAGCGCCCAACGCGCAACTGGCAGGTAACGGTTTGGCCTGAAATGCAGATGGTGGCCGTATCCATTCCAGCTTCCGATAATTACCAACCATATATACTGGTGGTAAACATGAATACCAGCGCATGGGCGCGGTTTACAAACTGGAATCCCCTTTGCTTTGCGGATATGGGCGGGCAGCTTTACTTCGGCACAACTGAGGGGCGGATTGCTGGCGCGTGGCAGACCGGCATGGATATGGGCGTGCCATTCACGGCAATATACGCACCGCTGTTCCATGATCTTGGTGGTACTTTTGGGGCGAAAATGCCGCGAGATGCCAATGTCATGATGCGCGGGACAAGTCAGATCAGTTGGTCAATCGGTATGATGTATGACTACGTTCTGACTATCCCGGCAGCCCCCCAGTCAGCGGCAGTCTCTGATTCTGGAATATGGGATCAGGCAATCTGGGATCAATCACTCTGGAACGACAGCAGCACATTGACGCCCCAGAAGAAGTGGGCACCCGTTTCAGGCATGGGGTATGCCATTTCCCCATGCCTGCAAGTCACCAGCGGGAACCTTGCCCCATTTGATAACGAAATTGTGCGGGTGGATGTGACCTATCTTACAGGTGGATTGCTGAGTTGATACCGGAAATCCGGTATCGTCCCCGCAGTGTGTTCCAGATCAGTTTGAGCATAGAGCCCTCTCCTCCTGTTCCAGATCGTGCCAAAGCTGCATGATGGCTCGAGCAGCCGTTCTCAGCCTCGCCCTACCCTTTTCAATCGTCGTTCCGTATCTCGCGCGATGCTCAGGAAAAGCCTGTGCGATGAAAAGAACAGCATCAGATATTTCCGCCTCGCTCATCCTCCCACCAGCGTTGCCACCCCCGAAGGTATGGCTGGCCGTTACGGCGCTTACGCTGGCGTTTGGGAGAAAGGGCGCAGGAACTCCGCAACAGACGGCTTCCATTTGAGCTGCTGCTGAGAACCCTTTCCGCCACGCCGGGACGTATCGAACATCTTCCCGTAAGCAAGCCCCTTGTCGGTCATGCTCCAATCGCTGCCCGTGGATGAACCGGGGGTATGGACCTGCAAGCCCGCATCCACGAGGATCTGATTAACACGCCGGGGTGGCAGGCCGAACGGCTTACCAAGCTGCGTTGGCGTCTGGTAGTTATCCTCCGTGGCAGCCGGGAGTGCAGAATACCCCATAGCCTCAAGCGGGTTGATGCCCGTGAGCGTGTGCGTACCGCGCGCGGCCATAAGAACCTTCTGGTTTTCGTCCACGTTGGGTAGAAGCGCCACCACGTTCATGCAGCGGGTGAAGGCTGTATCAAACGCGGGCTTGCGGATGCGTTTGGGTTTGGGAGAAGAATTGGGAATCTGCCCCGTTACTAGCGCATCAAAGGCCCGGATAACCTGAAGGTTAAATGACGGGCTGATCCACATGGCGTAGGCGTAGACCAGTTCTTTGCAGGCGTAAGTGCCTTGGTTTGCGCCGCCTTTTTTTGTTGAAACAGGCGATGTGGAAATTTGCACATCGCTCAATTCCTCTATCAATGCCTTAGTCTGGTCATTCCGCAGCCATTGCGCTGGTGCCTTGGGGGCATCTCCACCCGAAGCCTTATGGCAATCGTTCAGGCAATACCGCCCTTCTGCGTCCCGGCGGATAGTGGTGGAAAGAATGGTCAGTTCTGTGTTATTTGTACGCACGGCCATTATTCCTTTGTGGTTGTTTCACGAGAGGCGTCAGGTTTGCTTTCCACGGCTGGGCCTGACGCCTTTTTTGTTGCTTCGATGCTGTTGAGATACTGCTCCAGCCCGAAAACGATCTCCGAAGTCAAAGACCGCCGGTTAATGAAGCGGCTTGTTTCAAGTGCCTGTAATATTTCCGGGGGAAATCTTACCCGGACCAAGGGGTGCTCTCGGCTCATTTGCTCTCCTTTTCTGCACCGCATCACACGGTGTGACTTTATTAAGCACACTGTGTGCTCTTGTAGCAAGAGAAAAAACCTCACAGGGTGCGGCCTATGGCACGCGATGATCCAATGATGCGATTCAGGGCATCAGAGAAGCTTAAGAGAGAGATAGAGGAAGCGGCGGCGCGTAATGGCCGCAGCATAAACTCGGAGATCGTCCATCGTCTCGGGATGACTAATCCCAACGAAGCTCCACTAGCAGTTTTTCTTAGCGAAGAAGCGGAGGAATTGCGCCATCTTCTATCTGGGGCGCAGGCTGAGTGCGATCGCCTTAGTGAAGAGATGGAGAGGCAGAAAGCCGCCGCCATAGATAATGGGCCTGTTGACGGCATGATACTTGGTCAGCTTATCGTGGAACACCGATGGGCGCGTGAGCGCGTTGCTGATTATGAGCGCCGGTTGCGGCGTATTAAGAGGGTGTTGGGGGAATGAAGGAATATGAGCCGGGACAAGCATCAAGGCTGAGGCGCATTGATGGACAAAGTATTATTGATTTCAATAAGTCATTATCAAACCAAATAACAAATGATACTCTTTTTAATAGAGGCCAAATAATAGATGAAAAGCTATCAAGAGAGCAATTGCTTACTTTAATATCTCACACCAGAGAGGATGCGGCAAATGCAACCTTCAATACTATTACAATATATTGTGAGATAAAATCCCTTTATAAAAATATAGTAGCTCTTTTTATCATTGTTATTTTTCTTCTAGCCTATATAGCGTTCCGCGTTTCATAGACCCACTTTTTTCAAACCCCTGTACTCACACGCGTTGACGGGACTCGTTTGCTACTGCTGTGCTGCTGTTTTTAATGGGGGACAGGCATGGCCTTATATAAAGACGGCGGCTTTTTAAGCCAAGATTTTGGGAGCGCTTTTGACGCGAACAATGCGTCCCATCCCGGAACGCTGGCACCCTATGCGGGCATTTACCGCTGCACAGGGTGCGGCCATGAAATTGCCATAGCATGCGGCCATGTCATGCCGCCGCAAAACCACCACTCACACGGACTGCTGTCTGGGCCTATTTTATGGCAGCTTATTGTTGCCGCCCATCACTGACGGGGCAAGAGATCGGCCTATAGTAATGGGCGCTCCAGCATAGAGGCTTTCCTTCGGATGGTGCGCCCATAAAATCGGCCCCAGCGCCCCAATGGCCTCTGCTACAGCCACCAGCCTGCTGCAAGCAATCCCGCCGCCATTTTGGCCGGGGTCGCCGTACTGCATAAAATCAATAACCCTGAGAACATCAGGGTCAATTTTTGCGATGATGCTGTGATTTTCCATGCTGGAATAGTCGCACGTAATACGATGCAAGTACAGAAAAATATGTACTCACACGCGGGCCTGTACTAACCTCCCCACATGCTCCGTACTATATCCACTGGCGAAAACGACCCACGCATACCGGCCTTTATGGAGCGGGTGCTTGGAGTGCAGTTTTTCCCACCCTTCACCTGCATGGGTCTGGAAAAAGACGGGCAAATAATCGCGGGCATGTTGTTTAACGTGTACACAGGCCCAGACATTCATGTTACAATCGCAGGCAGCGGGTGGACTAGACGCCTCCTGCGCGAAATGGGCCAGTATCTTTTCGATATTCTTCAGGTCGAACGGTTTACGGCAGTCACAGAAAAACAGAACGTGATTGATATCGTAGAGCGTGTCGGCGGCAAGCGTGAGGGAATCCTCCGCAATCATTTTGGCCCAAACCGCAATGGTATTGTTATCGGCGTTCTGAAAGACGAATACCGGTACCGACATGGTTTCAAGCCCAAAAGCCCCTGATCCGTACAAAACGGCTGACGCTCAGAGCCAGTACAATACCATGACTGCTGAAACCCAGCAGCTTATGAACATGACTGACCAGTACACACCGTACGGGAATGTGATATATAATCAGACGGGAACGACCCAGATCACCGGCCCGGATGGCAAGACATATAACGTGCCCCGGTTCAGCCAGACCACCACACTGAACAATCAGCAGCAGCAAACGCTTGACCAGCAGCAGCAGTCTGCCACCAATATCGCGTCAACGGCCAATAACCTGTCAAACACGGGTCTGTCCAACCTGTCGCAAGCTGTCGATACGTCTGGTGCCCCAGCCCTGCAAACTAGCCTCGGAAGCGACTACAGCAGCAGCCCCGGGAGCAATTACAGCACATCCGTGGGCAATGGTTACGCAACCGGGCTTGGCAGCGGCTACCAGACCAGTTTTGGCGGGGATGTGTCGCAGGCATACAATGCCGCGAAAAACGCCGTTATGGACCAATACACTCCGACACTTGGCCGCAATGCAGAAGCAACGCGGGCACAGGAGCTGGCATCGGGCGTTCGGGCTGGGAGCGCGGCCTATAGCGCCAATGAACAGACAATTGGCGACAATTACACCCGCGCGGCAGATCAGGCCACACAAACCGCACAATCTGTCCAGAACCAGCTATTCAACCAGCAGCAGAGCCAAGCCCAATTCGGCAACTCCGCCATGCTTAATCAGGCACAATTCGGCAATGAAGCTGCGCTTAACCAGTTCAATGCCCAGAATAACGCGGCCCTTACGGGGCAGCAGTTCACCAACAGCGCACTTCTCAGCGGTGGACAGTTCAATAATGACGCGCGCAACCAGTATCTGAGCCAGTATTACCAGCAGCGCGACCAGCCACTTAATGAGCTGTCAGCATTGCTGTCTCAGTCGCAGGTCAACAATGCCAATACGGCGACGAGTGCAACGCCGCAAACGCAGGTGGCCGGGGTGGATTACAGCGGCATGGTGCAGAGCAATTACGCGCAGAAAATGGCGCAATCCAACCAACTCACCAGCGGCCTGTTTCAGCTTGGCTCAAGCGCGATGGGCATGGGCGGCATGGCAATGGGGGGCAAGTAATGGCCAGTTTCATTTGGGGCGCAAACGGCGAAGAAGTCACGCCGGAAGAAATTGAACAGCGCAAGCAAATAGCACAAAGCCTGCTTGGCCAGTCGCAGCAGACCCCGGCCACCAATTGGGCACAGGGTGCTGCCAACATGCTGGACAGCTTTATGGGTGGCTTTATGCAGGGCCGCGCCATGAAGGCCGAGCGCGCGAACGATGATTATAACAAGGCGATGGTCGCGGCCCTGAGTGGAGACGGCGCTTTTGGGGGATCCGGGACCGACGCGCGAGACCCACAGGTAAATCCTTATCTGGGGTCTGATGAGGCTATGAAGTTGGCAGGCCCGCAGGCTCAGAGCGACCCCTTTTCCGGGGCTGGTACGGACGTAAGCAATCCTGTTACGCGCGACACAGAAGCTCCTCCCGGCATAAGTCCAGTTGCACATGCTCTCCTATCCCCCGCACAACCCACGGTCGGGCAGGCGGCACAGGCCGGCGCCACGGACCTGATAACGCAGCACTTTCTTGACCATATGCGCCAAGCTGAAAGCGGAGGGAATGCCAATGCGACCAACCCCAACAGCAGTGCAACAGGGGCGTATCAGTTTACCAACCCAACGTGGACGGAGCTCATGCGTCAACACCCAGACCTTGGGCTGACGGCAGACGGGCGCACAGACCCGGCGCAATCTCAGGTGGCAGCCAAGCAGCTTGCAACCGATAATCTGGCCTACATGCTCGCCCATGGCGTGCAGAGCCCCACGGAGGGGCAGGCATATCTGGCGCATTTTGCTGGCGCGCCAACGGCCACCAATCTTGTACAGGCAGACCCGAACACACCCATATCCCAGATCATGAGTCCGCAGCAGGTCGCGGCCAATCCATTCCTGCGCAACATGACAGCTGGGCAGGTTCAGGACTGGGCGGCGCAGAAAATGGGTGGTTCGGGCACGCCCCCCGCGCAAGCCCAGCAGACTCAGTTTCCCGCCAATAACTACACCCAAGCGCCCGATATGGCACCCCCTCAGGCGCAGGCAGGCCCCTCCATGTCGGCGCTCATGGGCGTTCTGGCAGACCCGCGCGCAAACCAGCAGACACGAGGCGTGGCTTCGGCCCTGTTGCAGAACCAGTTGCAGTTGCAGCAGGTGCAGCAGCGCTACCAGATGGAACAGGCCGACCCCGAAAACGTGGCGCGGCGCAGGTATTATGACATGGAAACCGCCCGCATGGCGCAGCAGATGAACGCGCCCCAAAAACAGGGGCCAGCGTATTCTGTTCTTTCTCCGCAGCAAGCGCAGCAGATGGGGCTCGACCCATCAAAGTCCTACCAGCAGGATGCGACCGGCAAGGTCATGCAGATTGGTAACAGCGGCGTAAACGTCACGCTGAACAACGGGCCGACAACGAGCGAGTTTCAAAAGAAGTCGGACGATGAGGCCGCAACCCGGATCGGCGGCTACATCACGGAAGGCGCGCAGGCTCCTGCGTTGATTGGTCAGTTGCAGCAGCTTTCAGATCTTTCACGCAATATCGGGACCGGGAAGGGTGCTCAGTTTATGGCCGCCGTTGGCCCATACGCGCAGGCGCTTGGCGTGAATGTAAAAGGTCTTGATCAGCAGCAGGCGTTTACGGCTCTTGTTAATCGCATGGCCCCACAAATGCGCCCTGTTGGTTCTGGTTCATCTTCTGACACGGACGTTCGCATGTTCATGAACAGTCTGCCGCAGTTGGGGAATACAGATCGTGGTAACCAGATCATCGCGGGAACTATGCAGGCGCTTCAGCAGAACAAGCTACAGGCTGCTGAGATCGCTGCGCAGGCCCAGCGCGGCCAGATCAGTTGGCAGGACGCAGAGAGCCAAATCCGCAAACTTCCGAACCCTTATGAGCAGTTCAAAAAGGCTCATGCTGATCTTGTTAGTGTGTCTCAGCCCAACCAAGCTGCCCCGCAGTCTGGAACGCGCACAACGTCCAGCGGCGTGACGTGGAGTGTCCGCTAATGCCTACGCTCACGATCAATGGCCGGGATGTGGATGTTGGTGATGAGTTTCTTAATCTCTCGCCGGAACAGCAGAACGCGACTGTGGATGAAATCGCGCACAGTATGGGGGTTGGGAAGAGCACGCAATCCGATGCCCCGCAGCATCCAGTATTCGATGCGGCGCGTTCCTTTGTGCAGGGATTCCCGCTGGTTGGAGGGTTTCAGCCAAAAATAGAGGCAGCGGCGGATACGGGCCTCTCCTATCTCACCGGGGGCGCAACGCCAGAAGCCGGGACTTTATCGGGTGGCATTGGTGAACGTTACCACCAAGCACTTGCAAACATATCGTCAGACCAGCAACAGTTCGCACAGCAGCATCCGGCCCTGAACACGGGTGCGCAGGTTGCGGGGGGTATTGCGTCCACCGCCCCACTGGCCTCCATCGCCATCCCCTCGCGTCTCGCGCAGGCATCGGGCGCGTTGGCTGCCGGTGGTCGCATTGGCCTGACAGGACTTGAGGGAGCGGCCCTAGGAGGAACTGACGCCTACGCACGCGGTGATAATGTTACTCAGGGCGCTGTCATGGGCGCGGTCGGCGGGGCAGGCGGTCAGGCGTTAGGTGAGGCCATAAGCGGAGGCTCATCTCTGGTGCGCGCGCTTATGCGGGGTTCGGAAGGTAGGGCAGCGGACCGGGCGGCATCTATTGTACGCCAACTTGGACAGAGCGACGCGCTCTCGCCGGATTCGGCAGAGGCTGAGCTTGCGCGGCTTGGTCCAGCCGCCACGCTGGCAGACCTTGGTCCCAATATGCAGCAAGCCGCGCGCGCAGTAGCATCGGCACCCGGTTCAGCTCAGAAGCAGCTTGTTGAGGCGCTCATGAACAGGCAGGCTCAAGCCGGGCAGCGCATAGAGGGCGCAATGGATGCCGCCATGGGGCCGCGCACGAATATTCTTGATAGTGCGGACAGAATATCCTCGTCTCGCTCAGCGCTTGCGTCCCCGTGGTATGACAAGGCGATGCCCGTTCCTGTTGCCGATAGTCCGGAACTGCAAGAAATCATCAAAACGCCCGCGTTTATGTCGGCACTTGCAAAGGCGAATACTCTCGCTGGCAATGAAGGCCGGTCTTTGTATTCCCCAACCGGTAATATGGGTATGCACGGGCCTGAAATAGCACCTGACGTCAGCAAAATGACGCTACAGGACCTGCATTATATCCAGCGCGCCATGCAGGATAATATTGGGGAGATTAAAACGGGAGCCGGGTTTAAAGACAACGAGGCTTCCCGAAGTGTTGCGGATGTGCGCAGGAAGCTTCTTGGCGTAATGGATGACCTTTCTCCTGAATACGCCACAGCGCGCGGTATTTACTCAGATTATTCCAAGGTCGCACAGGCCCTTGCGGATGGGCAGAAGGTGTTCAGCAACGCGACAACGCCGGATATGCTCCAGCGTACTCTTGCGGGCCTGGGCGAGTCTGAAAAAGCCGCCTTTACTGAGGGGGCGCGCCAGCAGGTTGCCCAGATGATGGGGACGGCGCGGAATGATGCAAATGCAGCAAAGGCCCTGCTGGACAAGGGATATAACCGGGAGAAAATGGCGCTCATTCTTGGCGATGATGCAGCAGGCGGCCTGAATAATGCGGTTGATGCAGAGCGGGCCTTTGCGGCCACTACGCAAGCCGCGCGCGGCGGGTCCATGACTGACCGCAACATGCTCGCTCAGCAGATCATCCCCGGCGACCAGAAAACACCTGTCCTGCGCTCACTTCTCAACCTTCGCTTTGGTGACGCGGCGCTTGGCGCTGGCGAGCGCTTGGCAAGCGGCGCAATTAACGCCCGCAACGAACGAACGCGGGACGCTATAGCCCGCGCCCTCCTATCCCGTGATGCCACCGCCTTCGCGCCCGTTGCGCCGACACAGAACCAGATAGCCCCCAACATTGCCGCAGCCCTAATCGGCGCAACTCTGCCGGCAGAGAGAAACTGATATGCCATACGATGGTAACGGGAATTACACCCTCCCCTCCGTGTACAAGGCCACGCCCGGCACGGAAATCATGACAACGCAGCACAATACGCCACTTGAGGACGTTCAAGCTGCGCTCAATGCAGTTCTTTTGAGGAATGGTTCGGCCCCCATAACAGGTAACTGGAATATGGGTACGAACCGCATAACCTTTCTGGCTGATGGCGTTGCAAATGCCGATGCCGCGAATGTGGGGCAGCTAAAGGCGCTATTGAATAATACAGCCCTAACCGGGGTTACGACCGTTCCGGCCGTGACTGACTGGACGGCATATCAGCCCGTGGGGGCTAAAGATGCAGACGCCCGGTATGCTATCCTCAACGGTAGCAACGTGTTTATGGGCGCGCAGAAAGTTTCTGGCCCAGTTCAATTCGCCGAGACGGTCACGATTACCGGCGATCAACCAGCCATACACTTCACGCGTCCTGGCGTGCCGCAGTGGGATATTTGGGTGGGCGATGATGGAATATTATACATCCGATCGTTTGATGCATCGGGAAAATGGTTAACGGATTATGTCAGGTTTAAACCGGGTGCCGGTATTGAGTTTGTTAAGGAAGTTACTTTATCAGGTGGGGCAACAGTTACAGACATAACTGACTTCGTCAGCAAAGGCGTACTGAACGCGGTTACAGCAGAAGGCCGGTATATCAAATCCATTCCGGTTAGCCCGAACAAGCGCGTCACCGACATATGGGAGAATGCGGACGGTAGAACGGTCACGGGGGATGGAACCGGAAGCAATGTGCTGGCCAGCCTTACCGATCTTCCCTTGGATGACCCTGAGCTGAAGCTACAGATTTTCCGTGTGCAGATTACGTTCCAGAACAACGCTATCGTCACGATACCCTTCCCTAAAGCCTTCAAGCCGGGCACGACGCCGAAAGTAGTTATACCTTCTACTCAGGAAATCGGCGGAGGATCGTGGTACTCCACAGTCGGGATATGTGAAGGGAACGGAAATCAGGGTCTGTCCATTACGAATACACAGTTTCAGGTGTTCAAGATTGGTTGGGGGGGTGGTGTGCAGTTTGCCGGTAATACTGGTACCGTCGTGCTTGATGTGTTTGCGGCAGGATATTACTCATGAGCGTCAAAGATGTACTAGAACTATACCCAGCTCGTTTTTATGCGGACATGAACAAGCCATGTGGCTGGTATGACATGGCAATGTTCAGTTCTGCTGAGGGTCTTCCTTCGCTACAGGAATTGTTCGCATTGACGGCTGACCAGTGGACCGCAAAGGGTGGCAATACAGGCACTCGTTCAATGGCTGTCATTGACGGTGCGCTGGTTGACTATGTTCCACCAGTTGTGCCCATTCCCTTGAAAACGCAAGCGACCTCCGCGCAGACATGGATACAGCAACAGGCTAATCTTGCTGCTGCTATGGGTGAAGTCTTTACTGCGGATATGAAGGCGTATGTGAAAGCCATCGCTGCCATCGCTGGCGGCACGGATACCGCCAGCACGGCGCTCCCCGCCCGGCCGACAGATATACTCACGGCATAATCCTTGTACACGCTGCATATTTACGGTAACATGATACCGTAATTCGCCCTCTCGCGCTTCGGCAGCTAGGGCGGCTCTCTTCCCAAATTTGCAGGTATAGCATGGGTGAAGCCGCCGCTCTTAGTAGCGTAGACCCGGTTGGTGTTTACATCACTCGTCCAGAGTTCTCCGAGCGCATGAGCGCCCTCACCAGCAATGTGAGGCAGGTGGAGGCTGACGTGGTAAAGATCAAATCCAAGCAGGATACGCAGCAGGCCACTCTAAATGAAATTCTGACCGCCGTTCAGAAGCAGGGCAGTTTCAAGAACTCGCTCATTGCTGGATTTTCTGGGCTTGGAGGCGGAATAGCTGCCGGAACCGTTTACCTGCTGCACTGGCTGACGCAATGAGCGGCCTGTACCTTCCTCATGTGCGTGATCTGCTGGTTAAGCCTGCGTTTGCTGCTCTGCCCGCTGCCCTCAATACGCTATCCGCCCAGCAAGGAGTTCTCGGCATTGGCTTAAAGGAAAGTGGATACACTTACCTCAAGCAGCTTGGCTCTGGCCCAGCCCTCGGCTTCTGGCAGATGGAACCGGCCACCCATGACGATATGTGGACGAATTTCATTCGGTATCGCTCCGATCTGCGAAAGCCTTTGTCCGCGCTCGCTGGTGGACAGCCCAGCGCACAGGCTCTTGTAACAAGCCCCGTTTATGCTGCCGCCATGTGCCGGGTTCATCTGTTCCGCCAACCGGATGCGTTGCCTTCCGCTGGCGATGCCGCAGCATGGGCGGCCTACTGGAAGCAGCATTACAACACGCTGGGAGGCGCAGGCGTGACGGAGCAGGCCATCCCGCTTTTCCGCGCCGCGATGGACGCCTGATATGGACCCCACCACGCTCCTCGCGTCCCTCTTAAGCTACGTTCTCCCCATGCTGCCCGCAAAGTGGGCGGCGGATGTAGCATCCCTTGGTATCGTACTCGCCGGTACATGCGCGATAGCCGCCCGGCATTGGCCGAGACCAAAAGACGGCAGCAAATGGCTGTGGCTGTATTCCCTCGTAAACGCCATTGGGCAGAACGCAGGGCATGCCGCCAACGCCGATGATGCTGCCGCAAAAGCCTCTCCACCCAAAACGTGACTGGAACCCATTATGGCGACTGCAATCGCACCCACTAATTCTCCTGCCGTGACCCCGCTTGTGTCTGCTGGCGAAACCCTGTTTGGCACCGTGACCGGAGCCCCCCTGAGCGATAACGTGCTGAAAGTGACAGCAGGCGTTACCTCCCTGCTGGATGGGATGCTTCCCATGCTGTCCGCCAAGGTTTCGTTTGATCTGGACGGCGTCCTTGTTGGTGCAACCGAGGTGCTGACTGGCGTGAATGCCATCGTGGTAGCGGCCAAGGACAAGGCGGCTCCGAAAATCGTTCCCTCCACATCTTCCGCGTCCTCTGGCGGCGCGTAAGGAGATTTTGACATGGCTGTAACAGTAAACGACCTTGCCGCAGTGGGCATCGCTCCGCAGGCCGCCTCGGTCATTATGCGGGCCATTGCGGAGGCGGCGGCAGGAGGAGGCTATACGCTTCCGGCAGCAAGTGCATCCACGATTGGCGGCGTAAAGGTTGCGGCAAATGTTGCCAATGCCGGGGCATCCTCCGCAACGGATGTGGCTGGGGCCGTTGCCGACCTGAACGCTCTGGCAACCAAGTTCAACGCCGCGCTGGCAGGTATGCAGGCAGCGGGTCAGATGGCTTCGCCTTGACCTCTTATTTCTGGGGAGCGCTCGCAATCATTACGATTGGGGCGCTCGCCGCGCTTGTGGTCTATGCGACAAAGGCGGGCCGCAATGCGCAGAGTGTGAAGACTGACAAAGCGGCGGTCGCCGATTCTCAGGCCGTGACAACCACGACTGAGGGCATGGCTCAGGCACAGGCGCAGGGGCCGCAGAGTAAAGACCAGCTTTTGGAGCGGTTAGATGCAGAGACGGGGTGAATTGCTTATGACGATAAAAACACCGTTTCTGGCTGTTCTCTGCGCTTTTTTGGCGAGTTGCTCAGCCCCAACCCTCAAGCCTATCTGCCCCCAGATCACGCCATGGAGCGCCGCCTTTCAGCAGCGGGCGGCGGCAGAGATACGGGCGAATCCCGGACTCGTCGCGCTTCCTGAGATTGCGCGGCAGGATGTTGTGTTGCGCGATCAGGTGCGTGCTTGTCAGAAGGGTAAGTGACAAGATCATTTTCGTGTCTTCACGGAAATGATCTGACCAACGGCGCTCACAGGCAGCGGAGAGCCGTTGGCTTGGCCGCTATAGCATGGGGATTGCGGCGGAAGTGAGTTACTCGGAATTTCCGAGGAACTGAACCATTGGAGGCTTCCCAATAGTTGGCGGGCTTCCACCGCCTGCTGCGGAATGTAAGACCCTAAGGGCCACTCCGCATCTACGCCGTGTGCACCCGACGATTACCAGAGAGACCGATGCGAAAGCAGAGCGGTACGGGTCTGGCACCCGCCAACTATCAAGGATTACTTGACGGCTGGGACCTGAAACTGGGGACGCGGGCAGGACTTGAACCTGCACATTATCTGACCATTAAGCTCCCATCGGATTGCTCCGAAACTCATGGCAGACTGTTCTACCGACGAACTCCCGCGCCATGTTGCTACGGCTACTGGATTTGCACCAGTGCTCCCCTTGCTGGGATATTGGCGTCCCTCACCGTTCGTCTTCTCCGGCAAGCCGTAGCCCGGTTAGGGTAGTACAGGTTTGGGGTGTTGTACAAGGGGAAAAACTTCCCCGATAGTGTAAAACAAAATTCCCATCACTGTAAAACTCTCGGAACAATCGGCAGAAAACCGCCATATATATTGCATCCGCAGAATCTGTGGACGAATCTGACGCAATGGGCCTTTTCTGCGCGTCAACCGGGTAATAAGGACGGCAGAAAAAAAGAGGGCTGTAGCCCGGTCTGTCGGCACTGTTGCGTCTGTTTTTAAAACATGGCTGTATTGCGAAATGGTTGATGGGTTTGGGACTTGCCCGATTGGCAAAGAAAGATTTTCAAAAATAATAATTTTTTTAATGCTGTATCTTTTGCGTCCAGCATCTTGAGAAACGTATTTTACTAACCAGATGTTGAGGTGAAATCCTTAATACTTGGGTGTTCAACATTTTCAGTCAGGATTGTTTTTATGCGTTTTAAGGCATCTTTTGCGGCAGTGGCCGCTCTTATGGTCAGTGCTTCGGCAGCGCATGCCGGGGCCATTCATACAGATTGGGAAAAGTTCAAGGCCGGACGTGCGCTGCACCACCTGTCTGTAGATGGGCAGAAAGCCTTGCAGGATGTGCTGGTTGCGCGTGATCTGCTGGCACAGGGTAAAACGGATGCGGCTATTCCTCCGATTTACGATGCGCAAAAGCGTTTTGTTGCTGCACAAAAGGATAACCGGCGGTTTTACGCGGCGGAAGACCAGTTGCAGCCTGCTCCCCAGCATCCTGTTTCGGCCACACATAAGCCCATCACCGGTTCTGTGACGTGGATTCCCGTTGGTGGTGAGTTCATTCTGACCGAAACTCTGGCTCCCGATAAAAAAGCGGCAGCCCAGAAGGCCAACAAGGCGCTCAAGGCCGGGCAGAACGCACAGGCTCAGCAGAACCTGCAGGTTGTGGGCGAAGATGCTGACTTTATTATTGCCCTCGCTCCTCTGGAGCAGACCAAAGATATCCTGTACCGCGCCCGTGTGCTGACCGAAGGTCGTCAGGCCGCACAGGCGAAGGAAGCGCTGGACCAGTTGCTGGATGGCATCGTGTTCGTCTCGGACGATTTTGTGGACCAGCACGCAAACGCCCAGCCCCCCGCTCAGGCATCGGCCCAGACACCGGCCCATCCTCCCGCAAAAGCTGCGGCTCAGGGTCATGGTGCTGTAGCGCCTGCGACCACCCCTGCTACGGTTCCCGCTCCCGCTCCCGCTCCCGCTCCCGCTCCCGCTCCCGGCGTTACGGCTCCGGCAGCCTCGACGGCGGCAACACCAGATGCCTCCAAGGGGAATTCCACCACGGGGGCTGCCCACTAAAAGCGCTTGAAACCAAGGGCTTGGAAGAACAACGCGAGGGGGTAGCGAAAAAAATTCGCGCCCCCTTGTTTTTTTACTTGCGCTTTAATGAGAATCGTTCTTATTATCATCTTGTCGCGGTGATGAAGGCGTTTCTGCTGGTGGGGCAAGGGGCATCACCGCGACAATCTGTGGTTGTCGTGACTACCGTAAAAAACTATCCCCCCTAAACTTCCGGGCTGTTTTGCATCCCCGGTCAGTCCGGAAGGTTCTTTCTTCTCCTCCTCCTCCTCCCCCTTGCCCTACCAGCGCCAGACCCGCTCCCTGAGCGGGTTTTTTAGTGTTCGGGCACGGCTCTGTAGGGGACAACCCCACGCGCATTGCTGCCCGTATCCAGCACCCTGCCGGAAACCGGGAGCGAGCGGTGGCTGCACAGTTCCCGCCCGCAGGCCCGGCACCCTGGCCCAATAGGCACAACCAGCGTGTGGTCCGCCAGATCAAGCCCTGAGGCGTAAACGGTTTTTGCCGCATCGGTTATGGTGCAGCCCAGAACAATGGCAATCTGGCGGGGGCGGTCGGCGTAGCTCAGCCCTTCCCGCCCGACGGTACGTGCGACATTCAGGTAAATGGAGTCATCGGTTGTCTGCGAAAGCTGGACCTGAATCTGCCCCGGTGTTGCAAAGGCGCGGAACACGTTCCACAACGGGCAGGGGCCACCAAAGCGCGCCTGAGAAAAACGGTTGGCCGAAAAACTTTTAAGAATATTGCCAGCAATATCCAGTTTAAGAAAATAGAACGGAATACCTTCCGCGCCAAAGCGCTGCATGGTGCTCAGGCGGTGGCTTACCTGCTCGAAGCTGACGCCAAAGTGGCGGCGCAGGTCGTCCACATCATACCGCATGCTCTGGGCCTTATGCAGGAAGCGCGTATAGGGCAGGATGAGTGCGCCAGCAAAATAATTGCCCAGATACACCCGTGCGAGTTCCTGCGCATTACGCTCTTTTGGGCCTTCGCGGCGCAAAATGTCTGTCATCAGACGGGTATGTTCCAACTGGCCTATAATCTGGGCCAGAAAAAACAGCGTGCTTTCCGGCGGCTGGTTATGGGGGAGCTGGATCTGATGTTTATGCCGGTCAATCCGCCAGACCAGCCCACGCTCCTGCATGTCCGTATTATGGGTGATACCCAGCCCGTGCTGGTTGCGCAGGTGTCTGGCAAGAGCTGTGTCCAGCGATGTATCCGTGCTGATGAGGCGTTCGTAAAATTCCTCGGCAGCACAATCAAGTTCATGAAAATAGTTGTTATGGTCCTGCACCCAGTTACCAACCGCCTCATAAGGTTCAAGCGGGGGCATGCTGGCCAAGGGGGCATGGGCGTGCCGCTCCTGCTCAAACGTGTATGCACGGTAGAGCGTTAAAAATGCCTCGCACAGTTCGGGGCTCTGGCGGGCCGCTTCCGCCATTTTGACGAGTTGTAACGGAGAGGTTTTAAAAATCGGGTCGGCCATGGTCTCGCGCAGCGCCTGCACGGCATGGGCTTCTCGCGTGTCGGCAAACCATGCGGGGCTCAGGGCAAACCGTTCGCACAGACTTTGCAGAAGGTGGTCGGGCAGGGGGCGATGGTTACGCTCCATCTGGTTAAGATAGCTGAGCGATACGCCAACACACTCCGCCAGTACGGCCTGTGTCATACCTTCACGCTGGCGGAGCTGGCGGAGCCTGTTGCCAGCAAACAGCTTGGTTTTGGTTCTGGGCATGCTTGGCAACCTTCACAGACTTTGCAACGGACGCGAATTCCTTCGCTTCTTTTTACTCTTATTCCTCTGCTGCTTTACGCAACAGTCTGCAACTGTTTCCCTAGATCACAAGATGGCAAGGGCCGGAATAATGCAAAATCATGAAGTGCGCGTACACCCAGAAAGTGAACGCCTGAACCGCGCGGACCAGCTGGCCTGGAAAATTGCACAGGTCGCGGCAGACCCGGTTGCGGTGGAATCCGCTGTGGCGGATATGATCATCAACCGCATGATTGACAATGCCGCCGTAGCCATGGCCTCGGTCAACCGTCATTCGGTCATGAGCGCCCGGACAGAAGCGCTGGCCCATCGCAGGCCCGGCGGGGCTACGGTGTTTGGCATGGGGCCGGATGTGCGGGTCCATGCGGAGTGGGCGGCATGGGCCAACGGTACCGCTGTGCGCGAACTGGACTATCATGACACCTTTCTGGCGGCTGAATACTCCCATCCGGGGGACAATATTCCCGGTATTCTGGCCGTGGCGCAGCAGTGCAACCGCAGTGGCGCGGACCTGATCCGCGGCATTGCCACGGGCTACGAAATCCAGATTGATCTGGCCCGCGCCATATGCCTGCACAAGCACAAGATTGACCATGTGGCCCATCTTGGCCCATCAGTCGCGGCTGGTATTGGCACATTGCTGCGCCTGCCGCCCTCGGTCATTTATCAGGCTATCGGGCAGGCGCTGCATGTCACCACCGCCACGCGCCAGAGCCGCAAAGGCGAGATTTCGTCCTGGAAGGCGTACGCCCCGGCCCATGCTGGCAAAATGGCGGTGGAATCAGTCGATCGCGCCATGCTGGGTGAAACATCCCCGACCCCGATCTATGAAGGGGAGGATGGGGTCATCGCATGGATGCTCGATGGTAAAGATGCGCATTACACCGTGCCCCTGCCGGGCATGGGTGAACCCAAGCGCGCCATTCTGTCTTCCTTTACCAAGGAACACTCAGCCGAATACCAGAGTCAGGCGCTGATCGACCTTGCCTTCCGCATGGGCAAAAAAATCAGCAACTGGGAAGATGTGGAAGACGTGCTGATCGAAACCAGCCACCACACCCATTACGTGATTGGCACCGGCTCCAACGATCCGCAGAAGTTTGACCCACAGGCCACGCGGGAAACGCTGGACCACTCCATCATGTATATTGTGGCTGTGGCCCTGCAGGACGGATCCTGGCACCATGTGCGCTCCTACGAGCCCGAACGGGCGCGCAGGCCCGATACGGTGCGGTTGTGGAAAAAAATCCACACGATTGAAAAGCCCGAATGGACACAACGCTACCATGAGAGCGACCCTGACAAAAAAGCCTTTGGCGGGCGTATTGTCATCCGTATGAAAGATGGCACCGTGCTGGCAGACGAACTGGCCGTGGCCAACGCCCATACGCTGGGGGCAACGCCGTGGCAGCGTGCGGATTACATTAAAAAGTTCCGCACCCTGTCTGAAGGTATTGTGGCTCCGGCGGAAGTTGAGCGTTTTCTGGCCGCCGTGCAGCGCCTGCCAGAACTTGGGGCAGGGGAACTCCACCAGCTTGAACTGCTTATTCCGCCACAGGACATGCAGATCAACAAGGTGGAAGGCATTTTCAACTTCGGCCAGTCTGCTCAGGGTGCCAGAAATACCCAGCAGACCGCAGCCTTTACGTCCTGACAGACACATAAAGACCAAGGCAGGGGAGCAACAGCAATGCACACCGAACTGCACCGCACAAAACCCAAAAAATCCGTGGCCCTGTCCGGCACCGTGGCGGGCAATACGGCCCTGAGCACGGTCGGCCATAGCGGGAATGACCTGCATTACCGTGGGTATGACATAAAAGACCTCGCCCGTACCTGTACGTTCGAGGAGGTCGCCTACCTGCTGATCTACGGCTTTTTGCCCAACACGGCGGAACTGGAAGGGTATAAACGTCACCTGATGAGCCTGCGCGATATTCCTGATATCGTGCGGGCAGCTCTGGAACGTTTGCCAGCCTCCACCCACCCTATGGATGTCCTGCGGACGGCGGTGTCCGTTCTGGGGTGCGCCCTGCCCGAGCGGAGTGACTGCCCCACCGCAGGCGCGCGGGAAATCGCGGACAGGCTGGTAGCCTCCACCGCATCCATGCTGCTTTACTGGTACCATTATTCCAACCACGGGCGGCGGATAGACACCCATACGGATGATGCCAGTGCAGGCGGGCATTTCTTGCACCTTCTGCACGGCACCACGCCTCCGGATAGCTGGGTGCAGGCCATGCATACATCGCTTATCCTGTATGCCGAGCATGAGTTTAACGCCTCCACCTTTGCCTCGCGCGTTGTGGCGGGCACCGGGTCGGACATGTATTCCGCCGTAACGGCCGCCATTGGCGCGCTGCGTGGCCCCAAACATGGGGGTGCGAACGAGGTGGCGCTGGACATCCAGCAACGCTACCACACGGCGGACGAAGCCGAGGCGGACATCCGCCGCAGGCTGGAAGCCAAGGAGGTGATTATCGGTTTTGGTCATCCGGTGTACACTCTGGCCGACCCGCGTAACGAAATTATCAAGGAAACGGCGAGGGACCTCTCCTCCCGCAACGGCACCATGCGGCTCTATACCGTAGCCGAGCGCATAGAGCGGGTTATGGCTGAACAGAAAAAGATGTTCCCCAACCTCGACTGGTTCAGTGCTGTTTCCTACAACGCCATGAACATTCCAACGGCCATGTTCACGCCTGTTTTTGTCATGGCCCGTGTGACCGGCTGGTGTGCGCATATCATGGAACAGCGGATGGATGGAAAAATCATCCGCCCCTCCGCCAATTATACCGGGCCAGACGCCCGTCCGCTTATCCCTTTGCGTGAACGTGATGGACTGGAGTACGCCGCATGACCTATCTGGTAGGCAAAGACCTGCCCGCAACTCCTGCGGGCCAGCGCTTTATGGAAATGATGCACCGCAAGGGCATTATGCAAATCCCCGGTGCGCATAACGGGCAGGCGGCCCTGCAGGCAAAGGATTGCGGGTTTGGCGCGCTGTACCTTTCGGGGGCAGCCATGACCGCCAGCATGGGGCTGCCTGATCTTGGTATTATTACAATAGACGAAGTGTGTTTTTTCATCCGTCAGGTTGTGCGCGCCTCGGGCCTGCCCGTGCTGGTGGATGGCGATACGGGGTATGGCGAAACCCTGAACGTGATGAACATGGTGCGCGCGTTTGAGGAAGCCGGAGCCGCCGCCGTGCATATTGAAGATCAGGTTCTGCCCAAAAAATGCGGGCACCTGAATGACAAGAAGCTCGTTTCCCCTCAGGAAATGGCGCAGAAAGTGGCCGCCGCCGCCCGTGCCCGGCGCGACATGGTGGTGATCGCGCGCACAGATGCCGCTGGCTCGGAAGGGCTGGACGGCGCGGTGGCCCGTGCAAGGCTGTATTACGAGGCCGGAGCAGACGCCATTTTCCCAGAGGCTTTGATATCGGAAGATATGTTCAGGGAGTTTGCGCGCCGCCTGCCAGATGTGCCCCTGCTGGCCAATATGACCGAATTCGGCCGTTCCCCCTATTTTACCGCCTCCGAGTTCGAGGACATGGGGTATAGCATGATCATATGGCCGGTCAGTTCCCTGCGTGCGGCCAACAAGGCACAGGCGGATCTGTATGCCACCATTGCGCGTACGGGGGGCACACACGCCATGCTGGAGCGGATGCAAACCCGTGAGGAGCTGTACAAAACGCTTCGGTATTATGATTATGAAACACTGGATGCAGGCATCGTGGCCACGGTTCTTCCGCACATAGGACAGCCCGACCGCAACGCAGCCTGAAAACCGCAGACTTCTGTCCCATACAAACAACAAGAATCAGGGGATACAAGACCATGACGGACCAAACATTCATCCCGGCACGCAACTACCCTCATTATCCGGCTATCATGACGCCGGAGCAGTTGCAGGTTATGCGTGAGCATGCAAAACGCGATCCGGACGGGTTCTGGTTACAACAGGCGCGGCGCATCCACTGGTGCTCCCGCCCCACTCAGGGCTTTTCCGGAAGTTTTGAAAAAGACGTGTCCATAAGCTGGTTTGCAGATGGCACGCTGAATGCCTCGGTCTGCTGCATAGACCGGCACCTGACCGAGCGGGGCGATCAGGTTGCCCTGATCAGCCAGCGCGAGGCAGCGGGGCGCTCGGAAAGCCTGACCTACAGGGACCTGCACGAACGGGTCTGCCGTCTGGCCAATGCCTTGACCCATCTGGGAGTGGAAAAAGGGCACCGCGTGGCCATCTGCCTGCCCATGGTGGCGGAGGCGGTTGTGTCCATGCTGGCCTGCGCGCGCATTGGTGCGGTGCATGTGGTGCTGTTTGGCGGGTTCTCGGCCGAGGGTATTGCCGAACGCCTGGTGGATAGTGGGGCCGTGGCTGTTATTACCGCCAACATGGCATGGCGTGGCAACAAGCCCGTGGCGTACAAGCAGAGCATGGATGAAGCCCTGCGCAAGGCCGGGGGCAATAGTGGCGTGCACTCCATGCTGGTCGTGCGCACATCGGAGGAAGCCGTGCCCATGCTGCCTGGCCGGGACTACGATTTTCATGATTTTGTGGATAATTTCGAGGCGGATTTCGTGCCTGCCGTCATGCGGGCGGAGGACCCGCTGTTCATGCTCTATACCTCGGGCAGCACGGGCAAGCCCAAGGCGGTTGTGCATGCAACGGGCGGGTATATGGTCTGGGCAGCCTACACCATGGGCATGGTCTATACCCACCAGCCGGGCGATGTGCTGTGGTGCACGGCCGATGTGGCCTGGATTACGGGGCACACCTCGGTTGTGTATGGCCCGCTGGCCAATGGTGGCACGACCATGATCTCGGACAGTCTGCCCACTCACCCCCGGCCGGGGCGGTGGTTTGAACTGATTGATGAATACAAGGTGAGCATGCTCTTTACCGCGCCCACAGCCGTACGCGCCATGATGGCCGAAGGCGATGAGGTGGTGAACCGGCACAACCTTGGTTCCCTGCGCCTGCTGGGTGTTGCGGGTGAACCCATAAGCCCCGATGCGTGGCTGTGGTACCATGATGTGGTGGGCAAAAAACGCTGCCCCGTGGCCGATACATGGTGGCAGACGGAAACCGCAGGCATTGTGCTCGGCCCCGTACCGGGTGTGCAATCCCTCAAGCCCGGTTCGGCCACCATGCCTCTGCCGGGGGTGGAAATGGCCATACTCGACCAGCAGGGCAAGGTGGAGCAGGGTGCTGCGGAAGGTGCTTTGTGCATTGCGCGCTCATGGCCCGGTCAGGCGCGCACCATATGGGGTGACCATGCCCGCTTCTGCCAGACGTATTTTGCCCTCGCACCGGGCCTGTATTTTACAGGCGATGGCGCAAGGCGGGATGAGGACGGGTATTACTGGATAACCGGCCGCATGGATGACGTGATCAACATTGCCGGGCACCGCCTTGGCACGGCGGAGGTGGAGGACGCTCTGGGCGCGGACCACAGGATTGTGGAATGTGCGGCCGTGGGCGTGGAGCATCCGGTCAAGGGGCAGGCGCTGGTCGTGTTCGCCATCCCCCGCAAGGATGCAACCACCGGGCTGGATGAGGCGGGTATAAGCCGCCTTGTGGTGCAGTTGATCGGGCGGTACGCAGCGCCGGAGGCGGTGTATCTGGTGCCCGATCTGCCCCGCACACGTTCGGGCAAAATCGTACGCCGCCTGTTGCGCAAGATCGCAAGTGGCGATACGAATGATCTGGGTGATCTGTCAGCCCTGAGCGATCAGTCCATCGTGCCCATGCTCCGGGAGCGGGTATGGGGGCAGATGGCTTTCGGGAAGTCAGAAGCCGTGCAGGCCAGAGCCTGAGGTTCTGTAGGCCGGTACGTAACGGAATCTTGCTAAGCGCGGCAAGACCGGAGGGGTCGAGGCGGTAACGCCCCGGCCCTTCTGCTTATCCGGGCCAGACCGCACCGGGTTTACCAGCATATGTGCAGCATCAGGCGCGGAGTATACGGCCCCACAGGGCAGGTGCCGGGCATGCGCTCATACAGAGCATGCAACCGGGTCCGGCAGGCAGGGCCGGACCCGGCGCGCTGGTCTGGTGGATGTGGGATATTCCACCCCCCTTGTGTTCATTTTGGAACATCCCCACCCACCAAATGGCGGAAACCTTACTTTTTCCGCCATTCCAGATCTTCAACCGGAGGCTGGATCTTGTTCAGGACGTAATCTTTCTCATCAATTTCGTCCTCCACTTCACCTTTGAGCACAACAATCCGGTTGTCCTTGCCGTCATGGCCTGCCACGCGCCACAAGCCTGTCCATTGAGACATTCCACGTTCCTTCAAAGATATTTTGAAAAACTGCTGATAATACCAGACACAAACAGTAGTATCCGTATTCATTAAGCATGGGTGCGCGCCCTCTGGTCAACGCCCGTGTCATCATGGCTGTCGTGTGTGCCCGGTGGTGGGGTTGGAACGATTCCTGCGTGGGATTCCCTTCCTCTTTTGCAGGGTATGGGTGGTGTTCGCGGTCGTGTGCGCAGGCCCGCACGACCTCAGACGTGCTGGCGTATTCGTGATTATTCCCACATGGCAAAGCCAGTGGCGGGCATGCCACAAGGTGGGTAACCGGCAAGCAGGAGTTCCCAATGGCCGCCACTGCTCTCTCCCCCATTGACCGTACAACAGCCCGGCATGTGGTAGCCGCCTCCTTTCTGGGGTGGATGCTCGATGCCTGCGATTTTTTTATTGTCCTGTTTACGCTTGATAATGTCGCCCACAGTTTTTCCACCTCGCTGGAGGTGGTGCTGCTGGCCCCCACACTAACCCTTGTCACCCGGCCCATAGGGGCTTTTGTATGCGGGCGCGCCGCGGATGCGTACGGGCGCAAACCGGTGCTGATCGGCACAATTACCATTTACTCGCTGATCGAGGTCTTATCGGCCTTTGCGCCCACGCTTACGGTTTTTCTGGTTCTGCGTGCCCTGTTCGGTGTGGCCCTTGGGGGGGAGTGGGGGGTTGGCACCTCCCTGATCATGGAAAGTGTTCCACCGTCATGGCGGGGTACGGCATCGGGCATTTTGCAGGCCGGGTATCCGGCCGGGTATCTGCTGGCCTCGCTTATGTTCCTGCTCCTGCCCGTACTGGGCTGGCGGGGGCTGTTTGTGCTGGGGGGTGGGGCTATTGTGTCGGCCCTATACATCTGGCTGTGTGTGCCCGAAAGCCCGGACTGGCTGGCCCGTCAGGCACAGGGGACAGGGGCCGAGCGCCCGCCGGGCATGCTGGCGGTTGCACGCCAGAACATGGCCCTGTGTGTGTTTGCGGTGGCGCTTATGGCGGCCTTCAACTTCATGAGCCACGGTTCGCAGGATTTGTATCCCAAGGTGTTTCTGGCACTTGAGCGGCATGTGCCTCCTCCCTCCATTACCCTGCTGGCTGTGCTGTACAATCTGGCGGCCATTGCGGGCGGGGTGGTGTTTGGCGTGCTCTCCCAGCGTATCGGACGGCAGTATGCCATTGCTGTGGCCGCAGCGCTGACTATTCCGCTGCTGCCGTTGTGGACCCTGCCGCATTCCATTTTCTGGCTTGGGGTGGGGGCTGTGTGCATCCAGTTCTGTATTCAGGGAGCGTGGGGGGTGGTACCGGCGTATCTGAGCGAACTCTCCCCTGCTTCTGTCCGTGCCACGTTTCCGGGGCTGGCGTATCAGTGTGGTAATCTTATTGCGGCCAGCAACGCACTTGTGCAAACCCGGCTTGCAGGGTGGATCGGGGCAGGGCTTGCTCCCGCCCTTATGCTCACTGTAGGGGGAGCAGCACTGGGAGTGCTGGTGCTGACCCTGCTGAACGCCCGCCTGCACCCGCAAAGCAGGCTGGGCTGAAAACCGCAGACACGGAGAGGCATGCATGCACCGCTCAAACATCTGGTTCGCCCGGCTGCGTGGCCTTCTGCCGCTTGGTCTGTGTGGTGTGCTGCTGGCTACTGTTGCCAGCACTGCGGCCCCTGCCGCAACCAAGGTGGGGGTGGATGACCAGCGTGACCCGGCCCCGGTTCAGCCGTTGGCCAGCGCACTGGTGTTTGACAGGTTCGAGCACATAAAACCCCGCTCCATGGAGCTGAAGTTTACGGATGTCTCCGTGCAGGTGGAGGTGGCAGAGCACCAGCCCTGCCCGACCCGCGGTATTCTGATGGATGATGAGGGAGAAGGACTCTCCCCCGGGCAGGGGCAGTTCTGCACGGTTGCCACACTGGTTGCACAGGCTCCGAACCATCCGGCGTTCCGGCAGGTTATTGCCTCCCTGCTGACCGGGGATAACGGGGCGCTGGATACGCTGCATCTTGCCCTTTACCAGATGGAGGCGGGGGATGGGCCACCTCAGCTCCTGCTCTTTGGTTACACAGGCGGCGCGCATTGCTGCACGGTCAGTGCTCTTGTTGGCGCAGACCGCACTGGAGCATGGCATGTGAGCGCACTGCCACCTCAGGACGGGGATGGCGTGTCCGGTGTCGTGGATATAAAACACGATAACGGGCGGGAGCTTATCTTTCAGGACGAGCGCTTCAATTACAGGTTTGAAAGCTATGTCTGGTCGGTCAAGCCAATTGTGATTTATGAATACACACAGGGGCAGTTACGAAATGTCACCACGCAGGCGGTTTACCGGCCTTTCTTGCGCGCGTATTTCAGGCATGACTTTGCTCCTAATAACATGAGCGGGTTTGACCATGGGGCCGTGAATGGCTTTCTGGCCGCATATGTGGCCAATAGTGCCAACCTTGGCCAGTTGCAGGCCGGGTGGCAGTTCATGTTACGCCATTATAACCGCAAGACGGACAATACCGGTGTCGTCTGGTGCGCGCTGGACAAGTCCGCGTGGAGCCGAGCGGGGCAGGAGGATTGCCCGGCACCGTATGTGCGCACGGTGCCATACCCACAGCAACTGGCCCTGTTTTTGCTGCAAACAGGGTATATTACGCACGCCCAATGCGTGGCCCTTGGGTATGACCCGGAAAAAATAAGGCAAACGCAGGAGCAGGTTATTGCGCGCACAACGGCCCGGTGGAAAGCAGCGCACCCGTAAAAGAAGTGTCTTTAATTTATAAAAGTATCTTTAATTTATAACAATCTATTCAAAACCTTCCGCACACACTCGCAAAGCGGGTCGGGCAGAGAAGATACAAAAAAGAGATGTGTGTTCATGCGTTATTTAAAGCTTCCCCTTCATCTGTGCCTGTTTCTGGCGGCTGTCTGCGGCACGCAGGCTCTGGCGGCTCCCGCGCAGGATGATTTTTCCGCTGTCGCTCAGGATGTTGGGCCGTTTGCCAGTGCAATTGTTTTTAACGCTGCGGATCGGTCATTTTCTCAACCTCTGAGTGTCACTGTCGGGGAGTTGAGCATGCGGGTGGAGTTTGCCGAGCACCAGCCCTGCCCCTCCCATGGCCTGCTGGAGTGGGAGGAGCAGGCTACGCTTTCACGCTCAGGGGGGCTTTGCAAGGTTGCCACACTGGTGGCCAGTGCTCCGGGTCACCCTGATTTCAGGCAGGTTATTGCAGCGCTCGGGGGCGGAGGAAAAGGGACACTTAGTGATCTCAACCTGTCTTTTTACTATCTGGAGCAAGGGGCAGTGCTGCCACAGGTTCTCCTGTCCGGTTTTACGGGGGGAACGCATTGCTGTCTGGTCAGTGCTATTGTGGGGGCAGGGGATGCAGGTCAGTGGTATGCGGTTCAGCTACCCAAACAGAATGGGTTCGGGCCGCCCTCGGTGGTGGATGTTGCTCATGATGGCGGGCGGCAGTTCATTTTTCCGGATAAACGGTTTGATGCCGTTTTTGCCTCGTATGATTTTTCTGTAGGGCCGGACGTTATTTATGAATACGCGCAGGGGAAGCTGAATGTCATCACCCGGCAGCCCCGCTTCAGGCCGTACATGGAACTGTCCGTCAGGGTCTTGCCAACTGAGGAGGATGTGCCTGCCCCCAGAAGCCGCGAGGTTAATGGGTATCTGGCAGGTTATGTGGCAACCAGTGCTAACGCCGGGCAATTGCAGGCCGGGTGGCACTCTATGCTGGCACGTTATAACCCGCAATCACCTTATCTGCTAAAATGGTGCACGCTGGATAAATCCGCATGGGGTAAAGGGCGTACGGCCTGCCCGGCACCATACGTGCGCACGGTGCCATACCCACAGCAACTGGCCCTGTTTTTGCTGCAAACCGGGTATATTACACACGCCCAATGTGTGGCCCTTGGGTATGATCCGGAAAAAATACAGCATGAGCAGGACGCAATCCGGGCGGCCACCACGGCACACTGGCACGCAACACATAACGGATAGGTCTGTGCGCATGCCGTTGTGCCGGGGAACACCTCCAGAATACAGGTCTTGGCGGTTTGGCGGTTTGGCGGTTTGGCGGTTTGGCGGTTTGGCGGTTTGGCGGTTTGGCCGCCGGGCAGGAGGGGAGTGCGCGCCATGCCGGGTGTTGTGCGTATATCCGGCCAAACGCACAGGGTTCATGGTCTGGTGGGGCATGCGGGTTTGTGCCACACGCCATTGCGCCGTAAACGAGGGGGAGAAAGCCGTGCCTAACCCTCTGCCAGCCGGAGTATCATGAACGATCTGTTTGCAGGCCACCGTGTAGGCCAGTCCCGCCCGCTCAAACTGTCGGGGGATGTTGTCAGTACCGCCACCTATGGCGGGCCGGACGACTGCTACCGCTACACCCTGCGCCGGGTGTGGGATGCGGACAAGCCGCTGGTCATGTGGCTGATGATGAACCCATCGGTCGCAACCGAACACGGGGATGACCGGACCGTGGCCAAGTGCCAGCGTTATGCGCGTGCATGGGGCTATGGTGGCCTGTATGTTGGCAATACCTTTGCCTACCGCTGCACGGACCAGTTGCGTCTGCTGGAAACCCCGGACCCCATAGGCCCCGGCAACGATGCCGCCTTGCTGGACATGGCGGGCAAGGCCGATCTGGTCGTGGCGGCTTATGGCTCGCCCCACCACAAGGCGCTGCTCGCCCGTGGGCCGCAGGTTGTGCAGATGCTTCAGGACCACGGCATTGCGGTTTGTGCGCTGCGGCTGAGTAACGCCGGGCGGCCGTGCCACCCGCTCTACCTGCCAGCGGAGTTAAAACCGTTTGAACTGCCCATGCCGTAGGCTGGGGCACCCGGCAGGCTTTGCCCGGCTGGCCAGCAAAAAAGGCAGGTCTGGCGGGTTTGCAGCGTGCGTTGGCCCATAATGGGGCCAGCCAGCAGGGCAGGGCGCAAAAACCCGGAGTTGACGGACGCGCTCCATCCGTATCCCATAAGCACCAAAGGGTTACGCCACAAAAAAGGACAGGCATAAACGTGACAGAACGCAACACGCAGGCCCATGGTGGCTATCTGGCTTCGGCCGAATTTGCAGCCCAGCTTGACCGGTTGGGCGAGGTTGCGGCCCGCACGGGGCTGAATGTGGCTCCGGGGCAGCAGGTTATCATGACTGCTCCCCTGCATGCCGTGCCGCTGGTGCGCCGTATTACGGAACATGCGTACAAGGCTGGGGCGTCGCTGGTCACCACATTCTATTCGGATGAGGAAACCACGCTGGCCCGCTACAAATATGGTGCGGAAAACACGTTTGATACGGCATCGGGCTGGCTGTCCGCCGGTATGGCGGAGGGTTTTCGCGCAGGGGCTGCGCGCATGGCCATTACCGGTTCCAACCCGGCCCTGCTGGCGGGGCAGAACCCGGACCACGTCTCCCGCGCCAGCAAGGCGGCGGCACGGGTTAACCGTCCGGCCATGGAGATCATTACCAATTTTGATGTGAACTGGTGCATTGTGGCGGCCGCAACCCCGGCATGGGCCACGCAGGTGTTCCCGGACCTGCCTGAACAGCAGGCGGTGGAAAAACTCTGGCAGGCCATTTTTGCCGTCTCCCGCCTTACGGGGGATGACCCCGTAGCCCAGTGGGAGGCCCACAACGCCACTCTGCACCGCCGTGCAGCCTACCTGAATGATGTGCGTTACGACGCGCTGCATTTTTCCGGCCCCGGCACGGACCTGCTTGTCGGGCTGGCCGATGGGCATGACTGGGCGGGCGGCGCGGAAAAAGCAGGCAACGGCATTGTGTGCAATCCCAACATCCCGACCGAGGAGGTGTTCACCACCCCCCATCGCCTGCGGGTGGAAGGGACCGTGGCCAGCACCAAGCCCCTCTCGCATCAGGGTACGCTGATTGATGGGATCAGGGTCCGGTTTGAGGCCGGGCGTATTGTGGAAATGCACGCAACCCGTGGGCAGGATGTGCTGGAGCGCGTGCTGGATACGGATGAAGGAGCCAGAAGGCTGGGCGAGGTCGCGCTTGTGCCCCATTCCTCCCCCATCTCGCGCAGCGGCTTGCTATTCCAGAACACGTTGTTTGATGAAAACGCCGCCAGCCACATAGCCCTTGGCCAGTCCTACACCAAATGCATGCGCGATACGCAGGGGCAGGACGAGGCCGCACTGGCCGCACGTGGGGCCAATACCAGCATGATCCACATAGACTGGATGATCGGTTCGGGTGAGATTGATGTGGATGGGCTGGACGCACAGGGTGGCCGCGTGCCGCTCATGCGGAAGGGTGAATGGGTGATTGAAGCATGAAGAGGTTGAAAAACATGGTTTTTATTCGCAAGGCGTCCACTGTTCTGGGGGCTGTGGCCCTGCTGCTGGCCGGAGCCGCACAGGCCCAGAGCGTTGCTCCCGTTGGGGGGAGCAGGCCGCAGGCCCCCTCCCTCACGCCCGAGCAGGTCGCCACCATGCAGCATGACATGGATACAGCCCTGCACTACAAGCTGGCCCCCGATGTGCTGCCCCGGCTGAGTGCAGCACTCCGGGCTATTCAGGCTGCCAAAATACAGCCGCCGGGGCATGCGGGCATGTCGCTTGACCAGCAGATCGCCCTTGTGGGGCAGGTGCCGGGGCTGGATGCCATTCTCAAGGCGCACGGGCTGGATGCGCGTAGCTTTGTCATGAGCCTGACCTGTGTGGGGCTGACCGGTAGCCTGCTCAATATTCCACCCGGTCAGGGGGGGGCGCATATGCCTGTGCCCGATGCGGCCAATGTGGCTGTTCTCAAGAACAACCCGCAGGCTTTGCAGGAACTGGTGGGTGTTCTGCGCGAGGGCTCGCCTGCCAGCAGCACGCAGGTTCACTAAGCCGCTTAATCCTGTTGGCCTGAGCCTGCGCGGTGTGGCAGGGTAACGCACCGCGCAGGGAGGGGCATGGCGGGTTTTGTCCACCATGCCATAAAGGCTACGGAGCAGGCCATGACAGCAACCACAGGATCAGGCAGCCTGCCCGGCGTGGGTAACTGGCTGGGGCAGGCCGGGCAAGGCACCAGCATGGCCGATGCCGGGGCCGGGCAGGCTACCGTGCAGTCCAGCCTTGTCGGGGCCTTGCCCTCTTCCACAGCACTGATGCAGAGCGCGCGCACGGCACTGGTTGCAGCACAGGCCCAGCAGGCCGAGGTTATGCTCACATTATCCGAAGGGGCAAAAACCCTGCTTGACGGGGCGTCCTCTGCCAGACAGCCCACGGCCAGTGCGGATAATACGGCCACTGCGGCAGAAACCAGCCAGAATACCGCCATCAGCATGGCTGGGCGTGCGCCCACAGGGGCAGGGATCACAAGCCTTGTTGCAGACATCATGCGGGCTGCAGATACGGTGCTGAATGACCCCGCAGCCACAGCAGACCAGAAAGCCATGGCCAGCAGGCTTGTGCAACTGGCTACAGCCATGGCGGGCCAGCCTGCTGGCGGGGGAGGCAGTGCGCTTGCGGGCGGGATTGCCGCTGCCCTGCCTCTGCTCCAGTCCCTTGGGGCGCCGCCGGAAACACCGGGCGCGCTGGGTGGGGCGGTTGTCACCACGGCAGGGCTGTACGGGCTGGTTGGCAACACCGTGCAGGACGGCAGGCTGGCCATCGCCCTGCAAGGTATGGCAGGCCCTCAGGAGGGGGAAATCGTTCTGCCCGGCGGTATTGTGCAATTCCCGCAGGACATGGAGGCCGGGACTGTTGCCGTACTCATGCCCGCATCCTCCGCAGGAGTAGGGGGGAGTTTGACCAACGCCCTTAGCAGCGCCCTGCTCCCAGACCTGTTCAGAGCACTTTCTGCCGTGCTGGCAAACACCAATGCAACGGATGAGCAAAAAGCCGCCGCCACCGCCCTGCTCCAGATGCTGGAGACGGCAGACAATGCGCCCGATATTCCTCAGGCCCTGCTTAACCCGCTGGTTGCAGCAGCCCTTATGCCCGCACTCAGCCCCTCCCAGCGGGGGCGGCTGGTCCGCGCCGCTCTGGCGGGGGAGGTGGAAGATATGGGGCAACTGGCAGAGGCCGAACAGACTGACCAGCCGGGTGTGGCGGGGCTGCGGGCGGCTTTGCGCAAAAACGCTGCGTATCTGGCAGCGGTGCAGACCCCCTTGCTGGACCACGCGCTCGAGTTAACCCGCAAGCTGGAGGCCGAAGCCGTGGCAGCCGCACTGGCAGAGTGGGGTTTTGCAGGCCGCAGCCGTGAGCAGTGGATGGATGAGGCACTGGATGTGTCCTCCATCATGGCTTTTTCCCAGAACCTTATGGCAGATTCCCCCTATATGGGGGCTTTGGCCAGCACCAGCCTGACCCCGATCCTGATCATGAGCTGGGCGGCACTTCTGTCCGGCTGCCTGCCTCGGGCCTACCCGTTTGTGCCGCGTGTGTGGCGGCGGGCGGATAAAAAGAAGTGGCGCAGAAAAAGCCCGAACCAGAGAATGGATTTCCAGAACCTGCTGTTCATGGGCGACACGGTGGAGGCATAGGTCCACCCCGCCGCGCGCTCCCGCCGAGCGGGTGCTTAAGGTGCGGTATCCTGCGTGCAGGTGGGTGTGGGGGGCAGGTCGAGTGTGCTGAGTGTGCCCTGCATTTTAAAATCGCCAAAATCCAGATGCAGCTGGTCAGACACGCCATTGGCAAAATAGCGCATGCCCATCTCGTATTCAGGCATCATGGTGTGGGCGTTGCGGTCGTAAAAGGCGATATGCACGTGCCCGGAGGCCAGTTTCTGCAAGGGCTGGTACGGCGTGTTGCCAGCCGGAGGGGGCGACCATGTGAGCAGGGTTACATAGGCATCTTCCGGCCCATCAGGCAGGGTGCCGTCGAACAGGGGGGTGGTCAGGTCTTTTTCACCTTGCCGGGCGGCACTTAAAATACGGGCCGTATGGGTTACGGGGAACAGGGTGCCCACGGGCAGGCGCAGCGTTTTGGCCAGCGGCTGGCGATACTGCACAACCCCGGACCCATCGGGGGCAAGGCTTGCCTCCCCGCTGACAACGCGCAGCAGTTTGCCGTTACGTGTTTCCTGACTTTTAAAGGTCAGGTGGCGGCCATCCAGACTTTCCTGCGCGGCATAGTCGGAAAGCAGATGCTCCTCGCCCTGCTTGCGGGTGACACTCTGTATGTCCAGCCTCTGGTGGGAGGACCAGCCAAGGCAGGTCTTGAGCACGGAGTAGCTCATGCGCCCGGTAGCAGAGAGCGTTTGCCCGCCCGCAGATTCCACCAGCCCCAGATCATACACCGCCTGTTGCGACACAAGGGCGGATGTGGGGGCCGCCGCGCGTGCAGCCGGGCACAGCAGGGCAAGGGTAAGGCAGGCTGGGGCAAGGGCTGCCAGCAGGGTGGTCTGGTGGCGCGGGGGGCGTATGGTCATACCCCCTACAAAAAAACATCCGGCGTGGTCATGCAACCAGCCGGATGACTGTTTGTGGTCTCAAAAAACGGTTATCAGTCTTTTTTAACCGTTGGTTTGGGCTTGGGCAGGTTGAGTGCGAGGGAAAGTTCCTTCATGCGCTCAGGGGCTACGGGGGCGGGGGCCCCCATCATCAGGTCTTCGCCCTGCTGGTTGAGCGGGAACAGAATAACCTCGCGGATGTTCGGTTCATCGGCCAGCAGCATCACAATGCGGTCCACGCCGGGGGCGGAACCACCATGCGGGGGCGCTCCGTAGCGGAAGGCGTTGAGCATGCCGCCAAAGCGGGCTTCCACCTCGCTTTCGGGGTAGCCTGCAATTTCAAACGCACGCACCATGACATCTGGCAGGTGGTTACGCACCGCACCGGAGGAGAGTTCGATCCCGTTGCATACAATGTCGTACTGGTAGGCCAGAATATCCAGCGGGTCCTTGGTGTTCAGGGCTTCCAGCCCGCCCTGCGGCATGGAGAACGGGTTGTGGGAGAAGTCCACCAGCCCCGTTTCCTCATTCAGCTCGTACATGGGGAAGTCCGTGATCCAGCAGAAGCGGAAGGCGTTCTTCTCGATCAGGTCCAGTTCTTCGGCAATGCGGGTGCGCACAAGGCCGGAGAACTTGGCTACGTCATGCCCCTTGCCTGCGGCAAAGAACACGGCATCCCCGGCCTTAAGCCCCAGCTTGGCGCGAATGGCTTCAGCCCGGTCGGCCTCAAGGTTCTTGGCAATCGGGCCCTGCCCACCTTCGGCGTTGAAGGTGATGTAGCCCAGACCACCAGCCCCGTTCTCACGCGCCCAGGCATTGAGTTTGTCAAAGAATGAGCGGGGCTTGTCCCCCGCGCCGGGGGCGGGAATGGCGCGGATTTCACCACCATCGGCGGCAATGCGGGCAAACAGGCCAAAACCGGAGCCTGCAAAGTCTTCCGTGACGTCCGTAATCAGCAGCGGGTTGCGCAGGTCCGGCTTGTCGGAACCATAAACCTTCATGGCGCGAGTGTAGGGAATACGCTCGAACGGCGCGGTGCTGACCGTGCGACCGTTACCGAATTCGGTAAACAGCCCGCTCATGACCTCTTCCATCACCGCAAAAATTTCGTCCTGCGTGGCAAAGGCCATTTCAAAGTCAAGCTGGTAGAACTCACCGGGGGAGCGGTCCGCGCGGGAGGCTTCATCGCGGAAGCACGGAGCAATCTGGAAGTAGCGGTCAAACCCCGCCACCATGGCCAGTTGCTTGAACTGCTGCGGTGCCTGCGGCAGGGCGTAGAACTTGCCGGGGTGGTTGCGGGAGGGCACCAGAAAGTCGCGCGCCCCTTCGGGGGAGGAGGCGGTCAGGATAGGGGTTTGCAGTTCTACAAAGTTCAGGTCCGTCATGCGCTTGCGCATGCTGGCAATAACGGCACAGCGCAGGCGGATGTTGGCGTGTACTTTTTCACGCCGCAGGTCGATGTAGCGGTAGCGCAGGCGCAGCTCGTCCGAATAATGTTCCTGCCCGGCTACCTGCAGGGGCAGCACGGCGGCATGGGACTGCACGACAAAGTCTTTTGCGCGCACTTCAATATCACCGGTGGCAAGGTCGGGGTTGCGCGTGCCTTCCTCGCGCAGGACCACTTCACCGGTTACGGTAATCACGCTTTCTACCCGGATGTGTTCGGCTGTTGCCATGACATCCGACCCGGCGGGGATGACAATCTGGGTCATGCCCGTTTCGTCCCGCAGGTCAATAAACAGCAGGCCGCCATGGTCGCGCTTGCTATGCACCCAGCCGGACAGGCGCGCGGTGGTGCCAGCATTGCTTGCGCGAAGGGCCGAGCAGCTATGGGTACGGTAAGGGTGCATGGTCTTGTCCCACAAATTGTGGCCCGGCCTGCGGGCGGGCACGTGTTTTGCCATAGAGAATTGGGGTGGAGGAAGCAGGGGCAGGGGCGTTATGTCAAGGCTGGTGCAGGCTTAGCCTGCCTGTTTTAGCGCTTGTGGGGCATTTTACGCGTTATTCAGCCCTGTGTGCTGCGGCGCAGGTCCGCGGCAAGGGCGGTAATGGAGTCTGCGCGCGTGTCCCATGCACAGACAAAGCGGTAAACACTCCCGAACAGGGTATGGAATCGCCACCCCTGCGCGCGCAGGGTGTTGGCCACATGCTCGGGCATGAGCGCAAACACGGCATTGCTCTGCACGGGCCATGCCAGTTCCACCCCATCCAGCGCCGTTATGGCCTGTGCCAGAGCCTGCGCGCTGGCATTGGCATGGCGGGCATTGGCCAGCCATGCGCCGGACTGGAGCATGCCCCGCCACGGAGCGGACAGGAGCCGCATTCTGGCGGCCATCTGCCCGGCCTGCATGGCACGCTCGGCAAAGCCCTGAGCCAGTTGGGGGGTAAAAAACACCACCGCATCCCCCATGGCCATGCCGTTGCGGGCACCACCAAAGCTGAGCGCATCCACGCCGGATTGCCATGTCATGGCGGCGGGGGTGCAGTCCAGCGCGGCCACGGCGTTGGCAAAGCGTGCGCCATCCATGTGCAGGCGTAGCCCGTTGTCGTGGCAGGCGTTGGCAATGGCGCGTATTTCGTCCAGCGCGTAGAGCAGGCCGTTCTCGGTCGGCTGGCTTATGCTCACGACCGCCGGGGTGGAGGCTCCGGGGCCACGTGCGCGGCGCATGGCCTGCGTAATGGCGGCAGGGGTCAGCTTGCCATCCTGCGTGGGAGGGGTGACCAGCTTTGCCCCACCGGAGAAAAATTCCGTCGCCCCCCGCTCGGAGGTGTCCGCATGGGCGATTTCAGAGGCAATAATGCTGCAATAGGGCGGGCAGAGTGTTGCCAGCACCAGCGCATTGGCCGCCGCACCGCTGAACACAAAAAACACGCGGGCCTGCGGGGCGGCAAACAGGTCGGCCACGGCTCTGGCCCCAAGGCGGGTCCATGCGTCATCCCCATAAGGTGGAGCGCTGGCGGAGGCTGCGCGGCTTATGGCTTCCAGCGCCTGGGGGCACAGGCCCGTATCATGGTCACTGCCAAATTGCTGCGTGGGCGCGGGGGCCGCAGGCAGGTGGGGGACGGGCTGAAAAGGCAGGGTCATGGCGGAGGCTCCGGCCGGGGTTGGGGTGTGCCAGATGGGGCACAGGGCGGGATAAAGGTGCCACAAGCCAAGCCGGACCTTGCCTGTGGCGGGGTTTTGCTGTAAGGCCGCAGCCACCGCGCAGGCACCCCTGGAGGCCTGCGTGCTCAAGTTTTTCAGGAGAAGTCAAGGTGTCCAAAATTACAACAATCCAAGCTTCTGCGCGCGCGAAGGCTGGTAAGGGGGCAGCGCGTGCGACGAGGCGTGAAGGCCTGGTGCCCGGCGTTGTGTACGGTGGCAAGCAGGAATCCACGCTGATCGCGCTCGACCCGCGTCTGGTTGTCAAGGCAATCCAGACCTCTGGCTGGCGCTCACGCGTGTATGACATCCAGATCGAAGGCGGCAAGAACGAACGCGCTCTGGTGCGTGACGTGCAGCTCCACCCGGTCAAGGATTCGCCCGTCCATATCGACTTCCTGCGTCTGGCCGCTGGCTCGCGCGTGCATGTTGAAGTGGCTGTGCACTTTGTGGGTGAAGACAAGTGCCCCGGCATCAAGCGTGGTGGCATGCTCAACATCGTGCGTCACACGGTTGACGTGGAAGTGGCGGCAGAGAACATCCCCGAGTTCTTCACTGTTGACCTGACCAAGCTCGACATCAACGACAACGTGCGTTGGGACGATGTGCAGGGGACGGAAGGCGCAACGCCTGTTTCCCACGAAGCCAACTTTGTGGTTGCCTCCATTGCCGCACCGCTGGTTGACACCTCTTCCGCAGACGGTGCCAGCGCTTCCTGATCGGAAGTTCAGGTTATCTGAAGCTTATGGAACGCGGGGGCACGTGCAGGCGCATGTGCCCCCCTTTCTGTTCATAAACACAAGGCAGAATCCGCAATGCTGCTCTGGGTCGGACTGGGTAACCCCGAGTCCTCCATGCGCCGGCACCGGCACAATGTTGGTTTTATGGCGGTCGAGGCCATTGCCGCCAGATACGGCTTTACGCCGTGGCGCAGCCGCTTCAAGGGTGAGGTAGCCGAGGGGCGCATAGGCGGCCACAAGGTGCTTGCACTGTTGCCCATGACTTACATGAACCGCTCGGGCGAGAGTGTGCAGGAAGCGGCGGCCTTTTACAAAATAGCCCCCGAGCAGATAACGCTTTTCCATGATGAGCTGGATCTGGAGCCGGGCAGGCTGCGCATCAAGCGTGGCGGCGGTGCAGCGGGCCATAACGGCCTGCGCTCGACAGACAAGATGCTGGGCACGCCCGATTACTGGCGTGTTCGTATAGGTATAGGCCACCCCGGCGCCAAGGAACGGGTGCATGGCTGGGTGCTGGGTAATTTTACACAAACAGACCAGCAGGACTGGCTCGACCCCATGCTCGCCAGCATGGCCGATGCCGCCCCCCTGCTGGCGGATGGGCATGCCGACCGGTTTATGACCAAGGTTGCACTGCCACAAGGGAGCAAGGGCTGATGGGTTTTAACTGCGGTATTGTTGGTCTGCCCAATGTGGGCAAGTCCACCCTGTTCAACGCGCTTACGGCCACGGCCACGGCGCAGGCCGCCAACTACCCGTTCTGCACGATCGAGCCCAATGTGGGCCGCGTTGCGGTGCCGGACCCACGGCTGGACAAGCTGGTGGCTATTGGCAAATCCCAGCGTGAAGTGCCCACAAGCCTTGAGTTTGTGGATATTGCGGGCCTTGTGCGCGGTGCCTCCAAGGGGGAAGGGCTGGGCAACCAGTTTCTGGCCAATATCCGTGAGGTGGACGCCATTATCCACGTCCTGCGCTGCTTTGAGGATGATGATATTACCCATGTGGAAGGGGGCGTGGACCCCGTCCGGGATGCGGAGATCATTGAAACCGAGCTGATGCTGGCTGATCTGGATTCGCTGGAAAAACGCCTGCCCGCGCTGGAAAAACGCGCCCGCAACCGCGACAGCGAAGCCATGGCCCAGATCGAGATCATCCAGCCCATCCTTGATGCCCTGCGTGATGGCCGCCCTGCGCGCACCGCCATTCCCGCCGGGGAGGAGGAGACTGTCCGCCGCCTGCAGCTCATGACCAGCAAGCCCGTGCTGTATGTGTGCAACGTGGATGAGGACTCGGCCTCCACCGGCAATGCGTTCTCCGAAAAGGTGAAGGCCAGGGCCGAAGCCGAAGGGGCTGCGGTGGTGATTGTTTCCGCCGCGATCGAAGCTGAGGTGAGCCAGCTCGAAAACGAGGAACGCCGCGAGTTTCTGGAAGGGCTGGGCCTGAGCGATAGCGGTCTGGACCGTGTGATTGCCGCAGGGTACAAACTGCTGGGCCTGAGCACCTACTTTACCGTAGGCCCCAAGGAAGCACGTGCATGGACCATTACGGTCGGCACCAAGGCCCCGCAGGCTGCCGCCGTTATTCACAATGATTTTGAACGTGGCTTTATTGCCTGCGAAACCATCGCATTTGACGATTATGTTCGATATAATGGGGAAGCAGGTGCGAAGGAAGCAGGACGCCTGCGGATTGAAGGCCGTGACTACGTTGTGAAGGACGGCGACATTCTGCTCTTCCGCTTTAATGTCTGATACGGCACTCTAAAGCGCATGATCAGGTCCGCCCCGGTGGGCGGACCACACACGATAAAAAGAAAACCGGACAATGGAGATAAGGGACGCCAGCATGAATACGGAGGAAGACAGTCGGCAGCATGTGGCCACGGCAGATATGCGCGCACCAGCACAGGGTGTGCCATCGCCATGCTCCATGCACGATCTGGCACACAGGGCCAGACTGGCCGCGCGCACGCTGGCGCAGAGTTCCTCCTCCGAGCGGGACAAGGCTCTATGGGCTGCGGCCAGCGCATTGCGGGCGTCTGCTCCGGCCATTCTGGCGGCCAATGCGCTTGACCTTGCCGCATCTACCGCCAAGGATGCCTTCCGTGACCGGCTGACCCTGACCCCCGAGCGGGTCGAGGCCATGGCCCGTGGGCTGGAAGACATTGCGGACCTGCCCGACCCCGTAGGGCAGGTGCTGGAGGAATGGTCCCGCCCCAATGGCCTGCGTATCCGCAAGGTGGCAACGGCTGTTGGCGTTATTGGCGTTATTTACGAAAGCCGCCCCAATGTAGGGGCCGATGCGGCCGGGCTGTGCATCAAGTCCGGCAATGCCGTGCTGCTGCGCGGCGGGTCGGAAAGCCTGCATAGCGCGCGCGCCATTCATGCCGCCATGCAGACCGGCCTGCGCAATGCGGGCCTGCCGGAAGATGCCGTGCTGATCGCCCCGGATGCTGATCGCAAACACGTGGCGGACATGCTGACCGCTGCTGGCCTTGTGGACCTGATTATTCCACGTGGTGGCCGCTCGCTGGTTGAGCGCGTGCAGCGTGAGGCCCGCGTGCCTGTGCTGGCGCATGCGGAAGGGCTGTGCCACACCTATGTCCATTCCGCAGCCGACCATGCCATGGCCCGCCGGATTGTGCTCAACGCCAAAATGCGCCGTGTGGGTATTTGCGGCGCAACCGAAACCCTGCTGATAGATGCAGCCATTGCTTCGGTCCTGCTGCCCCAGATTGTGTCTGATCTGGCCGAGCAGGGCTGCACGTTCAAGGCGGATGCAGCCGCAAGGCAGATCATGCCCGACCTGCCCGTGGGCACTGAAAAAGACTTTGCCACCGAATGGCTGGATGCCGTGCTGAACGTAGCCGTAGTGGATGGTGTGGATGAGGCACTCGACCACATTGCCCGCTTTGGCTCCTCCCACACCGAAGCCATTGTTACGGCGGACGAAGCCGTTGCCACCCGGTTCATGAACGGTGTGAGCAGTGCGGTTGTCATGTGGAATGCCTCCACCCAGTTCTGTGATGGTGGGGAGTTCGGGTTCGGGGCGGAAATTGGCATTGCCACAGGGCGCTTCCATGCCCGTGGGCCAGTTGGCGTGGAACAGCTGACAACCTTCCGCTACGAGGTGCTTGGTAGCGGTCAGGTCCGTTCCTGAGCGCGCAGGCCCATAACAGGCCAGTGGCGCACACTCACCCTCGCATATTCGGGGAGGATAGGGCGCACGACCTGCATGGGCCACAACGGGGTATGCTGGTTACAAAAGCAGATATGGCGGCCATAACGGGCAGGGGAGTGCAGCCCGCAGGGTGCCGGATTCCCACATGGGGGGATAACCGCCACAGCCGCGTGGGGCTTCTGGGCGGGTCATTCAACCCCGCGCACAGGTGGCATCAGGCCATAGCCCGGCGGGCCATGCTGGAGCTAGGGCTGGATCAGGTCTGGCTGATGGTGTCTCCGGGCAATCCGCTCAAGGCCGGGCGGGAGATGGCCTCTTTTGCCACCCGTCTGGCCACTGCGCGCCATCTGGCGGATGGGCGCAGGATTGTGGCTACCGATCTGGAGGCCCGACTCGGCACCCGTTATACGGTGGACACGCTTGCCCGGCTCAAGGCCCGCTTCCCCCATGTCAGATTTGTGTGGCTGATGGGGGCGGATGGTCTGGTAACATTGCCACGCTGGAAGCACTGGCACCAACTGGTGCGGCAGGTACCTGTGGCGGTTTTCCCCCGTCCGGGGCAGAATGTGCGGGCTTTGGGCGGGTTGGCGGCACAGTATCTGGCGCGCTGGCGTGTGCCTGCACGGCAGGCAGCACGGCTTGCTACACTTTCTCCCCCGGCTTGGGCTTTCCTTCCGGGGGCACAAAACAGTATATCTGCAACAGCCATTCGTCAGCGGGGCGGGTTTGACGCCACTACGGATCAGCCCATCACCCCAAAGAGTAGTCAGTTTTCAGGAGAACGGTCATAACCACCAAGCCACCCGCCGAGACGCCCGCACGCACCCGCACGTCCACGGCCACCGCTCGCGGGGGCCGTGCGGCCTCCACCCGTGCAGCCGCAGTCCCCAAAGCGGCGGCAGCCCCCGGCTCTGTGCGCAAAAAAGCAGCCGCAGCAGGGCCAAAAACCCGCACCAAGCGTGAGGCCATTGCCCCCGATCTGCTCGAACAGTCCCTTGCGCTGATCACCGCCAGTCTGGAGGATGACAAGGCGGAAGATCTGGTTGTGATCAACCTTGCCGGTCGTGCCTCCTTTGCCGATAAAATGGTGATTGCAACCGGTCTGGCCGACCGCCAGATTGCCGCCATGGCCCAGCATATCGAGCGCAAGCTGCGGGATATTGGTATCAAGCGCGTGCTGGTCGAAGGGGCGAATGGTTCCGACTGGGTTCTGCTGGATACGGGCGATATTGTGGTCCACCTGTTCAAGCCCGAAGCGCGTGCGCTCTATGGGCTGGAAAAAATGTGGGGTGCGGAACTGGATGAAAGCAACGAAGACGGCGTGACCCGTCTGTAAGTGCGGATGTCTGGTTTACAGGACGGACGATTCTGCCGCCACAGGTGCCGGGTATGAGGCTCGTGGCGGTAGGGCGCATGAAGGACAGGTCCGAGCGTGCGCTGGTAGAGCGGTATCTCAAGCGCCTGCGTCCGGCGCTGGATATTGTGGAACTGCCGGACGGCCGCGGCAGCCCCGATGAGATCAAACGGCGTGAGGCACAGGCCATTCTGGCCGCCTGTCCCGTACACAGCCATGTTGTGGCGCTGGATGAAGGCGGGCGCACGTATAGCAGTGTTGCCTTTGCCACCAGCCTTGCCGCATGGCAGGACGCGGGGCGCACGCCCTGCTTTGTGATTGGCGGGGCGGAAGGGCTGGATAGTTCCGTTCTGCAACGCGCAGATGCCACCCTGTCTTTTGGTACGCTCACGTGGCCGCATATGCTGGTGCGGATTATGCTGGTCGAGCAGGTTTACCGCGCGCAGGCCATTGCTGCGGGCCACCCGTACCACCGGGCGGGCAGGCCGGATTAACCCCGACGACAGGCAGCTATGAAATCGACAAACTTCCGCCATATCATGGTAGGCTTAATGGGGTGGAAGGCAGGAGATTCAGCATGATCTTCAAAACAAAACGTTCAATGGCGCTTCTTATGGGGCTGCTTGTTGCCGCAGCACCGCTTGCGGCTTATGCCCAGCGCGGCCCCGGCGGCCCCGGCGGTCCCGGCGGTCCCGGTGGTCCGGGTGGTCCGGGCAGTCCCGGTGGTCCCGGCTGGGGGGCAGGTGGTGGCCATGGTGGTCCCGGTGGCCCGGGCTGGGGACCAGGTGGCGGCCATGGTAGACCCGGAGATCCGGGCTGGAGGCCAGGTGGTGGTCATGGTGGTCCGGGAGGTCGGCCGGGTGGTCCGGGCTGGGGCGGTGGCCCTTATCGCGGCCCGCATGGCCGTATGTGGCGGCGGGGTGACCGGTATGATGGCGGCGGTATTTTTGTGGATAACTGGCGCGGTTATCGTGGCCTGTATGCGCCGCCACCGGGTTATCGCTGGATTAACTACGGCGGCAGCTTTCTGCTGGCGGCTGTGGCCACGGGTATTATTTCCAATGTCATTGCGGGGAGTGTCTATCCGGTAACGCCCTACCCGGTGGCAACACCTTACCCGGTCTATCCGGTAGTACCCGCTCCCGTGCCTTATCCACCGCCACCGGGCTACTAGGTGGTCTGTGTGGCCCAGTAAAAAAGGGGAGCCAGACCGGCTCCCCTTTTTTGTGCTCTGTGCCCTCTGCGGGCCAGATGCCGCAGGGAAGGGAATACGCCTGTTTACACTGTACGGGGTGGGGTAAAATCGGCATCATCGGTTAATTCAGCCGAAGGTATGGTCTGGGGCACAACGTTAAGGGGCGTGTGGCTTGCAGCCTTCCAGCCTACAAACAGCAGGGCGGCAAGGGCTGGAATGGCCATAATGGAATAGGTGCCTGTTGGGTAATCAAACAGCATCAGCCCCAGAATGCTGATAAAAAAGGCAATGGTCAGCCAAGCGGTAACGGGTGCGCCGGGCATGGCAAAGCCCGTGGGGGCAATCCGGCCTGCCCGAATGGCCTGCCGCAGTTTGATCTGGCAGAGCACGATAAAGCACCATGTGCTGACAATGCCGATAGAGGCCATGTTGAGAACAATCTCAAAAATCTGGGAAGGCAGCAGGTAGTTTAACCCCACCCCAACCAGATAAATGGCAACGGTTGTTAAAATGGCGGCGGCTGGCACGGCCTGTTTGTTCATATGGGCAAGGTAGCGCGGAGCAGTCCCGTTTACGGCCAGTGCGCGCAGGACCCGCCCGGTGGAATACAGGCCCGAGTTCAGGCTGGACAGGGCAGCGGTCAGCACCACGATGTTCATAAGCGAATCCACCCCCGGTACCCCAAGGCGGGAAAAGAAGGTGACAAACGGGCTAACCCCGGCCTGATAGGCCGACCAGGGCAGCAGCAGAACCAGCAAGGTAACCGTGCCGACATAAAAGATCATGATCCGCCAGATCACGTTGTTAATGGCCGAGGGCAGCACTTCGCGCGCGTTTTTGCATTCCCCTGCGGCGGTGCCGATCATCTCTATACCGTAATAGGCGAACACAACGCCCTGAATAAGTACAAGGGCAGGAAGCATGCCGTGCGGGAACAGCCCGCCATGTTCGGTAATAAGCTGTATGCCGGTGCTATGCCCGTCCACGGGTACACGCAGGCCCAGAATGGCCGTGCCCACCACCAGAAAGGCCAGCAGGGCGGCAATCTTGATGATGGAGAACCAGAACTCCATCTCCCCAAACCATTTGACGCCAATCAGGTTCATGCAGGTAATGACAATCAGGGCCATCAGCGCCATGACCCATTGGGGAACAGCGGCAAAAACACCCCAGAAATGCATATAAAGTGCAACGGCGGTAATATCGACAATGCCGGTCATGGCCCAGCTGAAGAACGAGAGCACACCTGCAACATAGGAAGCCGGGCTCCCCAGAAATTCCTGAGCGTAGGAGACAAAGCTGCCACTGGTGGGGCGGTACATGACCAGTTCCCCCAAGGCGCGCAGCATGAGGAAGGAAAACACGCCGCAAACCAGATAAACAATGGCAAGGGACGGTCCCACAGCCTGCAACCGGCTACCCGCGCCCAGAAAAAGGCCGGTGCCGATGGCTCCGCCAACGGAAATCATCTGGATCTGTCGTTTACCCAGACCCTGCCGGTAACCTTCCGTCGTCAGGCCTGACGGGGCATCGGATGGCGGCGGTGCATGCGTGCTCAAAGTGGTCTGTCTCCGTGCTGGTGGCGGGAACGGGGTCGATAGATTGTTCCGGTACAGAAACCGGTTAACGTGGCGGGTCTGTATCCGTTTCTTTTGTGCAATAAACCGGGGTAATGTGTAAGTCCTTTTGCAACTTATATAAAATTAAACAAAATCCGTCCTGTGCGGCAAATAATTTTATTGTTTTCTCATGGACAGGCCAGAATGGGGGGGCATTTTTGCTCTTGTGCACCCAGATGTGATTATGAAATGGTGAGAGCCGGGGTCAGACAGTTTGAATTCAAAAAGTAGAACTGCAATGACGGAAAATTTCTCTTTTAATAAAAAGCAGATAACAAAATTTCATATATTTGGGTAATTGGAGAGCCGGAGCCATGGAAAATTGTCTGGACAAGACGGACCGGCAGATTCTGCGCCTGTTGCAAAATAACGGACGCATCCACAATACCGATCTGGCGGACAAGGTGCAGGTCAGCCCCGCCACCTGCCACCGCCGGGTGCAGCGGCTGTTTGACGAAGGGTATATTTCCGCCGTGCAGGCCAGGGTGAACGCCAGCAGGGTCGGGCTGGGCATGGTGGTGCTGGTCGGGGTTGTACTGGAGCGTGCGGCAGACAGTTTTCCCATGTTCGAGGCCGCCATGGCTGCCCAGCCCGCCGTACTGGACTGCTACCTTGTGGCGGGAGATTTTGACTATTTTTTAAAAATCCGTGTTGGAGATATGGAAGGTTTTGACCGCTTCCATGCCGAGGTGCTGAGTGTGGTGCCCCATGTGCGCCAGACCCGCACGTTTTTTGTGCTCAGGGCCGTGGCCGACGCAAGGGAATACGCGTTTTAGGCCCCGGTGGCACGGTCATTTTGGTCCTGTCTGATCTTCCAGATCAAAAAAATCCTGATCTGGCTGGCGGTTTGTCCATTTGCGGCAGGCCGTGCGCAGCACACCGGCAAAGCGGGTGACCAGCGGCATGTTCTGGCCCGCACGTATGGCCACAGCCAGTGTGGCGCGTGGGGCAGGCTCGCTAATGGTATGGAAGGTGACCCCCCCGGCATGAATCTGGCTGAGTGAGCGTGGCACAACCGAAACCCCAAGCCCTGCGGCCACCAGCGGAATGGTGCCCGCAATCTGCGGTGCCTGCTGCCCCATAACGGGTGTTACCCCGGCCACCTGATAGGCTGAGAGAATGGCGTCATGAAAGCCCGGCCCCAGTTCCCGTGGGAAGATAATCAGCGGGTCCTGTGCCACCATGTCCAGACTGATCACGGGGGTATCGGCCAGCTTGTGCCCACGCGGCAGGGCAATAACCGTGGGTTCATCCAGCAGATGAAAAACCGAAAGCCGCACGGGGTCGGGCACAGGGGGGCGCACAATGGCAATGTCCACGCTGGGTTCGTGCAACGCGGTGCATAGCGAGGGCGTATTGCTCTCCTCCAGAAAAATGGTGACATCGGGCGCCATTTCCCGGAACCGGCGGATAGTGAACGGGATAACCGGCAAAAGCGAGACAGCCCCCGCGAGACCCAGACGGATATGCCCCATTTCCCCCCGAGCCAGACCTTGCGCGGTGGAAAGAAACTGGGCCTGCAGGTCCAGAATGGTTCTGGCGCGCGGGAGGAGCACGGCCCCGATGTCGGTCAGTTTGACGCCGCGTGTCAGGCGCTCGAACAGGACCACGCCAAGGTTTTTTTCAAGCTGGCGGATCTGCTGGCTCAGGGGGGGCTGTTCCATGCCCAGCGCTTCGGCCGCGCGGGTAATGGAGCCATGTTCGGCCACGGTTACAAAATAGCGCAGGTGTCGGATGTCCATAACCCATATATATCCGATATGGATAACACCGCCAAGATATATTGGAAGACTGCTTCAAGCCGTTATAACATCTGCGTCAGATGAGTATGGGCCGTTAAGCGTTTGAAGGAGTGTTGAGCATGGTAAAGCAGCCGGTAGCGGATATCGATCTGCGGTCTGCGGCGTTGGGGAACGGGGTTGTGGGCAAACCCCCAGTGAACCGCCTTTACCAGACCTCCACCATGGCTGCCCTGCTGGACGCGGTGTACGACGGGGAAACCACGCTGGATGAACTGCTCCAGCACGGCAACTTCGGCCTTGGCACCTTTAACTCCCTTGATGGGGAAATGATTGTAACGGACGGCGTTGTGCGCCAGTTCCGTGCGGAAGGGCTGGCGGCGGAAGTGCCCGGCTCGCTCAAAACTCCCTTTGCCTGCGTGACGTATTTCGAACCCGAAAAAAACGTGATGATCGACACGCCCAAGGACAAGGAAAGTTTTGAAGAGCTGGTGGACCATCTGCTTGGCAACCCCAACCTGTTTGGTGCGGTGCGCTTTACCGGCCTGTTCGAGCGGGTGGATACGCGCACGGTGTTTTGCCAGTGCAAGCCGTACCCGCATATGCTCGAAGTGGTTAAAAAGCAGCCGACTTTTACCTTGGAATCGGTTACCGGAACCATGATCGGGTTCCGCAGCCCGGTTTACATGCAGGGCGTGAATGTTGCTGGCTACCACCTGCACTTTCTGTCCGAGGACCATAAGCGCGGTGGGCATGTGACCGAATACAGAATTGTTAAGGGTATGCTTGAGGTTGCCACGATTTCCGACCTTCAGGTGCAGTTGCCGCGCACAAAGCAGTTTGCGCAGGCCAACCTGAACCCCGAAAGCCTGAGTGAAGCCATTCGCATTGCCGAAGGTGGCTGACACCTTACCGGCCTGACCTGTTTGTTTTTTTGAACTGCACGGGGTTGCTGTGCGACTTTTCCTCCCGCAACCCCGCCTGACCTGAGGGTTTTTACAACAATGACCAAAATGGCAGAGACCACTGCACAATGCGGTGCGGAGCTTATTGTCAAAAATCTGGAAGCGCATGGCATTACCCATGTGTTCGGTATTCCCGGCGCCAAGGTGGACCGGCTGTTTGACGCGCTGGTTGATTCCTCGATCGAAACCGTTGTGACCCGGCATGAGCAGAATGCGGCCTTTATTGCCGGGGGCCTTGGGCGCATTACCGGCAAGGCCGGGGTGTGCATTGCAACATCTGGCCCCGGTGCTTCCAACTTTATTACCGGGCTGGCCACCGCCAATTCGGAAGGGGACCCCGTTCTGGCCATTGGTGGTGCGGTCAAGCTGGCAGACCGGCTTAAGCTGACACACCAGACCATGGATACGGTCAGCCTGTTCCGCCCCGTAACCAAATACAGCGTGGAACTGACCACCCCCACCGCCATTTCGGAAGTTATGGCCAATGCCTTCCGCTTTGCAGAAAGCGGGCGGCCGGGTGCGGCATTTGTCAGCACGCCCATGGATGTGCTGTCCATGCCTGCCAATGCTCCGGTTCTGGCTGACCGTCTGGCTCCGCGCATGGGGGGCGCTCCGGCGGATGTGGTGGCTGAGGCCGCAACGCTGCTTAAAAAAGCCAGGCGTCCCGTCATGCTTCTGGGCATGCTGGCCAGCCGCCCGGATGTGGCAGACGCCGTGCGCGCTTTTGTCAAACAGACAGGCGTGCCGGTTGTGGGGACGTATCAGGCGGCTGGTGCCGTATCGGAAGAGCTGGTGGACCGCTTTGGCGGGCGTATCGGCCTGTTCCGCAACCAGCACGGGGACCAGCTTCTGCACGAGGCCGATGTGGTGGTGGCCGTGGGCTACAACCCGGTGGAATATGACCCGTGGCTGTGGAACGTGAATGACGCCCGCCAGATCATCAATGTTGATATTGTGGCGGCTGAACTCGACAACGCCTTTGTGCCCGCCATTGAACTGATCGGTGACATTGCCCTGACCCTTGCGGGGCTGGGCGGCAAAGCCGGTGGCCTTGCCCGTGCACCGGAGCTGGAAGCAGTGCTGGAAGGGTATAAAAAAGCCCGCAGCACTGCGCTGCTTACGGCACGCAGCAGCAGCAACTCCGCCGTGCACCCGCTCCAGATCGTGCGTGAGCTGGAACAGTTTGTAACCCCGGATATGACCCTGTGCCTGGATATGGGAACATTCCATATCTGGCTGGCGCGTTATCTGCTCTCCTTCCGGGCGCGTCAGGTGCTTATCAGCAACGGCCAGCAGACCATGGGTGTGGGCCTGCCGTGGGGGATTGCGGCCAGCCTTGTTAATCCATCGCAAAAAGTTGTTTCAATTTCGGGCGATGGTGGATTCATGATGTCGAGCATGGAGCTGGAAACAGCCGTGCGCCTGAAGTGCAATCTGATCCATATGGTCTGGATTGATCAGGCTTACAACATGGTCGAAATTCAGGAGCAGAAGAAGTACGGTCGCGGCTCCGGCGTGCATTTTGGCCCGATTGATTTTGCAAAATATGCAGAAGCCTGCGGGGCAAAAGGCATTACCGCCACAACGGAAGATGGCGTGCGGCAGGCCCTGCGCGAGGCTATGGATGTGGAAGGTCCGGTGGTTATTGCCGTGCCGGTTGACTACTCGCACAATCACCTGCTCATGCAGCCTCTGGCACAGCTGGGGGAAACCACGGCAGCGGCCTGAACAAAGCGCTGCGCTTGACGCAGAACAGGTTCTATTGCTGTCATCCGCTCTGTCCATTTCATTGGTGCGATAATGTTGTTATAACACCGCGCACGGCGCCACTGACGGACGGAGCAAAGGAGGCAGGCAGACTGCCTTTTTTCTTCCATGACGCGGCAACGCAGTATGAAAGAGAACAAGAATGCAGATGCCCGAACCCAACCAGACCATTATAAGCCAGCGTGATGCACTGGCGCAGGGTCTGCGCCAGATTGTAGGAAAAGACTGGGTTATTTCCGACGACGCGCAGCGCAGGCCTTACCAGTGCGATGGCATTACCGCCTACATGGCCATGCCGCTGCTGGTTGTGCTGCCGGGGTCTGCGCAGGAAGTGCAGGCTGTTCTGCGTTTCTGCAATGAAAAAGGCGTCAAGATTGTCCCCCGTGGTTCTGGCACATCGCTCTCGGGTGGCGCCCTGCCGCTGGAAGATGGCGTGCTGCTGGTTACGTCCCGCCTGTGCAACGTGCTGGCGGTGGATGAACACAACCGCGTAGCCCGCGTGCAGCCGGGTGTGCCCAATATTAAAATTACCGAGGCCGTCAGCCATCTTGGCCTGTGCTATATGCCCGATCCGTCCAGCCAGTTGATTTCCACCATCGGTGGCAACGTGGCGGAAAATGCCGGGGGCGTGCACTGCCTTAAATACGGTGTGACCGCCAACCATATTCTGGGCATGCAGGCCGTGCTGATGACCGGCGAAATGCTGGAACTGGGCGGTGCCTACCTTGGTGCGGCCGAGGGTGATCTGGACCTTATGGGGGTGCTGACCGGCTCTGAAGGGCTGCTGGCGGTGGTGACCGAAATTGCCGTGCGGCTGGAGCCCATACCCGAAGTCGCGCGTGTTATTTCCATGAGCTTCGCGTCCGTGGAGGAAGCGTGCGAATGTGTGGGCGCCATTATTGGCGTGGGCGTTATTCCTGCGGGTCTGGAGTTTATGGACCGCAAGGTGCTGGATGCGGTTTCCGTCCTGATCAAGGAAAAGTTTGATGACCGCACGGCCGCACTCCTGCTGTGCGAGCTTGATGGCACGGCGGTTGAGGTGGACGCACTGGTTGGTGTGGTCAGCGATGTGGCGCGTGAGCAGGGGGCCATTGAGCTCAAGGTCAGCACCACGGAGGAAGAACGCCAGCGCATATGGAGCAGCCGCAAGCTGGCGTTTTCCGCCATTGGCAAGCTCTGCCCTGATTATTACTGCACGGACGGCACCATCCCGCGCAACAAGTTGCCGGAGGTGCTGAACAAGATGGCGGACATGTCCAGAAAATACGGGCTGGATTACGCCAACTGCTTCCATGCGGGGGATGGCAACCTGCACCCCATCATCATGTATGATGCCGCCAAGCCGGGTGATCTGGAAAAAGCCGAGGCGTTCGGGGCCGATGTGCTGATCGCCTGCGTGGATGCGGGCGGGGTGCTCAGCGGCGAACACGGTATTGGCGTTGAAAAACGTGACCTGATGACCCATCAGTTCACCGAAGTGGATTTGCAGCAGCAGCAGATGGTCAAATGTGCGTTTGACCCCAAGGACCTGCTGAACCCGGGCAAGATGTTCCCCACCCTGTGCCGCTGTGCGGAGTTCGGGCGGATGCATGTGAACAACGGCAACCTGCGTTTTGCGGATATTCCGCGTTTCTGATTCCGGTAGGGCATAGCAAGCATGACAGACACACAAACCACTGCATCCATGCGTCCTGCCACAACACAGGACGTTGCGGATATTCTTATGGACGCGGCCAGCCGGGGCGAGCCTCTGGTGGTGCGGGGCAATGGCACCCGTGCCGGGCTGGGTAACCCGGTTGCCGCCACCCGCGTGCTGGAACTGGGCGGGCTGGACCAGATCGATTTTTATGACCCCGATGATCTGGTGATTCGCGCAGGTGTTGGCGCCACGCTGGATGAGGTCGAGCAGGTTCTGGCGCAAAAAGGGCAATACCTGCCGTTTGAACCCCCACGCTATGCCGGGCTGTACGGTACCAGTGGCGCGCGCAGCACACTGGGCGGGGCGGTTTCCACCGCCCTGTCTGGCCCGCGCCGGATTCTGACCGGGGCTGCAAGGGACTTCGTTCTGGGCGTGGAAGGCGTGAACGGTCAGGGCGATGTGTTCAAGGCTGGCGGCCGGACCATGAAGAACGTGACCGGCTACGACATCAGCAAACTGGTGACAGGGGCCAACGGTACGCTGGCAGCACTCACAACCGTCACACTCAAGGTGCTGCCCGCCCCACGGGCGGAGGTAACTCTGGTGCTGCCCGCCGCCACACTGGAGGAGGACGTCGCCCTGTTTGCCAGAATGCGCGCCCTTCCGCTGGGGCTTGGCGGGCTGGCCCGCAGGGTCAATGCCGCAGGGGTGTGCGAGCTGCTGGTGCGTGTGGAAGGCACGGTCCCCGGCGTTGCGGGCAACCAGCAGGTGCTCAATGGCATGCTGGCCACCCGTGGTGGCATGGAGGTGCTGGAGCAGGAGCAGAGCCGTGCCCTGTGGGTCGGTGTGCGCGAACTGGAGTGCCTGAACGCCAAACCGGATGAACTGGTCTGGCGTGTGAACCTGCTCGCCACAACCATGCCCGCCTTTGTGGAGCAGGCGCGCAGTGCAGGCTGCATCAACCGCTTTTTTGTGGACTGGGCAGGCGGTGTGGTGTTCTCCACCATGCGCGGCGTGCAGCCCGAGGTGGATACCCTGCGTTACCGTAAAATGGCGGAAAAAGCAGGTGCACGCGCAACCCTGCTGCGTGCGCCCGATGCGGTGCGTGCCCAGTTTGGCGCGTTCCCGCCCGTCAGTGCGGGGATTGCGGCGCTGGCCGCGCGCACCCGCACAGCTTTTGACCCGGCAGGTATTCTCAACCCCGGCCGCATGACCGTTCAGGCATAGGAGACGCCCCAATGCTCAGCCATATCCCCCAGGCCGCGCTGGATGCGGACCCGAACGTGCAGTTGGCCAAGGACATTATTGGCAACTGCGTCCATTGTGGCGTGTGCCTCTCGCGCTGCCCTACATACGCCGTCAGGCATGAGGAAAACGACAGCCCGCGTGGCCGTATTTTCCTGATGAAGGACATGTACGAAAAAGGTGGCGTGCCCGATGTCAGAACGGTCGAACATCTGGACCGCTGCCTGACCTGCCTTGCGTGTGAGGCCATTTGTCCGTCAGGCGTGGAATATTCCAAACTGATCGCCCATGGCCGCGAATATGTGGAGGAGCATTACAAACGCCCGCTCTTCCAGCGCGCCGTGCGCGAACTGCTGGTCCGGCTTATTCCCAATGCCCGCCTGTTCCGCCTTGCCATTTTTGGCGGGCGTCTGGGCAGACCCTTCCGGGGTCTGTTCTCGGGCACCCTGCGTGCCATGCTGGATATGGTGCCAACCAAGCCGTTGCCTGCTCCCAGCCCGGTGGACCGGCCGCAAACGTTTTTGCCCGCACCGCAGGCGGGCAAGGCGGTCAAACCGCGCAAGCGTGTGGCGCTGCTTAACGGCTGCGTGCAGACCGTGCTGGACACCGCCATTAACGAGGCCACAATCCGCCTGCTCCAGCGCCACGGGGTAGAGGTGGTGGTCGCCGCAGGTTCAGGCTGCTGTGGTGCCCCTGCCGAACATATGGGGGACGAGGCGCAGGCCCTGCCACTGGTCAAGGCCAATATTGACGCCTGGCTGCGCGAGGCCGATGGCCCGGACGGGCTGGATGCCATTGTCATTAACACATCCGGCTGTGGCACATCCATCAAGGCCTATGGCCACGCACTCAGGCTGGACCCGCAATGGGCGGACAAGGCCGCGCGCGTGTCCGCCATGGCGCGGGACATTACCGAGTTCATGGTCGAGATCGGGCTGGAAAAACCCGCCACCCCCACGGGGCTGCGGGTGGTGTACCATTCCGCGTGTTCCATGCAGCACGGCCAGCGGATTGTGAACCAGCCCAAGGACCTGCTGCGTGAGGCAGGGTTTACCGTGCTGGATGTGCCCGAAGGTTACCTGTGCTGCGGGTCGGCAGGTACCTACAACCTGCTCCAGCCAGAGATCGCCAATGAGCTGAAGGAGCGCAAGCTGCGCAACATCCGCTCCGTACATGCCCAGATTGCCGCCAGCGGCAACATTGGCTGCATGACCCAGCTTGCAGGGGAGGTCGGGCTGCCCTTCGTGCATACGGTGGAACTGCTGGACTGGGCCACTGGCGGGCCGGAACCTGCTGCCCTTAAAGGGCAGAAACTGGCTGCGGAATAGCCAGCACAGGGCCACGCCGCAGGCTGCGGGCGTGGTCCTGTGTCGGTGAATGCGGCGGATACAGGTGCAAGGCGCGCAACAGCGCAGGGGAGCATAAGGCATGTCAGGCATAACAGGGGTGGATACAGCCGGAGGGCAACTGCGCCGTGGGGCTGCCGTATTGCTGGAGGTGTTGCGGAGCGAGGGGGTTGATTACATTTTTGGCAACCCCGGCACCACCGAACTCCCGCTGATAGACGCGCTGCTGGAAATACCCGACGTGCATTACGTACTGGGTCTGCAGGAGGCCAGCGTTGTGGCCATGGCCGATGGCTATGCGCAGGCTGCCCGCAAGCCGGGTTTTTTAAATCTGCATACGGCGGGCGGGCTGGGGCATGGGCTGGGGAACCTGCTGAACGCCAGTGTCTCGCAAACGCCGCTGGTGGTGACTGCGGGGCAGCAGGATTCGCGCCATACCATTTCCGACCCGCTGCTGTTCGGGGATCTGGTGCAGATTGCCCGCCCCGCCGTTAAATGGGCGCAGGAAGTCGCTCACGCGGACCAGTTGCCCGTGCTGCTGCGCCGCGCCTTCCATGATTCCACGGCAGCCCCCGCCGGGCCTGTGTTTCTCTCGCTCCCCATGGATGTCATGGAGGAGCTGAGTGCGGTGGATATTGGTGCGCCGTCGCAGATCAACCGGCAGGCTGTGGCCGGTGGCCTGCCCGAGCTGGCCCGTGCGTTAGCGGGCATAGCGCCGGGGCGGCTGGCCATTATTGCGGGGGACGAGGTGTACGGCTCCGATGCGGCAGCCGAGGTCGCCGCCGTGGCCCAATGTCTGGGTGCGCCGGTTTATGGGTCTTCCTGGCCGTCGCGCATTCCCTTTGCCACAGCACACCCGTTGTGGTGCGGCAACCTGCCTACACAGGCAACCGCCATTGCGCAGACACTGGGCGCGTATGACGCCATTTTTGCCCTTGGTGGCAAATCGCTCATTACCATTCTCTACACCGAAGGCCCGGCCCTGCCGCCAAGCTGTGCGGTGTATCAGATGTCGTCCGATGTACGGGACCTTGGGCGCACGTTCTGGACCCCGCTCTCGGTCGTGGGGGATGTGCGGGCATCGCTTCAGGCCCTGCTGCCCGAGTTGCAGGTGCTCACACAGGGCAGAGCCGCGGCCTACCACGCGGCGGGCGAGCGTGTGGCCGCCCAGCGCATGCAGCATAAGGCGCAGGCCAGACTGGCCATGCAGGCCCACCGTAGCGATGCGGTCATCCACCCCAGCGTTGCCGCGTGGGAAGTGGTGCGCGCCGTGGGGCCGGATATTGCCATTGTGGATGAGGCCATAGCCACATCCTCCGATGTGCGTCTGTTTCTGGAAAGTGCGTGGTCCGCGCAGTATTCGTTCCTGCGTGGCGGTGCGCTGGGCTGGGGCATGCCCGCAGCGGTTGGGGCCTCGCTCGGCCTTGGGCGCGAGCGTGTGGTCTCCCTTGTGGGGGATGGGGCGGCCCTGTATTCGCCACAGGCATTGTGGACTGCGGCACATGAAAAGCTGCCCGTTACTTTTGTGGTCATGAATAATCAGGAGTACAACGTGCTCAAGAACTTCATGCGGCAGCAGAAAGATTATATTTCCGCGCGGGAGGGCACATATCCGGCCATGGATATTGTTAACCCGAGCATAGACTATCAGGCGCTCGCCCGTTCCATGGGGGTGCCCTCCACCAAAGTGACACGGGCGGCAGATATTGCCCCCGCACTGGAGGCCGCCTTGGCGACTGATGGCCCATCGTTAGTGGAAATTGTGATTGCAGCGAGCTGATGAGGCTCGCTTCTTTACCGGGGGTGCGTATGAAAATCGGGTTGTTTATTCCCTGTTATATAGATGCGTTTTATCCAAACGCGGGGATTGCCACACTGGAACTGCTGGAAAAGCTGGGGCAGGACGTGGAATACCCAATGAACCAGACCTGCTGTGGCCAGCCCATGGCCAATTCGGGCTGCAACAAGGATGCGGCTGCGGCAGAGGCCCTGTTTGTTAAAAACTTTGCCAGGTATGATGCCATTGTCATGCCGTCTGGCAGTTGCACACACCATGTGCGCGATAATTTTGACGCCATCGAGCAGACCGATGACGTACGCCATGTGCGTGAAAACACGTTTGAACTGGTCGAGTTTTTGCACGATGTGCTCAAGGTGCAGGACTTCCCCTGGGCGGAGTTCCCGCACAAGGTGGGGCTGCACAACAGTTGCGGCACTCTGCGCGCCCTGCGCACGGCCAGCATGTCCGAACTGGGCGAGCCGTTCTTTTCCAAACCCATGGACCTGCTGGGCAAGGTCAAGGGTATTTCCTTTGCCACACCCAAACGGCCTGATGAATGCTGCGGTTTTGGTGGCACCTTCTCGGTTACGGAGGAGGCTGTTTCGGCCAAAATGGGCACGGACAAGGTGCGGGACCACCATCAGGCAGGGGCTGAGTATATTGTCTCGGCCGATACGTCCTGCATGATGCACCAGCAAGGGTGTGCGGAGCGGGCCGGTGTTCCCATCCGCTTCATTCATATTGCTGAAATTCTGAATGGAGCGCGGGAATGAAAGTCAAACCTGTCAACCACGCCAAGGCGGCTGAAGCGTTTATCGAAGATACCGCCCACATGGATTTCCATGACGAACGGCTGTGGGACCTGCGGCAAAAGCGTGACGGGCAGATGCACATTCTGCCCGAATGGCAGGAACTGCGCGCACGTGCATCCGCCATCAAGGAGCACACGCTGGCCAACCTGCCAGAATACCTCGAACAGTTTGAGGCCAACGCCAAAAAGAACGGTATTCATGTGCACTGGGCAGCCGATGGCGCGGAACATAACCGCATCGTTGGCGAAATTCTGGAAAAGCACGGCGCCAAATCGCTCATCAAGAGCAAATCCATGGTGACCGAAGAATGCTGCATGCGCGAGTATCTGGAGCCACGTGGCGTTGTGGTGACAGAAACCGACCTTGGGGAGCGCATCCAGCAGCTGGATAACCAGATGCCCAGCCACATTGTGGTGCCAGCCGTGCATAAGCTGATCCCCGATGTCGCCAAGATTTTTGCCGAGCACTATCACACGGACCCCAACGACAACAGCGCGCAGTCCCTTGCATGGCAGCAGCGGCTGGCTGCCCGCCCGGTTATTCTGTCCGCCGATGCGGGTATGACCGGCGGCAACTTTGTGGTGGCCGAAACAGGCTCCTTTGTTGTCTGCACCAACGAAGGCAATGCCGACCTGAGCGCGACTGTACCCGGCCTGCACATTGCCACGATCGGGATCGAACGGCTGGTGCCGCGTATGGCGGATATGGGGGTATTTATCCGCCTGCTTTCACGCTCGGCCCTTGGTTCGCCCATTACGCAGTACACAACGCATTTCCGTGGTCCGCAAAAAGGGAGCGAGATGCATGTGGTGCTGGTGGATAACGGGCGGTCGCACCGTTTGGGCATGGAGGACTTCTGGACCTCGCTCAAATGTATCCGCTGTGGCGCATGTATGAATACCTGCCCGGTTTATCGCCGTTCGGGTGGTCTGTCCTATGGTGCGGTGTATTCCGGTCCCATTGGCGCGATTATTGACCCCACCTTTAACGAGCGCAAATACAGCACGCTGCCTTTTGCCTCGACCATGAACGGGAGCTGCACCAATGTGTGCCCGGTCAAGATCAACATTCACGAACAGCTCTACAAATGGCGGCGTGTTCTGGCCGAACACCACGAACTGCCGTTTGTAAAGCGTGAGGTCATGCACATGGCGGGCAAGCTTATGGGCCAGCCCACCCTGTACCGTGCCGCCATTAACGGGACCGAGGTCGCGCTCAGCACCATGCCGCGCTTTGTGCTGTATAACTGGCTTAACCCGTGGGGCAAGCACCGCGAACTGCCGCACCCGGTCAAGCAGACCTTCCATAGCTGGTACAAGCAGAACCGTCTGAAAAACAAAAAGAAGGAAGGGGAAAGCGCATGAGCACCTCGCGCGATGCCATTCTGACCCGCCTGCGCGATAACAGGCCAGACCCCAAGGCCCACCCGCTCCCCCCCGTTGCACGTCTGGGGGATATGGATAACGGGCAGGCCCGGTTTGAAAACAGCCTCCAGATTCTGGGCGGGCAGGTGCTGGAACGGCAGGAGGGGGACACACTGGCCACCGCCATTGCCCGCCGCTTCCCCGATTCCAAGGTTATCTGCTCCGCCGTGCCGGATTTTGAAGGTACGATCCGCATAGAAGAGCTGGGCACACCCCAGCAGGCGGCCTCGGTGGATGTGCTGGTTGTGCGCTCCCCCTTCGGTATTGCGGAAATGGGTTCGATCTACCTGAGCGAAGCCCAGTTGCAGGACCTGAACTCCGCCGCCCACCTGACCCAGCATATTGTGGTGATCCTGTCGGCCAAAAACCTGACCGCCAATATGCATACGGCCTATATGGACCGCCCGGAATTCCACACCGCCAATTATGGTGTGCTCATGAGCGGGCCATCCGCCACGGCGGATATTCAGGGTGTGCTGATCCGCGGTGCGCAGGGCGTGCGTACTCTGAGCGTGTGGTGGGAAGACTGAGTCTTGTCCCCCCATTCTGCCTGAAAGTGGAAAACGCATGAAAAAAGCCGGAGCAGTTTATGCTGCTCCGGCTTTTTTGCGCTCGGGTCGAGGGGTAACGGGCGTTTAGTCCCGCACGCGCTCGATCAGTGCGCCACATTTGGCCAGTTTGCGCTCCACCGCCTCATACCCCCGGTCAAGGTGGTACACGCGGCTCAGAATGGTCTCTCCATGGGCGGCGAGCCCTGCGAGAATGAGCGAGAAGGAGGCCCGCAGGTCGGTCGCCATAACCGGTGCGCCAGACAGGCTATGCACCCCACGGATAATGGCGGAAGAGCCGTGGACGTTAATGCGCGCACCCATGCGGTTGAGCTCGGGCACATGCATGAACCGGTTTTCAAAAATGGTCTCGGTAATCATGGAGGCCCCCTCGGCAACCGAGAGCAGCGCCATGAACTGGGCCTGCATATCGGTCGGGAATCCGGGGTAAGGCTCGGTCATGATGTCGATCCCGCGCAGCGCTCCGGTGCGGCGCACGCGCATGGTGTCCCCATCCTGCGTGACTTCGGTCCCGCATTCTTCCAGCGCGCGCACAACAGCGCCCAGATGGTCCATCTGCCCGCCAACCAGCCGCAGATCCCCACCCGTAATGGCGGCGGCACAGGCATAGGTGCCGCATTCTATCCGGTCGGGCATAATGCGGTGTTTGGCCCCGTGCAGGGCTTCCACGCCATCAATCAGAATGGCGGAACTGCCCGCCCCCGTAATGCGGGCCCCCATGGCGTTCAGGCAGTTGGCCAGATCGACCATTTCCGGCTCACGCGCGGCGTTGATGATTTCGGTTTTGCCCTGGGCAAGCGTTGCCGCCATCATCAGGTTTTCGGTCGCACCGACCGAGGCAAAGGGCAGAATAATCCGGTCGCCTACAAGCCCCTTGGGAGCGCGGGCGTTAATATAGCCGTTTTCCAGCGTAATTTCCGCGCCCAGTGTTTCCAGCCCTTTAAGGTGGAGGTCCACCGGGCGGGTGCCAATGGCGCACCCACCGGGGAGGGACACGCGTGCCTCCCGGCAGCGGGCCAGCAGGGGGCCAAGCACCAGAATGGAGGCCCGCATTTTGGAAACAATGTCATACGGGGCTTCGGTATTGGTAATATCCCCCCCGACCGACAGGGTGGAGCCATCGCCCGCAACATCGCGCACTTCCAGCCCGTGCTGCTCCAGCAGGGCGCGCATGGTGGCAATATCGGCAATATGGGGGACGTTGGACAGCACCAGCCGTTCAGAGGTCAGCAGCCCCGCCACTAACAGCTTGAGGCCCGCGTTCTTGGCCCCGCCAATGGTAATTTCCCCATGCAGGGGGCGGCCGCCGTGGATAACAAAATGATCCATGGTCTTTACATCCGGGGCGTGGCAACGCCACGCTGGCCCATATATTTGCCCGCGCGGTCCGCGTAACTGGTCTCGCACGGGGAATCGCCCTTGAAGAACAGGAACTGGCAGATCCCCTCATTGGCGTAAATGCGCGCGGGCAGGGGGGTAGTGTTGCTGATCTCGATCGTGACCTGCCCTTCCCATTCCGGTTCAAGCGGGGTCACGTTTACAATAATGCCGCACCGCGCATAGGTGGACTTGCCAAGGCAGACCACCAGCACATCCCGCGGAATACGGAAGTATTCAATGGTATGGGCCAGCACAAAGCTGTTGGGCGGAATAATGCATTCATCCGCCTTGCGGGACACAAAACCTTCAGGGCTGAAGTTCTTGGGGTCTACAATGGCGTTGTTCACATCCGTAAAAATACGGAAATCATCAGCCACGCGGGCATCATACCCGTAGGAGGACAGACCGTAGGAAATAACACCTTCGCGTTTCTGGTTTTCCACAAACGGTTCGATCATGCCGTGATCGTGCGCCATCTGGCGGATCCATGTATCGGGCATCACGGGCATGTCTTGCTCTCTCCATTACCGGGGGGCTGTGTAGTGGCGGGGGAGGGCTCCTCCGCCGTGCTATGGTCCTGTCTGGTCCGGGCCTGATCCTTGCGGCGGCGCAGGTTGGCGCGCAGTGCCGCTGCCTGACGGGCAAGCCGCTCGGTGCGGGCCGCCTCCGCTCTGGCGGAAAGGGTCTGTCCGGAAGATTGGGTTTTGTCGGGCGTGTCAGTCATGCCAGATGCAGCAAGGCCAGTCGCGTACGGGTTGAACGTTCGCCTTGCTGACTAGCAGACGTACCACGTCATGCCTAGAGCCCGCCACAGGGGCGGGTGGCCTTTGTGCTGTTTTATGCGTGTCTGCCGGTGCGGTGGGCGCACCGGCAGGAGGTGGTTTTTACAGGTTGGCAATAACCTTGAGGCCAATCAGGGCCGCATTGGGAATGTGGTGTGTTTCACCCGGGTGGATCAGATACTGGAACTCAGGCTGGACCAGCACGCCATGTGTGGCGTCAATCCCGTAATACGCTTCGATCAGTTCGGAATCATTCTGGATTCCACGAATGGTCGATCCCAGTGAATACCCGCCATCCACGGCCAGAATTTCGCTATCGCGGCGGCGGCGGCTGACCTTGTACCATGAATACAGCACGCCAAACCGGTCAGTCAGGCGGGTGGGGATCAGCCCCACAAACGACAGGCCGCCATAAGCCTGATCCGATATGTTGACCACATGCGGGGTGGCATGCACGTAACCTGCCATCAGGTAGCCACCGGCCATCTGGTTACGCCCGCCAAGGCGGTAGATCATCTGGTCGGCCTCCAGCCACATGGCGTCGGAGGGGGCGGAGCGTGTGCCGGGCAGGGTGTCGGCAATGCGCTTGGGCAGGACCGAGCCAATCTTGTCCGCATACCGGGTGGTGTCGTGCTCATACCCCAGCACGTAGTGGCCGGGCAGGCGGTTGCGGGTCAGGAACGGTGCCCAGGTGAACTCGACCGGCAGGGACAGGCCCGTTGCGTTCTCGGACCCCCATGCCCAGCCCGAAGGGTTCTCGCTCATGGTGCTCACGGAGTAAGCGCCAACCTGTATGGCCGTATCCCGCGTGGGGCGGAAGCGCGCGCGCGCACCCCATGTGGCTTTTGGGTACACGCTCATGCCCGGCAACTGCTTGATGGCCACAGGGGCCGAGCAGGTGACCATGAAGGAGCACAGCAGCGGAGATGTGGCGAACACATGGGTGAGCGACATACGGCCGAAAATGATGTCCAGCTTGTTGTTGAGCATCTTTTTCTCGGCGTACATGTCCACCAGATGCGCCGCCACATTGCCCGAGAGCGTGTACACTTCCTGCAAGGCCACATAGTATTCGCCAGCGCGCACGTTCTGCGCCGCCCGGCCTGCACGTTCCATGACCAGCCCATGCACCGACCAGCCGTTGAGTGCTGGGTTCATGCGGCCCAGATCAAACGTGGTCTGCAAGGTCAGCTCATGCACGTAGCTGATGCCTTTCTGGCCGGGTAAGCCGCCAGATGCCAGCCCCATGGCTTCTCCCTTGTAGGAGAAGGAGAACGAAAACCCCTTGTCCCTCAGCCGGTCGCGGAAGGGCATCAACTGCGGAATAAGGTGCCCCGCGCCTGCGGTGGGCACGTAGTACGGGTCTGGCAGGTCATAATCGCGCTGGGCGTCCCAGCTTGCGGGCAGCAGGGCGGAAGGGCCTTCCCCATTCATCAGGGAGTCCAGTTCGATCTGGTGCAGCGAGTGGGGTGTTTCCGACGGCATGATCGGCATCACGCTCAGAGGCGCCAGACCGGGGGACGGCAGAATGGGCACCCCGCTCGGCGGAATGGGCGTGTTGGGCGGACGGCGGATGGCGCTCAGGTCCGGGCCAATGGTTTCCGCATCCAGCGGGCGCAGGGACTGCGCAGGCAGGGCATGGACCTTGCTGCCGGGGTTGATGATGGTGTCGGAAATGGGGGCCACGCTTGGCTGGGCCGTCAGGGCGGAGGCATGGGTGGTCTGGGCCTGTGCCATGCCTGAGCCAAAGGGCGCATGCCATACGGAGGCCAGTGCAATGGCGCATGCAGCGGTTGCGCGGGTGTGCTTTGGCCCGTGTTCGGGGGTACCGGGGCGCTGGGGGCGGTGTATTTTTGGCATTGTTATTCCGCTTCCTCTCGCTCTTGCTGGAGGGAGTTGTCTTATGCGTACAGGGGTTTGGTTTTAGGGAGCGTGCTGCTGTGCCCGCTGTTCAGGCCGTGCGTACAACCCCATGTACCGGCAGGGCATGGGCGTAGCGCCAGAGTGTGCAGGACCGGGTGGCATAAGAACGGAGGCGGATATTCCACCGGGTAGAATGTGCGACCATGTGACAGACCGTTATTGTTTTTGTGTTGTCGGTTTGTCATCAGGAGCATGAAGGGAAATGCCCGGTCAAGAGTGGTTTTGAAATATTATTACCCAAAACCAAACAAAATAGGCATTTTAGGAAAAACGAAGTGCAAATTTTTGTTATAACGATAAATTTGCAACATACGCACGGCAGCTATGCGCCGTAAGCGATGTCCTGCCAGCCGCAAAGCTGCGCCCCTGCCTGTTCCAGCCCCTTGCGAAAGCCCGGTGAGCAGAGTGCTTGAAACTCTGCCTCATGCTCATAAGTGGGCATCAGCTCTTCGAGCATGGTGTTCTTGTGGGTAGCGGGGTGGAAATAGATCTCGGACACACCATCAGGCAGGTGGGCTGCCAGAGCGGCCATGCGCTCGGTGGTCATGTGCCCGCTCCAGGCCAGACCAAAGCACCAGTCATTCGTGGCCATGCCCGCGGCATGGGCCTGATGGCGCAGCAGGGCGGTCCAGCGGCGCAGGGCGGCATCGCCCAGCGTGTCGGTATAGGTGCCTGCGGCATACAGGGGGCGGGGGGGTTCCAGAGGAACGCGGATGGCATTCAGCCCATAGCCTTTGCCTATGCCAATCATCATTTTACCCACGGTAGGGTGCAGGTGCATGTGCTTGTGGGCGTTGGCGTGGTCCAGTGGCAGGCCCGTGCGGCTGAAGGCTTCAAACTGGGCGGTAATTTCCGCCTCCAGTTCCCGCCGTCCTTCGGGGCGGAAGAAGTAGTCCACGCCAAGCCCGAACTGGGAGGAGGAGAACCAGCCATTCTCGCGCGTAATCAGCGGCAGGCGGCTGTGGGGCAGAACCGATGGTCCTTCAATAACCACCAGATGCAGGCCAACATGAAGGGAGGGCAGACGTCTGGCCCGTTCGACCGCATCCTGTGCGGCAGGGCCGGAAACCATGAGACTGGCAGTGGAGAGAACGCCGTTGATGTGGGCCTGTTCGATGGCCTCGTTCACTTCAACCGACATGCCGAAATCATCGGCGGAAATAATGGCGCGTTTCATGGTTCTGGCAGCCCTTTGTAACCTTTGCCTGTGTCTAGCACTGGCGGGCGGGGGCTGTCATGGCTGTTCTGGGTGGGGGACTTATGCGCCATCCCCCACCCAGCGCCATCAGTTATGCCAGATCAGGCAGCCTTGCGGCCTTTAAGGAACTGGAAGAATTCCACACCTTCGCGCAGGCGGCGCTTCATCATCTGGGGTGAACGCACCATTTCACCTACGATGGAGGCAATCTTGGGAGCGCGGAAGTAGAACTTCCTGTAGAATTCTTCCACGCTGTTGAAGATTTCGGTGTGCGACAGGTGCGGGTAGTGCAGCGGTGCAATCTGCACGCCGTTTTCGTCCAGCAGTTCGGCGTTGCTTTCGTCCAGCCAGCCGTTTTCCGTGGCTTCCTTGAACAGGGCCGTGCCGGGGTAAGGTGCCGCGAGGGAAACCTGCAACGTGTGCGGGTTGATTTCCTGTGCGAAGCGAATGGTTTCCTGAATGGTTTCCTTCGTTTCGCCCGGCAGGCCCAGAATGAAGGTGCCGTGGATCTTGATCCCCAGTTCGTGGCAGTTCTTGGTGAACTCACGCGCCACTTCAACACGCATGCCTTTTTTGATGTTGTGCAGGATCTGCTGGTTGCCGCTTTCGTAGCCGACCAGAAGCAGGCGCAGGCCGTTGTCACGCAGGACCTTGAGCGTGTCGTAGGGCACGTTGGCCTTGGCGTTGCACGACCAGGTTACACCCAGCTTGCCCAGTTCGCGGGCAATGGCTTCGGCGCGGGGCAGGTCGTCGGTAAAGGTGTCATCATCAAAGAAGAACTCCTTCACCTGCGGGAAATACTGCATGGCCAGACGGATTTCGGCCGCCACATGTTGAGGGCTGCGGGTGCGGTAGCGATGGCCCCCCACGGTCTGCGGCCACAGGCAGAAGGTGCAGCGCGATTTGCAGCCACGGCCCGTGTAGATGGAAATGTACGGGTGCATGAGGTAGCCGATGAAGTAATCTTCAATCCGCAGGTCACGCTTGTACACTTCGGTCACGAAGGGCAGGGCGTCCATGTCTTCGATCATGGCGCGGTCGCGGTTGGCGATAATTTCGCCATCCTTGTTGCGCCACGTAATGCCGTCCACGTCCTTGAAGTCCATGCCATCGGCAATGTCCTTGATCGTGTAATCAAATTCATTGCGGGCGACAAAGTCGATGGGCGCACCCTTGAGCAGGCTTTCTTCCGGCTGAACGGCCACCTTGGCGCCAACCATGCCAATCTTCAGGTTCGGGTTAACGTCCTTGAGCATCTGGGCCACCTGCACGTCCTTGGCAAAGGACGGGGTGGAGGTGTGCAGCACCACCAGATCGCGGTTTTTCACGTCTTCCAGAATGGGCTCCATGCCCATGTTGGCAGGGGGGGCGTCAATCAGGCGGCTGCCGGGAACCAGAGCAGCAGGCTGGGCCAGCCATGTCGGATACCAGAAAGATTTAATTTCACGGCGGGCCTGATAGCGCGAGCCTGCGCCGCCATCAAAACCATCAAAAGTTGGCGGCTGGAGAAAAAGGGTTCTCATCGTCATCGGTTTCTATCCTGACAGGGGCGTAGAACGGTGGGGTCCAACAGTAAGCTCCGGCATAAATGCTGGCTCAGGGACTTCCGTATCTGCATTTGGTTTAGGCAAATACTCTGGCGTATAGGCAGAAAGCAAGTCTTTGCATGTGTTCACTAAGGGCCGGGGGAGAGAGTCCGCACAGGCGCGGAGGCCGTGTCCGGGTGGGGAGCGATGTGCATGGTCTGGCCCCGCCAGTGGACTTCCGTGCCACTGGCGCTCCCTACCATAATGGCGGCAGACAGCCAGTCCCGCAGGGGGAGCAGTAAAAAAGGCCACAGCGCGCGGGCACCCACGGCGCGGTCAATCAGCAGCGACGTAACCCCGCGCATGGCCCATATGCCCCAGAAGAATGGCAAACTCCATGCCGCATGTGGCTGAAAAAGCACAACCAGTGTTGCCCAGAACAGGGGGAGCTGGATGGAGGAGGCCGCATACCCTGCTGGCGCCAGTGTACACACCGTGCGGCCCCAGCGCAGTTCGTGCCGCAGCAGTTCGCCAAAGCTGGATTCGGCAATGGTAGTCCATGTCATGCATTCGGCAATGGCGATGTTCATGCCAGCCTGCCGTACCAGCCTGCCGAGCAGGGCGTCATCGGCCACATGGGGCAAAAGGGCTTCCAGCCCGCCGATTTCATCCAGCGTCTGGCGGCGCAGCGCCATGGTGGCCCCCAAACAGTCCTGCCGCCCCAGATAGCGCGAGAGCATGACACCGGGCAGAAAATTGTGGTTGATCTGGCAGGCCGCCAGCATCTGCACAAGGGAGCCTCTTGCTGGCAGGCCCGCGTACAGGGTGGTGACCAGACCGGTATTGGGCTGGTGCAGGGCCGATACAATGTGTTGCAGGTAATCGGGCCGCACATGGATGTCGGAATCGGAAATCACCAGAATATCGTGCCGCGCTCTGGGCAGAATATTCATCAGGTTGCTGATCTTGCGGTTCAGCCCATGCAGGGCGGGGTCCACCACAAGTTCCATGTCCAGCGATGGGTGGCGCTCCTGCAGGCGGCGTACAACGGCAATGGCGGGGTCATCCGCATCGCGCACGCCAAACAGGATCTGCATATGGGGGTAATCCTGCGTGCAAAAGCTTTCCAGCGCTTCTTCCAGCAGGGGTTCGGAGCCGTACAGGGGTTTCAGTACGGTCACCGGCGGGGGGTTCCCCAGCACAACAGGCAGCCGTTCATTGCGGCGGAAACGCGCCAGCAGTCCAGCCCCCAGCGAGGACTGGATACAGCCAGTAACAGAAAGAAGCGCGCTGGCAGCGGCCAGAACAGGAAAAACTGCTACCATGCCCCGACCATCATGCGCCCCGTAAGGGGTGAGTGTGTCTGTTTGTGTTGCCGCACGCGCCTGTTCCCTTAGTTCTGGGCGTAGGCCTGAGCCTTGCGCTCAAGAACGCTGATAAGGCCGGAAACGCCACCCGAGGTCAGCGTGGAGCTGAAGTCCGAACGCTGGGCCGCAGCCTGGCTGATGCGGGCATCGCTGAGCAGCACGTCCACAATTCTCCATGACCCGCTCGCATTGTTCATGATGTAGCTGATCTCGGTCGGGGTTGAGCCATCGCTCGCGCCAAGGTCGGTGACCACCAGCTTGTTACCGCCAACGGCCGTGTCGGTCACGGTGGGCTGGATGGTGAACTTGATGTCCGCACCCGGCTTGAAGTTACTTACGTAGCGCGAGACGGTGTACGCTCTGAACGCGGCCAGCAGTTTCTGCTTTTCGTCAGGATTCAGCCCGTTGTAACGCAGGCCGATGGAGGCTTTGAGCACCGCTTCCAGATTATAGGACTTGTCCACGGCTGTGGCTACGATCTGGCTGCGTTCGGCAAAGCTGCCGTGGGACTGCACGATCTGGTCAAGCGCCGTGTACAGCGTTTGCACGGGAGCAATAACGGCATCGGACGGAGCGGACTGGGCAAACGCAGCCGGGGCGGATACGCCAGCCCCAACTACGGGAAGAAGCGCCATGCTCATGCCAAGCACGAGCCCTGCGCGGAAGGAAATACGTTTCATGCTTACGATTTTGTCCCGGTTGCACGGTTTGACAAGGTTGCTTCGAGCATGTCTCCGATGCCCGTAGCGCTCACACCCAGTGCGTTAAGAGCGGTTGCGACGATGTGAGGGGCGGAGAGCCCGGCCTCGTCATACTGCGCGTCCTGCGTGTTGTGGTCGATAAAGCG
>NZ_JACHIE010000014.1 GCF_014207635.1 Acetobacter lovaniensis
CCCTTTGTTCCGCGAGGAACAGCCCCCGCTGTTCCTCTGCCTCGCGGCGAGCAGCGGGGTAGCAACGGCAAGGGCGACCGATGGGGAGGGGTATCACCCGGTCTGCACGAAGCGTAGCACAGGAAGATCGGGGACACCCCATCGGGCGGCGTCAGCGCGCTGACGCGAACCTTTGCCGACGCGAGGGCGGAGCCATTAGCCTGTTCTTTTTTCTGGTTCCAGCACTCCGATTTTCTCTGAAAGTGCGGCGAAGATATCGAGCTTCCCCATCCTTTCGGGAATTTCGAGCAGCGGGATACCCGCCTTCTGCAAAGCAAGACGCTTGACCTCCATACGAGCGTCTGCATCGCCGGACAGGTCGTGGCCCGAACCATTATACTCGACCACCAATACTGGTTGCCCACGACGATTGATCAGAAGGAAATCAACGCGCTTGCCGCTGTAGGAATTGAACGCACGCTTCTGACGTGGATCATCCGGAGCATAAGGCGTTTTGATGAATCCGCCCATCGCAACCTCGAAGGCGAAACGCCAGTCGGGTTGATAGTCCTTGATCCACTCGTCGATCGCGTAGAGTACGCGCACCGCTTCCCGATTGACGGGAGGAACAGCCTTCAGGCTGCATTCACCAATGAAGCGCAACTGGTTCTGCGGATCGGACAGGCGTTCTCCTGTCGGTATTGCCGACGCCGCTCGTCTTCCTGCTGCCTATCGGCAGCCTGTTTGTTGAGCGTGGCGATCTGTCGACGAAGCGTCTCAATCTGACCCGCAGCCTGTCGTTCGGACTGCACAAGAGCCTCTTTCGCACGACGATCTCGAATATAGAATCCAAGGGCGTATCCAATCGCCAGAAGAATGATCACCTTTTCCACGACCGATAAGCCTCCCTTTTCTGCGCGATCACCGCCGATTACCGCATCGACCAGCGCATGGTCTTCTCAAATCCCCTTGTCCTGTCCTTCATCGGTTCTGTCGCCCCATGACCCGGAAGGTGGACAGGATGGCACGCAGACCCGACAGGATCAGAATCGAGGTGTTCGGTCCCGCCAGCGAGGCGGAAACGACCGAAGAGGCATTCCGCCCGTCCGATCACGCCATCCGGTCCCTCGCCCGCCTGATCGGCCGGCAGATGGCCCGCGAGCAGTTCGAGCGTGCCCGCGCTCTGGAGCGGAAACAGGCCCGGCAGAACCGATCCGGTCCCATGCGGTAGCCTCCCTCCCCGGCTGCGTGTTCCCCGGCGAAAGACCCCTCGCTGGGCAGTCGTGCATTTTTCTTGAGACCATTATGGTCCCGTGATATAAGGTCAGTCAATGAGGATCATCGCCCGCCGCACGCTGAGGGAGTTCGTCGACAGCCTGACGGGCCAGAAGGACCAGCCGGCCGTCAAGGCGGCGCTGGACGCCTGGTTCGCCGAAGTCGGCAGGGCGGCCTGGACGAGCACCGCCGATGTGAAGCGGCTCTATGCCACGGCCAGCATCGTGAGCGCCGAGCGGATCGTCTTCAACATCAAAGGCAACGCCTATCGCTTGGTCGTGGCGGTCGATTTCGAGAAAAGCATCGTCTGGATCAAATGGATCGGCACACACAAGGCCTATGACAGGATCGACGTGACGGAGGTGGAACATGACGGCTGATCTGAAACCCATCCGCAACGAGGCGGATTATGACGCGGCACTGGAGGAAGTTGGCCGGCTGTGGGGTGCGAAGAGCGGCACACCGGACGGCGACAAGCTCGACGTGCTGGCGACGCTGATCGACGCGTATGAGGCGAAACACCATCCGATCGATCCGCCCGATCCGGTCGAGGCAATCCGCTTCCGCATGGAGCAACAGGGCCTCACCCGCAAGGATCTGGAGCCGATGATCGGCCCACGCAACCGAGTGGCGGACGTACTGAACCGCAAGCGTGGTCTGTCGATCGACATGATCCGCCAGTTGCATGACGGTCTCGGCATCTCGGCCGAGGTGCTGATCCGGCCCAGCCGGATGGACAAGGTCGCCTGATAGGAAACACCGCTATGACCCACGTCGCCCTGTATGCCCGTTACTCGTCCGACAACCAGCGCGACGCCTCGATCGAGGACCAGTTCCGCATCTGCCGCGAACACGCCAGGCGCGAGAAATGGAAGGTGGTCGGTGCCTATAAGGACGCGGGCATCTCCGGCGCCAGCATGATCCTGCGTCCCGGCATCCAGACCCTGTTGCAGGATGCCCAGGCCGGACGCTTCGACATTGTGCTGGCCGAAGCGCTCGACCGCATCTCGCGCGACCAGGCCGACGTCGCCACCCTGTTCAAGCACCTGAAATTCGCTGGTGTGCCGATCGTCACCCTGTCCGAGGGGGAGATCAGCGAACTGCATGTCGGCCTCAAGGGGACGATGAACGCCCTGTTCCTCAAAGACCTCGCCGCCAAGACCCATCGCGGCCTGCGCGGTCGGGTCGAGGACGGCAAATCCGGCGGTGGGTTGTGCTACGGTTATCACGTCGTCCGCCAGTTCGACGCCAAAGGCGAAAAGATCCGGGGCGACCGCGAGATCGACGCGCATCAGGCGGAGATCGTCCGTCGTATCTTCCGTGATTTCGCCGCCGGCATCGGCCCTCGCGCCACTGCCAAGGCCCTGAACGATCAGGGTATCGCCGGCCCCGAGGGCAGGCTCTGGAGCGACACCACCATCAGGGGCCATGTGAAGCGCGGCACCGGCATCATCAACAATGAATTGTATATCGGTCGGCTGGTCTGGAACCGTCAGCGCTATGTGAAGGATCCGTCCACCGGCAAGCGCGTCTCGCGCCTGAACCCGGAATCAGAGTGGGTCATCACAGAGGTACCCGGATTGCGGATCGTCGATGACGCACTCTGGCAGGCTACCAAGGCGCGACAGAGCGTCATTGCCGAGAAATACGTCAACGTCACCGAGGCTGTTCGCGCCCACCACAAGCGGAACCGGCTGAATGGCACACGCCGGCCGAAATCCCTGCTATCGGGTCTGCTGTTCTGCGGCCTGTGTGGTGGTCCTTACACGTTGCGGGGTTCAGACCGCTTCGCCTGCTCAAGCCATGTCACCAACGGCTCCTGCACCAACAGTCGGACCATCCCTCGCCCCGATCTGGAACGCCGCGTGCTCTCCGGACTGAAGGACCGGATGATGGCGCCGGAAATCGCGGCCGAAGCCATGCGTGCCTATGCCGAGGAGACCAATCGCCTCAATCGCGAGCGCCGGTCCAATGCTGATGTCTGGCAGGTGGAACAGGTGAAGGTCGAAAAGCAGATCCGGGGCATTATCGAAGCCATCAAAGAAGGAATGTTCCACCCCAGCATGAAGACGGAGATGGACACGCTCGAAGCTCGCAAGGCCGAGCTGGCGACCCTGCTGTCCGACGTGCATGACGCTGCGCCGGACCTGCTGCCAAGTGCTTCGGCGATCTACGCCCGCAAGGTCGGACGCCTGACCGAGGCCCTCAACCGCCCCGAGGAGCGGCTGGAAGCCGCCGAGGCACTGCGGACTCTGATCGAGAAGGTCGTGCTGACACCCGGCCCGAACCGGGGCGAGATCGACGCGATGCTGTATGGGGAATTGGGCACGATCCTAAACTGGATCGAGCGTCAAGCCATTGGAAAGGCTGAAAAAAGAAACACTCCCGGAGCGATGCTCACGGGAGTGTCGGTATCAGTGGTTGCGGGGGCAGGATTGGTTCTCAAATTGCAGAAATCGCAAGTTGAGAACAAAGCGGGTTTATGTGGCTGTTTTTCAGCTCTTTTTTTTGCATGTGCATAACTCCTTCACTTATGCCATCAACGCCGCCCTCCCCGATCCGAACTTGAGACAGTTTTCTGATGTCCTTGGGGCACAGATATTTGACATCGCATGCCACGATGTGACTACACCGCAAACGGGCCTTCTTTGTCGAGACGGCGGTTCGTGGATGAAGACCAGCTTGGCCGGATTGAGATGAGGCTGACTGTCGAACCACGCCTCGCGCAGCTCCGCGGCGTCGGGCCGTATTTGCTCGCTGGCATACGTTGTTTTTTGATGATAAGGCAGCGCCAGATCATGCTCGGTGCGAAACGTCCTCCCATCCCGACTGTCATCTTGATGCTAGACCACAAATAGGAACCCTCTACAATCTAGACTTTACGGAAAATACCCCAGAACGCTGCCTATCACTTCGGAGTCTGAGAGGGTTTCTTGATTGTCGATATAGAAGATGGAGGAATTGTAGAATTTGTTTTTGGTTCTACTGACTGGAGATAAGAAACCGACTGAATTTTTGTTATGGGTTTACCCAGAACACAGTCGCGTGTCCTAACAGAAGTTAGATTGGCGTAGGCGACTGACGCAAGGACAGCTCCTCCGAAGGCGACAATGCCGATAACAGAAAGAACACATCTATGCCAGCATATCCGGCGACGCAACTCATTAAAGATACTTAGGAAGTCTTTGCTGATTGATTCGAAATCGGTTTCAAGCTTTTTACGTTGCCGTTCAATTTCCCATTTGATCGAGGATAACGTCATCCATTGGTTGATGATTGCGATTAGCAAAAGCAAAACAAATATCCATGCCCCCGCAAGCACGGCCACGTTGCTCCAAAAACTTAGATCGCAGGATGCAGTGCTCTTGAGTTGAGAGGCTACAACAAACGTAGCAATAGGTATGCCTAGAAGCTGAGTTTGTATATCGATTATTGTCTTGTGTATTTTTGTGACAAAATCGACTCTGGCCGCCTCTACATCACTTTTAATTTTCGTGTAGGAGAATTGAGAGACGTACAGGCGATAGCCTTTTGCGACTTCGTCAGTAACATCGTCAATATTTTCTACCAGATAGGAAAAACGTGCTTTTGGGCCTAATGATTTCGTCAAATTCACGACGGCACTATCGAGAAGACCTAATTTTTCGTCTCTATGAAGTTCATCGTGAAACAAGGCAAGGAGCCTATCGGCTTCGGCCATTTTAAAACGAACAAAGATGCCTTCATTGTAACGAATAGGCAGGAGAAATTTGTCTTCGTTAATAAAGACTAGCTCTTGCTTTTGTGGGTCAGAGTATGCCGCAGCCTCGGCGAATAATTTATATATCTCCAGAATCTTCCGGTAAGCCTGAATTGCAGCCGGAACCACAGCAGTGTTTTTGTCGAAGCGATTTTCAATGATGTAGTAGGCCTTCGGCTCTTCGATTAAGGCCTGCTTGACAAGTAGCAATTCTCTGACTGATCTTTTCAGATAACCAAGCGCAACCCTGGGGGCTCCTATATTGATCGTGACCACATCGTTGACCTTGGACGCAGCAGGGTCAAACGGTAATCCAATTCCGGAGTCGTCAGCCACTCGGGAATCGTCATTGATGAGGCGAAGAGTGTTCAAAATTTCAGATGAGGCAATAGTTAGCACACCTTCATCACCAGTCTTATTAAACCGGACGTTCCTATATATCTCCAAAAGTTGGGAAAACGCGATATTACTCATCGATTGTTTCGCGCTTCAGCTCCATAGCCAGTTCAACGGGAAGACCCTTGAATGTGAGAGTATTAGCATCGGCGTCGAATATGATGGAGCCATCTGTCAACGCTTGGCGATCAAATTCGACTGACCAAGATGATGTTTTACCTTTGAATTTTTTGAGGGGCACAAGGGCACGACGGTCAGGAATGAACCCGTCGTTTAATTTTCGCTCCGGACTACCTAAGACTTCACTTAATTCCGTAGGTGCACTCGGGAATAGTTCGTTGGCGAATTCTTCGAAATCTATCTCGCGCTGGCTGCTAGCCAAACGCTCACATATACCCTTTGCCTTGGTAAGAAACTCTTCCCTATCGGCGGCCGACATTTGCTTTTGGAGTGTAAATTCCTTCAACGTTTCAACAAGTTGGCTGGTATCCTGTCGAGCTTGGATGACGGTATCGCAGCCCAGAAACTCCTTAAAGTATTCTGATACGCTTCCTTTACCTTTCAAGAAACCGATATAGCGTTCTTGTTGGTCCAACCAAGCGGTCATGTTAATACGTCCGGCGAACCTAAATCCATCGACGTCCAAATGAACTACATCTTGGACGTCAAGATTCCCGGTTAAATTAGCACCGAGTTTGTCAGTAATAATAGCAACCAAAAGATATTGATGGTTGTCTCGTTCAAAGTGAGCAAAAAAGACGTGACCACCGGCAGCCGCATTTCGGGTTCTTGCACTGTTCTGAAGTGTTACCATCATCTTTGCAGTAAGATCTGCGAAACCGTCAGGTCCTGCTGCAAGATAATCCCCAAGGTAGGTTTTCGTTTCCGAGTATGTTAGCTGATCCGAGAATTTTCCATAAGACTTAGATGCTCTACGAGCATAGAGGTCATGGAGTTCGTTGATAACCCGCTGGACGGTATGTGTTACAACCAGCTTATCCTGCCCCTGAACGATCTTGAAACCTTGAGGTCCCCGCTGAAGATCGTGCACTGCGGCGTTTATAATATTATTCACGATTAGGGTTCTTTATCCATGCCAAAATTTCCAATTAAATATCTTAAATGCCTATAGTGGGCATAGCCATGTTGCCTTTCTCTGATGCCAAGTGAAAAAATTTAACACAGGTTCGGCAAGTTGTAATCACAGCCATAGATCACCGACAGGTGATCCAATTGAACACCCGCTATTTTGCGGTCGAGACCCTGAACCCAATCTTCTACTCACCTGATATTACTCTGCATTGCAAATTCCGTTTACCCCTCGAAACAGCAGACCCAGGATCGATATAACCGTTTGAATCTCTAAGCCGGAGAGAAGCATCGCTAAACTGTTTCAAAGCGCTTAATTCATACTTTCGAAACATACTCTGATTATATAGTTATGTTGATCTCCGCAGATTATTTAGTTGATCCACCAGTAATAAGGTCAGCCGATGCGGCAATTATTTGATCAGGCTGGCCATTCAAGGTTTTAATTTGACCACCTATTCGATAGCGCTCTCCAGGATGAAGTTGTACTGATGAGCTAGGCCGCATGTATATAGGCACCCAATAATGATATCCATCTGGCTGGAAGTGAAACGCGTCTCCGACAATAGCAACCTCACCAGTAAGATTACTTTGATGCGCATCTTTCACCATTATTTCTATTTCAGGTAAATTATATTGATTTTTTACAATCTTAGCAATCTGTCTCTTCTCAGAAGCTCGCCCTACGGCTCTAATCTCATGCTTTTTTTTAATTTTCTTTGCGATGGCCTCGTTCATGACAACTGTAATTTTTTCGTTCGTAACCACGCTAATCTCGGTTATCTGGTGCTTGTCTATAATTTCGGCACCAGCTTTTGCTATGGGCGTAACGTCTTTCGTAGGCGACATGAGCCAAATTATTGCGCCCGCTATAGCAGCAATCAGTCCAGTGACCTTCACGCTACCGTCGATCGGCTTATCGCTGAATTCCTTGATAGCATTCTGCGCGATCTTCGACCGAGCGATTGCCCTGAGCTTCACCACCAGGCTTCCTTCGTGAAGCCCAACGATCACCAACTCACCTCCGTGACGTCTAGCGACACTGGAGACCCGCTTCAGGAAATTCGCGAGAGCGTCCAAATCAACGCCCTGATTTCCCGCGAAATAAAGCGCGAACTCGTCTGGTTTTAACTCAATGTTTTTGATCGATGTCATTTAGCAAACCCTTAGACCCATTCGAACTCTATGAACAAAAGACAGCGTAGCGGTGCGCATATCCACACAATGAGATGTGTCAAAAGCGGATATATCCATGGTAAATACTACTTAAGATAAATATAACATTCCTGCTTTCCACACCCAGTCCGGACACACTCTCTCCCCAACCGTTCCTATCATTAACATCATACTGGCGTAAGCAGATGGGATATCGCTTGGATAGGTTTCAATCCCTGCCCAAAACGCGCGATTGCCACACGATCTTTCTCCAGCGCTCCATAAGGCAGATACCGGACTTTCAGATCGGCGATCCTACTGAAGGCCGGTCGCTTCAACTGTTCCCGCACATCGGCTTCCCGCTTGTCCGGAGCGACAAGGAATAGTCCCTCCAGAGCCTGCGCCTCTGACCCAAGAGCAAGATCGAGCATCCGCACAATGCCGGAATAGATGGTCGTTGAATGCTCGACCTCGAATGCTGCAACAATCCGGTGGCTTTCCCGGTCCAGCCACAGGACATCGATCAGACGCACGGATTCCGCTCCCTGCGTTTCCGTCGTGAAGCCCGGCAACACCGACAGGCAACCATCCCCCAATTTGCCATCCTGCCATGGACGACTGCGATCATTGGCCGCAATCCAGACATCGTAACCCAGAGAATGGCCCAGATCGCGAAGCCAGCCCTGAATCTCGGTATGAGTGTGATCCGTTTCCCGCTCCGCGGCGAGGATCCGGGTCTCTTTTGCGCTCTGCTCCCTCACCTGGTGAAGATCGGCTTCCCAGAGTTTTCGCGCTGTTTCGTCATTCTCAAGAGGCGGCGCTGTATAGCGTCCGCTTCCGAGGTCAAACAGCAGTCCTCCAACGGCGCCCAGATCATTGGACAACAGCGAGCGATAAGTCGCATTCAGTTTCAGGATGCCCTGCCGCATAGCAAGATATTCCTCCCATCGTCCCAGCTTCACCTTTGATCCGGTCAAGGCGTTATAGCCGTTCACGATCGCCGTATTGAAAGGCGGCATAATCGTGGGATGGAGGAAATACAGCAGATTGGCGACGGCTGGTCCCAACCCTTTTATCTTGCGAGCATCAATCGCATGAATGGCCGAGACCATATGCTCTTCGGTAGTGCAACACAGACAGGTATCGAGAAGCTGTCCGAATGCTTTTTGGTTGGCAGGATTTTCATAGATATCGGGAATGCGGAGCTTCGGCTTCCACAGGAACGCGTGATCCGCACCCTTGAATATCTGGCGCTGCTCAGCAATCGAATGGACGACCGTTTCCAGGGATGAGCCACGATAGGCGACCCCGAATGTGCCCTCGGCTATCTCGGTAACGACCTGCTGCAGACCACGGCGGATAGACCGGAAGTTCTTGAGGCGTTCATCCCACAGAAACCAGCTCTGATAGGTCCCTGCCGGATCGTCCCGCCAGCGAAGGATAAGGTTTCGAATAAGGTCGGTCATCAATCCAGAAGCTAAAATTACATTCGCTTCTGAGCCTGATTGTAACAGCGTCTCACGTCAATGCGGATAATCACAAGTGGTTGCGAGGTATGATACCCCTGCTTTGAACCTACCCTCCCTAAACAACTGACGTGAAAAAGTTTTCCAGAATATGCCCTCGATTTACGCATAGCAAAACCCCGTTAAGCTGTTGACTTAAGGGGGTTTCAGAAACTGCAAGTGGTTGCGGGCAGGATTGGCTCTCAGCTTACGGCAACCGCAAGTTGAGAGCAAAGCAGGATTAATGGTCTATTTTAATGCACTTTTTTTCTGCATATGCATGACCTCTAACTAAAATAAATGCCCACACCCCGGGAAAACGTAAAGTTGATGCATCCGGAGATGCTATGTCAGCTTCCGCCTTCAAAGCTATCGTTCAATGTGGGAGCAGTATTCCTAAAAGCTGCAATCTTGTGGATTAACGACACGTGACATTTGTATTCCCGAACTTTATCATTAAAAGATCAGAGTGAAGTCTATGAGATTCTGAAGAGTGTAAAATCAGATCTTCAACAACGAGTATTTATTTATGACGACAAAGCCGTCCGATCAGACGATTGTGCTAAACTTGTTACGAGGTGCCGTTCCGGAAAAGGCCGCTGAACTTTGCCGGCTATGGACCGACCAGCAACATTCCGTTGAAGTCACCTCGAGTGGGGCCAGCCTGACATTGAATGCAACCAGCAAACGGATCAAATTCGACACAAAAACGGTGGATTTTTTCTGGCTGTTGGGTTTCGCCGCTTGGCGCGCAATCGAGGTCTATGCGCCCGCGCTGGTTCTCGCCACCAGTACCGGTGTATCGATCGACACGGCACTCAAGGTCGATCACGGTCGGGGGCAGTTCGAGTTCGACTTCAACCAGCGGATCGCCGCCGCTCACAACCTTCGGTCGGCAGGTAGCACCGCCGATATCCAGTGGCCCGATGACATTCCCATGCCGACCGCCGATCGCGCCAGCCTGGACAACGCGCAAGCGATGGCGGTCTCCGACCTTGTCGGCTTAGCCTTCGCCTTCGCAATGCTCCACGAGTTGAAGCACGTCATGTTCCGTGCCGCCGGCGACGCACCAGGCGCAGGTTACGCGGAGGAGTTGGCCTGCGACGTCTGGGCACGCGAGACGATGACCAGCAACATGGAAGAATATGCCGACAACCACGGCTACACCTATACGCAGGTCGCTCAGAAGCGGGCAATGGGCATCGCCCTTGCGGCGATCATCGTACACGCGATGACGCCCACCCATGAGACATGGGGGAGTAACGACTACCCGCCCATCGCTGAGCGTATCCGCGCCATGATCGACGGCCATAACCTGTCGGAAGGCTCCCCATTCTGGACATTCACTGCCTGCCTGCTCATCGCCATCATGCGTCAGGAGGGCCGACAGATCGAGCTCGTAGCGGCATCGGACAAGGCTGTTGTCGAGGGCCTTCTCGACCTGATCGGCTGAGGTAGACGCGGTGCCCGTATATTTCATCGGAGATGAGGATAGCGGCTACTGCCGCATCAAGATCGGCGTCGCCAAGGACATTGAGAAGCGCCGCACCAATCTCCAGACTGGCAACCCCTCCGCGATCCGTCTCCTTGGATGGATCAATAGCGAGGAGACGTTCGAGCTGGAACGCCACCTCCATCATCATTTCGCGGCCACGAGAGTTCGCGGCGAGTGGTTCGCGATCGAGCCTGCGGACATCCTGCCGATCCTCATGCGCGCCACCAACGATGGATTTGTCGCGAAGAATGCCGACGTCTTTCAGATCGTGGGGTACGACCGCGATGCCGTCCCCGAATATCTCGGCGTTTGGGAATGGGGCGATCTCGAAATCGACGAGAGCTGCCCCTTCTGCGGATGCCTCTGCGGCATGGCTTTTCAGGATGCTTCGCAGATGTATCACTGCATCAACTGCGACGCACTCACCGACTTTTCGGAGCTGAGTCAGCGCGACGGCGAACCGGAAGACTGATTGATGGAGGTTTGCGTATGGGCTCGAAAGGCCGAGTTGGACGCAAAGTCGTCGCAAAGGCCGTCCGCGTGAATGTCTGGTTGCCTGATCATATCGCCCAATAGCTGACCACACGCTCCCCTCCGTCAAACTACCTGTTGATTCAACGAAAGCTGACCAAATAGAATTAGTCACCCACAAACTGACCACTGAACATAATGTGATCGTGATATGAATTTCTGATATGAAAAAAATCTAGTGAACATAATAATTTCCCTATTACTTCACGAAAAACATTAATTATCTTATAATATCTATATTATTGAACGTATATAATATTAAACATAAAGAGGGGTAGTTTTTATATTTTACACGCATCTCTAAGTTTTCCAATAAATACATTTATATCTAAATCTAAGAAATACATATACTCATAATTAAAATAATTTTCATTTAAGCTATTTGATCCGAAATTAAAAATCTCCTGCTCAGCATCGAAAAACTTAGGCAAAGTGGCATTCCCGCACATTAAACTCATAGTGTTTGTTGGAATATTTTCTTCCGATCTTTTTAGAAAATTACTTCTGCCAACACTTAAAATATAGGAAAGCGTTTTATCGGTTGGGCATCTGTGATATATGCTATCACGTATATTTAACATAGAAATATATGATTGTTTAATTATAGATGCGTAAGGGGGTAAACCTATAACGGATAGTCCCGAATCTATGAAAGAGTATATTTTACTCATATCTCCCGAGAATTTACCACACCCAATACATAGACATGCAAAAACGAAAGTCCTGTCTCTATTTTTCTTAAAACTCTCTATTCTATCGTTGGGAATGAAATGCAGTGTAGCGGGTGGAATTATTCTATCGAAGTAATTATCTGATAAATTAAGGCAAATAAATGAAATAATTGATGAAATTAAATAGGAATCCAATATATCACTTACGTTATTTTCCTTCATTACCATGTGACGAGCCACAGTATAATCAACGAGCCCACAACTAGATAACAAATAATCCAATTCTTCATGCAGCTTACGTTTTTCTATAATCTTTGCATGGGGTTGAGAAATCTTATCTATAGAAGCACACCGTGATAAAAGCTCCGCACATACAGCTGAACTTTCCAAAAGTGCACCAACAGTTAATGGTATCCTCGCTATACTTAGGTTATTTTCATCAAGTAACCTAACGAAAAAAATTGGTTTTTTATAATTCACCTTTCCATCTATACTAAACTCCACTCCACATGAATATGTTATATTAACGGCGCCATAAGTAAATTTATCTTTTTCATTCTTATAGTATTCCTTGTAATACTTTGGAAATAAAATTCTAGAATCCTCACAATCCAGCTTTATTGCCCGCCACCATTCACTTTCAATTTCTCCAAATTCTCTTTGAGATCCAACACCTTTAGTATGTAAAATTGTATAATAATAAACATCATACAATTCATACAAATATTTTTGCCCCCAAAGTGTACTTGTCGTATCAAACCAGTGTGTTAATTCATGAACTAAAACACTAAGTGGTTTGCATATTTTTTCGTAATCTCGTGCATTTAAACATTCTGCGAACTCAGTTCTATAAATTTTCTTTAAATGTATTGTCTGTGAATGAACCAAGAACTCCGCCTCAGCTTCGATTCGGTTTGGGAAAATCATCTTCTATCCACCTCCATTAACTTTCATAGAGATTTTAATTAATACACACCGTATTTTATTAAATACTCTGCAAGTGACAATCGCAATCCTACTAGCTTAATTGTGATTTATATTATTTTTATTTCGGAGAACATTGAGTGATCTTGTTTTTAATCGTAATTCTTCGATAATACAATGTCCGCTCCCACCCATTGTTGCCTTCAGACATTTCTACCATATTCCCTCCTCGCTAACCGCGCCACCAGCAGATAAAGCGCCGGGGTCGTGAACATGGTCTGGGCCTGACTGACCAGCAGGCCACCGATCAGCGCAATACCCAGCGGCACCGCGCCGAGGGCCGCGGCAAAGGTGGTCATGACGATCGGCCGCAGGCGCAGCAGGCACGCCTCGCGAATGGCATCCCGTGGCGTCATGCCCCGTTCGCGCTCGGCATGGATGGCGAAATCCACCAGCAGGATGGCGTTTTTCAGCGAGATGCCCGTCAGCAGCAGCATGGCGATGACCGCCATGCCCGAGAACGGCAGGCCGAACAGGTCCAGTGCCATCACCGCCCCGATCCCGGCCGAGGGAATGGTGGAGAGAATGGTCAGTGGATGCCACACGCTTTCATAGAGCATGCCCAGCGTGATCCACACTGCCAGAATGGCCGCAGTGATCAGGATTTCGCTGTCATGGGTGCTTTTGCCGATGTCCCCTTCATCACTCTGCAGTTCGCCGTTGATGGTCTCCGGCAGATGCAGGCTCCGCCACTCCTGATCGATGATCGTCTGCACCTGTGACAGGCTGACGCCAGAGGCCAGTTCCAGCGCCAGCGAGGCGGAACTGGCATAGCCGATATGGGTAACCGCCACCGGGTCGAGGCTGGGGGTGATGCGGGCGACCACCGACAGTGGCACCAGCGTCTCCGCCCCCGTTGCCACGGCCGATCCGGTCGAGGCATTCGCCCCGCCCGCCAGAGAATTGGCGATCTGGTTTCGAAACGCCGTGGCACTGGTCGAAGCTGTGGTACTGGCCGCAGCCGACGTGACCACCCGGATAGTATTCGACGCCGAACTACCGGAAGCAGACCCACCGGACGGGCTGACCCAGAACTGCCTCAGGATTTCCGGGTCCTGCTGAAAGCGGTTTTCCACCGTCAGCACCACGTTATACTGCCCATGTGCGGTGTAGACGACCGAGGCCGTGGTCTGGCCGAGCGCATCGGACAGGGTGTTGCCGATCACCTGTGGCGTGACGCCGACACGGGCGGCGGTATCGCGGTCAATGGCCAGCGTGATACCCTGTCCCGGCGGATCGACATCCGGGTCCACGTCCCTGAATTCGGGACGATGCCGCAGGGCTTTCGCCAGCCTGCGTGTCGCCGGTCCCAGCAGCCGGTCGTCCTCGCTGCGCAGGATGTAGCTGACCCCGCTGCTGTTCGAGCCCACCCGCATCATGATGTTGCCGGGCGCCTGGGCATGGTATTCGGCGTGAATGTCTTTCCCCATCCGGGCCACCACGCGGGCCGCCACTTCTGCCCCGGAGGCTCGTCCGGTGGACAGATCGCGCAGGGTTGCGAACACCATGCCGTGGCTGGAGCCTTCGCCGGTATCGAGATAGGCAATGACATGACTGACGGCAGGATCGTCGAGCAGCACCCTGCTGAACCGCTCCAGTCGCTCCTTGGTCTGGGCAAGAGAACTGCCACTCCCCCGCGATCCGCCCGAGACGATGCCGATATCCTGACGCGGAAATACGACCTTTGGCATACGCAGGAACAGAAAACCGGTTGCGAGCAGGGTCAGCGGCAGCAGCAATACCGTCTTGCCGGGATGAGTCAGGCAGACGTCCAACGTGCGGCGATACAGGCTGCCGCCGTGTTTCTCATGAGCGAGGAAATCGGCAGCACCGCCATGATCTCTGCTGGCTGGGGTAAGGTTCTGTTCGGCATGCTCCGGCCTTTTCCCTTCGGCAAAGCGCATGCAGAGCGCCGTCAGGCAGGGCGTGACCACGCAGGACAGAACCAGCGACACCGTGACAGTGATCCCCACTGTGCCCGCGAACTCCCGGAACAGCCGTCCCGTCAGACCGGGGGCAAAACCGATGGGCAGGAACACCGCCAGCACCGAGACGGTAATGGACAGCAGCGTGAACGCCACCTCGCTGGCCCCGGCAATGGCGGCCTCGTCGATGGAAAGCCCGCGCTCGCGCATGCGGATGATGTTCTCGATCACCACGATGGCGTCATCCACCACCAGTCCCGTCACCACCGTCAGCGCCATGAGCGAGAGATTGTCCAGCCCAAACCCCGCCAGATGCATTGGGCCGAGACTGGCGATCAGGCAGCATGGCACGATGATCGCCGCCGCAACCGAGGCGGTCCATGAGCGCAGGAACGCCCAGACCACGACCAGCGCCAGCCCGCAGGCGGCCAGCAGCGTCACCAGCGTGTGGTGCAGGGAGGACCGGATCACGGCCGAGCCATCCCGCGCCACCGCGATATCCGCCCCCGTCGGCATGAGCGTGCGCAGTTGCGGGAGGCGCGCCTTCACGGCATCGACAATGCCGACCAGATTGGCCTCCGGCTGGGCACGCACCATCAGGGTCAACGCCGGCTTTCCATCAAAGAACGCGGCGGCGTTCACATCCTGCATGCTGTCGGTGACGGTCGCGACATCGCGCAGCCGGATAGGGCGTCCGTTCTTGTAGGCAATCACCAGATCCCGATAGGCATCGGCATGGTCTGCCTGATCGTTGACGGAAAGCTGGTAGCGCTGCCCGGCCATATCGATCACGCCCTTCGGCGTGTGGGCATTGGCCGAAGCAAGTGCTGCACGCAGGTTCTCGAACCCCATGCCGTATTTGAAGAACAGCAGCGGGTTCATCTCCACCCGCACGGCGGGCGCGGAACTCCCCATGAGCGTCACATCGCCCACACCCGGCACCTGCAGCAGCATGGGCCGCAGGGTGGTGTTCACCAGATCATACAGGCGGGACATGGACTGCATGCCCGGTGTCACGGCAAGGATCAGCACCGGCGTCGCATTGGGGTTGGCGCGATGGTAGCTCGGGTCCGACCCCGGCGTGGTCGGCAGATCGCGCCGCGCTGCCCTTATCGCGGCTTCCACATCGCGCGCGGCCCCATTGAGGTCACGCCCCAGCTCAAACCCCAGCGAGATGGAGGTCTCGCCCCGCGTGGACGTGGACTGCATCTGCGTCACACCGGCGATATTGCCCAGATGGCGCTCCAGGGGTGCTGCCACCGTGCGGGCCATGACCTCAGGCGAGCCGCCAGCATTGGAGGCGGAGACAGAGATCACCGGCAGGTCGACATCGGGCAGGTCGGAAACCGGCAGATGGGGCAACGCCATCAGCCCCGACAGCACGGCGGAGAGCAGCAGCAGCGTTGTCGCCACCGGGCGATGGACAAACCAGGCGATGAATTTCAAGGAAGATGTCCCGTCCCTGCGGGAGGGCTCACTCTATAAGACGATCGATGCGGGCATTTTTTTCAAAAAAAGGGCGAAAAAATATTTCGCCCCCTATCCTGTTCATCATGGCGCGCTGGCTGACGACGTGACCGTGATGGCGGCTCCCTGCACGGCCAGTCCGTGCTCAGCCGCGACCCGGCGTAATACCCTGACCACTTCCGGGGCATTGCAGGCGATCTTCCGTCCGGTCCCGGCCTCCACAAAGGTAATCGCGAGCGCTGCCTTGCGTTCGATGGCCACACTGTAGAGCCATTGCCGGTCGGGCGTGACATCGCGGCGCAGGATACCCCGTTCCACAAACAGATTCAGATTGCGCTGGATCGACCCCTGCGAGGGTGCGTGCCCGTGCTCCAGCATTTTGCTGAGCGTTTTCCATATCTCCACCGCCGTCGCGCGTGGCCCGGCTTCCAGAATGCCATGAAACAGGATGCGCCGCAGATCGGTCATTTTGATGCCGACCTCTTCGCTGCGTTCCTCCAGGCTATGCACGGCGCTGCGGCTGGCGCCCATGCCGGGGCGGATTTCATTCAGGGATGGTGAAGAACGGCGATGTTCGGAGAAGGCGAGCATGGGTTTGATCCTGTCACGATCAGAGATAAGGAAACGGCAGAAATCTCAGTTTCCGCCAGCATGGATGTAAAACTCGACGGGCACCGTCAGGGTGATGGGATCCCCCGCGACACTGTCTGGCGGAATGGGCAGCGGCTGAGCACGTTTGGGCAGGGCGATGGCTTCCTGATCCAGCAGCGGATGGCCGGAGGAGCTGGCCAGCGTGACCGCAAGCACATGGCCTTTGCGGTCCATGGAGAAGGTCACAGTCGGCACGCCTTCCTGATGGTCGGCCATGGCGTCGGACGGATAGCGCTTGAACTTTTCAAGCTGCGCCAGCAAAGCCCCCTGCCAGGTCACCGGGTCGTGTGACGCTTTTGACGACGAGGCACCGGGAGCCGGAGCGGCCTGGGTTGGGGCGGGCGGCGCTTCCGCTGACGGAGGGGCGGTCGTGGTCTCGGCCGGGGGTGTCTTATCCGGGATGGGCTTCTTGAGGTTCGGGACCGGCTTGCTCTTCCTGACGATCTTGCGTGGTTTTTCCGGTTTGGGCACCGGGATTGGCGGATTGGGCGCAGGTGACGGCGGAGCCGTGATCTTTGGCGGCTCGACCGGGGCCGGGTCAGGGATGGACTGCGTCTGCTGAGGGCCGGGCGGAAGGTCCGTCGGCGGGGTCGGCGTGGACACCGGTTCCGGAGCCATATCGATTGCGATCGCAGCCGGTGGTGGTTCCGGCACGGCCATGACTGGCGGGGGCAGCCGCATGATCCACCAGACCGCCCCACCACTGACGGCGAGCACGGCGAGGAACGACAGGCCCCACCTTATCGTGTCCTCACGCCTGGACTGCCGCAACTGCCCGCGCTGCCAGTCGGCAAAGGACATGGAGGAGCTTTCGACAGCCTCACCCTGCCCCTGCACCATATCCGCTGTACTGCTCACGGTGTTTTTCCAGATGCTGGCGCAGCAGCGTTGCCGGACGGTACAGGCGTGGAGCCAGCTTCACTGCCTTCTTCCTGCCCCTGCAGATTGACCAGCGCGACCTTGAGATAACCAGCGGACCGCAGCTTATCCATGACACCCATCAGCGTGCCGTAATCGACCGTCTTGTCGGCCCGTAGGAAGATGCGTTCGTCCTTGTTGCCTTTGGTCGCACTTTCCAGCGCGCCGGGAAGAGCGTCGGTGCTGATGTCATCTTCCCCCAGCGCCAGGCCATGATCGGCCTTGACGGTGAGAAATACCGGATCATCGGGGCGCGGTGTCGGCTTTTCGGTCGAGGACGGCAGGTCCACCGGCACGTTCACCGTGGTCAGCGGGGCGGTAACCATGAAGATCACCAGCAGGACAAGCATCACGTCGATGAACGGCGTGACGTTGATCTCGCTCGCCTCATGCAGGTTCTCATCGGTATGACGGATGCGGATCATGCCGCTTACTCCCCCGCCACAGAACGGCTGTCACGCGATGCGCCAAGCCGCACCACCTGCCCGCTGGCCGTCAGCGCCTGCATGCGCCCCAGATCACGGGAGACAAGACGCATGACCAGTGACGTCAGATCAGCCACCTGCGCGCGGCAGGAAGCCGTCTGGCGGGCGAGATGGTTGTAGATCACTACGGCCGGGATGGCCGCGACCAGACCAAGGGCTGTCGCCAGCAGGGCCTCGGCGATACCGGGAGCGACCACTGCGAGGCTGGTCGCCTTGCTGGCCGCTATACCGGTGAACGAGGTCATGATGCCCCAGACCGTGCCGAACAGACCAATAAAAGGCGAGGTTGCGCCAATGGTGGCCAGCACGCCCGTGCCACGCATGAGCCTGCGGCCCTCGGCGGCTTCAAGGCGCTCCAGATGCAGGACGATGCGTTCCTTCAGGCCGTCGCTGTCATCGGGAATGTCCTGCGACCGCGCGCGTTCCGTCTCGGCGGCCATGACCAGAGTGTGAGCGATACCGTTCTGACGGGTGCCTTCCTCGCCGAGATCCAGCGTATTGGCCTGCTCCAGCGTCTGTTCGGCTTTTGTCAGCTTCATCCGCACGCGCAGCAGCTCGAGCGATTTGGCAATGAAGATCGTCCAGGTCAGCAGCGACGCCACGGCCAGAAGGATCATCACACAGCGGACCACCGGCCCTGCGTTGAGGAACATCTCCCACGGGGAAAAGGAAATAGGAGCAAGATCGGTCATGAGAGACCTCCTTTGGAAGACGGTCTGCGCCACGCCCGGATCAGGCAGGTGACCGTAACGATAAGGGGAATGGAAAGAGCAGCCCAGGACAGGGCCAGCCAGATACCGTGTTGCCCCAGCAGGGCGGACAGCAGGCCGAAGGTGGTCAGCAGACCCAATGCGATCGGCCACGGCCAGACAGCAACCGGAACACGCGACGGAGATGCTGCAAAGTATGATTGGGACGTTTCGGGTCGCAAGGCGTTCATCGCGCGCCCTCCCCGGTCAGGGCAGAAACAGGCGCACCTTCCGCATCATCCAGATCATACCCCAGAGCCCGTAGCCGGGCGTCAGTGGCGATCTTCCGTTTGCCAGCCCACAGCACCAGACCGCTGACCAGCACACCAATCACAACAACATCGAGCAACGCCCAGAGGATTTTCAAAGGCATGCCACCGTAATCACCAAAATGCAGCGGGCGGGAAATTTCAAGGAAGCGCAGATACCAGGGCATGGGATAGGCTCCGGTCAGCTCGCCCGTGCGGGCATCGACCAGCACCGGGGTGAACAGCCGCGCCCGCAACGGGGTCGCGCCTCGTGTCCAGAGCACATAATGCACCGGGCTGCCGAAGGACGCGCCGGGAAAAGACAGGCCGGTCACCTCGTTGCCGGGGGCTACTTTGGCCGCCGTATCGAACGCGGCCTGCACGGAAGACAGATGGTCCTGCGACGGCACCGGCAGGTTGGCGTAAGGGCGTAAAATCTGCCGCACGTCGGTCACACGCCACAGGCCGAACAGCGGCGTCTGGAGTTCGTTGACCAGTCCGGTAAAGCCCACCACCGTTGCCCAGATCAGTGTGGCAGCCCCCAGCAGGTTGTGCAGATCCAGCCATGTCAGGCGCGAAGCCCGATCCCGCCGGACCGAGCCGAACGGCAGGCGCTTCATGAACCGGCCATACAGCACCGTGCCGGAAATCAGGGATGCAACGAAGACACCACCCATCGCGCCAAGAAACAGCCGACCAGTTAATCCTGCAAACAGGCTGGTGTGAAGCCGATTGCAAATGCCCATGATGATACCCGTCCAGGTGCGCGGCTCTTTAGGCGCATCCGCCGGACGAGACTGTTCCAGCACCTTGGCCGTGCGGGCATCGAACTTGATCCAGTGGCCGGAATTGCGATCCGGATAATTCTCGTCGTCCTTCAGCGCCTGCCAGCTTGGCGCCATCGAGATCAGAACAGCCGGCTCATCATCATCTGGTGAAACATTGGTGATGATCTGGCCGGGGTACAGCGCCCGCGCCTTCTCCACGATGACGTCCAGACTGGCATTTGGCGTGCCGGGCGGGAGAACTTCATACGGTGGATCATCGTCACCGACGAACGTGTCCCATATCTGCTCGGAGAACAGCAGCGGCAGCCCGGTCACGCACACCACCAACAGGAACAGCGTGCAGACCAGGCTTGTCCATTTATGGACCACAAACCAGCGGCGAAGGGTACGGGTCGTCATGAAAACCGCACTCTCACAAATGCGTGTAAGAGTAAGTCGCAACAACAGAATACGCGCAAAACCTCATCCCTCGCCCTTCGTTCCCGGTCTTTTCAGCCACATCACGCTCATCCGTGCGATTATGGCCGCAGGATGCTCCGTGCCGGACTTTTAACCGAAAACATTCATCTCATTATGTAAGACGATCTAAGAGATCGCATTTTCATTTTTTTTGGAGACTTGGTGCCTTATCCAAAATGCATCTGCATCTTGAAAGCACACAAAACATCCATTCCCAGAGACGCTGCATGAATACTGTATAAAGCTTTATAAAACTGTCCGCTCTGCAAGCCGAATTTTGCAGGGACACCTCTCGCATCTTGCACACTTGCGGGTCACGATTTTGACATGGGTCGCCCCACGGTTGTTGCCGTGGGCAGTCCACGCATCTTGCATGGGTCCGCCCTTCGAGACTTGCAGCATGCCTGCCCCACGAGTTTGGCATAGAAACGAGGGGCAAGGTGCTGAAATTAATAGGGAAAAGATGCCGTAGTTCGGGGTGGGGAAATTTCACCAATTGTAAGTCAGGTTTCCATACACCCGCCGTCCCTGACCAATATAGCAATCATAATTGGAGCACCGTGTTACGTAATATTTGTTCGTCAAGTTAGATATTGCTAACTGTGCTTTCAGTCCTTTGAGAGATGGTATTGATGCGCCAAAATCATAATGAGCGCCGATATCAAACAGGAAATATGCGGGCGTTTTGAACGATTCTACGTTATCGGTGTATCTAAATCCCACATAGCGCATTCCTCCATTCACACCAAAACCTTTTAGGCTGTTTCCCGGGAGCGAATAGTCCAGAAATACTGAAAACATATTGCGTGGCACATAGGGAACGAACATTCCTTCTTGAGAAATGGCGTTACCATAAGTTGAGCCTGTATAAGGATTATACCGCTTTGCTGTTTTGTTTGTCTTTGCATACCGGATATCCACGTAACTATAAGAGGCTATCATTCTCAGATCTTTCGTAAGGTTCGCATTCGCTGAGACTTCAAAACCTTGAGACTTAACTCGTCCCGCATCAAGGCTGTAATTAGTGTGGACGGGGTCCTGCTCTAGATAATGGTCTTCATCGATATGAAAAGCTGAAGCTGTCAACAGAATATCCTTGTTAGGAACTTTATATTTTAGTCCAACTTCCAGTTGCTTCCCAGCCAACGGTGCAAATGGCTGTCCTTGATAGTTTGTTGAAGTCTGAGGAACGAAGGATGTTGAATAACTAAAATAAGGAGTTAATCCAAAAGCAAAATTATAAAGAATACCCGCCCTCCAGGTAAAAGCGCTCGCTGGTTGTGGTGCCGTATTTCCTGGGGTCTCTGTTGTAATATTTTGTCCATTGGTATTGTTGTAGGTGTGGCTCAAAGCGTGCCCATTATAATTTATCCAATCTTGCCTACCCCCCAACAGGATTGATAAGCGCTTCCACTTGATCTGATCTTGAAAATATATACCCTCTTGAAAATAATCATACCGCGATGTGCCGAATGATCCTTTACAGCCGGCTGAAACAGAGGTGCTAAAACAAGGGGTATAGCTTGCCCCCGGGTTGTACATATTTACAATAAAATCCCCCCCCGTCGTTTTGTCTCTCTGGTAATACCAATTATAATGATAAGATCTAAAATCAGAGCCAACAACCCATGTATGTTGTAACGGTCCTGTCTGAAATTTTCCGTATACTCTGGTATCAAGAGCGGTAGTTTTGAAAGTCTCTTTAGCCCATTCTGGCGCCTGATATACCTCTTCGGAATTTACAGAGCCATCGTAGTATGAATCTTTATCATTCATGCTACTTTGCTCGTATCTAAATGTTTGGCTGAAATTTATATACTTATTAAACTTATGCTGAAACTGGTATTCAAACATTGCGGTTGTATCTGCTTGCGTATTCCAGTTAGTGGCACCAAGAAAATTTCTTCGCGGAATTCGACGATATCCGTCCGTAATTAATGACCCTTTCAAAGGATAGTCATTAGACTGACTGATGCCTGTCCCTGGCGTATACATATACATCCCGAGAAGGGTCAGAGACGTTTTATGATCGATGTCCCATGTTATAGACGGCAGTACACCAACCCGATGATAATCGACATGGTCCGTTTGTGTCCCTTGTGTTACGCCAATCGCAGCGATACGATACCGCACATTTCCAGACTTGGTCAGTTTATCGCTAAAATCAACAGTAGACTGATATCGTCCCCAATTACCAAAACCGACAGAAACTTGATGCAGCGGCGTCTCAGTCGGTTTTTTGAGGCTCATGGCAAGCATGCCACCCGGTGTCGTCTGGCCGTACATAACTGACGCGGGCCCATTGATGGCCTCAATACGCTCCAAGAAAGCTGTTTCGCCTGCACTTTGCGAGTTGCTTAAAAGACCATCGACAAACTGGTTTGTAGAGAAGCCTCTTTGATAAAACGATATACTATCCGCTGCTGCATTACCGTTATTGAAAGTGCCAGAAGCGCCAGCATAAAGGCCCGCAGTGTATTTCAGCGCGTCCATGACTGTTTGTGCGCCTTGGTCGAGCATCTGCTGTTTAGTTACAACATAAATCGAACTCGGGATTTCGGTTAATGGCGTATCTGTTTTGGTCGCAGACATTGTTCTATCCGCGACATACCCAACTCCGGGCCCGGTCGGATCCTGTTGTGATACTTGTCCACCAACCCGGACCGGACCAAGGGTGATATTGGCAGCAGCCGGAACAAGCGTCACTGTATGTCCGCCCGACAAGCGATATGCAAAACCTGTTCCAGCCAGCAAACGGGACAACGCATCGGCGGGTGTCAGACTGCCATTTACGCCGGGGCTGGTCGCATTACGGATCACATCAGCCCGCACGGAAACCTGCCAGCCACTCTGAGCCCCGAAGGATGCCAAAGCGTCGCCCAGTTTCTGGGCCGGAATGTTGAATTTTTGCGCCGAAGCCTGCGCAGGTGCGGCTATAGTTTGCACGTTCGCGGCGTGCGCCACATGCCCGTCCAGACCTGCCAGCGTGGTCGTCATCAGTGCGGCTGCCAGCCAGCATGGGCGCCCTTTAGCCGCCTGCCCCGACGCAATACCTGTTTTCATGTTCGTATCGTCTCCAGTCCGCGTCATATCCAAATTCTGAATCTGGCTTGTTGCAATTCAGACGCAACAGCAGCTTTCTGATGGAGAGACGAAACCGGGTATCCGGATCTTCAAAAAAAGTTTTCGAATTTTTGAGATCAGACGATCAGCGCGCGGACAGAACAACAATCCAGGGCGAGATCCGATACATCGTGGCACCCTGCGCGTGCGCGACGGCCGCGAGCGCCTCAAGCGGGTCAGATAGATTGTAGACCCCGGTCAACGGCTGGTGCGCAAGGTCGCCACGCAGGACAATGACACCATGGAACCAAGGCCGGATAGCCTCCACGGCGTCGCCTACCGTCCGGTCCCGCACCATAGCCCGTGCGCTCGTCCACAGAGCAACTTCTTCCGGCTCTATGTGCCGACGGGCGACGTCGAAAACACGATCACCATGCGTTTGAACGCGTATTTCATCTCCGGCACGGAGCACTTCACGCACCCCATGCGGCGATCCGCTGGTTTCAACCTGGACCGCTCCCTCGCGGACAGCGACAGTTGTGTCCGCAGCGTTACGACGAACGTCAAAGGCCGTTCCTACATCCGTGGTTTGAACTGCCCCTGTCGTCACAACAAAGGGTCGCTTCGCATCATGGGTCACCTGAAAAAAGGCTTCGCCACGCAGGAGACGAACATCACGGCGTCCGGCAGTGAAGTGGGTCGCAATGGCGCTTGATGGCGCGAGCCGGATCGTGCTGCCATCAGCAAGCGTGACTTCGCGCTGCTGGGCAACGCCCGTTATCTGATCGGCCTGCAAACGTAGCAGGAGTTCCGGACTGAAAACGCCAGCCGCCACGCAGGCCGCAGCCAGACCCACCGCCATAACAGCCAGTCGCCGCCGTTTCGTGGCCCGGTTCGCCGGGAACGGCACCACCTTAGCCGCTTCCACAGGCACTGTGTCCGGTGACAGCGCGATGCCAAGCTGGTCGAACATGCTATTGACGCTGATCCAGTCCCGTTCATGAGCCGGGTCTTCGGTCAGCCATGCCTGGAACCGACGCTGCAGAAGCACGTCATCCGGCGCTTCGTTCAGTGCCAGCAGCCATTCGGTTGCCTTGCGCGGTGAGGGAATTGCCCTGTCCGCCTGATCATCCTGTTCCGTAGCCATGCTCTCAGTATCCGGCGATGCTGCGGAACGCTACGGATGATGCGCTTCGCTCCCGGCCATAAAGACGAACTGGATGATGCGTATTTTCAAAAAATAAATGCATATGAACTTATTCAATGCCGCCAAGGCGCTTACGACAGTGCTCAAGCCCATCCAGGACAAGGGCATGGGCGAGCCCGACAGAAATGCCAAGCTGTTCCGCGACTTCCTTATATGTGTGGTTGCCCAGTCGATAAAGTTCGATCGCGCGACGGGTGCGTTCGGGCAGTTCTGCAAGGGCGTCCTGAAGACGACGGATATTATCCCGGGCCACCAATTCGGCCTCGGGGGACGCCCTGTCTTCCGCAATCTGGTTAATCCGGTCAGTGTCACCGGCGTCATGGCGCCGACGTTCCAGATCGGCCTTGCGACGCCCATCAATAGCCAGGTTACGCACGACGCGATACAGATAGCTCAGCGGGTTTTCCCGTGGCGCGACAGCAGCAGCGCACCGTACCCAGGCTTCCTGCACCACGTCTTCCGCGTTCACGCGATCACCGGTGATGGTGCTCGCGTAATTCAGCAGGGCATTACGGTGGGCGGCGTATAAGGCCAGAAACTTTCTGTCACGCGGCACTGCCTCGGGGCTCCTTCCCCGCTTCGGTCCATCTCCTTCCCTGATATCTGGCGGGCATGAAGATGTATTTAAGAACGGTTCTCATTTCCCCATACGGGAAGGACAGGATTTCCGCAACTGACTTTGTGAATGGGTCAGCTTCGCTGTCCGTCCTGCCTGTTTTTCTGAATATTTTTTGCCGGGAATCGTCCTATCTCTATCGAGCATGAAATTTCGATTTCGCCTCACAGGGAAACACCATGAGACTGCTTTGGATGGGAACCATAACGGACCACGAACCCCCGGCCGAATGTGTATTGCAGTCGGCTCTCCCTCTTCAGACACATCGTCCATCATATGGATGATCGTGACGATGCATCACGAGCCTGCAAGTACGTGAGCATAAATCCACAAAGCAACGCTGATGCTGCGCCACTCGTATAAGCCACGGAATATTCTACGCTCTCGGCGGCACGGCCAGACTGTGAACCATCATGCGTCGACCGCCCTTTGAGTTACGTGAATTATGGATCGTCCGCGCAATCGCGGTTCATGGGAGCATTCACGGGGCGGCCCGCGCTCTGGGATACAAACAATCTGCACTCAGCCGTACCCTCCACCTGCTGGAGGGACGCATCGGGGCGTGTCTTTTCCTGCGCTCGCCGAGTGGCGCGACACTGACACCCGCCGGGACAGCTTTTCTCCAGAAAGCAAATGATCTTCTTGATGGCTCGCTGAGCCTCTACGAACAGACACGACGCTGGGGGAATGGGGAGCACGGGTTAGTAAACATCGGCATCGAAAGCTGCATTCCGCCGGGTCGGGCGTCAGCCCTGCTGGAACCCTGTCGGCATCATCAGCCCGACATTGCCTTCCGTTATCGCGAGGGCACCTGCGAGTTTCTGAGTCACCTCGTGGAAATGGATTTTCTGGACATGGCCATTACGACCCTTCCTTCGATGGACACTGTGCTGGCAATAACGCCGTTGTGGAGTGACCGGATTGTGGTGGTCGTGCCAGTCGGACATTTTCTGGCGGACCGACCTTCCGTCCGATGGACAGTTCTCGCTGGCGAGACATTCCTGATCGGAACGGACAATGCCGGGCATGAACTACATACCCTTCTGAAACGTCGCATGACCCAGGCTGGGACGCATCCCATTATTCACCATCATGATATTGGCAGTCTGCGCGTTATCGCCCTGGTCGCCAATGGCGAAGGGATTGCCCTCCTTCCAGATGCGTGGCTCGCCTTTCTTCCAGATGCCATGAAAAAACAGATCGTAGCGGTGGATATCGTGGATGGTGATGGCCGACCACATCTGGATTACGGTGTCATCTCCAGAAGAGACAGGTGCTCGCCCGTGACCCGACGTATCCTTACCGCGCTGGAAGATGCCCGTCGGGCACTGTAACACCTGACACTGTTCGATCACGCCGGGCTTTCTGGAACACCCGATCAGAACCTATGAATGCCCGGATCATATGGGGCAGGAGTTTTATCGGATCGGCAGGACGTCCATTGTCACGCACCATCGCTGCATAGGCCAACAGATCGCGATGCAGATCAGCAGGAAGCTGGACCGTAACACGCACGGGTCGGTCATCAGGAATTTCGGTGATGCGCAAGGTTGTCATGGGGCGGGCTCCTTTGCGTGCCAGGGTTTCAGGACAAGGTCGCGGTTAAGGACGACGGTGAAGCGTAACCCCGGCCGATCGGTCAGGGTCGGCTGGACGTTGAGGCTGCGGTCGATCAGCCGGTTGCCGACCATGGAAAACCCATTACTGGCCCCACTGCGGATCGCCTGGGCCAGATTGTTCTCGCTCTGGCTGGTTCCGGCCTCTGATCCCACGCTCAGAAGCGTGGTCACGATGGCGGCCCTGAAAAGCTGACCCCAGTGGTTGTTGACCTCGTCGGACAGACCAGACTGGCCGATGGCGTCGCCACCCGGCAGCTTCTCCAGCACCAGGCTGTCGCCATTCGGGAAGATCAGCCGGGTCCAGATGATCTGGGTGCGCTGCTGCCCGAAGGAGATGCCGCTGTTATAGGCCCCGAACAGCAGGCTCCCCTGCGGGATCAGGAGATAGCGGCCGGTCGGGCTGTCATAGACGTTCTGGGTGACGTGCCCGGTAATCTGGCCCGGCAGGTCGGAACTGATTTTGGTGTTCAACGCCCCCGCGATCACGGTGCCCGCCTGAAGAATATAGGGTGAAGCTGGCGGCATGGCGCGGTCGAGGCTGACGGTCATGCGGTCAGGCTGTCCCGCCAGAAAGGCGCGGTTGCCAGATTGTGCGTCGGTCGCAGGGGACGAGTTTGCCTGGGAGGCAGAGGCACCCGATGTGGACGGAGCAGCCTGTTCGTTGCCCCGGTTCCGCTCCCCCGTCTGCACGAACAATTTGCTGGCGATCGCAGCCTCCACCTCCTGCGCGGCGCGGCGATCATCGCCACCGGATGCGACCTTTCCCTGCTCCTGTGCGTGCAGGATGGTATGCCCCAGATCACCGGGCAGCGCTGGTCCCAGCTTCGGCACGTCCTTGCCGACATAGTCGGACGGCAACCCTGCCAGACCATCGGCGGACGAATGCGCGTCAACGTCCTGCGCCTCCGTCGAGGGCGGGGCCTGACGGCTGCTTTCCAGCGCATAGCCCAGAGCAAACGCCACCGCGATCATGGCGACACCTCCCAACGACCAGACGACGGTGCGCGACAGCCGCACCACACGCGGGCGTTCCGCCCGCAGCCGCAGATCGGGTGGCGGGGATACTGCTGGTGTAGCAGGATTACCCTCGCCTGCCGGGGTTTCCCCACTCATGACTTCCTGCCATCTGTCCGCACGATGCGCACCCGCTGCTCGGAGTTTTTGTCTCCCAGGCGTAGTTCAGCGGCGGCGAACAGCCGGTCCACGATCATCCAGTTCTGGCGCACCCGGTAATTGACCAGTTCCGGCCCGCCATCGGCCCCCAGCACGAACAACGGTGGCAGTTCTCCCTGCCCTATTCCCGATGGGAAGGCGATATAGACCTTGTGACCGTCATCAAACGCCCGACCGGGTAGCCAGGCCGGTGTGCCGCCTTTGACCGGCTGGATGGCGTAGCGGAAATTCAGGGCGTCGAGAGTGAGGCCCGCATCCACAGGCGCTTCGTCCTCTGCCGCGCTGTTCTGCCTGTGCAGGGCAATCAGGTCATCCTCAGGGTAATTCCATGAAACCGACGCCATATAGGTCGCGGGCGTGGAGCGCAGTTCGGCAAGATAGGTCCGCCGGTCCGTGTTGACGATCAGGTTCGTGGTGAGATCCGGCCTGGTCGGCTTGACAAAAATATGGATGCGTTTCGTTGTCCCTGCCCCGCTTTCGGTATCGCCGATGATCCAGCGCACCGTATCCCCTGCTGCCACCGGTCCGGTGCCCACCAGCTTTTCGCCCTGCTGGAGCATGATGTCGGTAATCTCACCGGGCGCGGTGTAGACCTGATAGAGTGCGCCCGGACTGTAGGGATAGACCTGCACGGCATTGATGAACCCGGCCCGCGTGGGCTGAATGCGCGCTGCCAGATTGGCCTCCGTAACGCGCACGGTCGGATCAGGAACCTCAGGAGGAGGACGAACAGCCCGTCGCGCCGGGAGAGCTTTAAGCTGCCCCGGCAAGGGCAGCAGTTTCGGGACTTCCACCACCTGCACCGGCTTCGGCGGATCGGGCAGCCGGGTTGCCTGAGCGGCGTCATCGTAGCGGATGACCGGCGGATGATACTGCGACGCGCAGCCCGCCAGAGGCAGGACCAGCAGCGGCAGGACACGAAGCGCATGACGGATCATTGGCCCAGCTCCTTCGACCAGTTGATGGCGGAGACGTAAATGCCGAGGGGATTTTTCCGCAGATGGTCAGCGTCACGCGGCGTGCGCAGAACAATGGACATGATTGCCGTCCATCGCTCCGTGCCTACAAAAGCCCCATCGCGATAATGCCGCTCGGTCCAGGCGACACGGAAACTGGCGGGGGAAGCCCGGATGACTGAGGCGATGTCCACCTCGACCTGCTCATGCCCGATCCGCGAGAACGGATCGTTCAGGCGGGCATAGTCATTCAGCGCCACAGCCCCCGATGTCGTGGTGAAGTCGTAAGCCCGCAGCCAGTTCTGCCGGACCACGACCGCATCGGACGACAGACCACGGACATCACCGATAAACTGGGCCAGATACCAAGCAATCTGTGGATCGGCGGGCGTATAACCCGCTGTTGCCGGAGCCACGACCTGCGTCTGCCCCAGCCGATCGATCTGCACGACCCACGGCACAATCGTGCCACGCGCGGACTGCCAGACCAGCCCGGCCCCAAGACCCGCAGACAGGAAAAGGCTACCGAAGGCCATCAGCCGCCAGTTGCGGGCCTGGACGCGGGCGGAGCCGATGCGGTCATCCCAGATCTGTGCTGCTTTCTGATAGGGTGTCACGGGCTCGGGCGTGGTCCCGTAACGTATGGTGGAGCGACGGAACATCATTCTTTCTCCGAGAGGTCGATGGACGCCGACCCGCCCCCGCCATCGGCGGAGCGGATGACATGAGCCGCCTCGGCAGCATGGGCGGCGGTGTTGCGACGTTTCATGTTCCGTGCCCAGCGCGGTGGCTCACCGCCGGTTGTCGGACCGGAACCGCCACCACCGTCGGGACCAGACGAACCAGAACCGGCGGGGCCGCTACCCGTGGGATCACCACCACCGGATGAACTGCCGTCACCGCCATCGCCCGTTGGACTGTCGCCCCCCATCCCGCGTGCAGCCCAGCGTCCGCCAGCGGCGTAGCTTTCCTTGAGCGATGAGCCTGCACGCGAAGCCGCCCCTTTGGCCGCATTCGCGACATTCCCGCCGACAGCCCGGCCCATGCCTCCGAGGCCGGCGGCTATGCTGCCCGCGCCACCAGAGGCGCCAGCGGCTCCGGCCGAATAGGCTGACGTGGCGGCCCCGGCGATCGCAGCCCCGCCACGCGCAGCAGCGGCGGTCGCGCCGACGGCTGCGGCACCACCAGAAACGACGGCTCCAACGCCCGCTACGGCAGCAGCACCCATGGCGCCCACCGCCACACCAGTGCCGACAGCGGCCCCTGCCCCAAGCTGGGGTGCGCCGGAAATCAGCCCATTGGCAATGCTGCCGCCAAAAATGGACAGGCCGACAATTGCCAGAGACGCCAGCACCACCGATACGGATTGCCCGATCGTGGGAACATCGCTGCCGTAGGAGATGGTGAACTGTTTGAAGAGCACCGATGCGATGGCGGAAATGACCGCCAGCACCATGATCTTCACACCCGAGGACACGACATTGCCCAGCACCTTCTCGGCCAGAAAGGCGGTGCGATTGAACAGGGCGAAGGGGATCAGCACGAAGCCTGCCAGCGTCGTCAGCTTGAATTCGATCAGGGCGACAAAGAGCTGAACCGCCAGAATGAAGAATGCCGCCAGCACGATCAGCCAGGACAGGCACAGCACGAAGATCTGGATGAAATTCGTAAAGAAGGCGACTGGGCCAAGCAGATTGTGGACAGAGTCCAGAAGCGGCTGGGCTGCATCGAAACCGGTCGAGGCCAGGCGGCCGGGACGAAGGAAATCCGAAAGTGCCAGCGTACCACCGCTGGCTTTCAGACCGAGAGCCGCAAAACTATCGAAAACGATCTTCGAGAGCGCATCGAAATCGTTGATGATCCAGGCGAAGAACCCGATATACAGCGTCTTCTTGACCAGACGCTGGATGATGTCCTCATCTGCAGCCCACGCCCAGAACAGCCCGGCAAGGGCGATATCCAGCACCGACAGCGTTCCGGCCAGAGAGATCACGTTCCCTTTCACCAGACCGAACCCACTGTCGATGGTGGTGGTGAAAGTGTTCAGGAAGGTATCGATAACGCCAACGTCGCTCATCGCCATGGCGGTCAGTTCCCGCTGCTGCCGAACATGGACACGGTGCCGGGCACGTAGGCGTCATGCTGGGAGAAATGCTGATACTGCGCCGCGCTTTCGGCTTCCGTGGCGGCCTCGCGCGCCTGTTGCAGGGCGGTGGCGCGGCCATTGGCGGCGAGTTCAGCCTGAATGTCGGACAGTTGCCGGGATTGCAGGGCCAGAAGCTGGTTCCCGGCCTGAGCCGCCTGCAAGGCTCCCGTGGAGGTCTGGCTGGCGGACACGAGCTGGGTCATGGCCGAACTGTCGCTGGGGATGTTCCCTACCACCCGCGCCTGCAGCTTCAGGGCATCCTCGAACCCGCCGACAGAATTCTGCCAGCGTGTCTGCGCCTGAGAAAACAGGGCGCTATCGGACATCCCGGAGGACACTGACGTATACGCCTGCTGATATTGCTGCTCGACGGACTGGACGCTGTAGGCAATGTTCTGCGCCTGCGCGAGCAGAGCCGTCGTCTGGGAAATCGTTGATTGCAGCGTCGACAATGTCGACAGCGGCAGGCTCGCGAGGTTACGCCCTTGATTGACCAGCATCTGGGCCTGATTGGCCAGCGAGGTGATCTGGTTGTCGATCTGCTGGAGCGTGCGGGCCGCGATCAGCACGTTCTGGACGTGATTCGCCCCGTCATACACCGCCCACTGCGCATAAACAGGTACGACCGGCACGAGAAAAACCAGAGCCGTTCCCACGGCCACAACACATCCGGGACGGAAATATTTTGCCCGGATACGGAAAAGTTTTTCCATCATGGCACGCCTCTTTCCCGCAGAAGGTCAGCCGCCCACATGACACCACGCGCTTCGAACCACGCAGGCAGGCAACCATCCCGCCCGTGCTCGGCCAGAACCGCATCGATCAGCTTGTGGTCGTCCTTGCCGGACGCAGCGCACAGGGCCAGAGCGACGGGACCGAGGCCGAGTTCAAACAGCCGGTTGCCACGCTGGGTCTGACAGTAATACTCCCGCTTCGAGGCCGCGCGGGCGATGATGGCAATCTGACGGTCGTTCAGGCCGAAATCGCGATAGATCGCCATGATCTGCGGCTCGATGGCGCGCTCGTTGGGCAGAAAAATCCGCGTCGGGCAGCTTTCCACCACGGCCGGGGCGATAGGCGAATTCGCGATATCTGACAAAGACTGGGTAGCAAAAATCACCGACGCATTCTTCTTACGCAGCGTTTTCAGCCATTCACGAAGCTGCCCGGCGAAGTCGCCGTCATCCAGCACCAGCCAGCCCTCATCGATGACCAGCAGCGTCGGGCGGCCGTCCAGACGCCCCTCAATGCGATGGAACAGATAGGACAGCACGGAAGACGCCGCACCGGAGCCTATCAACCCTTCGGTTTCGAACACCACGACGTCGGCGTCACCCAGCCGTTCGGCATCCGCATCCAGCAGGCGGCCATACGAACCACCCAGGCAGTATGGGGCCAGCGCCTGTTTCAGGGCGTTGGACTGGAGGAGTGCTACCAGACCTGAGATCGTGCGTTCATGGCTGGGCGATGACGCCAGGGAGTTCAGGGCCGACCAGAGGTATGCTTTGACGTCTGGCGTCAGCGCGATCCCTTCAGTGACCAGGATATGGCCCAGCCATTCGCTGGCCCATTTACGCTCGTCGGTATCATCGATCCGCGCCAGTGGCTGGAGTGAAACACCAGGAAAACCGTCCACCCCCAGCCCGTCGTCATCCGTCAGACCTCCCCCAAGATCATGCCAGTCTCCGCCCATACCGAGCGCAGCCGCACGCATCGAGCCACCGAAATCGAAGACGAAGATCTGCGCACCCACATAGCGCTGGAACTGCAACGCCATCAGTGCCAGCAGCACGGACTTCCCTGCCCCTGTCGGTCCAGCAATCAGGGTGTGACCCACATCGCCGACATGCAGGGAAAACCGGAACGGCGTGGCTCCCGCCGTTTTGCCATAGAACAGCGGTGCGGCCTTGAAATGCCCATCCATCTCCGGGCCAGCCCAAACCGCCGACAAGGGAATCATATGCGCCAGATTCAGGGTCGAGACCGGGGGCTGACGGACATTGGCGTAAACATGACCGGGAAGAGAACCGAGCCATGCTTCCACGGCATTCAGGCTTTCCGACATGCAGGTGAAGTCGCGCCCCTGGATGATCTTTTCGACCAGACGGAGTTTTTCAGCGGCAATACTGGCGCTGCCATCCCAGACCGTGACCGTTGCTGTGATGTACGCCTGCCCGACATCGTCGGCCCCGAGGGACTGCAAGGCCAGATCGGCATCCGCCGCCTTGTTAGCGGCGTCATTGTCCACCAGAACCGACGCCTCGTTGGTCATCACTTCCCGGACAATGGCAGCAATGCTCTTGCGCTTTGCAAACCACTGACGCCGGATCTTCGTCAGAACCTTCGTCGCATCGGTTTTGTCCAGCAGGACGGCCCGCGTGGACCAGCGATAGGGCATCGCCAGCCGGTTCAGGTCATCGAGGATTCCGGGAAAGGTCCGGCTGGGGAAACCCGTAATGGTCAGAGTTTTCAGATAGGCATCACCGAGCTTCGGCTCCAGCCCACCCGCGAGCGGCTGATCCACCAGCAAGGCATCCAGATGCATGGGGATTTCCGGCACCCTGACGTGCTGGTTTCGGGTGGAAATAGTGCTGTGCAGATAGGTCAGCGTCTCGCCATCGTTCAGCCACGCCGCCTCGGGCATGAACCCATCCAGCAACGCCAGCATCCGATCCGTGCGGTCCACGAACGCATGGAGCATCCCACGCGGATCAGGGCCGTCCCGTTCTCTGCCCTCATAGAGAAAACGCTCGGCGCGACCTGATGATTCCGCCGGTGGCAGCCAGACCAGAGTCAGGAAATACCGGCTCTCGAAATGCGCGCCCTCGTCCTCGAACTGCTCCCGGCGTTCGAGATCGACCATCTGACTGGCGGCATCAGGAAAATCGCTTTCCGGGTAGATCGTGGCAGGCACACGCTGCGCTTCCACGAACACCGCCCAGCCGGAACCAAGCCGGCGCAGGGCGTTGTTGAGTCGTGCAGTCACACCAACCAGTTCGGCGGGTGTTGCGCTATCCAGATCGGGACCGCGTATTTTTGCCGTGCGCTGAAATGAGCCGTCCTTGTTCAGGACCACGCCCTTTTCGACCAGAGCGGCCCATGGGAGAAAATCTGATAGGAGGGCAGAACGATTGCGATATTCACCAAGGGACATCATCGCCGATCTCCTTATGCCCGCAGCCAGGCGGGGTAGCGGAGATGCCGCCGCCCGACCTCGATGAAGAAGGGGTCACGCTTCGCACCCCAGACCGCGAGTGTGTGCCCCACGATCCAGAAGACAGCCCCGATCAGCCAGAGGCGCAGACCCAGCGCGATCGCAGCCGCCAGCGTGCCATTGGCAATCGCCACCGCGCGTGGCGCGCCACCCAGCAGGATCGGGTCGGTCAGGGAGCGATGCACCGGCACATGAAAGCCAGGCACCGCATCATCGTCATAGCCCGCCATCAGATCAGCGCCCCGCCCGAGAAGGAGAAGAAGGACAGGAAGAACGAGCTGGCCGCAAAAGCGATGCTGAGTCCAAAGACAATCTGGATCAGGCGACGGAACCCGCCGGATGTTTCCCCAAAGGCCAGGGTCAGACCGGTCACGGTGATGATGATCACAGAGACAATCTTGGCCACTGGCCCCTGCACGGATTCCAGGATCTCGTTGAGCGGATTTTCCCACGGCATGCCGGAGCCGGATGCCCAGGCTGATGACACGAAAACTAACGACAGGAGCGTGGACGTTCCGAATACACGAAGATCCGGCACATGCCGATCAGGACGTGCAACAGCGCACACGATGGCGCGCAGACGTGAAGGCGGCCTCATGATGACTCTCCATTGTCAGAGAATGATGTTTCGGAAGATGAAAGGCTGACTGGCCGGATACGATAGGCTCCCGTCATAGGATCCAGGCCATCGATTTCAGCCAGTTCGGACAGGCGGCGCGCCGTGCCGCGTCCGGACAGCACGGCGATGACGTCGATGGTCTCGGCGATCAGCGCACGGGGCACCGTGACGACGATTTCCTGAATCAGTTGCTCCATGCGGTGCAGTGCGCCGATGGCGGTGCCAGCATGCAGCGTGCCCACGCCACCGGGATGCCCCGTGCCCCACGCCTTGAGGAGGTCGAGCGCCTCCGGGCCACGCACCTCGCCGATGGGAATACGGTCAGAGCGCAGCCGTAGCGCTGAACGCACCAGTTCGGACAACGTGACGACACCATCACGGGTGCGGAGCGACACGAGGTTCGGCGCGCGACATTGCAGTTCGCGCGTGTCCTCGATCAGCACGACCCGATCGTCGGTTTTCGCGACCTCGGCCAGCAGGGCGTTGACCAGCGTGGTCTTGCCCGTGGATGTGCCGCCAGCGACCAGGATGTTTTTCCGGTCTGCAATTGCCTGGCGCAGATATGCCGCCTGCCCTTCTTCCATGATCCCGGCTTCGACATAATCGTCGAGCGTGAACACGGCGACGGCGGGTTTACGGATCGCGAAGCTTGGGGCCATCACCACGGGTGGTAAAAGCCCTTCGAAACGCTCACCGGTCGGGAGTTCCGCCGACACGCGGGGCGCCCCCTCATGCACCTCCGAGCCGACATGATGGGCCACCAGTCGCACGATGCGTTCGGCGTCAGCCGGTGTGATCGTCTCCCCAGTATCACCCAGCCCCTCGGACAGGCGGTCGATCCACAGCCTGCCATCGGGATTGAGCATCACCTCGACCACGGCGGGATCAGCGAGGTGCCGGGCAATCGCCGGTCCCATTGCCGTGCGCAGCATGGATATGCCGCGCTGTCGGACACCACTTTCAATCGATGTGACCGCCATGGGAATCCCCGTCTTTACGGGTCATCCGGCCTCTCCGGACGACGACGGGGACAATTAGAGAGTGCTGCTTTCTCCTGATTTCAACAGTATTTTCCTACGATCGTACAGGATCGTAGGGGATGCGGTTTTTACTTGCGGATTGCGGGATCAGGTTTCTGGCACTGGAGGCACGTCGTCGGGAATTTCCTGCCGGAAGACCGGTCCCCGGCTGAGTCGCCGTCCAAGGGCCGCCACGAACGCTTCATACCGTTCCGCCCCCTGCGCCCGCGCGGTAGCGGCCGCTGGTTCCGGCAAGGGCGGGCTGACCGTCATCCAGTAGCGGATGAACAAAGCCAGCGTCTCAAGGCTGATCCCGAGATCGCGCTCCATACGGGCGACCTGCCGGTCAAGGCGGTCCAGCCTGCGGCTCATCGCTGCTTCCCGCCGCTCATCGGCATCGGGGGACAGGAAGGATGCGATGGCGGCTTCCGCAACCAGGGACAGGGAGAGATCGCGCCGCGTGGCGTGCGCGGTCAGGGCGTCCAGCAGCTTCGGTTCCAGATAGACCGACAGCCGCGCCTTCTTGGGGGATGTCCTCATCACGCCCTCACAACCCGAGATCATTGCCACGATCGAGCCCCGCCTGCCGGGCAATCCGCGTCAGGTCAGCGCGGTCCCGTGCTTCCGGATCCGGTGGTGGTTCCTCGCCAAAAAGGTCAGGCGCCGCACGCTGCTTGCGTTTACCGGTCTCCACCGGATCATGCTTGCGTGACCACTTCCGCCCCGTGCCGAGCGATTCATCGCTATCGGCATCGGGCCTGTCAGGCTCCGCCGCCGACATCTGCTGCTCCGGTGGCGGAGTGACAGGAGACGGGCGACCACTCCAGTCATCAGATCGCACGGGCCGTACCAATTGCGTGGGATCCGGCGGCGGCAGGACGCGCTCGACGAACCGGCGGTCCCGGAAATACCGCGCCTTGTACGCGCGGATCGGGGGACAGCCCGCCACCATGACCACCTCATCCCGCGCCGGAAGCTGCATCACCTCACCCACCGTCATCAGGGGACGGGCGCTCTCCTGCCGTGACACCATGAGATGCCCAAGCCAGGGCGACAGCCGGTGCCCGGCATAGTTCTTCTGCGACCGGATTTCGGTGGCCACCCCCAGACCATCGGATACCCGCTTTGCCGTGCGCTCATCGTTGGTGGCGAAACTGACCCGGACATGGCAATTGTCGAGAATGCTGTTGTTCTGACCGTATGCCTTGTCGATCTGGTTGAGGGACTGTGCGATCAGGAACGCCTTGATCCCGTAGCCTGCCATGAAGGCCAGCGCGCTCTCGAAGAAATCCAGCCTGCCAAGGGCAGGAAATTCATCCAGCATCAGCAGCAGGCGACGCCGCCCTGCCCGACCGGATAGATCTTCCGTCAGCCGCCGCCCGATCTGGTTGAGGATCAGGCGGATCAGGGGCTTGGTGCGGCTGATATCCGACGGCGGGATAACGAAATACAGCGAGACAGGCCGGTCCCCCTCCAGCAGGTCGCTGATCCGCCATTCGCAGCGGCTGGTCACGGTCGCCACCACAGGATCGCGGTAGAGGCCAAGAAACGACATGGCGGTGGAGAGCACGCCGGAGCGCTCGTTGTCCGATTTGTTGAGCAGTTCCCGCGCAGCGGACGCCACGACGGGGTGCGGCCCCGCCCCCCCGAGATGCGATGTCCGCATCATGGCCAACAGGGTCGCCTCGATCGACCGCTTCGGGTCGGAGAGGAATTTTGCCACCCCGGCGAGGGTTTTGTCGTCCTCGGCATAGAGCACATGCAGGATCGCCCCGACCAGCAGGGCATGGGAGGTTTTCTCCCAGTGGTTGCGCCGTTCCAGCGAGCCTTCGGGATCGACCAGGATGTCGGCGATGTTCTGCACGTCGCGGACCTCCGACGCCCCGCGCCGGACCTCCAGCAGCGGATTGTAGGCCGAGGACGCCAGGTTGGTGGGATCGAACAGCAGCACCCGTCCGAAGCGATTACGGAAACCGGCGGTGATCTGCCAGTTCTCGCCCTTGATGTCATGGATGATGGCCGAACCCGGCCAGGTCAGGAGTGTGGGGATCACCATGCCCACGCCCTTGCCGGTGCGCGTCGGCGCGAAGATCAGAACATGCTCGGGGCCATCATGCCGGAGGTAGGCCCGGCGGTATTTGCCCAGCACGACGCCATCTTCGCCCAGCAGCCCCGCCGCGCGGATTTCCGCGTCTTCGGCCCAACGGGCGGACCCGTAGGTCGCGGCGCGCTTCGCCTCGCGGGCACGATGAACAGACAGAGCCACGGCGGCTGCGAAGGCCAGAACCCCGCCGGAACCCGCGATCCAGGCGCCGCGTGCGAAGACCGCCGGGGCGTAGGCGTCGAACTCGTACCACCACCAGAAAAACAACGGCGGGGCATAGACCGGCCAGCGATGCAGAACCGTGAACCACGGTCGGCCGAGTTCTGGCTGGAACGCCAGTTCCCACGCCGTCCATTGTGTCGCCGTCCACCAGGACAGCACGATCATGGACAGGACCACAAGCGCCTGCCCCCACTGGATCCGTGTTCCCGGCTGGTCCATCGAGTCCTCCCCCTGTCATGGGAGACAGCGAAGAACCGGGATTTTCCGGGACGCAAGCAGGATCTGGCACTCATCGTACCAGAGCGGGCTGGAGCGAAGAAATACTGGCGCGTTGCGGTTTCCAGCCTTGCACCGCTGAACAGAAATCCGTATCTTACGGAAGATAGATAAAAAGGAAGGGCGCTCCGATGTCCACCACAGTCACTTCATCCGATGTGCAGAAGAATTTCGGCGCCTATCATGACCGCGCGCTCACCGAACCGGTGAAAGTCACGAAATATGGTCGGGAGACGGTTTATATCATCTCGGCGCAGACCTTTCACGCCCTGAAGCAGGCCCAGCGCGAAGCCATCGCTGCGACCGATCTCAACGATCATGAGATTGCCCTGATCGAGGCAGCGGAGATCCCCGAGGGGCACCGCTACACCATGGGCCAATAAGCACGCATCGTGTCTATTCCCGAACCTGCGCCTGGTCTGGTCATTTCCTATTCCTATCTCTGGCATGACCAGCACCGCGCCGGTGCCGAGGAAGGCCGGAAAGCACGGCCCTGTGCCATTGTGGTTGCTGCCGCCGATGCTGACGGCGACTGCCAAGTTTATGTCGTACCGATCACCCATTCCAGACCGGACGACCCTCATGCGGTAGCTCTCCCGGCAAACGTCAAACGACGCCTTGGGCTGGATGACGAACCGTCATGGATCGTGACAGCCGAACTCAACCGCTTCGTGTGGCCCGGCTATGATCTGCGGCCCGTCTCACGCAACCAACCCGACTGTTTTGCGTGGGGCTTTCTGCCAGTAGAGATTTTCGCGGCAGTCAAACGTGGGATCGTCGCCCACCAGCGCGACCGCAGCCTGCGGCAGACCCCACGGGAATGATCATGTGGGGATTATGATTTATGTGTCAGGACGCTCGGCGGTAACTTCGGGCGCATCATCACACGTCGATCCAGCACAGGCCCGTTGGTCACAAAGGTGCCATCGCCAATGGCATGCAGGGGGGAGCGGTCCCCCCGATGCGGGTCGGCATGGGCCGCAACCCCTTCAAGAATGACGATGCCATACGGCGCGATGATGTCGATGACGCGGCATTCGATGTTCGCCAGACATTCAGTCAGAAGCGGTGCTTTCACCCTGTCAGCCTTACGGCGGGCAAGACCGAATTTTTCGAACTTGTCCGTATCCCTGCCAGAGCAGAGACCAATCCCCACGACTGTGTCGAGCATGTCCGCGGATGGAATGGCGAGCACACATTCCCGCATTTTCTCAATCGCTTCCCATGAGTAATTCCAGGGACCAGTGGTGATGGCGAAACGTGCGTCGAAATCCAGCACCATGGTCCAGGTGATCGTCATGACATTGTCACGCCCACCGTCATGCGTGGTCACGAGCGTTACCGGTCCGGATTCCAGAAACGTAAAAGCCTGATCAAGGGGAAACGGCTGCATGGCAGTCTCCGTCCGGTTGTCGCTGATCCAGATCTTATAGCACGGCTTCCATGCATTCTGCATTGCGCGGCGCCGACGGTATCATGAGAAACTGGCAGCATGTGCGAAGAAAAATACGGACACCTGATTTTATAATCCAAGCCCCCGTTTGCGCGCGAACGACCAGTCAATCCCCCCATCGCCGCGCATGATTCCCGACACCTCCCGTCCGCGCTGTTTTTCCAGCGAGGGCGACCATGGCACCAGTTCGAAGCCCAGCCCGTCATCGATCATGGCGAACCGGCCCGACGCCAGATTGAAACGCTGACGATAGATGCCTGTGACGGGATCACCCTGGCCGCTCTGCCGGAACGGTATCCCCGACTTCCCGGTGAGGTTCCGTCCTACTATCTCCAATTCACGCTGACGTAGCGTGGCGAGCAGATTCCGCGCGTATCGAATATCCCCTCCATCGTGGCTGGCCAGACCCTGCTCCACCAGATGCTCCGTGCGCTTTTCCATTGCCTCTTTAACATCAGCGCCGAACCCGACGGACGCCAGAGCAGGAGGTTCCCGCGCGATGGCCTGCCGGTCGAGCCAGGTGGCGCCCTCCGCCGTCACCTGCCGCTCCAGCGTGACGTCCGAACGCACGGCCAGCGCGACACGGTCCCGGCCCCGCTTGTCGGTGAAACGCCGCAATTCGACGATGGAACCAACAGCCCCGTCGCTGGCGGCTTCGAGGTCCGGCAAGCGGACATGATGTGTGCGCCCATCAATCCCGTCGACGACCGCATAGGCCGTGCCACGCAGTTCATCGTCGAGGCCACGATCGACCAGCCGACCGATGACGGGATCGGTGGTGTCCTCTCCCGCCAGCACCCAGGAGGACGCGGCACGGTCGATCTTCTGCTCAGTCAGCCCTCGGTGGATGCGCTTGATGATGTCGTTGCGCTCGCTGATCTCCCGCAGCGTGGCTTCCGCACTCTCGTCCATCCGCCAGCGATCCGGCCCGACCTGATGCGCCAGCCCCATGGTTTCCAAGCGGCGCAACCGGCCCAGCTTCACCGTCGCGAAGGCGTCCGGCGTTTCGCCCGGCGCACGCCCGAGAGCGATGACGCCATCCTGGCCCGCGTCTCTCTGAAGCTGACGGTCAAGCTGGGTCCAGCGGTCAGCATTTACCTGCCGCTCGACCGCCTGATGGATGTCGTGATCCGTGCGTGGCCCGAGTTCCAGCGTCACCAGATCCTGCGCACGGGCACGCATCCCCTCGCGGATGTAATCGCGCGCGATCACCAGGTCGTTGCCATCTTCCGCGACACCCCGGACGATGACATGCAGATGGGGGTGTGCGGTGTTCCAGTGATCGACGGCAACCCAGTCGAGTTTCGTGCCGAGGTCGGATTCCATCTGCCCCATCAGATCACGGGCGAAGGCCCGCAGGTCCGACATCTCCGGCGCATCCTCTGGCGAGACGATGAAGCGGAAATGGTGGCGGTCGTCATCGCAGCGTTCCGAGAAGTCCGAAGCGCGGATGTCGTCGCTGTCCCTGCCGAACAGGCGCGCGTCCTCCCCGTCCCGCCGCGTTACGCCCTCCCGACGGAGATACCGCAGGTGTGCTGCCAATGGTGTGGCGCTCGGGGCATGGCGCACGACGCGGGCCTTGATCACGACGCCCCGCGAACGACTGGTCAGCAGGCGATTGGCCGCGTGGGCGGCGGCCCTCCCGCGCCCGAAACTGAAACGTCGGCCAGAGGTAATTTTCCCCGCACGCGACACCCTGCCACCGGCCCGCTGCACAGACGCCAGCACCTGCGTCACGAAGGGACGCGCCTGACGGGCACGGGTGGAGCGGATACGCCCGGGCCGGACCCGGAATTCCTCATCCCTGTTCATGAAAAATGCCCCGCACCGCGCGAAAGATCGCGCCAGATCAAAGAGATGACACCTCGGCACGAGGTGCGAAAAATCCGCGCACCTCGCGACAAGACTTCAGAAACCCCGGAAAACAGCCACCCCGACCGAGCCGCGATGTGCGGCCTTTTATCCAGCCCTCCCTTTTCTGTTGGCTTTCCGGGGTTCTCACGCCTCACTGGACCTGATCCGATCCTCCCAGCGGGACCATGCCGGACCTCTCCCCGACATGCCCAGCGAAGAGGTTCTCGGGAACAGCGACACGACGTGAAGTGGTGGTCCGAAACGCATCGGGCTGGCCGGAAACGAAGAGCGCGGCTGTCATCCAGGAGCGAGCCGGAAAGGACAAAAAGGCAGCGGGAAGATGAAGGTCAGACGATCGGTTTTTCATCAGCCGTGTGACGAATTCCACGTAGGAGATCGTCTCGCCTGGCAGTGGCCGACCGGATGCAAGATGCTCGTCATAACGACCGGGACCGGCATTGTAGGCGGCAAGAAATCCCGCATCACCATAACGGTCGTGCAGCCATCGCAGATAGGCTGCCCCGGCCGCGATATTGTCACGCGGATCGAAGGGATCAGCGCCCAGATTGAGCGTGCGCCGAACCTCCTTCCAGGTGCCCGGCATGAGTTGCATAAGGCCCATCGCACCAGCACCCGAAACCGCATGCGGATCGCCAGCACTTTCAGCTTGCAAAACCGCTCTTACCCACGTGGCCGGGATCGCGTTCCGTTCCGACGCCTGTCGCACCAGATCATCAAAATCCTCGGCATGGACTGGGATTGGCGAGAGCGGCAGCGCGAGCACGGCCAGCATGCCGGCGGACATGAAAAACCGGGCACTCATTCCCGGCCTCCCGGACGTTTTGCGGGACGATTCCACACCAGTTGCCATTCACGCCCGCCGCGTCCGGCCTGGAACAACGTGGCGCGGAGCGGTTGCGGGAACGTGGGGTCATCCAGCACGATGGAAATATATTCGCCAGCACGTTCCCCGGTGCGGATCCACCCGGCACCGATCTCCGGTCCAGCGTCTCCATCACCAAGATGGATGCGGTAGTCTGGCGCATGCTCCGCGCCATTGTTTTCCGCTGGCACGAAGGTCAGTTCGGCATCCAGCGACAGGGTGCGCACCCGTCCGGCAAATCCATCGCCGGTGCGGGTAAAAAATCCGATCTGGCTCATGAGAAAAATCCTTTCCGACAGAGTGGGAATGACGAAAAATCTGACGACCGTGCAATCGTCATTGGATGGGTGGCTCGCTCTGTTTCACGGGCATCATTGGCGGCCCAGGAAGCGGCCGTTCCCGCACCGGATCGCGTAGATCCGGAAGGGGATCGAAATGCGGCGGTGGTGGCTCCGCCTCGCCCATGCGGACATGAACCGGCACGGCACGCCCGATGACGGTGTCCATCGACAGGACGCCGAAATACCGCCCGTCCAGACTGGTTGGCACAGCGGCATTCATGACGAACACCTGCTCCGGTCCGAGATGCTGACAGCCCCGCCAGACCGGCAGCTTTCGTCCCCGATGATCGACAGATTTCGCGTCACCAACAGGTTTGCCGTCGATGGTGACGTGGGTGCCGTTGCGGCAGACACTCTGCCCCGCCAGCGCTGCCACAGGCTTGAGCAGCGGCACACCGAACGGCAGGTAGCCGCGCGTCGCCAGCAGCGTCGCCTCGCGCTCGGGAAGACGGATGGCGACAATGTCGCCGACGCGGACCGGAACCATGGGCTGGAGGCAATACAGCCCGACCGGCACGCTGGCCGTTTCGTTCCAGACCCAGCGCGGCGCGGGATGAAACGCCAGCGAGGCACCCACACCGAGCACGGCGAAATACGTTGTGAAAAACCAGCCCCGCCGGGTCATGACACGTCTCCCGCAGTCCGCATGGACATGACGGCGAACGGGCCACGCCCGAGCGTCACATCCAGCGCCAGTTCGACCCGCAGGATGGCGCGGCCTATGGCTTCGGGGATGTCCGGGACGACCGCGTCGCCGAACGCCTCGACGACGAGGCTGGCGGCAGACGCCCGGCGTCCATCGCCGAGTGCAACGCGCGTGCGAGCCAGCCAGGCGGAAAGCCCATCATCCAGCAATAAGTGAGCGGCAGGGCCGCTGTTCCAGTCAGCCCATGGCTCCGCAGCAGGACCGCCAGCGCCCGCGCTCCCACCCAGCGGTCCGGGGGCGCCCGGCCCGTCATCGCTCCATCCATCACCGCGTCCATCGTCGGGGATTTGCGGCGGTCGTAGGCATCGCTCCACCCGTCCATCCGGCTGTCCCGTTTCGTGGGCGTGGGCAGCGTTTCCAGATCCGCCGCCCGCAGGCAGTGACGCACCGTTCCCATCCGGCCGGGCGCCCCATGGCCGCCCGCCGCCATGTCCGAGGCCCTTGGCGTCGGCATGCCCGCGTGGCGGTTCTCCTGCCCCGTCAGTTGCGCGAGCACATCGCCCCGACCACCCTTCGCAGAATCCGACGCCCGTGGCGTCGCAAGGATCGCCCGGAACGGGTATGTCGAGCCTGCTCCCCCGCCCGCACCATCCTTCATCCCGTCCGTCGCCATCGGCGTGGGCAACATCGAGCCCCGGAATACGTCGTACAGACCCGACGCCTTCATCGCCGCCCGCGCGCCCGATCCCCCTTCCATCCGCATGCCGCCCTGCTGCGACTGCGAGACCGGTGTCGGCAAGCTGCCGGGGATCGAAACCGATGAGCCAGGAGCGTTTGCGGACATGGCAGGCGCCGATATCTCCAGCACCCACCACGCACGGTTCGCAGGCGTAGCCGAGCGCCTCCAGCGCATCGAGCAGCCGGTCCGCGCCGCGAGTTCGGAGGTTAGCGCTGTTCTCAAAAGCGAACCAGCGAGGGCGGCACTCTCCAACCAGCCGGACGGCTTCGCGGTAGAGACCCGACCGCGCGCCGTCGATCCCTTTGCCCCTGGTGTTGGCGCTGCTGATATCCTGGCACGGCGGGCTGCCCGCGATGAGGTCTGGCAGGAAACCGAGGTCGGAAACAAGTCGCCCTGCGGTGAGGGTCCGGACGTCGTCGTAGAGGCGGACATGGGGATTGTTCTCCGCGTAGAGCACGCGCCGCCATGGAACGATCTCGCAGGCGGCGACGGTGACGAAGCCCGCCCGGTGCAGGCCCAGCGTCCAGCCGCCAGCCGCACCCGCGAACAGGTCCAGCACGCGGAAGGGTGTGCGGGGTGAGATGTCACCCATGGGGGAATGACCATACGTCATGACACGACTCCCCTGCGCAGCCACGCCTCGTGGCGTTCGCGCGTATAGGGACGCGGCTCCTGCGCCGCCGTGAGGCGATGATGCAGGTGGCGCCAGTGATCGGGACAGACGGCGGCAGGATCGATCCCCAACGCCTCCACGCCGTCGACGGCCTCCAGCACCCGACGCACCTTTGGCCAGCCGCTTTGGCGCAGCAGGCTCTCGCCGCCGGGGCGCACAAAGGGCACCGTCTGGCAGGTTTCCTGAGCCCCGACCGTACGCACGATGTCAATGCAGGACACCACGGTGCCGAAATCGTTGGCAGCCCAGCGGATGAAAGCGAACACGCTGTCCGGCGCAAAACTCATCAGCCTGCGCCGACGGTCGAGAATGCGATCCTCGACGGGATGACCAAACCGGACCCAGTGCTCGATGCGCTTCTCGATCCACGTCAGTTCGATTGTGGTGAGGGCATCGCCCTGCGAGCGAAAAGAGCGAGCGGTCATGGGACACCGACCAGGCGATCCGCGACCGCTTCCCGAGCCTTTTTTCCATGCCCCGATCGGGCTGCCGAAAGGGAGGCGAAAAGTTCGAGATCCCCTACATAATAAGTTATTATATTAGTTATATAAGTTACGGGCCTGATTCCGCGTTTGGAAACAACGGATTGCGACGTTTTCTGCACCGTCAGCAACGGTATTTCCGCACCGTGAGCAATGGTATGTTCCGCATCCTGACCAACGGCAGGAGTCACACGGTTATCCACAGAACCGGTGGATGATACCGTTGGGGAGATACGCAGAACTGGCTGTTTTCCGCCAGAAATGACCTTCAAATCGTAACCTGGGACGATCTGGCGGCGGGCAATGCCGGCGACGTCGATCACGAAATTCCGCCAGGGAGAGAGGGTGCCGGACCGGGCATGAAGATCACGAAGATCGAAACGCCATCCCTCCTTCTGCCGACCGGCATGTCGGCGCGCCAGACGATAAAGCCACCGCTCCAGGCCGCCATAAAGGCGGAAATAGGCGGGATCGACGCTCAGGACATGGGAGCGATCACAGGCCACCTCCATGAGCCAGTCCGGCAGGGTCAGGGCCACTCCGTCCTCACGGGAAATCCGGACGTCACTGATCCAGGCAAACGGTTTGTCGCGCCACTCTGGCCCCTGCCGCAGGCTGGTGGTGACGCGCGTTTCCGCCAGACGCGCGAGGGCGCCATAAAGCCGGCGATACTGATGGGCGCCGTCAGCCCACCCCAGATCCTGGAACAGCCGCCAGGGCGTGAAGCGCACATGGCGCGATACCCACAGATCATGGTTGAGGGCATCGACAATCTGACCGGTCAACCAGAGCAGGATATCGGCGTCCCGGATCGTCGCCATGCCCAGAGGAGCCGAGGCTTCGACAACGATCTCCATCTGACGCGAGCGATAGCGAAGAGGCTCAAGGCGCGCCATGTGCCCCAGTGCGAAGAACGGGCGTCCCATCAGATCGCGAATGTCGCGGGGCCCTGCCGACCCCGTGACCATGAAGCGGCGGTCGGGCTGACGCCAGCTATCGGCGGCCGGCATCATCGTCCGGCACTCTGCTGCGCCTTGCGGGCCTTCGCCTGCAGGCGGATGATGTAGGCGCGGGGATCGGACGGCATGGGAATGCCGCCTCCATCACCCGTAGAAAGCCGGACGTTCAGATCGGCCCAGGCGCACAGGTCTTCGACGGCATAGACGATCCGGCCACCAAGCTGGCGGTAGAGCGGACCAGTCCCGCAACTCCGGTGTTTTTCGAGGGTGCGGATGGACAGGCCAACGAAATTGGCCGCGTCCGGGGTGCGCAGATAGCGCGGTGGCAGTGTCGGCTGGACACGCATGGGGTCTTCCTCCCGTTGGATCGGGCCGCGTGCGGAATGTCGCGGCTCATGGGAGGACGCTGCCGGAGAATGGACTGTGGGGAGGGATGACAAAGTTCAGGCCGCCAGACTGTCACCCCCCTGCTTCAGCCCCTGAAGGAGAGCGATGTGGCCACCGTTCAGGTAGAACCCGGCACCGTCGAGGTCGCGGTAGAAGGCGCGGTGCCATGCGCTGGCACGCCATTCATTGCGAGACAGGCGCAGGATATGCTCGCCGTAGATGCCGGCCGCGATCAGTCGGACCGCCACGCCCATGCGCCGACCTTCCATGATGCAGAGCATGCGGATCTGGCGCAGTTTCTGCTGGAGGCTCAGGCGCAAGCTGGGGGAAAGAGGACCGGGCGTCTGACCGGCAAGCAGGCGGCCGAAACGCGCAACGCAGGCCAGACGGGTCGTGAGGTGCGCGTCATCGATGATGAACCAGGTTCCTGGTGCGTCGGGCTGTCGATCGACGACAATGACTATGCGCAGCGGGCCTGCCGCGCTGTCCAGCACGAGATGGATGCCGTCGGGCCCGTCATGTCGGGCCCGCGCGTAGGGCGCGAGACGGGACAGGATGTCACCCCCATCGCCACGCACGGCGACCTCCGGCGCGATGTCCGGATCCCAGAAAGCAGGGGCAAGCCAGGCGGGGAGATCTGGGTCGACAGGGAAAACGCAACCCCCAACGACGAGCGAAGGCGCGCCATGCTTCGGCGTCAACCTTGCCCATCCGAATTATTGCTGCATGATCGTGTCGATAGGCCGGATTATGCCGCAGCCATTCCTGGGCAAGACCGGCAGGGTCGAGCCCGGCGAAGGCACGACGAAGAGGTGCGGCATCCCACGGCCGGTTTGTCGGCACGCCCCCCTCCCCCGATATGTCATGGATTCGACCCAGTATCCGGTGCAGGAACGGCGCGGGTAGTCCCGAAGACTCAGGGAGGTAATCCCGAAACTATCGGGGGGGTTCGTGATTATTTCTATATCGGGGGGATATTGACGCCAGACGGGCCGGAAACGTCGGTTTCCGCGACATCACGTGATGCCCATAGCGCATCACAGGAAAAGGCACTTGGCGTTCCGTGTATTATAATACGTAGCGCGATAATACACAAATCGTTCCTATCCTGCGGATGGACATCCGAGGACTTTTCGGCGCGAACGTGAGGCGCCTGCGACGCGCCGCCGGTCTCAGCCAGGAGGCCCTGGCGGAACAGATGGGCGTGGACCGTGCCTATATCAGCTGGATCGAGACCGGACGCCAGAACGTGACACTGCTCTCGCTATGGCATGCGTCGCAGGCGCTGGGCGTGCGGCCCGCCGCGCTGCTGGACGAAAGCCACGTTGTCGCTACAGAAGCGGCACCGGCCAGCGGGAAGCTATAACCCGCCGGTGAAGAAAGCCTTTCCCGGCTGCGCCGGGAAGGGCCAGTGTGGGTGGTCAGTCCCCGTTACGCGGGCGCTGGCGGCTCCAGACCAGGTTGTAGCCGCCACCTTCCTCTTCGAAGAGGCTGGCGAAGATCGGACCGGGAAGCGTCGGATCGTCCAGCTTCACGCTGAGATATTCGCGCCAATCCGTGGTGTGCTTGATCCAGGCGGCCCCGGCTTCCAGTTTGCCGATCTGGACCCGGAAGTTGGGAACATTATCGCTGGCCCTGTTGGCTTCGGGCACGAAGCGGATACCCCGGATTTTCTGTGTCAGGGTGACGATCTCGCCTTCGTAACCCTCGCCGACCTTTTTGAATGAACCGATGATCATTGTCCTGTCTCCTGGCTTGTATCGGGCCGCGACCACCACGGCCTCGATGGCCATCGTCAGCCCGGAGGCGACCGGAGGCGCACCCGCAGGGCCGGAGCAACGCGGAGGACGGCGGCACGGAACTTTCTTGCTCCGCGCGGAATGACGGCGCAGCCGGCAGGGGAAGAAAGTTGCGGGACGCCGTTGCGCCATAGCCGGGCGAGGCGAAGTCGGTCTTCGGGCAGATCGGCCCTATCGAGAGGCCATGGTGTGCGGCACCGTCAGCCTTGTATGGAGACAGGCCAGTCCGTCGTGTTTCATGACTGGGGCGTGGGTCTGATGAGGACGTCTCCCTACGTCTTGGGACAATCCGGGGCCGTTACCAGTCCACGTATCGAACAGCGGGCCTGTGGCTATTGACCATCCCTACATCCGGACAGGAAAACAGCAAGGGGCCGCACCGATCCTGCGTTGCACCGTATGAACAAGTGTATCTCAGCATGAAGCTGGACAGTCCTACCACCCATCCGCCGGTCCGTGCTCAGCCCTTTCGATGGAGGACGTGCGTAAATGCGACACATGGAGTCAGGCGTAATCGTCCCATGTGGACTGCCCCCCCGGCCCTTCCGGTTCGCCGGAGGGACCATCTTTCAGGCGGGCTGGATGGCGCATAGCCGCGTCCATGCGGCCCCACCGACGCACAGCGCCCCAAATGTCGCGAAGATATATGCCGGAATGGCACCCATATCGCCCAGACCGCTGAACCCCAGCGTCATGCCAAATCCAGCCAGCGCGGCTGGCAAAGCAAGCAGGAGCGAGACCGTAACCCGCAGGACGGGATCGTGCGAGGAGACGAGGATCGCCTGACCGAGCACCAGAACCATGATTCCGGCGGCGATACCAGCAAGGATGGCATGAGAGCCGGACATCATGGCGTGGTCATAAAATGTGGTGCAGACCATTGCCGCCACAAACAGGGAAGCGGCATAGACCGCACAGAGAAACAGTAGCCAGCACAGGAAGCCGATACCGGCGACGCCAAGGACAATTCCGAGACCGAGCAGCATGAAGCGCATCCTTCCCATGAAATGGAACACTTCACACATGCCGGGACGGTTCCGATATATCCAGATAATAGAAGCCAGTTTCTCGACATCTTTTTCACGATCGGGACAGCGCGCAGAGCGCGCCGGACAATCCTGACCGAGGCGCCCCTGTCGGCGCCTTCCGCTCGCGCCGGGAACGCGGCGCGTTGGCCTGGCAGCGTTGGGATTGGATCAAAGAACACCGGTCCGGCACCCTGTTTCACTGAACCTTGCGTGCCGGCGAGCGCCGCACGCGCGGGCAGCGCGTCCCCACCGCCGGTCCCGAAGGACCGGCGCGATTTTCTGGCCGCCCGGTCAGCGTGAAGAAAGAAAAGGGCGGCTTACGCCGCCGCCCTCCCTGCCCCGTGCCAGGCAAGTCGGCGGGTTGCCGTTGCCGCGTGCTCCGGGTCCAGTTCCATGCCCAGCCAGTCGCGCCCAAGATGCTGCGCTGCCACCAGCGACGAACCCGAACCCGCAAACGGGTCCAGCACCAGACCACCCACCGGGCAGAAAGCTTCCACCAGGGGAAGCAAGGCCGCCACCGGCTTTTGCGTCGGGTGCAGTTTATTGCCCGAATAGGGCATATCGAGCACGTCCGGGATGGGCTTTGAGGGTGGTGTCACGTTGCCCTTGGCCAGCAGGTAGGCGCTCTCGTGTTCATACCGGAGAAACCGGGAAGAGGACGAATAGGACTTGCGAAAGACAATATGCCCGACCATGCGGAACCCGGCTGCCTTCCAGGCATCAGCAAATAAATCTATCCGGTTCCAGCCATAGAACGAAACGGCAAAGCCGCCCCATTTCAGAACACGGTGCATCTGATTGAAGGCGGGCCGGAGCCAGCGAGCATTGTCGTCATTGCGCACCTTCCGCCCGTCCCTGCCCTGATAGTTCACAAGGTAAGGCGGGTCTGTCAGGATGAAATCCACCGCATTGCGCGGCATCGCCCGCATGAGAGAAATGCTGTCACCGCAAAGAATGGTGTTGCGGAAATCGGTCGCCGTGTTCGTGTTGCCGGTCATGGTCTTTGCCCTTTGTTCCGCGAGGAACAGCCCCCGCTGTTCCTCTGCCTCGCGGCGAGCAGCGGGGTAGCAACGGCAAGGGCGACCGATGGGGAGGGGTATCACCCGGTCTGCACGGAGCGTAGCGCAGGAAGATCGGGGACACCCCATCTGGCGGCGTCAGCGCGCTGACGCGAACCCTTGCCGGCGCGAGGGCGGAGCCATTAGCCTTATTTTTTCATAAGATCGACAGTCAGTAACCAAAGTTATCCCTTCACCCATTAAGACGCCGCACCTGACCATATAAAGACTTTTAAACGAAATTTTTTTGGGTTAAAATCCCCATAAGCGAAATCTTGGCGTTGAAGGGTCCGGAATGGAGCAGGTTCAGTATGAGCAGGGAATAGCCGAACTTCTTTTGGCCGAGATCCCTCGAGACGTTACCCATGCTATCAATGAGGGTTTGCTCGCTGGTGCTCGTCGCGCCTATGCGAAAACGAAGGATCTCAACAAAGGTCATCGCGCCAATGGCCTCGGTCAAGAGCGTCATTTTCTGATGAATGAAGCGTTTCATACTGCATTGGCAGTTCACAATGCCTCGCCAACTCCTATTCACGGAAATGATCTAATCGTCGGACATCAAGGCGAGATCATGTTGGGTCGTGTGAACGTCGGGCCAGTATGGAACAACTGTCGGCGGAGTATCACTCGCCGCAGACTTTGTGCTTACAACGAAGCCCTTGGTCATTGGGTTGAAGCAGATCTCTTCTGTGAGCCTCCGCCTCATACTGCCATAGCCGCGTTTTTTGTGGCCGTTTTTTCAAAAGATCAGTCAGAATTACCAACTTCCATTCAAATCTCGGTACCTGACGCCGATATGTCCAAATGGCTTTTCCGTGAAGATGTAGAAAAATTTCTGCGCAGGTACGACGACCCACCAATGACCCAAGAAGATTTGGCTCAGCCTCGCCTCAAGGCTGCGCTTAGAAAGCAGAACGAAAGCGAAAAGTGACATGAGTCGTGGAGGCGTGCATGGGTTTCAAGCAGATCGTCTCAGCCAGATTCTGGCTGTGCGCCGGCTTACCCAAGCACAATTAGCATCTCTTGTTGGGGTTTCACCCGGCACCGTTAGTAAATGGAAAGCGGGAACGCAGGCCCCAGAATTTGAGGCGCTAAACAGACTGGCTTCGGTAGTGAATGTCACACCTGACTGGTTCATGCAGCCTTACCGGCCATCGCTTTCGACGCCCCTCTTTCGGAGTAACGCAGCCGCCCACGTGGCTGCTCGGACAATGCTCGAAGGACGTCTGGAATGGGCTGAAGAAGTTGCCTGTGGTTTCACTGAATTTGTAGACTTCCCAGACGTTTCTCTTCCAAAACGGGAATTTCAAAATCCAGAAGAAATTACCCAAGAAGATATTGAGGATTCAGCAGATGAATGTCGCAAACTCTGGCGCTTAGGACGTGGGCCGGTACAGGATCTGGCCCTCGCTGTAGAAAGCGCCGGTATTCTCCTCGTTAGAGAAGAAACAGGAATACCTCAAATCGAGGGGCTTTCAGGATGGAGCTCTAGGCTTGGGCGTCCATGTATTCTCCTATCCTCCGATAAAGACAATGGCTTTCGAGGGCGTTTCGATCTCGCACACGAACTTGGACACTGCATCCTGCATAAACATATTGAACGCGCAACTAACCGCGATCGATATAACATGATGGAAAAGCAAGCACATGTTTTTGCTGGTGCATTCCTTCTGCCGGCTGATGGTATCGGCCAAGACGCTCCCTTGCATCCTACGCTTGATGATCTACTAATATTAAAACGGAAATGGGGGGTCTCTGCTGCCGCAATTTTAATGCGTCTTAAGGCACTGGGCCTTGTGGATGATGATGAGGCCACGAATCTTTTCAAGCGTCGCTCAGCTCGTTGGGGTAGTAAAGCTGAACCTGGTGATGAAGAGCGTGCTCCGGAAAGACCAAGGCTTTTAGGCAGGACGGTCGATCTTTTGGTACGCGAAGGGGTAATGCCACTAGAGCATGTTTCCCGTCATTTTGGGCTTTCTGACAATGATTTGGAAATGATTACGGCGCTTCCCGTAGGGTATTTTAAAACAAAAGAAAAAGTAGTTACGCTTACCAGACTTCGTCAAGAAAAGGTTCCATCAAAAGAACGTAAGCTTAACCCTGACGGAGATTATCAAGCCAAGGTTCTGAATTTATCTCGTGGAGAAAAAGCCCGGAAATGATGAAAATGAAAACCCCATTCGGAGTAAACAATGCCTAGGGAGTTTTTTCTTCAATGGCTGAAACGAAAACCCGAAGATCTTACCAAATCGAACAGCCACAACGGGTCGATAAATGAGAAGATTTCGTTAATTTGGGCGTCCTTGTTTTGGGAAACTAGATATTCTGGAGCGATGGGTGCGTCCTTATAGGATAATTCCATATAAAGGGAGGGCGATATGCAATTCCGGCTCTTAACGGCAATTATGGTATTTCTAGGATCTTACCTGCCGTTGGCAGTGATTCTTTTCTCCCAAAATATCGACTATAAAGCTTTGGTTCATGGATTCTGCTGGCCCTTCAAAACGGGAACTTGTTCGATCCCTGTGAATGACGCGAAATATTCGATTGGTTTTCTTATAATTACAATGATATGCTTTGGGATAACCGTTATTTCTCTTTTAATAATTCGGCCTACCCAGGACATCACTGTTTGTGAAGCAGAATATGTTCCAACAGACCTCATGAACTACACACTTCCTTATGTGGTGTCATTCATGGGAGTCGATTACAATGAAACAAATAAATTTGTAGGGTTTTGTGTATTTTTGGGTTGGATGTTCTGGCTTACACATAAATCTGGACAGATTTTTCTTAACCCTCTTCTCATCGCTCTCGGCTGGAGACTTTACGACGTTACGTATTCATTTGCTGGAAGCCATACCCAACATAAAGGACGTGCATTGGTAAAAGGATATCTAGAGCCTGGTATCTACAAGCAATGGCCCGTCCAAGACATCCAAATTATTAAACCTTAGGATTTATCATGAATATTCCAGAATATTTGAGTGATTTTGACGTTAGCAATGCAGGCTTAACGGTCTGGCTTTTCAAGAAGTCCGGAGGCGCAGGTGGAGCAGCTCCCACTTATAACGGGCACTGGATAGCTACAAATGACGATCTCAATACCGCTTTGAAGGAAGCGATCATCGAAGCTAGGAGCAGTATCAAAGAAGTGCATGATTATGGCCTTCTTGCTCAGAACAACGAATCTAGCGCTCTTCTTATCGACACTGACGAAACCCACGCCAACTTGATCGTCAATCAATCTGCAAACGCACTACCTCAAAAGAAAGTCAAAAAAGAGTCTCATATTACAAATACTTATTTTTTTGTTGTACGACTGACCGATGGAGAAAATGTACTTCACGCCGTAAGAAGAACAGATTCTTCATGGCGGACGAAACGCCGAAAGGAGGTAATTGATATAGTATTCAGAGAAAATGCATTAGCTTTGGATCAATCACCTTCCTTCTCCCTATCGAAGCACGTAGATTTTTTTATCGCTGCCGATAAAATCATTATTCCACACAAAGCAAATTTTGAATCTGTTCTACATTATCGGCAAGCTCATGCAGAGGAATTTAACGTGCTCCAAGCAGAAACAGATTTCTCGCAAATCTTTTCATCCTTGGATGTGTTAACAGATTTTGTAGGTAACAATAAAATTCAGCTCCGCCGTATGTGTTCAATACGTCAAAAAGGTCATTACAAAGATCCTGCTTTTATGAGCAGATTAAAGCAGCAGCATCTGACGTATGGTTTGACTTTAACGTTTAATGCTGCTGGACAGATCGTCCCTACACCTGAGACATGCCGTGATATCATAACCGCGCTTTTAGACCATCGTCTCGCATCTGCATTTTCAGAGAATATTTACGACGTTCCTAATGCAACAGAGATCTCCTAGAAATCGCCTAGGCAATGAGGGTCGACACCCAATAAAAAGCGCCTCAGAAGAAAGCTAAACGGTTCTTAGTTTTTTGGTCATAAGCTTAATCGCTGCCGCAGAGGTTCCCCACCGAAACGAAAATGTCTCTGAAACATCGAACCATCCTCTTCCGTCGCCGATCCCATGATTCGCTCCCATACACGAACATTGGCAGTCGTGACCGACAGCATTTCGACACGCTGGGGCACATTTCTCAATTTCACGGTAGGGTTGAATTAAATATAAACGCCCATAACGCTCCAATCCGCTATCAACAAAGCGATTGAGCCAACTTATTGGCAGTTTCCATGCCTTGATTTTTGGTGACCATTTTATTTCCGGTTTGCGAGTTCCGCTGGCAAGACTTCGTAGCCAAGTATTATTGTCTGAGCGATAGGGTAAACGCGCTGTAAGCTTTTCACCGGGTATGCCGGAACGAACGATAATTGGGATGTTGGGATTACTCCAGTGAGCACGTATCTGAAGTGGAATATTGGTAAGATCCATCAATCACCCCATATCTATTAAAAAACTTCATTCCAAACCAACATCAGCTATTACCGAAAAAAGTCAATTATCTCCTCATCCCGCCTCTGATTGGGAGACACCATATTACAATGGACGCAGCTTAAGTCACGTAATCAATTACTTATGCTTACGGTGAAGTCCCCGGTTAATAGCTTCACTCAGATCGTGTGGTTACCGATATGTTTTATCGGTCAGCTTCCGTTTTGTAGGAGAAAAGGGATAGCGAATTTTGCCACCAAAGCCACACTTTGGCGCTGGGGAAAATGACCGGTTCCGGGCAGAACACGCCGCTCATAATGACCCCTGAACAGATGATCCTTACTGGCTGACGTCTCCGGATCGTTACACGGGTCATCACCCCCGTGGATGACCAGCGTGGGCACATGAATGATCGGGTCGGCAACAACACGTTTCTCAAGCTCTTCGAATACCGGGGAACGCTCAGCCAGCCCCCAGCGCACGCGATAGGAGTGCAGCGTAATATCTGCCCAGTCGGGATTTTCGAACGCCTGAGCCGTCGCTGCGAATTCGTCTTCGGGGATTTGCCATCCCAGGTTCCAGATCGACCAGATATACCGCATGAATTTCTGGCGATCGTTCCGGATGAGTTTAGCGCCACGGTCCAGCCCCATCAGCCAGTGATACCAGTAATTCTGCGTCTGACGGTAAGACATGGCCTGACCAGCATCATTTGTTCCCCATCCCACGGATAGGGCCACGCACACTGCTATCCGGTCAGGTGCCAGAACAGAGGCGATGTAGGCAGCTCGCGCACCCCAGTCATGTCCAATGATGCTGAAACGGGAAATCCCCACGACATCCGCCATTTCGAGCATATCCTGGGCGAGAGCCACAAGCTGCCCGTTTCGAGGGATATCTGCCTCCCGAAAACGCGTTGGGCCGCAACCGCGCAGCCAGGGCACATAAGTCCGGAAACCAGCCGCATGCAGATGCGGCAGGAGCCGGTTCCATGTCAGCGCGTCGTCCGGCCACCCATGAAGCAGGATTACTGGAAATCCGTCTTCCGGTCCTGATATCCGACACGCAATGTCGAGTTGGGATGTTGTGATCGTTATGTGCTGCATGAGCGTACCTCCGCTCCTGCTATGCGCGCTTTCTTCTTAGCATAGAAACAGATATATAATTACATCATATCGCCTTTTACGATAAGAAAAGCTATGCTTTCGCCGATCTGCCTTCGCAGTTTTCTGACCGTCATTGACACCGGTGGCTTCACGGAAGCCGCACGGCATCTCAATGCCACCCAGTCGACAATCAGCGGTCATATCAAGCGTCTGGAAGAACAGGCTGGCCATCGGCTGATGGAGCGCGATCGTGGCGGGTCTGTCGCACTGACGCTTCAGGGGCGGGAACTCATCGGTTATGCGCGTGAAATCCTGCGGCTGGACCAGGAGGCCCGATCACGTCTGGCCGGGACCTCTCTCACTGGTCTTGTAAGGGTCGGTCTGCCAGACGATTTTGCCAGCGGACGTGGCTTTACGCAGCTTCTCGCTGATTTTGCCCGACAACATCCCGACGCTCGCCTCGAGGTGGAGGTTGGTAACCGCGACCGTCTCCTGTCTGCCCTAGATGTACAGCGCCTTGACCATGTGCTGACCAAGCAGGACCGCGCTGCCGGAGGTGAAATTCTTGCCAGGCGTACCGTGGTCTGGATGGGACTGGCCTCTACCACCGGGACTGTGCCCCTGATCGTATTTCCCGAACCCTGCATCTATCGTGAGCGCGCCATCAGGGCGCTTGAAAAAGCCGGGATTCCCTGGACAGTCGCCTATGTGAGTCCTTCACTCGCGGGCATTCTGGCTGCGGTTAACGCCGGATTGGGGGTATCCCCTCTTGCTGAGGATCTGACAGAAGGTCTTGTCCCGAGTATCGTGAACCAGACCTTGCCGTCTCCTGGTTCGATCGATCTGGTGCTTCACTCGCGTGCGGGGCAACTCACTCGCGCGGCCACCGGGCTGGGCGATCTGATCCGGCAACATTATGGGGTAACGGGTATACAGGGCGCCCAGAGGAACAATCTCGCCTGACGCTTGTCGCAAGTTGACCACACGAGAGCGTCCAGTCTGCCCGTCTTACGCCAGTATTTGTACGACGCGCCTGTATCCGGGACTACCCATAACTACGATTCCGTACGCTTGAGCACGCATGGACGCGCCCTCTCATATTCCCGTTTTCCATTGAAATAACAGTCATCTGTCCGGATCGTGTGTCTGTTTTCCTTGCCATGCGGTCGGAAGAGAGCGACGATGACGGACAGACCCAGCCAGTCCATTGCCCCGGCGTATCGGCCGCCCGAGCCTGAATTACGGCTTGTCATGCGCCCCGATGCCCCCGACCCGCGCCTGATGGCGCTCATCCGCCTCATGGCACGCCGTGCGGCACGGGACTGGTTCCGGTCTCAGCAACAGGAGCAGCGCCGCCGCTCCGGACCGTAAGGGATGCCTCACCATGAAGGTCGCGCTCTACGCCCGCTATTCGTCCGACAACCAGCGCGCCGCCTCGATCGCCGACCAGCTTCGCGTCTGCCGTACCCACGCGGACAAACAGGGCTGGAGCATCGTCGAGGAGTATACCGATCACGCCATCTCGGGTGCCTCACTGATGCGGCCCGGCATCCAGGCGCTGATCGCGGATGCACAACGCGGACGGTTTCAGATCGTGCTGGCCGAGGCGATGGATCGCCTCTCCCGCGACCAGGAAGATATCGCGGGCGTCTTCAAGCGCATGAATTATGCCGGCGTACGGATCGTCACTCTCTCCGAAGGAGAAGTCTCCCACCTTCATGTCGGCCTCAAGGGCACGATGAATGCCCTCTTCCTGAAAGATCTGGCCGAGAAAACCCATCGCGGCCTGCGGGGGCGTGTGGAACTGGGCAAGTCCGGCGGCGGTAACGCTTACGGCTACGACGTGGTGCGCAGGCTCGACGCCAATGGGGAGCCGATCCGGGGCGACCGCACCATCAATCCCGCAGAAGCGGACGTGGTCCGCCGCATCTTCCGCGACTTCGCGGCAGGTCTGGGACCGCGCGCGATTGCCTTCCGTCTTAATGACGAAGGCATTTCAGCCCCAGGCAGCGGCGCCTGGGGCTTCTCGACCATCACCGGCAACCGCGCACGGGGCACCGGTATCCTCAATAATGAGATGTATGTGGGCAAGCTGGTGTGGAACCGCCAGCGCTTCATCAAGGATCCCGATACCGGCAAACGTCAGGCTCGGATGAACCCGGACTCCGAATGGGTGATCCAGGAGGTGCCAGAGCTTCGGATTGTAGACCAGGAGTTGTGGGACGCGGTCAAGGCGCGGCAGGCCAGCGTCAGCGCCAGCCGGGACACACGCGACACATCCTCGCCCGATCATTTCCGCGAGAAGCGCCGCCCCCGCTATCTCTTCTCCGGTCTGAGCAAATGCGGCTGCTGCGGTGGCGGCTATTCGATGATCTCTGGCGCATTGCTCGGCTGCTCGACGGCGCGCAACAAAGGCACCTGCGACAACCGGACCAATATGCGTCGCGAGGAGCTGGAGCGGCGCGTGCTCGACGCCCTGCGTCATCATCTCATGGATTCGGAGCTGTTCGCCGAGTTCTGCACGGCCTTCACCACCGAGATGAACCGGCTGCGCATGGAAGCGTCGGCCGACATCGGCGCATCAGAGGCGGAACTGAAGCGGGTCGAACGCGACATCCAGCGGCTGATGGACCTCTATCTTTCAGAAGCGATCTCGATCGAAACCGTCAAGGAGCGCGGCTCCAAGCTCGAAGCCCGCAAGGCGGAACTGACGGACTTCCTCGCCACCGCCGAGGCGCCGCCTCCCCTGCTCCATCCCCAGATGGCGGAGTTCTACCACCGGCAACTCGCGCGCCTGCATGACATGCTGCATTCCGAACTGGACGAGAAACGCCAGGAGGCGGCCGAGGTGATCCGCTCGCTGATCGAGGCGATCATCCTCACCCCGTCCGACAAGGGACTACAGATCGACGTCCGGGGCGATCTGGCTGGCATCCTGACAGTTGCGTCGGGCAGCGGACAAACGAAAACCCCAGCCCGTTTCCGGACTGGGGTTCCTGATGCGTTGGCATCGCAAGTTCAGATGGTTGCGGGGGCACGCAGCCCCCGATACCGACAATCACTAATGTTTGCTGTTTAGTCGTGACGCTTACTCACAAAAATATAATGGAAACAGCCGTATAACTCTGGTCAAGAAGCGGGAACTGCTACAGCCAGCTTATTGGCGATTGCTGTATAAAGGTCGACTTCCGCGCCAGGCGCACGGATCGACACCAGAAGTGCGTATCGTACCGACCGATCCCAGCGCTGCAAACCAGGCTTCTCTTTCCACCAGCCACTGACCGGGAACACACCAACAGCATCACGCTCCGCAAGTGCGGCCGCACTTCCACGCCATATATCGGAGTGGATTGAGCCACGATCCCGTATCGAGCCCAATACCCAATTGTCTCCTCCAGGCGCGCTCCCCATTGCACCAGCTTCCTCCGCCTCGGCAGCCTTATTAATGCGTGTCCGGAACTGCTGAAGACTTTCGAGGGAGCGTTTCACAGCAAAACGAAGAGCATGGGAAGCATAACGATGCCTTCGCGTCCAACCTCTTTCGCCAGGATTAGGCTCAACAAAGTAAGATAGGGTCACTCTCAATTCCACATCTTGATCACCGAGCGCAAGCAACTCATCACGCGGCCACGGTAGATGATGTAAATTCATATCCCTTGTTTTAATGTTTGAGCCGTCTTTTCGGAAGGGTAGTAGAGCGTCCTCCACCATGAGAGTCGCATCATTTAGGGCACTCATCAACGCTCGTCCAAGATCTGGTACACCCCAGCCATAACGACGCAACATCGCCATCTTCTGCGTCTGATTGACGGCGGCATTAAAGCGACCTTGCATTGCCGGTGTCCACTCAGCCGAATGAACCACCAATCCTCGTACCGTCTCCGGCCACAGTTCAGGCCTGGCGGCGATAATACCAGCCGATAGATTAGCCGCTAAGGCCGCTGCCGCACTGGTATCACCAAATACGTCAAACAAGCGAACATTCGGCCGAAAATGCGTTGTAATGAGTTGAAGATCGTCGATTGCCGAGGCCGGATTAACTCCGTCATAGGCAAGGTTACCGCCCTCGAAAACCACATCGGGACGGATCGGCCACTGCCGATCCCATATTCCTGACGTGCGACTAGTTGGTGCCAAGTCTCCCGCAGGTGCAATAGCTTCCCAGCCGGCATAGTCCGGATGCGTAATGGTAATTTTATCCGTGTAAGCGCCAGCGACAAGCGCATTCCATGCTTGAGCTGGGCTTTCAACCTCTGCAAGGTCATTCGCGTCAGGATATTCCGCAGCGACAATATCGCCTCGCAAGTTTCCTGCCGCCAAAACTATTAAACGACGATGAATCCCGTTGCCATAACAAAGCTGATCGATAGCCGCTGACCATGAAGAAGGACGGCCACGTCCCAAGCCGATGTCACTAGTCACCGCCATGCAAAACACGCGCCGTCGGCGCGGTGCACACGTCTCTGCCTTGGTGATCCCTACCTCTGTTACGGCACCATAAAGTTCAGGATCATTCTGATCACTGGGCGACAAAATCTTCACGGACTCCAAACGGTGCTGCAAATTGATGGCAGCGTTTCCACTCAGTGCCGCTTCGAGATCCCCATACAACGCGACGCCAGCCATTGCGGTGCCATGGCCGTTCCAAAAAGCACTGTCCCCCACGCCCCATGAATTATCGTAAGCGTGCTGATCCGCAGGATCGAGGCCTGGCGCAATGAGAACGTGCCCTTGGGTCGTCCCGCTATCGAGAACACAGACCGCAGGTGCCAGAATTGATGGCGGGTTGACCCGCTCAGCAAGTTCGGCCGCCCATTCAACCTGCTCAACGGCACCCATTTCAAGAAATAGCGATGGAGTATCCTTCGCAATCCTTAATTCAGCGATTGCATCGGTATTTCCAACCAACCGCACCATTGTGGCTTCGTTCGCAAGTACCAGCACAACGTCCCGTTCTGGAAAGCTGATTATGTGCTCTTTCAGAACGACATTCAGGCGTTCCGCAACCGCCCGAAATGTCCCAAGTCTATCTTCACGCAACCACACTTCCCACCAAGCCTGACGCTCGGCCTGAGGAAACAACGTCATATCATCGGTAAAAAGAGAACGAAGAGCAGCCAAACGAATATCTTCAATCCGAGCAACAAGAGCTTCGTTTTTTGGCTTGCCCGTTTTTGTGTCCTCGTCGCGATAGGCCTTGATCTTCTTGACAAAAAAATCAGCAGACTTTTCCGGCACAAATACCGTGGCTGAAATCAGATCTTCTCCGTCCTCGGGCAGTCTTACCGCAACTAATTCGATCGACTTGGGTTTATTCTCCAACCCGTCTACAGCAGCTCGCTCGGCTGCGGGAATCTCAAACTCCAGGTAAAAACCACGCTCGCCCTCGGCTACGGCCTCATCGCGCGTTGCCAACTTACGGCGAGCCTCTGAGAGCGCATTACCAATAGCCTGTTCAAGCTTATGGGCATGCGCGGCCCGAACTCGTGCAGGCGGCAAGCCTGAGTCTCCTCGCTTCGGCGAAGTATAAAGTTCTTTCTCTCCGCCCCCTTCCATATACAGGTGCGGTCGATCTCGCTTCATATCCACCATAGCGCTCTAAAAAATCAAAACGTAGCCGCCTTACGCTCCGCGAGCGCAGCGAGCAGCATAGATTGGTCAACATTCTCGGTTCCACCAAGAACGGCCATCTTGGCCGCATCCTCTGCGGCACGAGCGATCTCCGCCTGACTGAGACCATCTGTGGCTTTAAGCACTTGATCCCAATTGATCAATTTCAATTTAAATGTCGCCAAATGTGATTCCAGAATTCCGCGCGCGATCTTAGTATCTGGCAGCCCATAAGTAATTACATCATCAAATCGACGAAATAGTGCCTTATCGAGCAGCTCAGGATGGTTTGTCGCCGCCACTATGAGACTCGGCCCATCATCGTTCTCGATGAATTGAAGAAATGAATTAAGTACACGTCGGATTTCGCCAACGTCATTTGGGCCAGCGCGCTGAGCACCGACAGCGTCAAATTCATCAAAGAAGTAGACACCGCGCTGAACGGCAATGGCATCGAACACTAGTCTAAGGCGGCTTGCCGTCTCCCCCATCAGCTTCCCGATTAACCCGTCATAAAGGACTGTAAACAATGGCAACTTAAGTTCGCCTGCCAAGACGGCAGCCGTCATGGTTTTACCGGAGCCTGGCGGCCCAACAAGAAGGATCTTTCGACGGGGAGTAAGCCCCCGCGCACGAAGCCGCTCCTGTTGACGTTGTTCCGTCAGCACTCGGCGAATTCGTTCTCCGAGTGCTGGTGTCAGCACCATGCTGTTGAGGCGAATGTTAGAATAACGCGCAGAAAGAAGGTTTGTAAGTTCGCCCTTAGGTTGCGCGATAGGCACGGGGCCAGCACCGCGTCGGGCAACTGTCGCGTCTTTACCTTTTGCTGCCTCAACCAACTCTCGCAATTCCTGCGCAAGCTTGCCATGCCCTTGACGCGCCTCGTGAGCGGCCAATTGCGTCGCAACGGAGAGAAAGCGTTGCTCGTCTCCAGCGATATGGCTTTGCAGCAGGGCAACGATGTGACGCGCAGTGGTCATAGGTTCCTTCAGTGGGGGCGGTCGCCTCCCATTGGCTGACGATCCTAGTACGCTATAATGCGGTCTGAATTAGAAAGATGCTCTCGTCAAGCTATTCGCTCAGATCCGCCCCCTGCCGACGGCTTGAAAATCGATCAAACTCACCCGCATCAATGTTGTAATGTGATAGCGTATCTCAAATCGTGCATTTTATCTGATCGCCTTGTTTTGTCTCCGCACCTTGGCGAAACCACGATCAGTGACGATGAAACGCTCCAGCATGGGCACGATGAGACGCATGGGATCAGGGGCACTCTGTCCGGGGCTGCTACCGAGGATTTCAGCATAGGCGACAAGATCACGATGCAGGGTGGCCGGCAACTCCAGCGTGACCTTCACGGGCTTGTCATCCTCGATCGGACCGAGCTTCAGCTTCGTCATGGGTGGATTTCCTCCTGTGTCCAAGGCTTTAGAACCAGATCGCGGTTCAGAATGAGCGTGAACGGCAGGCCCGGCCGGTCGGTCAGGGTGGGCTGAATGTTCAGGCTGCGATCGATCAGACGGTTGCCGACCGTGGAGAAACCGTTACTTGCACCGCTCCGGATGGCCTGCATGAGATTGTTCTCGTTCCATGACGTCCCGGCTTCGGAGCCCACGCTGAGGAGAGTCGTGACCAGCGCTGCCCTGAAGAGCTGGCCCCAATGGTTGTTCACCTCATCCGACAGGCCCGACTGGCCGATGGCGTCGCCGCCGGGCAGCTTTTCCAGGACGAGGCTGTCGCCGTTCGGGTAGATCAGCCGCGTCCAGATAATCTGGGTGCGCTGCTGCCCGAAGGAAATGCCGCTGTTATAGGCCCCGAACAGGGTGCTACCCTGCGGGATCAGCAAGAACCGGCCGGTCGGACTGTCATAGACGTTCTGGGTCACATGCCCGACGATCTGGCCGGGCAGGTCAGAGCTGAGCTTCGTGTTCAGCGCTCCAGCGATCACGGTGCCAACCTGGAGGACGTAGGGCGAGACCAGCGGCATGATGCGATCGGGGCTGGCCATCGCACGATCGGGCGGACCTGCCAGAAAGGCGCGATTGCCGGTCTGCTGATCGGGGCTGGTCGGTGATGCCTGTGCTCCGGGAGCGGTGGCCATGACCGGAATTGTCTGCGCACCCTGCCCTTCTCGCGCCTCGACCTGCGCGAAGAGCCGGCTGGTCCGCGCCGCCTCGATCTCCTGGTCACCGCGACGATCCCCCATGCCGAGAAGCGGTCCCGCGCGGCCCTGCCGCTGTGCGTTGAGGATCGGCCTGCCCAGATCGCCGGGCAAAGGCGGCCCCAGCTTCGGTGTATTGGTATAGTCGCTGGGGAGTGCCGACAGCCCGTCGGCCGAGGCCCGTGCGTCCGTGTCCTGCGCCGCCTGAATCGGCCCTTTCTGCGTGTTGCTTTGTAGCGCGTAGCCCAGCGCGAGGCCGATGGCGAGCACTCCGGCGGCACCCAATGTCCAGATGACGGGGCGCGAGAGCTTTACGACCGGCGGACGCTGCGCGCGCAGCCGCAGATCGGGGGACGGTCCCGTTGCGCTTCCGTTTCCAGCAACGCCCCCTCCTCCATCCTTGCGCTCCTCGGTGTCGCTCATGACTTCCTGCCGTCAGTGCGGACAATCCGAACCCGTTGCTCGGAATGTTTGTCGCCCAGCCGCAATTCGGCGGCGGCAAAGAGGCGATCGACGATCATCCAGTTCTGCCGGACCCGATAGTTCACCAGTTCCGGCCCGCCATCGGACCCGAGCACAAAGAGCGGGGGCAGTTCGCCCTGCCCGATACCGGACGGAAACGCGATGAACACCTTTCGCCCGTCATCGAACGCCCGCAGCGGCATCCAAGGCGGCATCCCACCTTTCACGCTTTCGATCGCGTAGCGGAAATTGAGCGTGTCGAGATTCAGCCCCGATTCCACCGGGGTGACCTCGTCGGCGTCACTGTCCTGCCGATGCAGGGCAATCAGGTCATCTTCGGGATAGTCCCAGGACACAGACGCCATGTAGGTCGCAGGCGTCGCCCGCAATTCGGCGAGATAAGTCCGCCGATCGGTATTGACGATCAGATTGGTGGTCAGGTCCGGCCGCGTCGGCTTGACCAGAATATGCACCCGTTTGGTCATACCCGCGCCACTGGTGGTATCGCCGACGATCCAGCGCACGGTGTCGCCCACCGCGACCGGCCCAGTGCCGACCAGATTCTCGCCGGGTTGCAGCATAACGTCGGTGATCTCGCCGGGCGAAGCATAGACCTGATAGAGCGCACCCGCGCTGTAGGGGTAAACCTGCACCGCGTTCACATAGCCGCCTCGTGTCGGCTGGATGCGGGCGGCAAGATTGGCCTGCGTCACGCGCACGGTGGGATCAGCCGCTTCGGGCACGACATGGGCACGCCGCAAGGACGGAAGCGGTTTGAGCTGGCCCGGCAGGGGAAGGATTTGCGGAACTTCCACCACCTGCACAGGCTTCGGCGGATCGGGCTGGCGCACGGCCTGAGCCGCGTCATCATAACGAATAACCGGCGGATGATAATGCTGCGCGCATCCGGCCAGCGGCAGGGTCAGCAACGGCAATGCGCGCGTGAGGGTGCGGATCATTGTCCGAGTTCCTTAGACCAGTTGATGGCAGAGACGTAAATACCGAGCGGATTTTTCCGCAGATGATCCGCGTCGCGCGGCGTGCGCAGAACAACCGACACGATGGCGGTCCAGCGCTCGGTGCCGGCGAACGCGCCGTCGCGGTAATGGCGCTCGGTCCAGGCGACCCGGAAGCTACCGGGCGAGGCCCGGATCACCGAGGCGATGTCCACGTCGACCTGCTCATGCCCGATGCGCGAGAATGGATCGTTCAGCCGCGCATAATCGTTCAGCGCCACCGCGCCGGACGTGGTGGTGAAATCGTAGGCGCGCAGCCAGTTATGCCGGACCACGACGGCATCGGATGACAGGGCGCGCACGTCGTGGACGAACTGCGCCAGATACCAGGCAATCTGCGGATCGGCGGGCATGTAGCCGGACGTGGCCGGCGCCACGACCTGCGCCTGCCCCAGCCGGTCCACCTGCACGACCCACGGCGTGATGGTGCCGCGCGCGGACTGCCAGACCAGCCCGCCCCCAAGACTGGCGGACAGGAACAGAGAACCGAACGCCATCAGCCGCCAGTTGCGGGCCTGCACGCGGGCGGAGCCGATGCGCTCGTCCCATGCCTGCGCTGCCTTCTGATAGGGAGTGACGGGCTCAGGCGTGGTCCCGTAGCGTGTTGTGGAGCGACGGAACATCATTCTTTCTCCGAGAGATCGATGGAGGTGGACCCGCCACCGCCATCGGCGGAGCGGATGATATGGGCGGCCTCGGCAGCATGGGTGGCTGCGTTGCGGCGCTTCATGCTTCGCGCCCAGCGGGGTGGCGTACCCTCGGGGCCAGAACTGCCGCCGGCAACACCCCCTCCGCCGTTACCGGACGAACCACCAGACTGCCCGCCGTTCGCATCGGACGATGACCCACCTGTGAAGCGTCCGCCTGTCGCGGTGAAAGCCCCTCGCGCGCCCTCGCCGTAGCTTTGTTTCATGGTGTTCGCCGCAGACGACATTTTGCTCTTCACGGCATTTGCGGCAGCGCTGCCCGGCGCCCGGGCGACACCGCCCAGCCCGGCTGCCATGCGGGCACCGGCAGTTTCGCCAGCGGCATTCATGGCACCCATGGAATAAGCCGTATTGGCGGCCCCCGCGATCGTGGCTCCGCCACGCGCGGCAGAAGCCGTGGCGCCGAGGGCTGCGGCGCCACCGGATGCGACAGCCCCGACACCGGCAACAGCAGCAGCGCCCATCGCGCCAACCGCCATGCCTGTGCCAACAGCGGCGCCCGCGCCAAGCTGTGGCGCGCCGGAGATCAGCCCATTGGCGATGCTGCCGCCGTAAATGGACAGGCCCACGATCGATACCGAGGCCAGCACGACAGAGACAGACTGGCCGATGGTCGGCACGGCATCGCCATAGGAGATGTTGAACTGCCGGAAGAGCACCGAGGCGATGGCGGAGATCACCGCCAGCACCATCACCTTCACGCCGGAGGAGACGACATTGCCCAGTACCTTCTCCGCCAGGAAGGCCGTCCGGTTGAACAGGGCAAAGGGGATCAGCACGAAGCCTGCCAGCGTGGTCAGCTTGAACTCGATCAGGGCCACGAAAAGCTGCACGGCCAGAATGAAGAACGCCGCCAGCACAATCAGCCAGGACAGGCACAGCACAAAAATCTGGATGAAGTTTTTGAAAAATGCGACAGGGCCGAGAAGATTATGAACGGACTCCAGCAGCGGCTGGGCCGCATCGAACCCCGTCGCGGCCAGTCGGCCGGGACGGAGGAAATCCGACAGTGCCAGACCGCCACCCCCGACCTTCAGGCCCATGGCGGCGAAACTGTCGAACACCACCTTCGCAAGATGATCGAAATTGTTGATCAGAAAAGAAAAGAATCCGATATACAGCGTCTTCTTCACCAGACGCTGGATGATGTCCTCATCCGCCGCCCAAGCCCAGAACAGCCCGGCCAACGCGATATCGAGCACAGACAGCGATCCCGCCAGCGAAACCACATTTCCTTTCAGCAGGCCGAAACCGCTGTCGATCGTGGTCGTGAAGGTGTTCAGGAAGGTATCAATAACGCCCACGTCGTTGGTGGCCATGGCCGTCAGTTCCCATTGCTGCCGAACATGGACACCGTTCCCGGTGCATAGGCGTCATGCTGCGAAAAGTGCTGATACTGCGTGTCACTTTCCGCTTCCGTCGCGGCATCACGCGCCTGTTGCAGGGCCGTGGCGCGGCCGTTGGCGGCGAGTTCGGCCTGAATGTCGGAAAGCTGATGCGATTGCAGGGCCAGAAGCTGATTTCCCGCCTGCGCGGCCTGCAACGCCCCGGTGGAGGTCTGGCTGGCCGATACAAGCTGGCTCATGGCGCTGCTGTCAGAGGGAATGTTGCCCACCACCCGCGCCTGCAATTTCAGCGCGTCCTCGAACCCGCCCACGGAATACTGCCAGCGTGTCTGTGCCTGGCTGAACAGGGTACTATCGGACATACCGGACGACACGGACGTGTACGCCTGCTGATACTGCTGCTCGACGGACTGGACGCTGTAGGCGATGTTCTGCGCCTGCGCGAGCAGTGCCGTGGTCTGGGAAATCGATGATTGCAGCGATGACAATGTCGATAGCGGCAGGCTCGCCAGATTACGCCCCTGATTGACCAGCATCTGCGCCTGATTGGCCAGTGACGTGATCTGGTTGTCGATCTGCTGGAGCGTGCGGGCGGCGATCAACACGTTCTCGACGTGGTTCGCGCCGTCATAGACCGCCCACTGCGCAGATGCAGACACAACCGGCATGAGAAAAACCAGAGCCGTTCCCATGGCCACGACACATCCAGGGTGGAAATCTTTTGCCCGGATACGGAAAAGTTTTTCCATCATGGCACGCCCCCTTCCCGCAGAAGGTCCGCCGCCCACGTGACACCGCGTACCTCGAACCAGGCGGACAGAAAACCGTCCCGCCCGTGTTCCGCCAGCACGCTATCGATCAGTCGATGATCGTCCTTCCCCGACGCGGCACACAACGCCAGCGCCACCGAGCCGAGGCCCAGTTCGAACAGGCGGTTGCCGCGCTGGGTCTGACAGTAATATTCCCGCTTGGACGCCGCACGGGCGATGATGGCGATCTGCCGGTCGTTCAGACCGAAATCCCGATAGATCGCCATGATCTGCGGCTCGATGGCGCGCTCGTTGGGAAGAAATATCCGCGTCGGACAGCTTTCCACCACCGCAGGTGCGATTGGACTGTTGGCAATGTCCGACAGGGATTGCGTGGCGAAGATGACGCTGGCGTTCTTCTTGCGCAGGGTTTTCAGCCATTCCCGCAACTGACCGGAGAAGTTTCCGTCATCGAGAACCAGCCAGCCCTCGTCGATCACCAGCAGCGTCGGGCGGCCGTCCAGACGGCCTTCGATCCGATGAAACAGATAGGACAGCACGGATGATGCCGCGCCGGAGCCGATCAGCCCTTCGGTCTCGAACACCACCACATCGGCATCCCCGATACGTTCGGCATCGGCGTCCAGCAGATGGCCATAAGGACCACCCAGGCAGTATGGGGCCAGCGCCTGCTTCAGGGCGTTGGACTGGAGGAGTGCTACCAGACCGGAGATCGTGCGTTCATGGCCGGGCGATGACGCGAGGGAATTCAGGGCCGACCAGAGATGGGCTTTGACGTCCGGCGTCAGCGTCACCCCCTCGCCAACGAGGATCTGCCCCAGCCACTCGCTGGCCCATTTGCGCTCATCGGGATCGTCAATCTGCGCCAGGGGCTGAAGGGCGACGGGCGCGGTTTCTGTATCCCCGTCCGTCAGGCCACCACCGAGATCGTGCCAATCCCCGCCCATCGCCAGCGTGGCGGCGCGCATCGAGCCGCCAAAATCGAATGCGAAAACCTGTGCGCCCTGATATCGCTGGAACTGCAACGCCATAAGAGCCAGCAACACTGACTTTCCGGCCCCTGTCGGGCCGGCAATCAGGGTATGACCGACATCCCCGACATGCAGGGAAAACCGGAAGGGTGTGGCTCCTGCCGTCCTGCCATAAAACAGCGGCGGGGCGTTAAAATGCCCATCCTGCTCCGGTCCGGCCCAGACGGCAGAGAGCGGAATCATATGGGCCAGATTCAGTGTCGAGACCGGCGGCTGGCGGACATTGGCGTAAACATGACCGGGCAGGCTCCCCAGCCAGGCTTCCACGGCATTCAGGCTTTCCGTCATGCAGGTGAAGTCCCGCCCCTGAATGATCTTCTCGACCAGACGCAGTTTCTCGGCCGCGATGCTGGCACTGCCATCCCAGACTGTGACGGTGGCGGTGAGATAGGCCTGTCCGACGTCATCAGCACCAAGGGATTGCAACGCCAGATCCGCATCGGCCGCCTTATTGGCAGCGTCATTGTCCACGAGGACGGACGCCTCGTTGGTCATGACCTCGTGCACGATGGCCGCGATCGATTTCCGCTTTGCGAACCACTGCCGCCGGATCTTCGTCAGAACCTTGGTGGCGTCGGTCTTGTCGAGCAGGATGGCGCGGGTGGACCAGCGATAGGGCATGGCCAGCCGGTTCAGGTCATCCAGGATTCCGGGAAAGGTCCGCGACGGGAAACCGGTAATGGTCAGGGTTTTCAGGTACGCATCTCCCAGCTTTGGCTCCAGACCACCCGACAGAGGCTGGTCCACCAGCAGGGCATCGAGATGCATGGGAATTTCCGGCACCCGGACCCGCTGCTGCCGGGTCGAAATGGTGCTGTGCAGATACGTCAGCGTCTCGCCGTCATCGAGCCAGGCGGCCTCGGGCATGAACCCGTCCAGCAGGGCCAGCATCCGGTCGGAGCGATCCACGAACACATGAAGCATGCCGTGCGGGTCCGGCCCGTCACGCTCCCGGCCTTCATAGAGAAAGCGCGAAGCCCGATCGGAAGACTCCGCCGGTGGCAGCCAGACCAGGGTCAGGAAATACCGGCTCTCGAAATGCGCCCCCTCATCCTCGAACTGCTCCCGGCGTTCCAGATCGACCATCTGACTGGCGGCATCGGGGAAATCGCTCTCGGGATAGAGCGTGGCGGGAACGCGCTGCGCTTCCACGAACACGGCCCAGCCGGAGCCGAGACGGCGCAGGGCATTGTTCAGCCGTCCGGTGACCCCAACCAGTTCGGCGGGTGTTGCGCTATCGAGATCGGGGCCGCGTATCTTTGCTGTGCGCTGGAAGGAACCGTCCTTGTTCAGCACGACGCCTTTTGCGACCAGAGCGGCCCAGGGCAGGAAATCCGAAAGGAGGGCAGCACGGTTGCGATATTCGCCAAGGGACATCATCGCCCTGCCCTCCCTATGCCCGCAACCAGGCGGGATAGCGGAGATGCCGCCGGCCCACCTCGACGAACAGCGGATCGCGCTTCGCTCCCCAGACCGCGAGCCCGTGGCCGACGATCCAGAACAGGGCGCCGACCAGCCACAGCCGCAGCCCCAGAGAAATCGCGGCCCCGAGCGTGCCGTTGGCAATCGCCAGTGTACGGGGAGCCCCGCCCAGCAGGATCGGGTCAGTCAGGGACCGATGGACCGGGACATGGAAACCCGGCACGGCATCATCGTCATATCCCGCCATCAGATCAGTGCTCCCCCGGAGAAGGAGAAGAACGACAGGAAGAAGCTGGACGCCGCAAAAGCGATGGACAGGCCAAAGACGATCTGGATCAGGCGACGGAAGCCACCCGAGGTTTCGCCAAAGGCCAGGGTCAGGCCGGTCACGGTGATGATGATCACCGACACGATGCGCGCCACCGGTCCCTGCACGGATTCCAGGATCTGGTTGAGCGGTTCTTCCCATGGCATGTCCGAACCGGACGCCAGGGCCGAGGAGCACCATGCGATGGACAGTAGCAGCACGGCGGAAAGGAGCGGCGCGTGCCGACGCACGCGGAACAGCGTGAGGTTCATTGGGATTCTCCCGAATGCTGGAAGGGATGGATGCAATAAGCGCCTGTGGCGGGATCGAGCCCGTCCACGGTGACGAGTTCGGACAACCGGCGCTGCGTGCCCCGCCCGGACAGGACCGCGATCACGTCGATCGTCTCGGCGATCAGCGCGCGGGGCACGGTGACCACGATCTCCTGGATCAGTTGCTCCATGCGATGCAGGGCACCGATGGCGGTGCCGGCATGCAGCGTGCCGATCCCACCGGGATGACCCGTGCCCCAGGCCTTGAGCAGATCCAGCGCCTCGGGACCGCGCACCTCGCCGATCGGGATACGATCAGGCCGCAGCCGCAGGGCCGAACGGACCAGCTCGGACAGCGTGACGATGCCGTCCTTTGTGCGCAGGGACACCAGATTGGGTGCCGCGCATTGCAGTTCGCGCGTGTCCTCGATCAGCACGACGCGATCGTCGGTTTTCGCGACTTCGGCCAGCAGGGCATTGACCAGCGTGGTCTTGCCCGTGGATGTCCCACCCACGACCAGAATGTTCTTTCTCTCGGCAACGGCCTGGCGCAGGAAATCCGCCTGCCCCACCGTCATGATCCCGGTGGCGACATAATCGTCGAGGGTGAACACCGCGACGGCGGGCTTGCGGATGGCGAAACTCGGGGCCGTCACCACGGGTGGCAACAGCCCCTCGAACCGCTCCCCGGTCGGCAGTTCCGCTGACACGCGTGGCGCTGCGTCATGCACTTCCGCCCCGACATGGTGTGCGACCAGACGCACGATGCGCTCGGCATCGGCGGGGGTAATGGTTTCGCCCGTGTCGGATAGTCCCTCAGACAACCGGTCAATCCACAACCGCCCGTCGGGGTTGAGCATCACCTCGACCACGGCGGGATCGGCAAGGTGCCCCGCGATCGCCGGTCCCATCGCCGTGCGCAGCATCGAGATGCCGCGTGCCTGGCTTTCCGAATTATGGTGCGAAACCGCCATCTAATCCCCGCTCGAACGGGACCGGAACAGATGGTCCCCACACGGGGATGATTAAAAGAGGGCCATTTCGGCTCGATTCAACAACTATTGCGGACCGTGCGGCCATTGCGTGGAAACGGCGGTAATCGGCGGGATTGACGAATCCTTTTGGCAGCCCCACGCAATCTGACGATTACTGGGGGTCTTCCCCACGATTGCGCCGCGTGTCGATGTCCCGCGACAGTTCCCTGAGAAAGCGATCTCCCGTCGCCAGCTTCCGCCCGAGCGATTGCAGGAAACCCTCGAACCGTTCGACGCCTTTCGCCCTGGCCGATGCCTGGGCACTGTCGGGCAGCGGTGGGGTGACGGTCAGCCAGAAGCGAATGAACAATGCCAGCGTCTCGCCCATAATGGCGAGGTCCTCGTCCATCCCGGCAATCTGGCGGTCGATCCTGTCCATGCGGCGGGCGAACACCGCCTCCAACCGCTCTGAAGCGTCGGCCGAAAGAAAGGACGCAACAGCGGCCTCAATCACCGCTGACTTCGAGACGTTGCGCCGCAACGCCAGCGCTTCGACCTGCTTCAGAAGCTCCGGCTCGAAATACACATTCATGCGGGTCTTGCTGGACATGGGCATCCTCACAGATCGAGACCGTCGGCCGGGTCCATCGTCGCCTGCCGCGCAACGGAGCGGGCTTGCTGGCGTATGGCGCGCGCCCTGGCCGCATCGACATCCGGCTCGTCGTCGAGCACATCGAACTCCTGCATACCCGGCCGCTCGGGCGGCGCGACGTCCTCATGCTCTGGCAATTCCGGTTCGCGGCGAATACCGGAATTGGCCGGATCGTCACCAGCCCTATTACTGCCATCCGGTGCTGGCCCTCCTGATGGAACCCCTACCTCCAGCGCAGACCAGTCATCGGACGGGGGCGCGGACGGGCGTTTCGTCCCAGTAGCCGGGGGCGGCAGGACACGCTCCATGAACCGTGCGTCTTCGTAATAGCGGGCTTTCTTCGCGCGAACGGGGGCCACACCCGCGACCAACAACAGTTCATCGGTCGGCGGAAGCTGCATCACCTCGCCGGGCGTCAGCAGCGGTCGTGCCGTTTCCTGTCGCGACACCATGAGATGCCCGAGCCAGGGCGATAGCCGGTGACCGGCATAATTGGTGGAATCACGCATTTCGGTCGCGGTGCCGAGCGCGTCCGACACCCGCCGGGCGGTGCGTTCGTCGTTGGTGGCGAAGGCAACACGGACATGACAGTTATCGAGAATACTATTGTTCGCGCCGTAGGCTTTTTCGATCTGGTTGAGGCTCTGCGCGATCAGGAAGGATTTAATCCCATACCCCGCCATGAAGGCCAGCGCACTCTCGAAAAAATCCAGCCGACCGAGGGCGGGAAACTCATCAAGCATCAGCAGCAACCGATGCCGATGGGCGGAGACGTGCAGATCCTCCGTCAGCCGCCTGCCAATCTGGTTCAGGATCAGGCGGATCAGCGGCTTGGTGCGGGCAATGTCGGATGGCGGTACGACGAGATAGAGGCTCGCGGACTGGCGACCGGACACGAGATCCGCGATGCGCCAGTCGCATCGTGCCGTCACCTTTGCCACCACGGGGTCGCGATAGAGGCCCAGGAACGACATGGCGGTGGACAGGACGCCCGATCGTTCGTTGTCGCTCTTGTTCAGCAACTCCCGCGCAGACGACGCAATGACCGGATGCACACCAGCCTTGCCGAGATGCGGCGTGGACATCATGGCGCGCAACGTCGCCTCCACCGGCCGCTTCGGATCGGAGAGGAAATTGGCGACACCGGCCAGCGTCTTGTCCCGCTCGGCGTAGAGGACATGCAGGATCGCCCCCACCAGCAGGGAGTGCGAGGTCTTCTCCCAATGATTCCGCCGGTCCAGCGCGCCTTCGGGATCGACGAGGATATCGGCGATGTTCTGGACGTCGCGTACCTCCTTGTCGCCACGCCGAACCTCCAGCAGCGGATTGTAGGGCGAGGACGCCGGATCGGTCGGGTCGAACAGCAGCACACGCCCGTACCGGGCACGAAATCCGGCGGTCAGCCCCCAGTTCTCGCCTTTGATGTCATGAACGATGGCCGAGCCCGGCCAGGTCAGCAGCGTTGGCACGACCAGCCCGACACCTTTGCCCGAACGGGTCGGCGCAAAGCACAGGACATGCTCTGGACCATTATGCCGGAGATAGTCCCGATCCCATCGGCCCAGCACCACACCGTCAGGGTCGAGCAGCCCGGCTTCCGTCACCTCGCCAACGTCAGCCCAGCGGGCTGAGCCATACGTGGCGACATTCCGGGCCTCCCGCGCCCGAAGGATCGACAGGCCAATGGCGACGACGCAGCCGATAATTCCACCGGACGAGGCGATGTACCCGCCCGTCACGAAGATCGACGGCGCATAGGCGTCGTAGAGTAAGCATCCGGAGAGAGCCGCGAGCGTAATCAGGGTGGGATGGTATTATTGGTGAGGTGAAGGGTTTTCCAGTGCCATGGCAGGAGTTCATG
>NZ_JACHIE010000015.1 GCF_014207635.1 Acetobacter lovaniensis
CTGGTCCTAATCACCCAATAGGCTCACTCTCACACTATCCTTACGGATAGCCCGTGCACAGAAATCATCCATAACCACGTCACACACAAAACACCCAAACGCACCAACCGCATCCACACGCCCTAAAGGGTGGTCTGGATGACCTGGTGGCCATGGCGGGGAGAGTTCCACCCGATCCCATCCCGAACTCGGCCGTGAAAACCCCCAGCGCCTATGATACTGCGGCTTAAGCCGCGGGAAAGTCGGTCGCCGCCAGGTCTTCCAGTCTACCCTCATAAAACTAAGCCAAAACAAAATCAGCACTCTCTCAACCGCGGGGTGGAGCAGCCCGGTAGCTCGTCAGGCTCATAACCTGAAGGCCGCAGGTTCAAATCCTGCCCCCGCAACCATCTGAACTTGCGATGCCAACGCATCACGAACCCCAGTCCGGAAACGGGCTGGGGTTTTCGTTTGTCCGCTGCCTGACGCCATCGTCAGGATACCGGCGAGATCACCCCGGACATCAATCTGGAGGCCCTTGTCGGACGGCGTGAGGATGATTGCCTCAATCAGCGAGCGGATCACCTCGGCCGCCTCCTGGCGCTTTTCGTCCAGCTCGGAATGCAGCATGTCGTGCAGGCGCGCGAGCTGCCGGTGGTAGAACTCCGCCATCTGCGGATGGAGCAGGGGTGGGGGCGCCTCGGCGGTCGAGAGGAAGTCCTTGAGTTCACTCTTACGGGCTTCGAGCTTCGATCCGCGCTCCTTGACCGTCTCGATCGAGATCGCTTCCGAGAGGTAGAGATCCATCAGCCGCTGGATGTCGCGTTCGACCCGCTTCAGTTCTGATTCAGCCGCGCCGATGTCGGCCGACGCCTCCATGCGCAGCCGGTTCATCTCGGTGGTGAAGGCCGTGCAGAACTCGGCGAACAGGTCCGGGTCCATGAGGTGGTGACGCAGGGCGTCGAGGACGCGCCGCTCCAGCTCCTCGCGGCGCATATTGGTCCGGTTGTCACAGGTGCCCTTGTTGCGGGCGGTCGAGCAGCCGAGCAAGGTGCCGGAGATCATGGAATAGCCGCCACCGCAGCAGCCGCATTTGCTCAGGCCGGAGAACAGGTAACGGGGACGGCGCTTCTCGCGGAAATGGTCGGGCGATGACGTGTCGCGTGTGTCGCGGCTGGCGCTGACACTGGCCTGCCGTGCCTTGACCGCGTCCCAAAGATCCTGATCGACGATCCGCAACTCCGGCACCTCCTGGATGACCCATTCGGTGTCCGGGTTGGGGCGGGCCTGACGCTTGCCGGTGTCGGGATCCTTGATGAACCGCTGGCGGTTCCAGACCAGCCTGCCCACGTACATCTCATTGTTGAGGATACCCGTGCCGCGTAGCCGGTTGCCGTTGATGGTCGAGAAACCCCAGGTGCCGCTGCCAGGGGCAGGGATGCCTTCGTCATTGAGACGGAAGGCGATGGCGCGCGGTCCCAGCCCAGCGGCGAAATCACGGAAGATGCGACGGACCACATCCGCCTCTTGCGGGTTGATGGTCCGGTCGCCCCGGATCGGTTCACCATTGGCGTCGAGCCTGCGCACCACGTCATAGCCGTAGGCGTTGCCGCCGCCCGACTTGCCCTGCTCGACCCGGCCGCGCAGGCCGCGATGCGTCTTCTCGGCCAGGTCTTTCAGGAACAGGGCGTTCATCGTGCCCTTGAGGCCGACATGGAGGTGGGAGACTTCGCCCTCGGAGAGGGTGACGATCCGCACGCCGGCGTAGTTCATGCGCTTGAAGACGCCGGCGATATCCTCCTGGTCTCGGGACAAACGGTCCATCGCCTCGGCCAGCACGATCTGGAACCGTCCGCGCTGTGCATCCGCGATCAGCGCCTGGATGCCGGGCCGCATCAGGGAGGCACCCGAGATGGCGTGGTCGGTATACTCCTCGACGATGCTCCAGCCCTGCTTCTCCGCGTGGGTGCGGCAGACCCGAAGCTGGTCGGCGATCGAGGCATCGCGCTGGTTGTCGGAGGAATAGCGGGCGTAGAGCGCGACCTTCATGACGGGCTTTCCCTTACGGTCCGGAGCGGCGGCGCTGCTCCTGTTGCTGCGACCGGAACCAGTCCCGTGCCGCACGACGGGCCATGAGGCGGACCAGCGCCACAAGGCGCGGGTCCGGGGCATTGGGTCGCAGGATGAGCCGCAACTCGGGCTCTGGCGGCCGATACGCCGGGGCAATGGACTGGCTGGGTCTGTCCGTCATCGTCGCTCTCTTCCGACCGCAAGGCAAGGAAAACAGACACACGATCCGGACAGATGACTGTTATTTCAATGGAAATCCGCATTGTGGAAGGTCGCGCCTGTGCGTGCTCAAGCGTACGGAATCGTAGTTATGGGTAGTCTCGGATAGAGGCGCGGCGTACAAATACTGGCTTACGGCGGCGTGACGGAAGGGGAGGGCGAGTCATGAACGATACGGAAGTGCCGATCCTCCGGCAGGCCGGATGAGCGGACGCGCCACCGACTCTTCGCCCACGGAAGCGCTGGCGGGACTGGTCGAGCGGGTGACGTTCCACAACGCCGAGAACGGCTTCTGCGTTTTGCGCGTGAAGGTGCGGGGGCAGCGCGACCTGGTCACCGTTGTCGGCCATGCCGCCATGATCTCGGCGGGCGAGTTCGTGCAGATGTCGGGGCGCTGGTTCAACGACCACACCCACGGCCTCCAGTTCAAGGCCGAGTTCCTCAGGGCCAGCCCGCCGACCACGGTCGAGGGTATCGAACGCTATCTGGGCTCCGGCATGATCCGGGGCATCGGCCCGGTTTATGCGAAGAAACTGGTGAAAGCGTTCGGTGAGGCGGTGTTCGACCTGATCGAGCAGGAACCTGGACGTCTGCGGGAGGTGACGGGCATCGGCCCCAAGCGTGCCGAGCGGATTGTCGGTGGCTGGGCGGACCAGAAGGTGATCCGCGAGATCATGCTGTTTCTGCACAGCAACGGCGTCGGCACCTCGCGGGCGGTAAGGATCTTCAAGACCTACGGGCAGGACGCGGTCCAACTGATCAGCGAGAACCCCTACCGGCTCGCGAAGGACATCCGGGGGATTGGGTTCAAAACTGCCGACCAGATTGCCCGGAAGATGGGGATCGCGCCCGACGCCATGATCCGGGTGCGGGCCGGGATCTCCTACGCGCTTGGCGAGGCCATGGATGAGGGGCATTGTGGCCTGCCGGTCGGGGAGTTGCTGACCAGCACCGCCGAACTGCTGGAGGTCGCGGCACCCCTGATCGAGACGGCTCTCACGTTGGAGCTGGAGGCGGGCGACGTTATTGCCGACAGCGTGGGCGAGACGGGATGCATCTTCCTGGCGGGTCTCTATCGCGCGGAGCAAAGCGTCGCCGAGCGATTGCATGCCTGCGCCGTCGGCCGTCCGCCCTGGCCCGAGATCGACGCTGAAAAGGCCATGACCTGGGTGGAAAGGAAGACCGGGCTTGCGCTCGCGCCCAGCCAGCAGGAGGCGGTGCGCCTTGCCCTGAACAGCAAGGTGCTGGTGATCACGGGTGGTCCTGGCGTGGGCAAGACCACGCTGGTCAACGCCATCCTCAAGATCGTGACCGCCAAGGGCACGGACGTGCAGCTCTGCGCCCCGACCGGCCGGGCGGCGAAGCGCCTGTCGGAAAGCACCGGACTTGAGGGGAAGACCATCCACCGCCTGCTGGAGACGGATCCGGCCACGGGGAGTTTCAAACGGGACGACACCAACCCGCTGACCTGCGATCTCCTGGTCGTGGACGAGGCCAGCATGGTGGATGTGCTGCTGATGCGCTCCCTGCTACGCGCGTTACCCGACAGCGCAGCCCTGCTGATCGTCGGCGATGTGGACCAGTTGCCGTCCGTCGGACCGGGGCAGGTGCTGGCCGACATCATTGGCTCCGGTGCTGTCCCTGTGGTGCGGCTGACCGAGGTGTTCCGCCAGGCGGCGCAGAGCCGGATCATCACCAATGCGCACCGGATCAACGAAGGGAAGATGCCCGAACTGAGCGCGGAAGAGGGATCGGACTTCTATTTTGTCGAAGCGGCCGAGCCCGAGGTCGGACTGCGCAAGTTGCTGGCCGTGGTGAAGGACCGCATCCCGGCGCGGTTCGGGCTGGACCCGGTCCGCGACGTGCAGGTGCTGTGTCCGATGAACCGGGGCGGGCTTGGGGCGCGGTCGCTGAATATCGAATTGCAGCAGGCGCTGAACCCGCCAGGCGAGGTGAAGGTCGAGCGGTTTGGCTGGACCTATGGTCCCGGCGACAAGGTGATGCAGATCGCCAATGACTATGACCGGGATGTCTTCAACGGGGATCTTGGCGTTATTGACAGGATCGATGTGGAAGAGGGCGAACTGACGGTCTTATTCGATGGACGGGAGGTCGTTTACGGCTTCGGCGAGTTGGACGAACTGGTGCTGGCCTACGCGACGACCATTCACAAGAGTCAGGGATCGGAATACCCGGCGGTGGTGATCCCACTGGTGACACAGCATTACGCCATGCTGGCGCGGAACCTGCTCTATACCGGCGTGACACGGGGGAGAAAGCTCGTTGTGCTTGTGGGGCAGCAGAAGGCATTGGCCATCGCCGTGCGCAATCAGGGCGGGAGGCGGCGGTGGTCGAAGCTCAGAGAATGGCTGGTGGGTAGTTTTGCATGACGGTGCGATGTCTCCATGTCGGCTTCCGCCTACATGTCGGACATGCAGCCTCCAATATGCCACGCCCCGAAGCGGACAGTCTGGAGTCACCATGAACTGATGCCATTTCCTCCCGCCGGAGCGCATTCTACACCAGGCTGCATCCAAGCAGCCTTCCTGGAGAACGTGTCATGGAACAAGGCATACGCTTCCCATCGCCCACACTGAAAACCCAAACCCCGTGGAACGCCGGCAAAATGGTCGGCGCCAAACGGGCTCTGAAAGAGAAACACGTTTGGGCCATCCGCTTTTGGTTGGCCCATGAAGGCCGGATCCGTGATCGAGCACTGTTCGACCTTGCCCTCGACAGCAAGCTCCGAGGTTGCGATCTCGTGACGCTGCGCATTGGCGATCTCGTTACCAGCGGTCAGATCCGGAGCCGCGCAATGATCGTGCAGCAGAAAACCAAACGTCCGATGCAATTCGAAATTACGGAAACGACACGTGAAAGCGTCCGTGCCTGGCTGGAGCATCGCGGTGGCTCACTGCAGGATTTTATTTTTCCCAGCCGCCTGAGTGCGAAGGCACATCTGGGCACCCGGCAATATGCCCGTTTGCTGGACGAGTGGGTCGAAGCGGTTGGCCTGATCCCCGGCGAATATGGGACGCATTCCATGCGCCGGACGAAAGTCGCGATGATCTATAAACGCACCGGTAATCTGCGTGCAGTGCAAATCTTGCTGGGTCACACCAAGCTGGACAGCACGGTTCGATATCTGGGTGTCGATGTTGAGGATGCCCTCGCCTTATCAGAGGCGACAGACCTGTGACGTCTCCTGCGTTTGTCACTTGCTCTCTCCCTATGTGTACATGATATGATGACACATAGGGAGGATCACATGAGTGAACAGCTTTCTGGCAGCCAGAGCGCGCCACTGAAAATCGGGGTGCGGGAGTTCCGTGGCAACCTGACCGCTTACCTTCGCCAGGCGCGGCAAGGCAGTACGATCCTGGTCACATCCCATGATGAGATCGTGGCCGAACTGCGCCCGCCATCCCCGTCCTATCGCCCCCGTCGGCAGCCGGGTGGGCTACGCGGGCGCATCAAGCTAAGTGATGATTTTGATGAGACGCCGCAGGACATGCTCGACAGCATGGACGGGGCCCTGTGAAGGTTCTGCTCGATACACATGCGCTGCTATGGTGGTTGTCCGACTCTGACAAACTGGGACCTGCAGCACGTGAGATCGTTGCGGATCCGGCCCACGACATTCTGGTTAGTATTGTCTCGCTCTGGGAGATCGCGATCAAAATCCGGATCGGGAAGCTGGATGCAGATCTCAACGAGATCACGGATACTATTCCGGCAGAGGGTTTTACGCTTCTGCCGATTTCCCCCGAGCACCTGAAGATCCTGATGGGGCTGCCTATCCATCACCGTGATCCCTTTGATCACCTGCTTATGGCGCAGGCACTGAGTGAACAGGCGTCATTTCTGTCCGGAGATAGCCAGATGGACCATTACCCAATCGAGAGGATCTCTTGCTCATAACTGTGCGGTTAATTGCTTTATAAGTTTTTCGCCTTGTCCAGAAAACGGTGGTTTTCTGGACGCTGTAAAAACGGCCTTTCCGGGCTAGTCGGATGCCTCCCGTCGAGTTAATATTGCCGTCAAGTTTTCAATGTCCCGGTTTGGTCAATGAATCAGCGTATCGGATATGCACGGGTCTCCACGCAGGACCAACACTTTGAGCTGCAGCGCGATGCGCTCCTGCAAGCTGGCTGCGGGGTCATCTACGAGGATACCGCAAGCGGTAAGAACGCCATGCGGCCGGAGCTGGAGCAATGCCTCAAGGCCTTACGCAGCGGGGATACGCTGGTCGTGTGGCGCTTGGATAGGCTTGGTCGCAGCTTGCCCGACTTGGTGCAGGTTGTAAGTGATCTTGAGCGCAGCGGCATTGGCTTTGAAAGCCTCACTGAAAAAATCGAGACGGTCAGCGCGGCTGGGAAGTTGGTCTTCCACGTCTTTGCAGCCCTCGCGGAATTCGAGCGCAGTCTGATCCGCGAGCGCACCCACGCGGGGCTTGCAGCAGTGCGTGCCAGAGGGCGCTCCGGTGGACGCAAACCTAAACTCGGTGAGAAGCAGGTGCGAGAGATCAAGGCGCTTTTGCGTGATCCTGACATCCGAGTTGCCGATGTTGCTCGTCGGTATGGCGTGTCTCGAACCACTCTTTACAAGCACGTTGGTGTTATAGCGCCGCGTCAATGGGATATGGCATGAATAAGGACGAAGTTGTTGTATCTCTGTTTGCTGGGGCTGGGGGATTCTCCTCTGGCTTTAGTCAGGCTGGTCTGAAGCCTTTATTTGGTGCGGAAATTAACGCTGATGCCTGCCAGACTTACCAAGAGAATGTCGGCAGCCCCTGCCACCAGCTTGATCTGAGCACGGTTGACCCATCTCATATTGAAATGCTCACGGGTGGCAAAAGGCCGTTCGTCGTTATTGGCGGGCCGCCGTGCCAAGGCTTTAGTACCGCTGGTCCGCGCAATTTTGCAGATCCTCGCAATCTGCTCATTTTTAACTACTTAAATATCGTTGAGCGGCTTTCGCCCCGTTGGTTCATTTTCGAAAATGTCGAAGGACTTTTGACGTCTGGTGGGGGGCGGGACCTTGCGCGTCTGGTACGAGAGTTTGTCGACATGGGATATTCGGTACGGCTGCAAAAGGTAAACCTAGCCGCATATGGCGTGCCACAAACGCGTAAGCGGGTGCTAATCATTGGCAACCGACTTGGGATCGATTTTCAATTTCCCGAGGAGTTGTATTCATTCGATAGCGGTAAAGCGAAAAAGGCTTCCGGCAAGCCGCTTGCTCCAAGCTTGGCCGAAGCGGTGGCAGGGCTCGGTCCCGCTGCAAGTGATAAGGATGCGCTAGTTCCGTACGCGAGCTCGGAACCTGTCAATGCATTCGATGCCCGAATGCGGGCGGGAAATCGCGTCGAGGTGGTAACTCACCACGTTCGAGTCGAGGCTGCGGAGCGTATGCAGGTTGAACTGCTCAAACCGGGTCAGACGATGAAAGACCTGCCGCCCGAGCTTTGGCATGAGAGCTACAGGCGGCGAGCAAACCGGCGAGTATCGGACGGTACGCCAACCGAGAAGCGGGGCGGCGCGCCTTCAGGGATCAAACGTCTGCATGGCAATCTGCAGAGCCTCACGATCACGGGGGCTGCTGCTCGGGAATTTATTCATCCTACAGAGCATCGTCCTTTGACCATTCGCGAGTGTGCCCGCATTCAGACATTTCCCGACAAGTACAGGTGGGTTGGCAACAATGCCAGCGTCATTCAGCAAATTGGAAACGCTGTGCCACCGCTCGCTGCTGAACGTTTGGCCAAACACTTAAGAGATATTGATGGGTCGTTTGGTGCAGATACGCGACCGGCAGGTGCGATGTCTGCAAAGCTATTAGGATTTGTTCTTACTGAAGCGCTTGGAATGAGTCCGGCACTCAAATCAACAGAAGCGCTGCTTGCAGAAATGCACCAAGGGGGATTCGTTTTTTAATGACTACACGGCAACGACTCAGCGCAGAGCGATCGCAGCAGCTCACTCGCCTGCTTACGATCACGAAGACAGCAAACATGCGGGCGCTCATGGAGGCCAGCGAGCTAGCCAAAGTAATTGCACTTGTGGCCGTTGACATCGGCAAGAGTGATGAAATGGCGCGAGCATTTCCTGTGCTCTGGCCGAAAATTTCTCCGCAACAGGAGTACTACGCCACGGCAGTTGACTGGTTCACCAACCCCGACGAGACGGTTACGTCCTTTGATGTTGTCGATATGCTTGATGCAGGCACGTCACTGGATCAGGACTTCATGACCTATCTGAAATGCCTCACCGAGCTTCATAAGCGCCGTCGTAAATATGGATTGATTCTTCAGAGGCAGCCTCTGCCGACTATGGTCCAAGTCTCCCCTAGGGCGCTCATGGAATACGGCCCTGACTTTCCGCCGGAAGCACTTGCTTCATGGCTCACTTGGCGCAAATTCTTTTACGATTTGGACAATCGGTCTGCACAGGAAACCGGCTATCTTTTCGAACCCATCCTTGCTGCAGCCATCGGCGGTGAGGCGAAGTCGGCGCGGGAGCGTGTGGTGAGGCGCACTGATGACCCTACTAAGGGTCGGCAAGTCGACTGCTGGAAAGTGCTGCCGGACGGAACTCCACTTGCGTACGAATTGAAGTTGCGCGTGACGATTGCGGCTAGCGGGCAAGGGCGTTTTGGCGAGGAGCTCTCATTTGCTCGCGACTGCAGTAGTTCGGGTGCAAAGCCAATTCTTGTTGTGCTGGATCCCACAGAAAATGACAAACTGACCGGGCTTCAGGCCGCGTACCGAGAGGTGGGCGGCGCCGCTTATGTGGGCGATGCGGCTTGGGCTCACCTCGAAGACGAGGCGGGGGCAACGATGGCATCGTTTATTGAACGCTATGTTCGCGTGCCGGTGGCTTCTGTGTCCAGCTTTGAGCGGGTTATCGAGGGTGACGCAACCAAGCGTAGTCTCATCTTGCAGGACCTGCAGGCACGGCTTGATGGCAATGAACTGACAATCTCGCTTGGTGGCCATCAACGCTTGGTCGAGCGTCATGAAGATCAGAGTTTGGCTGCCGATGGGGATGATGACAGCGAATAGGTTGAACTATGCGGTAAGGGGGGCGAAGGTCTGTCCCGCGAGCAGATAGAGTGCCAGAACGGTATTCAGCATTGCCAGCCATACTGACGATCCTCCGCTCCCGCTTTGATGGTCGATGGTATTTCTCATGGCATTGAATGATGAAGGTGAAATTAAGACGCTGTTTCTAAGGGATATTTTTCCATAAACGACAATTGAGTGGGAATAAAGGCCACCAGACCCCGGCGGGGGTCTCTCTGTCTCTTCTAAGGTCATATTTTTTACTGAGAACAATCGAAAACCTACGTCAGTCCGAATGAATGTCCACTATTTTAATTTCTAAGCTACAACCGGACATTCCGCTTCCCCCCCATAGCGGTCTTTAACTATTCACCGATCAGTGACCAGAATCCCAGTTTGCGCTTATGCTGCGCTTTCAGGCGGATCATAAAGGCTTCGTGGCTTTCCATTCCATCTGCTGTGGTCAGCATTGGCGCAAGTAGCCGACAGGAGGCGAGATCCTTCGCTGCATAGGAATAATAGCGGGAAAGCGCCTTATCCAGCACGGCCTCGACCAGTAGGCGGTAAAGAAGCGTGGCCTCGTTGGGATACGATTCAGACAGACGATCCGCAGCCGGACGCAGTGTTCCGTAATCACGCCCGTCCAGTTCCGCCGTATGTTCCCGCACGAGACGGGCAGCGGCGTCGAGCGCTGGCCATTCAAGAAGAGTGGAAAGGGCTACGCCCCTGACCGGGAAATTACGGATGTGATTGAGTGCCAGCTCTTCAACATCGATCGCATCGTAATCGCTGAGATGGCGTTGGTATGCCTGCCAGTGCGGCAGACTCAGGCGGTCCCGAAAGACTTTCCATCGCAGGGACTGGGCCTGGTCGCGGTCTTCCACAGCCTCACAGGCTTCAATCCGCAGATCGTCGTTTTCCCAGCGGAACCGGGAAGTCTCATCGGTCTCCCGGCCGAGCCATTCGAGCGCCTCCTGGGCGCGTCCCTTGTCCAGCAGGCGGCGTGCAACATCACCGATATAGGCGGGTTGACGGTCGCTCAGGCCGACCGCGTCAATATAGGCATCAACGTCGCCTACGGCATCGGCCAGATCCCTCATGTGACCGAGGGTCTGCATACGCGCGCTGTCGGCACGGTAATTCTCTTTCCCCTTGGAAACGGGGAGTTTGTGAAGTCGTGTGAGGAGCGTGGTCCTGAGCATGGCCGCGCCTGCCGTACCCAGCGCCTCACCGCACGAGACAAGCAGGTGGTCACACGTGCCATACCCATCCCCGTCGAGAAGCGTGAGCAGATCCCTGACAGTGACAGCCGGATCCCGGCCAGCCTGTCGTCCCCAGAGGGTGCCAAGGTCGGAGGCCGCTTCGCGAAACACATCTGACAGGTAACCGGAACTGTCATCAGAGCGCTCATAGACGGAAGGAGCAAGTTCCACGAGAAGACGCATGGCGGAAATGGCCTGCCCGACATCCGTCGTTGCAACATCGTTGAGAATGGATTGCCGTAAGGCATCGAGTTCGGCTGCAAGGGGTTTGATCCGGTCCCAGGGCAGGAATCCACGGGAACGCTGGATCGTTCGCAGCCTCTTTTCGATCTCCTTGCCGAGTTTGTCTTTCGCATGAGTGGCTGTCAGCGCCATGCGCAGCTTCCGGGTGAGCACGGCATCCTGTTCCGACAGTTCGACCAGAAGGTCTGCAAGCCGATCCGCACCAAGGGCTTTCAGATTCTCTTTCGTGACGGTCGTGCCGACTTTCGCGGATGCGGCGGATTTGCGGGTGGCAGGTTTTGCAGAAGGAGTGCGGGCCATGAATACAGATTATGACCGTGCCTCCAGGGGCGCAAGCAAATGCCGTTGCCATGAATAAAGAGGAAAAAAGCTAATGGCTCCGCCCTCGCGCCGGCAAGGGTTCGCGTCAGCGCGCTGACGCCGTCCGATGGGGTGTCCCCGATCTTCCTGCGCTACGCTTCGTGCAGATCTGGAGATACCCCTCCCCATCGGTCGCCCTTGCCGTTGCTACCCCGCTGCTCGCCGCGAGGCAGAGGAACAGCGGGGGCTGTTCCTCGCGGAACAAAGGGCAAAGACCATGACCGGCAACACCACCACGGCGACCGATTTCCGCAATACCATCCTCAACGGTGACAGCGTGCAGCTTATGCGCACACTGCCTCGCAATGCGGTGGATTTCATCCTGACAGACCCGCCTTACCTTGTGAATTATCAGGGTAGGGACGGGCGGAAGGTGCGCAACGACGATAATGCGCGCTGGCTCCGGCCCGCTTTCAACCAGATGCACCGTGTGCTGAAATGGGGCGGGTTTGCCGTTTCGTTCTATGGCTGGAACCGTATCGACCTCTTCGCCGATGCCTGGAAAGCAGCCGGGTTCCGCATGGTCGGGCATATTGTCTTTCGCAAGTCCTATTCATCCTCTTCCCGTTTTCTCCGGTATGAACACGAGAGCGCCTATCTGCTGGCCAAGGGTAACGTGACACCGCCAGTAAAGCCTATCCCGGATGTGATCGACATGCCGTATTCGGGAAACAAGCTGCACCCAACGCAAAAGCCGGTGGCTTCACTCCTTCCCCTGGTGGAAACCTTCTGTCCGGTGGGTGGGCTGGTTCTGGACCCGTTCGCCGGTTCGGGTTCGTCCCTGGTGGCGGCGCAGCATCTTGGCCGCGACTGGCTGGGGATGGATCTGGACCCGGACCACGCGGCCACGGCAACCCGCCGGCTGGCCTGGCACGGGACGGCGAGGGAGGCGGCGTAAGCCGCCCCTTTCTTTACGGGACGGCCTGAAAATCGCACCGGTCCCGATGGACCGGCGGCAGGGACGCGCCGCTGCCCGGCGCGTGCGGCGCTCGCCGGCTGGGCCGGCTCGCACTTTTTCTTGCGGGATGGGTTTGTGAGTGTTTACCCCGTCAGCCATCCGCAACGCTGCCGGAACAACGCACTGTGTCCACGGCGCGAGCGGAAGGCGCCAACAGGTGGCACCTCAGTCATAGTCGGCGCGCTCCGCGCGCTGTCCTGATCGTGAAACCAGGGTCGGAAAGTCCAATGCTATTTCCTGGATATTCCTGAATCGTCGCGGCATGTGTGTGGTGTTCCTCGTTGTGGAAAGGACGCGATCCATGCTGCTCGGTCTCGGTATTGTCCTTGGCTTCGCCAGTATCGGCTTTCTGTGCTGGCTGCTGTTTCTCTGTGCGGTCTATGCCGCACCGCTGTTCGTGGCGGCGATGGTCTGCACCATGCTCTACGACCATGCCATGATGTCTGGCGCTCACGCCATCCTTGCGGGCATCGCTGCCGGGATCATGGTGCTGGCGTTCGGTCAGGCGATCCTGGCGTCCTCGCGCGACCCCGCGCTCCGGACATTGGTGTCGCTCCTGCTCGCCCTGCCGACCGCGCTGGCGGGGTTTGGTATGACACTGGGGTTCAGCGGTATGGGCGATATGGGCACCATTCCGGCCTACCTTTTCGCGACGTTCGGGGCGCTATGCGTGGGCGGGGCGGCATGGACACGGCTCTGCGCCATTCAGCCCGTGTAAGTCCCGGTGGCAGGAACCCATTTCGGTCAATCCCCGTTGCGCGGCCGCTGGCGGACCAGGGTTCAGGATAGGGCAGCGCCTTCCTTTCAGCGAGAGATGCCCGGCACAGGCCCAACCGGAGTAAAACGGCGACCAGCTTCGGTGCGGAAAACGCATGTCGTTCTGCCGGCGTGACTGGCGGCCCGGCGTCAACGTCCGGTCTGTCGAGCAGGAAGGGCAGGGAACATGGTACTGACCAGCGGGTTCTTCCGGCGAAAGATACGGTTCGATCTGCATGTTGTCGGGAAACGGATATCCCTCCGACACCCTGAGCCCTCTCACGGAACATGACGGACTGAGCTGTCTCCCATAACGCTGCCGGTGCCGCACACCATGGCCTCTCGATATGGCCGATCTGCCCGAAGAGCGGCTTCGCCTCGCCCGGCTATGGCGCAACGGCGTCCCGCAACTTTCTTCCCCTGCCGGCTGCGCCGTCATTCCTCGCGAAGCAACAAAGTTCCGTGCCGCCGTCCTCCGCGTTGCTCCGGCCTGCACGCAGGTGCGCCGCCGGTCGTCTCCGGGCTGTCGATGGCCATCGAGGCCACGGTGGTCGCGGCCCGATACAAGCCAGGAGACAGGACAATGATCATCGGTTCATTCAAGAAGGTCGGCGAGGGTTACGAAGGCGAAATCGTCACCCTGACACAGAAAATCCGGGGTATCCGCTTCGTGCCCGAAGCCAACCGGGCCAGCGACAATGTTCCCAACTTCCGGGTCCAGATCGGAAAACTTGAAGCCGGGGCCGCCTGGATCAAGCACACCACAGACTGGCGCGAATATCTCAGTGTGAAGCTGGACGATCCGACCCTTCCCGGTCCGATCTTCGCCAGCCTCTTCGAAGACGAAGGGGGCGCCTACAACCTGGTCTGGACCCGCCAGCGCCCGCGTAATGGAGACTGACCACCCCCGGCCCCTCCGGTTCGCCGGAGGGGCTTTCTTCTTCAGGCCAGTTATGGCTTCCCGTCGGTCGGTGCCTCTTCTGTCGCGACAACGTGGCTTTCATCCAGTAACGCCGCCGGCCGCACGCCCAGCGCCTGCGACGCATGCCACAGCGAGAGCAGCGTCGCGTTCTGGCGCCCGGTCTCGATCCAGCTGATATAGGCGCGGTCCACGCCCATCCGTTCCGCCAGGGCTTCCTGGCTGAGGCCGGCGCCGCGTCGCAGGCGCCTCACGTTCGCGCCGAAAAGTCCTCGGATGTCCATCCGCAGGATAGGAACGATTTGTGTATTATCGCGCTACGTATTATAATACACGGAACGTCAAACGCCTTCTCCCGTGATGCGCTATGGGCATCACGTGATGTCGCGGAAACTGAAGTTTCCTGCCCGTCTGGCGTGAATTGCTCCTCAATATCGAAACTACCCGGTCCTTGCCGGATATGTTCGGGATCGCCTCCCTGAGTCTTCGGGACTACCCGTTTCGGTCCTGCACCGGATACTGGGTCGAATCCATGACATATCGGGGAGGGGGACGTGCCGACAATCCGGCCGTGGGATGCCGCGCCCCTTCGTCGCGCCTTCGCCGGGCTCGACCCTGCCGGCCTCGCCCAGGAATGGCTACGACACAACCCGGCCTACCGGCGCGATCATGCAGCAACCATGAGGACGGGCAAGGTTGACGCCGAGGCATGGCGCGCTTTCGCCCGTCGCTGGGGGTTGCGTTTTCCCTGTCGATCCTGACCTTCCCGCATGGCTTGCCCCCGCTTTCTGGGATCCGGACATCGCGCCGGAGGTCGCCGTGCGTGGCGACGGGGGTGACATTCTGCTTCGGCTGGCACCCTATGTCCGTGTACGACATGACGGTCCCGATGGCATCCATCTCGTGCTGGACAGCGATTCTGGCGTGCTACGCATCGTCATTGTGGTCGATCGGCAGCCCGACGCGCCAGGAACCTGGTTCGTCATCGATGACGGGCACCTCGCGACCCGTCTGACCTGCGTTGCGCGCTTCGGCCGCCTGCTTGCCGGTCAATTACCCGGCCCAATTCCACCCGTCCTGCGCCTGAGTTCTCAGCAGAAACTCCGCCAGATACGCATGCTTTGCATCGCCGAAGGTCGGCGCACGGGAGTGGCGACACGCCGGATCGCGGCGGGCATCTACGGCGAGCGCATCCTGCACCTGTCCCGCAATGAATGGCGCGCCAGTTCATGGCACCGGGCTTTCTACCGCGACCTCGACGGTGCCGGGTTCTACCTGAACGGCGGTCACATCGCCCTCCTTCAGGGGCTGAAGCAGGGGGGTGACATTTTGGCGGCCTGAACTTTGTCATCCCTCCCCAAGCCTCATTTTCCGGCAGCGTCCTCCCATGAGCCGCGACATTCCGCACGTGGCCCGATCCATCGGGAGGAAAGACCCCATGCGTGTCCAGCCGACACTGCCACCGCGCTATCTGCGCACCCCGGACGCGGCCAATTTCGTTGGCCTGTCCATCCGCACCCTCGAAAAACACCGGAGCTGTGGCACTGGTCCGCTCTACCGCCAGCTTGGTGGCCGGATCGTCTATGCCGTGGAAGACCTCTGCGCTTGGGCCGATCTGAACGTCAGGCTGTCCACCGGTGACGGTGGCGGCATCCCGATGCCGTCCGACCCCCGTGCGTATCTCGTGCGATTGCAGGCCAGGGTCCGTCGGGCGGCGCGGCGGAGTGCCGGACGATGATGCCGGCATCCGAAACCTGGCGTCAGCCCGACCGGCGCTTCGTGGTCTCCGGGCCTGCCAGCCCGCGTGACATCCGCGATCTGATGGATCGTCCGTTCTTCGCGCTCGGGAAAATGCCGCGTCATGAGCCGATCCGTCACCGGTCCGGCTACAGCGAAGTTCACGTCGTGTCCTCCGGCGATGCCGGGCTGGCGACACTCATGGATGCCGATGTGCTGCTCTGGCTTGCCGGGCAGCTCAGGGGCGCGCTGAACGAGGGGCAATGGATTTCCCGCCATGTCCGCTTCACGCCCTGGCGGCTGTTCCAGGACCTCGGCTGGGATGCCGGCGCGCATCAGTACCGCCGTCTGCGTGGTGCGCTGGCCCGCCTCGCGGTCACGACGGTGATGACGAATATCCGCAATGGTCCGGACTGGCGGGACCGGCCGTTCGCCTGGGTCAGTGATGTCCGTGTCTCCCGTGATGATGGTGTCGCCCTGACACTGCCGGAGTGGTTCCTCGCTGCTGTCACTGAGCCCACACGCGTGCTGACCGTGCATCCGGCCTATTTCCACATGGGGAGTGGAATCGGACGCTGGCTTTACCGGTTCGCCCGCCGACGTGTCGGACGGCAGAAGGGACGATGGCTGTTTGATTTCACCGAATTGCATGGCCGTTCCGGCACGCTGATGCAACGATATGATTTCGTGCTCGCGCTGGGAAAGATCGTTCGGGTGCAATCGCTTCCGGGATACCATCTTTCGACCTGTCTGCGACATGGCACCGACTATCTGCGGATCGAAGCAACGACGCCGCCCACAGGGCCTGTGGAGAAGCCTGTGGAACCACTCGTTGCCACAACGGTGGAAAAACACGTTGGAACAGATACGGTTGTATCGTTGGGTCGTTCAAAAAACCACTATGTAAACCATTGTTCCAGAAGAAAAACCGCGAGCCGTAACTTCTTAACTTATAAGTACAATACTATATGTAGTAGTACGAAGGGTATTTTTCGAGATAATTTCGACCCGTCCGGACATGGCAAAAAAGAGGCTCGGGAAGCGGTCGCGGATCGCGGGGCAGGTGTCCCATGACCGACCGTTCTTTCTGGCCATGGGGCGATATGCTCACCACGGTCGAACTGACCTGGATCGAGAAGCGCATCGAGCACTGGATCCGCTTTGGGCATCCCGTCGAGGATCGCATTCTCGACCGTCGGCGCAGGCTGATGAGCTTCACGCCAGACAGCGTGTTCGCCTTCATCCGCTGGGCCGCGAACGATTTCGGCACCGTGGTGTCCTGCATCGACATCGTGCGCGCGGTCGGGGCGCAGGAAGCCCGCCAGACCGTGCCGTTCGTGCGCCCCGGTGGTGAGAGCCTGCTGCGCCAGAGCGGCTGGCCGAAGGTGCGTCGCGTGCTGGAGGCCATCGACGGCGTGGAGGCGCTGGGCATCGATCCCACTGCCGCCTGTCCCGATCACTGGCGGCACCTGCATCACCGCTTCACAGCGGCGCAGGAGCCACGTCCCTACACGCGCGAACGTCATCAGGCGTGGTTGCGCCGGAGGGCCGCGTCATGACGCGCATCCCCCTTCCCACGGGCATCGCCATGCCCTATGCGCCGCCGCGTGTGCTGGACCTGTTCGCGGGGGCGGCCGGCGGCTGGACACTGGGCCTGCACCGGGCTGGCTTCGTCACCGTCGCCGCCTGCGAGATCGTCCCGTGGCGACGTGTGCTCTACGCGGAGAACAACTCCCATGTCCGGCTCTACGACGACATCCGCACCCTCACCGCAGGGCGACTTGTTTCCGATCTCGGTTTCCTGCCCGACCTTATCGCGGGCAGCCCGCCGTGCCAGGACATCAGCAGCGCCAACACCAGGGGCAAAGGCATCGACGGCGCGCGGTCGGGTCTCTACCTCGAAGCCGTCCGCCTGGTCGGAGAATGCCGCCCTCGCTGGTTCGCTTTTGAGAACAGCGCTAACCTCCGAACTCGCGGCGCGGACCGGCTGCTCGACGCGCTGGAGGCGCTCGGCTACGCCGTTGAAGCGTGCGTGGTGGGTGCTGGAGATGTCGGCGCCTGCCATGTCCGCAAACGGTCCTGGCTCATTGGCCACGATCCCCGACAGCTTGCCCACACCGGTCTCGCAGTCACAGCAGGGCGGGATGCGGATGGAAGGGGGATCGGGTGCGCGGGCGGCGATGAAGGCGTCGGGTCTGTACGACGTCTTCCGGGGGACGACCTTGCCCACGCCGATGGCGACGTACGGCATGAAGGACGGGGCGGGCGGGGGAGTCGGCTCGACATACCCGTTCCGGGCGATCCTCGCGACGCCGCGCGCTTCGGATGCCGGGAGGGGTGGCCGGGGCGACGTGCTGGCGCAGATGACGGGGCAGGAAAACCGTCACGCGGGCATGCCGACGCCGAGGGCCTCGGACATGGCGGCGGGCGGTCACGGAGCGCCGGGCCGGATGGGCACAGTGCGTCACTGCCTGCGGGCGGCGGCGCTGGAAACGCTGCCGACGCCGACGAAACGGGACAGCCGGATGGACGGGTGGAGCGATGCCTACGACCGGCGGAAATCACCGACGATGGACGCGGTGATGGATGGTGCGATGACGGGCCGGGCGCCACCGGATCGCTGGGCAGGAGCACGGGCACTGGCGATGCTGCTGCGGAACCATGGGCTGACTGGAACGGCGGCCCTGCCGCTCACCTACGGCTGGATGATGGGCTTTCCGCCTGGCTGGCTCGCACGCGCGTTGCGCTCGGCGATGGACGCCGGGCGTCTGCCGCCAGCCTCGTCGTCGAGGTGTTCGGTGACGCGGTCGTCCCGGACATCCCCGAAGCCATAGGTCGGGCCATTCTGCGGGTCGAATACGCGCTCGACATGGTCCTCGCGCGTGCGTCGGTGGGAGATGTGTCATGACCCGGCGTGCCTGGTTCTTCACCACGTATCTCGCTGTGCTCGGTGTGGGTGCTTCGCTGGCGATTCATCCCACGCCGCGCTGGGTCTGGAACGAGACGGTCAGCGTGCCGGTCGGACTGTATCGTATCCAGCCCACCGTGCCGATCCGCGTCGGCGACATTGTCGCGCTCCGTCTTCCCGAGCGCGAGGCGACGCTACTGGCGACACGCGGCTACCTGCCGTTCGGCGTGCCACTGCTCAAGCCCGTCGCGGCCCTTGCAGGGCAGAGTGTCTGCCGTAACGGCGTGCATGTCACCATCGACGGAAAGCCTGTCGGTGATGCGAAACCCATCGACCATCGGGGCCGGGCGCTGCCGGTCTGGCAGGGCTGTCAACGTATCGCACCGGGGCAGGTTTTTGTCATGAACGCTGCCATGCCAACCAGTCTGGACGGGCGGTATTTCGGTGTCTTGCCGATGGACACCGTCATCGGACGCGCCGTGCCGGTGCATGTCAGGACGGGAGAGGCCGAGCCACCGCCGCCGCATTTCGATCCCCTTCCGGAACTCGGCGCTCCGATCCGGGAACGGCCGCGCCTGGCACCACCCATGATGCCCATGAAACCGGGCGAACCGCCGATCGAATGACGATCGTAAGGCACACGGATTTTCCATCATCCCTACCATTTCCGAAAGGATTTTTCCCATGAGCCAGATCGGATTTTTTACCCGCACCGCTGATGGTTTCGCCGGACGGGTGCGCACTCTGTCGCTGGACGCCGAACTGACCTTCGTGCCAGCGGAAAACAACGGCGCGGAAAACGCCCCGGATTATCGCATCCATCTCGGTGATGGCGATTCAGCATTGGAGATCGGTGCCGGGTGGAAACGCACCGGGGAGCGCGTCGGTGAATATATCTTCATCGTGCTCGACGATCCCGCTTTCATGCAGCCAATCCGAGCCACGCTGTTCCAGGCCGGGCGCGGCGGGCGTGAATGGCAACTGGTCTGGAATCGCTCCACGAAACGTCAGGGAGGTCGGGAATGAATGCCCGGTTTTTCTGGTCCGGCAGTATACTTGCCATGCTCGCGCTAACGCTCTCGCCGACCATCGCCCGCGCGCAGGATTTCGACGATCTGGTGCGTCAGGCGGCGGCACGGAATGCGATCCCGTCGACGTGGGTGCGGGCGGTTCTGCAAGCCGAAAGTGCCGGAGATCCGCATGCGGTTTCGGGTGCTGGTGCGATGGGCCTGATGCAACTCATGCCGGGCACCTGGCAGGAAGTCCGGCGCACGCTCAATCTGGGGGCCGATCCCTTCGATCCGCGTGACAATATCGCGGCCGGGGCAGCCTATCTGCGATGGCTGCACGACCGCTATGGTGATGCGGGATTCCTTGCCGCTTACAACGCCGGTCCCGGTCGTTATGACGAACATCTGGCGACCGGTCGGCCATTACCCGCCGAGACGGTTTCCTACGTTGGGTCTATCGTCCGGCTGATCGATGATCAGTCGTTCAGCGTGCATTTTTCCATCACTCCAGCGCGTGACTGGACTTCCGCCACGCTCTTCATTTCCGGCAGCGAAAATGCGTTTCCATCGTCCTCTCAAGGCATTTTTTTAAGCCGATCCGGGCAGGGGATTTTCAGTCCGTCCGTGCTCTTCGCAGGTCATGTCCATAACGCGCCGGGAGTGGGTTCGACGCAGGGGGCGGAGCAGGGGAAGTGAATCATAAAAACCCTGGAAAAGGACAGAAAAAGTTAGGGCTGGATAAAAGGCCGCACATCGCGGCTCGGTCGGGGTGGCGGTTTTTCGGGGTTTTTAAGGTCTTGCCGCGAGGTGCCTGGATTTCCCGCACCTCGCGTCTGGGTGTCATCTCCTTGATCTGGCGCGATGTTTCGCACGGTGCAGGGCATTTGTCATGAACAGGGACGAGGAATTCCGGGTTCGGCCAGGGCGTATCCGCTCCACCCGAGCCCGTCAGGCGCGCCCCTTCGTGACGCAGGTGCTGGCGTCGGTGCAGCGGGCCGGTGGCAGGGTCTCCCGTGCGGGGAAGATCAGTGCCGGACGTCGCTCCAGTTTCGGACGCGGGAGGGCCGCCGCTCATGCCGCCAATCGCCTACTCACCAGCCGTTCGCGGGGCGTTGTCATCAAGGCCCGTGTCGTGCGCCATGCCCCGCGCGCGACACCACTGGCGGCGCATCTCCGCTATCTCCGTCGGGAGGGCGTGACGCGAGACGGGGAGGATGCCCACCTGTTCGGGAAGGACAGCGATAACATCCGCGCCTCTGACTTCGCGGAACGATGCGATGGCGACCGCCATCATTTCCGTTTTATCGTCTCCCCGGAGGACGCGCCGGAGATGTCGGACCTGCGCGCCTTCGCGCGGGATCTGATGGGGCAGATGGAGTCCGATCTCGGCACAAAACTGGACTGGGTCGCCGTCGACCACTGGAACACCGCACATCCCCATCTGCATGTCATCGTCCGGGGCGTCGCGGAGGATGGTTCCGACCTGGTGGTCGCGCGCGATTATATCCGCGAGGGGATGCGTGCCCGTGCCCAGGATCTGGTGACGCTGGAACTCGGACCACGCACGGATCACGACATCCACCAGGCGGTCGAGCGGCAGGTGAATGCCGATCGCTGGACCCAGCTTGACCGCCAGCTTCAGAGGGACGCGGGGCAGGATGGTGTCATCGCTCTCGGGCGCGCGCCGGGCGAAACGCCGGACGCCTTCGCCACCGTGAAGCTGGGCCGCCTGCGCCGGCTGGAAACGATGGGGCTGGCGCACCAGGTCGGGCCGGATCGCTGGAGGATGGACGAGAGTGCGGAAGCGACCCTGCGGGAGATCAGCGAGCGCAACGACATCATCAAGCGTATCCACCGGGGGCTGGCGGAGCAGAAGATCGATCGTGCCGCGTCCTCCTGGGCAATGGCCGCCGAGGACACCACCGATCCCGTCATCGGCCGGCTGGTCGATCGCGGCCTCGACGATGAACTGCGCGGCACGGCCTATGCGGTGATCGACGGAATTGATGGTCGCACGCACCATGTCCGCCTGCCGCATCTCGAAGCTGCTGGCGATGGGTCGGTCGGTTCGATTGTCGAACTGCGGCGTTTCAGCGACAAACAGGGACGTAACCGTGTCGCGCTGGCCGTGCGTTCGGACTTCACGCTGGAACGGCAGGTGATGGCGGATGGCGCGACCTGGCTCGATCGGCAGGCCATCGCACGGGAGCCTCTTGCGCTGGCGTCCACCGGGTTCGGCGCCGATGTCAAAGAGGCGATGGAAAAGCGGGCGGATCATCTGGTGGAGCAGGGGCTGGCCAGCCGCGACGGCGGGAGTATCCGCTACGCCCGGAACATGATCGCTACGCTGCGCGAGCGGGAGCTGGACGCGCTGGGCCGGAGCCTTGTCGGGAAGTCAGGGATGCCGTTCCGGCGGAGCGGCGAGGGCGACCCGGTCACGGGCACCTATCGTCAGCGTTTCAATCTGGCCTCGGGCCGGTTCGCGATGATCGACGACGGGCTGGGATTTGAGCTGGTGCCGTGGTCGCCGTCGCTGGAAATGCAGCGGGGGCGGGAGGTATCGGGAATCATGCGCGGCGATGGGGGGATCGACTGGTCGTTCGCCCGCAAGCGGGGGCTTGGGCTGTGACTGGGAAGGCGGGTAAACGCAAGGAAGGTCACCTTCCAACCGACGGAGCATGAAAACAAGTCATTAGCATTGGGGACGCTTTTCCGTCCCCAATGAACTGAAAATTCGCAGCGGATAGAACGGAATTTTTATCTATCAGCAAGCCTCTTTAAGGGCTCCTCATATTCGCCGATGAGAATATTTAATGGGTCAGCATCTTTAAAAAAGACCTGCGCATCATATCCATTATCTGCGGTGAGTCCGGTTGTCTTTCTAACTGTTGATATAGCGTTGCGGCTTACTTCATTCTTCCAGCCAGGAAAACCTATCTGGGATACTCTATTATCTCCTTTATACACATCGATATAATTCCTACGGGGGTTTCTTAAAGAGCATCCATGGTTTGAAAGAATACCTTGAAGCTCATTGAATGTTATTACATAATATATTCTTGAATCTTTTTTTCTGAACATACCTTTAAATTTTGGGGATATTTCCTCTATCGTCATGTGCCGGCCATTTTTCGAATGATATTCGGCAATTTCTACAGTGAAATCTTCCACTTCCTGTATATCCACAGAGGGGACATACCCGTTTTCCAGCATAAAAAAAACGGAACTTAGAAAAGCCGTTCTTTTATTCGCGTCATGAAACGGATGATCATTTACCAGCCCAAAAATTAATGAAGAAGCGATATCCCACAAATCATTATATACATATGCGCCTCCAGCGGAGGTCAGCTGCCTGGCTACGGCTGATGATAATAATCCGAAATCTTTTGGACCAAACCCTCCCATTCCTTCGCCTTTTTTCAAAAAATGGTTTCCTATTAAATAGTGAGCATCAAGAACGTCTTCACAGCTCAGAAATGGACGATCGCCATCGTATGGAATTTCAGATATATTATTAAAATAATGTATGTAATTATCGTAAAGTTCTGGCACTAAGTCGATTTTTTCTAACATCACTAACTCACTTTTCTTGAGGTTATACAAAGCGTTGCGTGTTGGGTGATTATATCGCGTGTCTTAATGAATTGATCAATAGTTTGAGGGGTGTTTGTGTTAATATGCTGATTGCCAAACGGAAGGGTAGTTTCTCTATCGAGGATGTCCGATGTGGATGTTTAGCCTAACCAGATTATACCATTGATAATTCGAATTGACCCCTTCGGGTTCGTTACAGCGCCATTGATTACAGCATGCGCGCGTTTCATCCAAAATGAAGGCGACGGCGGAAACCCTGTGCCACTCACGCCCTGCTGACCAGTTCGTCCAGTGCTCTTATGATCTTATCCTGATCGCGTTCGGTCATAACACCGACGGCGGCCCCAAGTCGTGCAGCGGGAACAGTCGCCAGGTCGAACGGGTTGGCGAAGACCTCATCTCCCTCGACATGGAGATGTGGCGTCAGCGGATGATCCGGCGGGGCGCTGCCGGACCGTTTGACGAGCGGCATGACGACTCGGCCCACGCTGCGCTCCAGGCGGCTGCTCTGGATTTGCACCACGAACGGGATGTCCCGGTTGCGACCGGGGTTTCGGTAGATCGCGAATTGTGGCATCGGATCAGAGCGTCGAGAATTCGTCGCTCAGGAAGCCGTGCCGCGTGTGCAGATCGTTCACCGCGTCGATCACGCTGTCGAGCTTGCGCTGTTCGTCCTCGCGCTGCTGACGCGCGGATTGCAGGTAGTCGCCCAGCAGCGTCTCGACCGTCGCCGAGAGATTGGGTGTCACTTCCCGGACCTGCGCCAGCAGATCGGTGTTGAGCGACAGGTTGACCGGGCGGCGGGGCGCATTCCGGTCATAGGAAACGCCGAGGCTGGTGCGGCTGGGCATGATCCGACTCCTTATGCGCATATCGTGCGCATGAGATGAGGATGCCGACGCCAGACCGCAACGCGCAAGTATTTTTTCGCTCCTGCCCGCTCCTGTACGACGGCCTCCAATTCGCGCTTGCACGCTGGAAAATCACGGTTCTTCGCTGTCTTCCATGGCAAGGGGAGGGATCGATGGACCAGCCAGGAACACGTATCCAGTGGGGGCAGGCGCTCGTGGTCCTGTCCATGATCGTGCTGTCCTGGTGGACGGCGACACAATGGACGGCCTGGGAGCTGGCGTTCCAACCGGAACTCGGCCGACCGTGGTTTATGGTCCTGCACCGCTGGCCGCTCTACACCCCGCCACTGTTTTTCTGGTGGTGGTACGAGTTCGACGCCTATGCCCCGGCGGTGTTCGCCCGTGGGGCGTGGATCGCGGGCTCCGGTGGGGTTCTGGCTTTTGCAGCCGCCGTGGCGCTGTCCGTCCATCGCGCCCGCGAGGCAAAGCGGGCCGCGACCTATGGCTCCGCTCGCTGGGCCGAGGACGCGGAAATCCGTGCGGCGGGGCTGCTGGGCGAGGATGGCGTGGTGCTGGGCAAATATCGCGGCAGCTATCTCCGGCATGATGGCCCCGAGCATGCTCTGATCTTCGCGCCGACGCGCACCGGCAAGGGGGTGGGTATGGTGATCCCCACACTCCTGACATGGCCGGGGTCCGCCATTATCCACGACATCAAGGGCGAAAACTGGCAGATCACCGCAGGTTTCCGGAATCGCTTCGGGCGGGTGCTGCTGTTCGATCCCACCAATCCGGCCTCCTCGGCCTACAACCCGCTGCTGGAGGTGCGGCGCGGGGCGTCGGAGGTTCGCGACGTGCAGAACATCGCCGACATTCTGGTCGATCCCGAGGGATCGCTGGAACGGCGCAATCATTGGGAGAAAACCTCCCATGCGCTGTTGGTGGGCGCGATCCTGCACGTGCTGTATGCCGAGGATGACAAAACGCTCGCCGGGGTGGCGAAATTCCTCTCCGACCCAAAGCGATCGATCGAGGCGACCCTGTCCGCCATGATGCGCACGAACCATCTGGACGGGAAGGGGCCGCATCCCGTCGTGGCCTCGGCGGCGCGGGAACTGCTGAATAAGTCCGACAACGAGCGCTCCGGCGTGTTGTCCACTGCCATGTCGTTTCTTGGCCTCTACCGTGATCCGGTGGTGGCGACGGTGACCAGTCGCTGCGAATGGCGCATCGGCGACCTGCTGGAAGGCAACCAGCCCGTCTCCCTGTATTTCGTCATCCCGCCGTCGGATATCAGCCGCACCAAGCCGCTGATCCGCCTGATCCTCAATCAGATTGGGAGGCGGCTGACGGAGGATCTGTCTGGCCGGGCGGGGCGGCGTCGCCTGCTGCTGATGCTCGACGAGTTTCCCGCCCTTGGCCGTCTGGATTTTTTCGAGAGCGCTCTGGCGTTCATGGCGGGCTACGGGATCAAGGCGTTCCTGATCGCCCAGAGCCTCAACCAGATCGACAAGGCATACGGTCAGAACAACAGCATCCTGGACAATTGTCACGTCAGGGTCAGTTTCGCGACCAACGATGAGCGCACCGCGAAGCGCGTGTCCGATGGTCTGGGTGTGGCCACCGAGATCCGGTCGCAGAAGAACTATGCCGGGCACCGGCTGTCGCCCTGGCTGGGGCATCTCATGGTCTCGCGTCAGGAGAGCGCGCGGCCCCTCATGACGGTGGGGGAGGTCATGCAGCTTCCGGCGCGGGATGAGGTGGTCATGGTGGCGGGCTGTCCACCCATCCGGGCACGGAAGGCGCGGTATTTCCGGGACCAGCGTTTTGTCGAGCGCATCCTGCCGCCACCCGATCCGGCACAATTGCCACGGCCCATCAGGCCCGATGGCTGGAGTGGTCGCCCACCTCCTGCCACCCCGCCGCCGGAGAACACGTCGGCGGCGGAACCTGACAAGGCCGACGACGCCGATAGTGATGAATCCCTCGGCACGGGACAGAAATGGTCGCGCGAGCATGATCCGGCGGATGTCGGCAAACACAGGAAGCGCACAGGCCCCGCCCTCTTTGGCGAGGAACTGCCACCTGACATGGAAGCACGGGATCGCGCCGACCTGACACGGATCGCCCGGCAGGCCGGGCTCGACCGTGGCAACGATCTCGGGCTGTGAGGGCGTGATGAGAACATCCCCGAAGAAGGCGCGGCTGTCGGTCTATCTGGAACCAAAGCTGCTGGATGCCCTGACCGCCCATGCGGCGAGGCGCGATCTGTCTCTGTCTCTTGTGGCGGAGGCCGCCATTACATCCTTCCTGTCGCCCGATGCCGATGAGCGGCGGGAAGCGGCAATGAGCCGCAGGCTGGATCGTCTCGATCGGCAGGTCGCCCGCATGGAGCGCGATCTCGGGATCAGCCTTGAGACGCTGGCCCTGTTCATCCGCTACTGGATGACGGTCAGCCCGCCCTTGCCGGAGCCGGCGGCCGCAGCTGCGCGGGCGCAAGGGTCGGAACGGTATGAGGCGTTCGTCGCCGCCCTTGGGCGGCGACTCAGTCGGGGGCCATTTTTCCGGCAGGAGATCCCGGACGACCTTCGGTCTGAGGCCGACTAGGGGCTTCCCTGCGTCGGTCGGCCCCTCCGTGTACTACGATGTCTTCGGCAACTCTCCTGCCTTGGCGCCAGCGCGATAACCGCTTTGCCGTTCGATCATCCAGCCCGGATATTCCGGGGGCAGGGCGCTGATCGCGTCCAGCGTCGTCAGATCCTCGGGCGACAGCGTGACAGTGGTGGCTGCGATATTGTCCTGCAACTGGTCTGGACGTTTTGCCCCGATGATGACGCTGGTGACCACCTTGCGGTGCAGCAGCCAGGCGATGGCGATTTGTGCCACGCTGCGTCCGTGCGCCTCGGCGATGGGGCGCATGGCGTCGATGACGGCGAAGGCGCGGTCGCGGTTGACCGGCGGGAAGTCGAAGCTGGCGCGACGGCCGTCGCCGGAGACGGAACTGCCGTCGCGAAGATATTTGCCCGACAGCAAGCCGCCCGCCAGCGGGCTCCAGACCATCAGCCCGACCTGCTCCTCGGCCAGCATCGGCGCGATCTCGCGCTCCAGGTCGCGGCCGGCGATGGTGTAATAGGCCTGCAGCGAGCGGATCATCGCCAGGTTCCGGCGCTCGGCGATACCCAGCGCCTTGCTGATCTGCCAGGCCGCCCAGTTGGAGACGCCGACGTAGCGGACGGTGCCAGAGCGGACCAACGTATCCAGCGCCTCCATTGTTTCCTCGATCGGGGTGAGAGGATCGACGCCATGGATCTGGTAGAGATCGATATGGTCGAGTTGCAGCCGTTTCAGGCTGGCATGGCATTGCGCGATGATATGGGCGCGTGACGCGCCGCGGGCATTCGGACCGTCGCCCATCGGCCCCAGCACCTTGGTTGCAACCACGACGTCGTCGCGTACCACGCCGAGATTGCGCAGGGCCTGACCGGTGATCTGTTCCGATAATCCGGTGGAATAGACGTTGGCGGTGTCGATGAAGTTGATCCCGGCATCGAGTGCGGCGCGGACCAGGCCATCGGCGCTCTCCTGCGCGAGACCGCCGATTTGTTCCCAGATGCCCCCTTGACCGCCGAAGGTCATGGTGCCGAGGCAGAGTTCCGAAACCAGGAGGCCGGTACGGCCGAGTGGATTGTATTTCATGGTATGAAATCTCCGCAAAAAAGACGGACCGCGTGATGCGGTGTGGCGGCATAGTGCCGCCGGGGAGGGGCCTCGCGGTAGGAAGATCCCATCGCGTTCTTGCATGATGCTATCAGAAGTAGACACCGCATCTTGTGCGCCGTCATCCACAAGAGCAGTTTGATAGCGGAGGATCATGAATGTCCGCGATCGATCACCTGCGCAATCTTATCGGGCGCCATGCAGCCGGGCGACGCACACTGACCGCCGTGCCCGGCCTCATGCTGTTCCGCTCCGAAGGTCGGTCGGTGCCGCTGAACTGCATCTACCGCTCCCGGCTTTACCTGATCGTCCAGGGCAGCAAGCGGGTCGAGCTTGGACAGCACGCCTTTACCTATGACGACAGCCATTACCTGATCACGACGGTCGATCTGCCGGTCAGCAGCGCGGTGATCAAGGCCAGTCCGCACCGGCCCTATCTGGCGCTCAGTATCGATTTCGATCCGGCCGTGCTGGCGGACCTGCTGCTGTCCGTGCCCGTCGGCGGGGACAGAGGGGTAGCGGATGAAGCCGGTCTGGCCGTCGCATCGCTGGACGAGGCGTTGCTGGATTCCGTCCGCCGTCTTGTAGCGCTGCTGGATACGCCAGGCGATATAGCGGTTCTTGCCCCGCTGGTGCGGCAGGAAATCTATTACCGCCTGCTGACCGGCGCCCGCTGGGCGTTCGGCTTCGGGCGATCGCGGTGGCGGACAGCCACCTGACCCGGATTGCCCGGGTCATGGCCTGGATGCGGACGCATTATGCCGAGGAGTTCGGGATCGACGATCTGGCGCGCCTCGCCGGTATGAGCGCGCCTTCGCTGTTTCGGCATTTCAAGGCGGTGGCGCTGATGAGCCCGATGCAGTACCGGACCTGCATCCGGCTGCAGGAGGCGCGGCGGCGTCTGGTGGCGGACGGGGATGACGCGGCGGAAGCCGGTTTTGCCGTCGGGTATGACAGCCCTTCCCAGTTCAGCCGCGATTACCGGCGCATGTTCGGTGTGCCCCCGGCCCGTGATGCCGCCCGGTTGCGGGGGGACTCCATGCTCCTTGCGCAGGAGGTCGAGGAAGAACGCCTCTCCTGAACGTGTCTGTCGGGCTTCGTCCGCCGATTTCGACAAACCGTCAGGAACAAGTAAAAACCGCATCCGTTACGATCCTGTACGATCGCAGGAAAATGCTGTTGAAAACGGGAGAAAACAGCACTCTCTAATAATCCCCGTCGTCGTCCGGAAAGGCTGGATGACCCAAACGGATGGGGATTCCCATGGCGGCTACGCCAATTGCACGTGGCGCCCGACAGCGTGGCATGTCCATGCTGCGCACGGCGATGGGACCGGCGATCGCAGCGCACCTTGCCGATCCGGCTGTGGTCGAGGTGATGCTCAACCCCGACGGGCGGCTGTGGATCGACCGCCTGTCCGAAGGACTGTCCGACACGGGCGACGCCATCACCCCCGCCGATGCCGAGCGGATCGTGCGCCTGGTGGCCCACCATATCGGGGCGGAAGTGCATGAAGCGGCTCCGCGCGTGTCGGCGGAACTGCCAACTGGCGAACGTTTCGAAGGGCTATTGCCTCCAGTAGTGACCGCCCCGAGTTTCGCAATCCGCAAACCGGCCGTCGCCGTGTTCACCCTCGACGATTATGTCGCTGCCGGGATCATGGCAGATGCCCAGGCGGTGTTTCTGCGCCGCGCTGTTGCCGAGAGAAAGAACATTCTGGTCGCGGGTGGAACCAGTACGGGCAAGACCACGCTGGTCAACGCGCTGCTGGCCGAGGTGGCGAAAACCGGCGACCGGGTCGTCCTGATCGAGGATACGCGCGAACTGCAATGCGCGGCACCCAACCTCGTGTCCCTGCGCACAAGGGACGGCATCGTGACCCTGTCCGAACTGGTGCGCTCCGCGCTACGCCTGCGGCCTGACCGTATTCCGATCGGCGAGGTGCGCGGCCCCGAGGCGCTGGACCTGCTCAAGGCGTGGGGCACCGGCCATCCCGGCGGCATCGGCACGCTGCATGCCGGCAGCGCCATCGGTGCCCTGCACCGCATGGAGCAACTGATCCAGGAGATCGTCGTCACGGTGCCCCGCCCGCTGATCGCCGAGACGATCGACGTGATCGCCGTCCTCTCCGGGCGCGGCAATGCCCGCCGGCTGTCCGAACTCGCCACCGTGGACGGGCTCGATCCCGCTGCTGGCGCCTATCGCATTCATTCAATCCATACCGATGGAGATTCCAAATGAACCTCACGCTGTTCCGCGTGCGTCGGCACGCGCCTGTCGTCTCTGCCATGCTGCTGCTTTCCATCGCATGGTGCTCCTCGGCCCTGGCGTCCGGGTCGGACATGCCGTGGGAAACGCCCCTGAACGAGATCCTGCAATCCGTGCAGGGGCCGGTGGCCAAGATCGTCTCGGTGATCATCATCACGGTCACGGGTCTGACCCTGGCCTTCGGGGAGTCCTCGGGCGGATTCCGCCGCCTGATACAGATTGTCTTCGGTCTGTCCATCGCTTTTGCCGCCAGCTCGTTCTTCTTGTCGTTCTTCTCCTTCTCTGGCGGAGCGCTGATCTGATGGCGGGATACGACGATGATGCGGTGCCGGGATTTCATGTCCCGGTGCATCGCTCGCTGACCGACCCGATCCTGCTGGGCGGCGCACCCCGTGCCGTGGCCATCGCCAATGGCACGCTGGCGGCGGCGATCGCGCTGGGCCTGCGCCTCTGGCTGATCGGGGCCGCGTTCTGGATCGTGGGCCATACTCTGGCGGTCTGGGGTGCGAAGCGCGATCCGTTGTTCATCGAGGTGGGACGGCGGCATCTTCGCTACCCCGCCTGGCTCCGGGCGTAGGGAGGGCAGGGCCATGATGTCCCTTGGCGAATATCGCAACTGTGCAGCCCTCCTGTCCGACTTCCTGCCCTGGGCCGCGCTCGTGGAACAGGGTGTGGTCCTGAACAAGGACGGTTCCTTCCAGCGCACGGCAAAAATTCGTGGCCCTGATCTGGACAGCGCCACACCGGCCGAACTGGTAGGTGTGACCGGGCGGCTGAACAATGCGCTCCGTCGTCTTGGTTCCGGCTGGGCCGTATTCGTCGAGGCTCAGCGCGTGCCAGCGACACTCTACCCCGAGAGCGATTTCCCCGATGCCGCTAGCCAGATGGTCGATCTGGAACGCCGGGAGCAGTTCGAGGATGAGGGAGCGCATTTCGAGAGCCGGTATTTCCTGACCCTGGTCTGGTTGCCGCCTGCGGAATCATCAGGCCGTGCCGAACGTTTTCTCTATGAGGGCAGGGAGCGCGAGGGGGCGGACCCACACGGCATCCTGAACGCATTTATCGATCGCAGCGATCGGCTTCTGGCCCTACTGGACGGGTTCATGCCCGAGGCCGTCTGGCTGGATGACGGCGAAACGCTCACCTATCTGCATTCCACCATTTCGACCCGTAACCAGCGCGTCAGGGTGCCGGAGATTCCCATGCATCTGGACGCCCTGCTGGTGGATCAGCCTCTGGCGGGCGGTCTGGAGCCGAAACTTGGTGATGCCTACCTGAAAACCCTGACCATCACGGGTTTCCCCAGCCGGACCTTTCCCGGAATCCTCGACGACCTGAACCGTCTGGCCATGCCCTACCGCTGGTCCACCCGTGCCATCCTGCTCGACAAGACGGATGCGACGAAGGTGCTGACGAAAATCCGTCGGCAGTGGTTTGCAAAGCGCAAGAGTATTGCGGCCATTGTCCGGGAAGTCATGACCAACGAGGCTTCGGTCCTCGTGGACAACGATGCCGCCAATAAGGCGGCCGACGCCGATCTGGCCTTGCAATCTCTCGGGGCGGACGATGTCGGGCAGGCGTACATTACAGCCACGGTTACGGTCTGGGATGGCAGTGCCAGCATTGCGGCGGAAAAACTACGGCTCGTGGAAAAGATCATCCAGGGCCGCGATTTCACTTGCATGGCGGAAAGCCTCAACGCCGTGGAGGCATGGCTCGGGAGCCTGCCGGGCCACATTTACGCCAATGTCCGCCAGCCCCCGGTTTCGACCCTGAACCTTGCCCATATGATCCCGCTGTCAGCGGTATGGGCCGGGCCGGAGCAGGACGGGCATTTCAAGGCTCCGCCGCTGTTCTACGGAAAAACGGCGGGGGCGACACCGTTTCGGTTCTCCCTGCATGTCGGGGATGTTGGTCACACGTTGATCGCCGGGCCGACCGGTGCGGGCAAATCTGTCTTGCTGGCGCTGATGGCGCTCCAGTTCCGCCGCTACGTGGGCTCGCAGGTTTTCGCTTTCGATTTTGGTGGTTCCATGCGCGCGGCGACGCTGGCGATGGGTGGCGACTGGCACGATCTCGGTGGCGGTCTGACCGAAGATGATGCCGCCGGAGAACAGGGTGGTAGTGTATCGCTCCAGCCGCTGGCCGAGATCGATGATCCCGACGAGCGAAAATGGGCCAGTGAATGGCTGGGGCAGATCCTTGTCGGCGAGGGGGTCACGCTGACCTCCGAGGTGAAGTCTCACCTCTGGTCGGCCCTGAATTCCCTCGCGTCGTCGCCCGACCATGAACGCACGATCTCCGGTCTTGTAGCACTCCTCCAGTCTAATGCCCTGAAGCAGGCTCTGACCCCATACTGCCTCGGTGGTCCTTATGGCCGGTTGCTCGACGCCGAAGCCGAGCGGCTGGGGGATACCGATGTGATGGTGTTCGAAACCGAGGGGCTGATCGGTTCCGGCGCGGCGTCATCGGTTCTCTCGTATCTCTTCCACCGCATTGAGGGCCGTCTGGACGGTCGTTCGACCCTGCTGGTCATCGATGAGGGGTGGCTGGTCCTGGATGACGGGGATTTCGCCGGACAACTCCGGGAATGGCTGAAAACCCTGCGCAAGAAAAATGCGTCAGTGATTTTCGCAACGCAAAGCCTGTCAGACATCGCCAACTCGCCGATCGCGCCAGCGGTGGTGGAAAGCTGCCTCACGCGGATCTTCCTCCCCAACGAGCGCGCCATTGAGCCACAGATCATGGCGCTCTATCGGCATTTCGGTCTGAATGACCGGCAGATCGCCATCATTGCCCGCGCGGCGTCGAAGCGGGAATATTACTGCCAGACCCAGCGCGGCAACCGCCTGTTCGAACTGGGCCTCGGCCCCGTCGCTCTGGCGTTGTGTGCCGCGTCCGGCAAAGACGATCATCGATTGATCGATAGCGTGCTGGCGGAACACGGGCGGGATGGTTTCCTGCCCGCATGGTTTGAGGCGCGTGGTGTCACGTGGGCGGCGGATCTTCTGCGGGAAGGGGACGTGCCGTGAGATATCGTCTGATTCCTGCCGTAGTGGTCATTGCTTTTACGGTTTCATCTTCTCCACCTGCCCACGCGCAATGGGCGGTGTATGACGGCGCGAACCACGTCGAGAATGTGCTGATCGCAGCCCGGACGCTCCAGCAGATCGACAACCAGATCACGTCGCTGGCCAATGAGGCCCAGATGCTGGTCAATCAGGGGCGCAATCTGGCGAGCCTGCCCTTGTCAACATTGGGCACGTTGCAATCAACAATTTCCCAGACCACGGCGCTGCTCGCTCAGGCGCAGAACATCGCCTACAGCGTCCAGTCCGTCGAGCAGCAATACCAGCAGGCATACACGTCCGTCTCCTCGGGCATGTCCGACAGCGCCCTGTTCAGCCAGGCTCAGACCCGCTGGCAGAATTCCGTCGGCGGGTTCGAGGATGCGCTGAAATTGCAGGCCCGCGTGGTTGGGAACATCCCCAGCGACGGTTCGGCCATGACGCAACTGGTCTCGGCCAGCCAGACCTCCACCGGGGCGTTACAGGCAGCCCAGGCCGGCAACCAGCTTCTGGCCCTGCAATCGCGGCAACTGTCCGACATCCAGGCCGAACTGGCCGCCAACGGTCGCGCTACGGCCCTGCAACAGGCGCGCGAGGCCGCGACGGAAGCGGAAAGTGACGTGCAGTATCAGCATTTCTCGCTGCACGACGCCTATGTGCCGGGAACGGTGTCTATGTTCGGCAGCGGCGGGAACTGACGGTCATGGCCAGCAATGATGTCGGCGTTATCGACACTTTCCTGAACACCTTCACGACCACGATCGACAGCGGCTTCGGTCTGCTGAAAGGAAATGTGGTTTCGCTGGCGGGATCGCTGTCTGTGCTGGATATCGCACTGGCCGGACTGTTCTGGGCGTGGGCGGCGGATGAGGACATCATCCAGCGTCTGGTGAAGAAGACACTGTATATCGGGTTCTTCGCGTTCCTGATCAACAATTTTGACCATCTTGCGAAGGTGGTGTTCGACAGTTTCGCCGCCATGGGTCTCAGGGCCGGAGGTGGCAGTCTGGCACTGTCGGATTTCCTCCGTCCCGGCCGACTGGCCGCGACCGGGTTCGATGCGGCCCAGCCGCTGCTGGAGTCCGTTCATAATCTTCTCGGTCCCGTCGCGTTTTTCAAAAACTTCATCCAGATCTTCGTGCTGTGCCTGTCCTGGCTGATCGTGCTGGCGGCGTTCTTCATTCTGGCCGTGCAGCTTTTCGTGGCCCTGATCGAGTTCAAGCTGACCAGCCTCGCCGGTTTCGTACTGATCCCCTTTGCCCTGTTCAACCGGACGGCCTTCCTGGCGGAGAAGGTGCTGGGCAATGTCGTGTCATCGGGGGTGAAGGTGATGGTGCTGGCGGTGATCTCCGTCATCGCCTCGGTGCTCTTCCGGCAATTCAACACCTCGTATGGCGATGCCGTGCCGACCATCGGTCAGGCGGTCTCTGTCGTGCTCGCCTCGGTATCGATCGTGGGCCTATCCATTTATGGCGGCAGCATCGCCAATGGTCTGATCTCCGGCGCGCCCCAGCTTGGCGCGGGCGCCGCTGTCGGCACCGGCATGGCTGTTGGAGCGATGGGCGCTGCTGCCGTGACCGCACCCGCCGCGATCGCATCTGGCGCGGGTGCCGCCCTCGGCGCGACGGCTGCTGCCGCACGGGGAGGGGCTGCGATCGCGGGGGCTGCCACAACGGCCTACAGCGCCGGAGCGGCTGGAGCAGGTGGTGCCGGAAGTGTGGCGGCCGGGATCGGCGGCATGGGCCGGGCGGCCGGTGGTGCTGCGGTGAACGCCGCGAAGGGCAAGGTCAGTGCGGCAGCCTCATCATTGAAGGAAAGCTATGCCGCCGGTGGCCGCTGGGCCGCGCGTGGAATGGGTGGGGGAAACGATGCCGGTGGTCCGGGTGGTGGAAATGGTGGCGGAAGCAGCGGCAGTTCCGGTCCGGGGGCATCAGGGCCAGGTGGGGATGGCAATCCCGGAGGTGGTGGCCCGGCGGGTGGTAGTCCGTCGGGTAACGGCCCCTCGGGAAGTGGCGATCCCCCCGGTTCCCCGCCCGACGGCGAGCCACCGCGCTGGGCAAGGAACATGAAGCGCCGTAACGCCGCGACCCATGCCGCCGAGGCCGCGCATGTCATCCGTTCTGTCGATGGCGGCGGCGGAAGTTCCAGTGTTGATATCTCGGAAAAGGAATAAACGCGATGTTCCGTCGCTCCACCAGCCGTTACGGGATCACGCCTGAACCGGTCACGCCCTATCAGAAGGCAGCGCAGGCGTGGGATGAACGGATCGGATCGGCCCGCGTGCAGGCCCGCAACTGGCGGCTGATGGCCTTTGGCTCCCTGTTCCTTTCGGCCGGGCTTGGGGCCGGGCTGGTCTGGCAGTCGGTGCGTGGCACCGTCGTGCCATGGGTGGTGCAGGTCGATCGGCTTGGCCAGGCGCAGGTCGTGGTTCCCGCAACGGCGGGCTACACACCGACCGATCCGCAGATCGCCTGGTATCTGGCGCAGTTTATCGGCGATGTTCGTGGCCTGTCATCGGATGCCGTGGTGGTCCAGCATAACTGGCTGCGCGCCTACGACTTCGCCACCATTTCGGGCGCGCAGGCGCTGAACGACTATGCCCGCCTTAACGATCCGTTTTCGCGGATCGGACGGGAGCAGGTCGAGGTGGACATCGCATCAGTGATCAGGGCTTCGCCCGGCAGCTTCCGTGTCGCCTGGACCGAGCGCCGTTACCGCGACGGCGCTTTTGTGGGCACGGAGCGATGGACGGCCATCGTCTCGGTCGTTCTGCGCACACCGCGCGACGCTGATCATCTGCGGAAAAATCCCCTTGGTATCTACGTCTCCGCCATCAACTGGTCGAAGGAACTCGGACAATGATCCGCATGGTCATGCGCGCCGTTCCACTGGCGCTGCTCACCCTGTCCGCCTGCGCGGGGCAGTATCATCCGCCCGTCATCCGTTACGATGACGCTGTTCAGGCCGTGCGCCTGCCGGACCCGCTGAAGCCCGTTCAGGTGGTCGAAGTCCCGAAGCCACTTCCCCTGCCGGGCCAGCTCAAGCCGCAGCCCTCACGACGCACGGTCCATCCGGCACCCGAAGTCGCCGATCCCGCAGCGCGCGTGACACAGGCCAATCTGGCGGCACGCATCCAGCCGACGCGGGCCGGGTTCATCAATGCCGTGCAGGTTTATCCCTATTCGCCCGGTGCCCTCTATCAGGTCTACACCTCGCCCGGTGAGATTACCGATATCATGCTCCAGAAGGGCGAGAAGCTGGTGGGCACCGGCCCGGTTGCTGCTGGGGATACGGTACGCTGGATCATCGGCGATACCGAAAGCGGGACGGCGGCCACGAAGCGTGTGCATATCCTGGTCAAGCCCACGCGCCCGGACCTGACCACCAACCTGATCGTCAATACCGACCGGCGGACCTATCTGACGGAACTGCGCTCCACACCCGCCACTTATATGGCGTCGGTGTCGTGGGAGTATCCCGAGGACGATCTGATTGCGTTGCATCATCAGGACGATGCGGCGGAGAATGAGGCGCCGGTGGATGTCGGGCTGGACCTGAACGCGCTGAATTTCCGCTACGCCATCCAGCCGCTGAAAGGCGGGACACCGCCCTGGCTGCCCAGCCGGGCTTTTGATGACGGGCGGAAGGTCTATATCGCCTTCCCGTCGGGGATCGGGCAGGGGGAACTGCCGCCGCTCTTTGTCCTGGGGGCGGATGGTGGCCCGGAACTGGTCAATTATCGTGTCCGGCAGAACTGGATGATCGTCGACCGCCTGTTCGCCGCCGCCGAATTACGCCTGGGTGACAAGTATTCTGAGCAGCGCGTGCGGATCGTGCGCACCGATGGACGGCGGACATGACCGGGCAGGCCCCGACAGCGGGAAGCCCCGCAGGTGCTGCGCCAGCGTCACCACCACCACCACCCGATCTGCGTCTGAGGGCTGATCGGCCGCGCGTGGTCCGTCTGTCGCGCACGGTGGTCTGGTCGCTGGGCGGGGTCGGCATGGTCGCGGTGGCCTTCGCGCTGGGCTATGCCCTTCAGGCCAGCCATCGGTTGCCATCGACGCCCGCTGCGCAGGACACTGATGTCCGTCCCTCGGCCGACGGGCTGGCGGGACTGCCGTCCGACTATGTCGGAAACGGCGTGCCGAAGCTGGGGTCGCCCCTGCCCGGTGATCTGGGCAGGCCGATCCTCAACGCGCAGCGGCAGGGACGTGCGGGGCCGGTTCCGGGCATGGGGGATCGTCGTGGCGACCAGGAGATCGAAGCCGCGCGCACCAGTAGGCTCTTCGCGCAGGTCGAGGTGCGGGAGGGGCGGAGCGCGCAGGCCGCGCCGGGCGCGGCAGCTTCCCAGGGGCTGACGGCCCCTTCGGCGGACGCACAGGCCGGCAATCGCGCCTTTCTGGCGGGCCAGCCGGACCGTGCGACCACCAGCCCCGACCGCATCATGCCGCCCGCGTCTCCCTATATCCTCCAGGCCGGAACCGTGATCGCGGGCGCGCTCAACACGAAGATCAGCTCCGATCTGCCGGGCCAGATCGAGGGCCATGTCACCCAGAACGTCTATGACAGCCCGACCGGGCGGTATCTCCTGATCCCGCAGGGCAGCACCCTGTTCGGGGCCTATAACAGCAGCGTCTCCTTCGGGCAGCAGCGCACGCAGGTCATCTGGACCCGGCTGATTTACCCGAACGGCGAGAGCCTGGTGCTGGAAAAACTGCCCGGTGGCGACGCCATCGGCCAGTCAGGCCTGTCCGATGAGGTGAACAATCACTGGGGCCAACTGTTCCGCGCAGCCCTTGTCACGACCCTGCTCAGTGTGGGTTCGGAAGCGGGCACGTCATGGAACGAGAACAACCTGATTCAGGCCATCCGTAGCGGCGCATCCAACGGATTTTCCATGGTCGGCAACCGGCTGATCGATCGCAGCCTCAACGTCCAGCCCACGCTGACCGACCGGCCGGGGCTGCCATTCACCGTCCTTGTCGGGCACGATCTGCTGCTCAAGCCCTATCGGGATCAGGGAGATATACGATGACGGACCTGAAAATCAGGGAACTTCCCGACGAGAAACCGGTCAGAATGACCGTGGCGTTACCTCCCGATATCCATCGCGACCTGCTTGCCTATGCAGCACTTCTTTCCGGTAGCGGCGAGGTAATGGATCCAGCCCGGCTGGTCGCACCCATGCTTCGGCAGTTCATGATGTCGGATAAAGGATTTGCCAGGGCACGGCGGCAGGCATCCGAAAAGTAGTCTCACGGTCGATGAGATTCGAGATGCCGGGCGAAGGTTTGGGCGCAGGGATTTTCATTGTCGGGCCGCCAGACGATCCCGAATTCCAGATGGGAGGAACCACCCGCGTCATGGATTTCCATGATCGCGACGTCATGGCCGTGCTGGTCGCGGATCAGCGGCAGCCACGATGCGGGAAGCAGGGCGATGCCTTCCTTGTTCTGGACGAGTGCGACGATTCTGTTGCTGCCAATATCATGCCGCCGGATCTTTGGACGGCTGTCTGTCTCTCCGAGCTTGCGCTGGATGAGCGTCTCGAAGTCCTGACCCGCGTTGTCGCGCCCGATCAGGAATGTTTCATGACGCAGTTCTTGCCACGAGATTTCCCGTCGTGTCGCCAGAGGGTGATCGGTGGGAAGGGCGGCCACGATGCGGTCGCTCCACAGAGGCGTAACCTGCAAGGCCGGCACCAGATTGCGGCGTGTGACGACCGCAAAATCGATCTGTCCGCGCTGGAGCCGGCGCAGCAGCCTCTTGCCTGTACCCTCGGAATAGCGAAAGACGATATCGGGGTGAGCGGCGCGGAAGTCCGCCGTGAAGGCCGAGAGTCTTCCCGGCAGGACACAGGTCTGGATGCCGATGGAGATCTGGCCGTTCTCACCCTTGCCCGTCCGCCGAGCGCGAGCGTTCATGCCCGCCACATTGTCCAGGATCGTCTGGCTCCAATGGATGAATTCCCGACCGAACGCAGTTGGTGCGGCACCGGCCGGTGAGCGGGTGAACAGCCTGACATTCAGTCGCTCTTCAAGGTTGTGCAGGGAGCGGCTGACGGCCGACTGCCGGGTGTTCAGGAAACGCGCCGCGCCATGGATACTGCCGTGCTGCGCGATCGCCCGCACGCACAGCAGTTGCCACAAATCGAATGGCGGGCGGCGCATGACCCGTCACACCGTCTTGCCACGGCGCGGCCTGATGACCGTGTAGACCGAGGGCAGCACGAACAGCGTCATGCTCGTGCCGACGATCATGCCGACGACGATCACCGTTCCCAGCCCGAAGCGGCTGTTCGCGCCCGCACCCGTAGCGATGACCAGGGGCGCAAGACCTACGACCATTGCCGCTGTGGTCATGATGATCGGTCGGAAACGGATGGCGGCGGCTGTCTCGATTGCAGTCCTGCGATCTACGTTGTCACGATGAAGGATCTCGTTTGCGAACTCGACCATCAGGATTCCATGCTTGCTGACCAGCCCGATCAGCGTAATGAGTCCGATTTCGGTATAGATATTTAGGGTCGTCACACCGAGGGCGAGTGGAATAAGGGCACCGAACACGGATAGCGGCACACTGACAAGGATGATGACAGGGTCTGTGAAGCTGTTGTACTGAACCGACAGGACGAGATAGATGGCAATCAGTGCGAAAAGGAATGCAAAAATCAGAGCGCTTCCTTCCTGTACATACTGTCGTGAATCAGACTGCCAGTCATAGCTGTAGCCGGGTGGGAACTCCGTCGCCTTTGCCTTCAGGAAGCTCACGGCGTCCCCCATCGTAACACCTTTGGCGAGAATGGCCTGAAACGTGGCCGAGTTCTGCTGGCCGAACTGGGGCAGGCGGTTGGGCTCGACATCGACGCGCACGCTGGCCAGGGCCGACAGCGGTACCTGATGGCCGTTCTGGTCGCGCATATAATAGGTCTTCAGCGCGTCCGGCGTCAGGCGGGACAGGGGAACGGCTTGCGGGATCACGTCATAAGACCGGCCATAATAGCCAAAGCGATTGACGTAGTTTTCCCCGATGAGCGTATTCAGCGCGTTGCCGATCCGTTCCATACGGATCCCGAGCGCATTGGCTTTGGTCCGATCGACCGTGACCCGGACAACCGGATTATCGAAGGCGAGGTCGCTATCGACCACGGCAAACAGACCGCTTTTAGTGGCTTCTTCCCGCAGGTGTGACATGACGCCGAAGACGTTGCGATAGCTGTCATCACTGCGGACGACCATCTGGACTGGCAGGCCGCCCGTTGAACCCGGCAGTGCCCCCATCTGGAACACGAAGACGCTGGTCCCCTGGATGGAAGCAACACGCTGTTGCAGGTCCATCTGGATCTGATCGGCGTTACGCTTCCGCTTGCCCCAGTCATCGAGATTGACACCGCCAACGCTGTTGGCGATCCCGTCAATGCCGTTCATCTGCCAATGGCTATGACCTTCCGGGATTTCAGACATCTTCTCGTAAAGTGTCTGGGCGTAGGTCTCGACATAATGGAGATTGGCATATTGCGGAGCCTTGACGGCCGTATAGACAATGTCCTGGTCCTCATTGGGTGCCAGTTCGCTCTGCGAGACATGCAGCATGGCCGGAATAAGGAGGAAGATTACCGCCGCCGTGCCGAGCGGAACCCAGCGATGCCGCAGCGAAAAGTCGAGCACGGTTTCATAGCGCGCAGTCATGAAGCCGAAGACACGCTCGGCCATCCGTTCCATGAAGCCTTCCTTCTCTTTCGCTTTGAGCAATTTTGCGCTCATGAGCGGCGACAGGGTGAGTGCGACGACACCGGAGACGATGACGGACCCGGCCAGCGTGAGCGCGAATTCCCGGAACAGCGTGCCCGTCAGTCCGCCCATGAAAGCGATCGGGGCGTAAACCGCTGTAAGTGTGAGGGTCATCGCGACAACAGGGCCTGCCACCTCACGCGCCCCGAGTAACGCGGCGTCGAAGGGGGATTTGCCCTCTTCGATATGGCGATGGACGTTCTCGATCACGACGATGGCGTCATCGACCACGAGCCCGATCGACAGCACCATCGCCAGCAGGGTGAGCAAATTCAGGCTGAACCCGAAGGTGTACATCAGTCCGACGGCGCCAAGCATCGAAAGGGGAATAGTGGCGATCGGCACGATCACCGCCCGCACGGTGCCGAGGGAGAGGTAGATCACCAGGATGACGATGAGCAGCGCCTCGATGAAGGTCTCGGTGACCTCGTCGATCGACGCCTGGATGAAATGCGCGGTCTCGTAAGGGACACGGACATCAATTCCCGGCGGGAGCGTCGCCTTGAGCTTCGGCATGATCTCGTTGAGACGCGAGATGATCGTCAGCGGGTTGCCTGTAGGTGACGGTTCCAGACCCACGAAGATCGAAGGACGTGGTGTTGGCTTGCCATTCGGCGGCCGAAGCGTGCTGGTCTGTGAACTGGTGTCCGTATTGTCCGGCCCCAGTTCTGCACGCCCGATGTCCCGCACCCGGATAACCCGGCCACCGGTCGAGCGCAGCACCATATCACGGAATTCCTCGACCGTTTTCAGATCCGTGTTGAGGTTGATATTGCTGATCGTATAAACGCCTCGGATCCGGCCGGGTGCTGCCTGGAAATTGTTCTCCCGGATGGCCTGCGCGACATCCTCGCCCGTCATGTCGTTGGCAGCCAGCTTCTCTGGGTCGAGCCAGAGGCGCATCGAAAGGCGCTGCTCTCCGAAATAACTGATCTCCGATACACCCTCTATGCCCGAGAGCATCGGTGCTGCGACCCGATGGATATAATCCGAGATTTCGTAGAGAGGCCGCGTCGTGCTGGCAAAACCGATATAGGCGACTGCGGTAAAGCCGCCCGATGTGCGTTTGATGACCGGGTCATACGCGCCTTCCGGCAGGCGGTATTTGACCGCGTTCACTTTGGACATCACGTCGGTCAGGGCGCGCATGGAATCATAATTCAGCATCATGCGCACCGTCACCACGCTGAGGCCCTGCGTCGTGGTGGAGGAAAGATAATCGATGCCCTCGACGGACGCGACGGCCTCGCTGATCGGCTGGGTCACGAAGCCCTGCATGAGGTCCGACGACGCGCCCGGATAGCGGGTCGAGATCAGGATCGTGGAGGTTTCGAGGGTTGGATATTGACGTGTTGCGATGGAATTGAAGCCCTTGATCCCGAAGAGAATAATCAGGATCGTCACGACGATCGCGAGCACCGGACGCCGAAGGAAGCGGTCTGTGAAGGTCATTGTGCCAGCTCCCGCAGGCCGGCCAGAGGCAGGACTTCCGGGATTTCGCGCACCTTCATACCGGTGACGAGGCGGTTCTGGCCGCTGGTGACGACGCGGTCATCCGGTTTCACCCCGTCGTCGATGACCACCCATCCGTTGCGGCGGTCGCCCGCGCGTACAGCCGTCGCGGTGACGATGGGACCATCGGTGGAGGGCTGCTCGACAAAAAGCGTCTCTCCGTAGGCGGTGTAGGTGACGGCGGTTTCCGGGACCACGAGATGTGGCGCCACCTTCGCGGCAATGGAGACATGGGCGTAGGTGCCCGGATGCAGGTCGGTCGGCGGCGCGTCGAGCAGGGCCTGGATGGAGAGCGTATGCGATCCGTCGATGCGCGGGTCGACGGTGGTGACCGTCGCGGTGAAATCCTGCCCCGGCGTCGTGTCGAACGCTAGGTGGACGGTCTGTCCGAGCTGCACGCTGGCGGCGTTCTCTTCGGCGAGAATGAAGTTGACCCGCATCCGTACGTAAGACGTCAGCGTGGCGATGGCATCACCCGGATTCAGATACTGGCCGAGATTGACTTGTCTGATCCCAACGGCGCCGTCGAAGGGCGCGCGGATATGCTTCTGGTCGATCACCGCCTGCACTCTGGCGACATTGCCCTTCGCGGCTTCGAAGCGCGCCGTGGCTGTTTCCAGATCCTCATGGCTCTCCACGCCGGTCCGGATGAGAGAACGGGCACGGGCCAGATCGGCCTCGGCCGCGCGCAATTCGCCGCTCTGGCGGATCAGCTCGCCCTGTTCCGGCGCGTCATTGAGGACCAGGAGCAACTGGCCTTTCCGGACAGTCGCCCCGGAATCGAAATCCAGTTCGGTGATCCGGCCGGCGATTTCAGGGGAGAGCGTTACCCCCTGAAACGGCTCGACCTGACCGATCGTCTCGATATGGGCCGCGAAAGGGACGGGTCTGACTTGCCAGACGGATACCGCCCTTGCCGGAGTGTCGGCAGCCCTGCCGGCGGCGGGCATGGACATCAGCACCGCGAGAGCGGTGGCATGGTGCCAGGGGACGAAGAAGCGTCGCACAGATATCTCCCGAAGTTATTATACGCGGATACACGTACCTAATGGGTTGAAAAGGCCGGACATTGGAGGCCGGACGTGCGTCAGATGCCGGTTATCGCGCCGCGAGCCGGACGGATCGCCACTGATCGGTTGAAACATGGGCGTCGGCGAGGCCACCGCCCGTCGCCACCATGATCCGCACCGTCTGACGGAACATCTCGGTCTGTGCCCGCACTGTGTTCTGGCGTGCGAGCAGGACGAGCCGCCGGGCGTTGATCGGCTGGAGGATGGTCTCCCGGCCCGTCTGATACCCGGCCTGGCTTAACGCCAGCGCGTCATCGGCCGAGGTCAGGGCCTGCCGCTGGTTGTCCAGTTCCGTCGAGGCGTTCTTCAGGCCGTTCAGACCATCGGAGACTTCGCGGAAGCCATTGATGACCACCGACTGGTAGTGATCGAAAGCGATCCGGTAATCCTCTTCCGCTTGCTTTTTCCGGGCCATCAGGGTGCCGCCATGGAACAGCGGTAGAGCAGCACCGCCGATCAGGCGCCACGCCGCGCCGGCAGGGCCGCCCATCAGCCCCTCGGCGGCGACGGCCGCGCTGAGGGTCAGGCGGGGATATAGGTCGGCGGTCCGGACGCCGATTTCGGCATTCGCCGCGCGCATCATGGCTTCGGCGCCGATGATGTCCGGGCGGGCATGCACAAGTTCGGATGGCACGACCACGGGGATGTCCGACGGAAGGCTGAAATCGGCGAGGGTCAGGGTCGGTGCGGTCCAGTTGGCGGGCGAGTGCCCGGTCAGGACGGCCAGCGCCGTTCGCGCGGCCTCATGGGCATTGACCAGCGGTGGCAGAAGAGACTGGTCGTGCGCCAGTTGTGCTTCGGCGGTCACGACATCCAGCCGGGGTCTCCTGCCCGCCTGCCAGGCGAGTGTCGCCAACCGGAGCGTTTCCCGGTCGGTGTCGATCACGCTTCGGACCACGGCGACCTGATCTGCTGTCGAGGCCGCTTCGAAGGCGGTCAGGACCGTGTCGCCGATCACCAGCAGCATCGTGACATCACGGCGCTCCCGTTCGGCATCCTTCTGCGCGCCGGCCATCTGCACCAGCCGATGGTTGCCACCGAAAATATCGGGGTCATAGGAAACGTCGAGACCCGCCGAATAGGCGGAGAAGGCCGGGAAGGTCCACGCCCAGGGACCGAACAGGGCGGCCCCGTATTCCTGACGCCCCTCGGTGCCGGTGGCGTCGATCTGGGGCATCAGGCTGCCCTGGGCGGCATGGAGTCCTTCAGCGGCCTTGCGCAGGTTGGACTGGGCTGCCTGGATCGACCAGTTGTTCCGACGTGCCTCGGTGACGAGGGCGTCCAACCGGGGCGAGCGAAAGAGACGCCACCAGTCGGAGCCTGGCTTTCCAGCAGCCTGCTTCGTGGAGTTGGCCGAAGCGACGGTCGCTGTTTCCGACCGGGTTTCGCCGAATGTTGCAGCATTCGGTGGCAGGGGAGCTTTGTAGGTCGGGCCGACTGTGCAGCCTGTGAGGCCCGGTAACAGAGTGACGAGAGCCAGCCAGGCCGGGCGTGGTGCGGCGGCGACCCGCTTTGGACTATGGGTATGGGGCAGGAAATTGGGTGGCAAGGCGGCCTCCGGTCGTCATGAACGAGTCTCTATGATACGAACATAGACGTACATACGAATTAAAGGCCAGCCTTATTGGGACACAGGCTTACGATGGGGGCTTGGAAGCAGCGTTTTCTTGACCCACTCCCATGATACGCGTACCAATCCACGCATGATCGCACGCCATCCGAAACGCGAGGATATCCGGCTCGACGCCGTGCTGACGGCGTTGGGCAATCCCATCCGTCTTGCTGCCGTGCGGACGATTGCCGTGGGGGGTGAACATCCCTGCTGTGATGTGCTGCCGCAGATTCCGAAGTCTACCATGACGCATCACTGGCGCGCTCTGCGGGACAGCGGTGTGGTCTGGCAGCGCCATATCGGTCGGGAATACCGTCTTGAATTGCGGCGCGAAGATCTGGACAGTCGGTTTCCCGGTCTGCTGGATTCCATTCTTGGTCCACTGGTCAGCGATCCGCTGACGCAGGAGACGATCGCCGAATACGACCGTTCCCGCCAGGGCGCGTCTGCCTAACGGGAATACGGCGGGACGGTTTTTGCTCAGGGAGTGCCGGAGCCGGAAGGCGGGATGACGCATCCCGTGCTGTCGCAGGTCATGCCGTTGGTAGGGCTATCGGACGCGGTTTTGTGTGCATTGCTCCATGACTGGCGCAGGGCAGCCAGCAATTGTGCTTTCGGCTGCGCGCCTGAAAGAGCGTAGGCACCGTCGAAGACAAAGAAGGGCACGCCATGAACGCCCGCCTGTGACGCACGGGTTTCATCGTGCCTGACTGCTTCGGCGAAGTCGGTGCTCGAAAGCATGGCGCGTACGGTGTCGGCATCAAGACCGACATCCTGCGCAAGCCCGACAAGCACATCATGGTCGGCGAGGGGGGAGTTGTCGGTGAAATAGGCCCGGAACAGCCGCTCCGTCATGGCGGCGCCGTGGCCGTGCTCCTCGGCGAATTTGGTCAACCGGTGCGCGTCGAAGGTGTTGGTGTAGCGAACCGAGGCATAGCGCATGTCGAGATCACATCTCTCGCCCATGGATGTGATGTGGTCGATCATGGCCTGGGCATCGCTTCGGCTCTTGCCGTATTTCCGCATGATGCGGTCGAGCGTTGTGGTGGTCACTGCCGGACCCGACGTCGGATCGAGTTCGAAGGCCCGGAAGACGATCTCGACTTCACGGGAATGCTCGAACTCGGCCAGGGCGGCTTCGAGAAACCGCTTGCCGATATAACAGTAGGGGCAGGCATAATCGGACCAGATTTCGAGTTTCATGACAGCCTCCGCATGCTTGATAATATACGATTATACCCGTACCATGGTTTCATCAAGCATTACGAACGCCAATGGTGAAGGGAGCAGGGGATGAAGCCGCTGAAAGCGCTGGAGGTCGAAACCGGGCAAAATCCCGTCGCGTCGATCATCCTTATTCACGGCCTGGGTGCGAGCGGTCGGGATCTGGCGCCCCTTGTTCAGGCGCTCGACCTACGCTCCATCGGCGCGGTCCGGTTCATTTTTCCCAATGCGCCCATCCGGCCGGTTTCGGTCTGTGGGGGCGAGCGTATGCCGGCGTGGTATGATCTTCTCGCGCCTGATTTCTCCCTGCGGGAAGATGAGCCGGGGCTACGTGATGCCCAGACCTATCTGGCCAGCCTGATCGACCAGGAAGTCGCGCGCGGCATTCCCTCCCGGCGTATCGTGATCGGTGGGTTTTCCCAGGGCTGTGCGATGTCACTGATGACCGGGTTGCGCTACCCTTTACCCTTGGCAGGGATCGCCGGTCTGTCCGGCTATCTGCCGCTGGCTGGACAGACGGGAAGGGAGGCAACGGAGGCGAACCGGGCAACGCCGGTCTTTCTGGCGCATGGCGAGGGTGACACGGTCGTGCTGCTAGCGGCGGCTCGCCTCGCACGGTACTGGCTGCGTGCCGAGGGAAAGGATGTTGCCTGGCATGTATATCCGATGGCGCATGAGATTATCGGGACAGAAATTGCTGATCTCAATGCCTGGTTGGTTGGGCGTCTCGTGTCATGATGGTATCGGTTAAGGGGAGGCAGGATTGGCGGACCAGCCTGATACAGAATTTTCAGTTTCAGATGATTTTGTCCGCATTTGGGGAAGCAGGAAGTCAGTTTCCTAATATTAAAATAGGAAAGCCGACATGCGAAAATAATTACATAGATTTAGACTATTTACTAGGTAATTTATATAATAAGTGTTTAAATAATGAATAATTGATTTAATATATAATAATTCTTGCAGGTATCACGCACTTGCCTAATTCCGAAAGATATCGCACTCTACAGTGAGAGCATGAAGATTGAAACGGGAGAGCATTTTGCGCCTGAAAAAATTTCGCGTAACAAACTTCCGGTCAGTTAACGACAGTGACTGGATCGATGCCTCTGACGTAACTGCTCTTATTGGAGAAAACGAGGCTGGAAAGACCAACCTCTTGCTCCCTTTATGGAAACTTAACCCATCACGAAGCGGCCAAATTAACCTTTTAGATGATATGCCGCGCTCGCGCTACGCTGAAATGCGCACAAATCCTGGTGATCATATCTTTATTCGATGTGTTTTCGATCTCGAAGATAACGAGCGGGACATTGCAGAGCGTTTTGGTGCAGATCGGCTAAAGACAGAAAGTATCGAGGTCGCTCGAAATTACGCGGGCGACTATGGATTTTCTTTTTGCGATGATCGCGATTTCGATTTGGCAAAAGCCTATGAGGTTAAGGCGATAGAGAATTCCGAAACTCCGACGCCTAGCCAAGATGGCGGACCAAATTTGTTTTCCCAGTTTCAAAATATTCTTCCGAAATTTGTCTACTATTCTAATTATGGAAATTTAGACGCTCAAATCTATCTGCCTCATGTCGTAGATAATATGAAAAGAACAGATTTGAGTGCCAAAGAGGCTGCAAAAACCCGAACACTTCGAGTGCTATTTGATCTTGTAAGTCTTAGTCCCGAGGAAATTTTAGAACTTGCGCGTGCCAACAACGTAACTGAGCGTGTCAATCAACACGGTCACTCTATGGGCGTTTTACCCAAAAATTCCGAGCAAATAGAACTTGGCGATGAACAAGTGCGAATTCGCGCGGCACTCTTGCAGTCGGCATCGTCAAAGTTAACCAAATCCTTCAAGGACTGGTGGAAGCAGGGTGATTATCGATTTAGATTACAAGCAGACGGGAACTATTTCCGAATTTGGGTTGCAGATGACCGGCGCCCTGAAGAAATTGAACTCGAAAATCGTAGTACTGGTTTGCAATGGTTTCTAAGTTTCTTTCTTGTATTTAAATATGAGAGTGAAAGCACTCATGCTAATGCAGTAGTCTTGTTAGATGAGCCTGGGCACTCTTTGCATCCTCTAGCACAACGAGATTTGTCGTCTTTTTTCGATAATCTTTCACGTACACATCAAATTGTATTCACAACTCATTCACCGTTCATGATTGAAGCTGATCGTCTAGATAGAGTGAGAAAAGTATACGTTGACGACAATGGTGGCACTGTTGCGTCAAGTAATCTAGCCGCAGCACGCCTTAAAGAAGGAATAAAGGATACTGGTGCGACTTACGCGGTTCACTCCGCGTTGAATCTGACGGTGGCGGAAAGCCTTCTTCTCGGGTGCATTCCTATTATCGTTGAGGGGCCTTCAGACCAGCATTATCTTTCAACGATTAAGAGTATACTTATTGCTAAAGGAAAAATTCACCCGAAGGCTGAACTGGTGTTCCCTCCCTCAGGAGGCGCAAAAACAGCAAAAATCATTGCGGGCATTCTGATGGGGCGCGACGATACGTTACCCTTAGTCCTTTTGGATGGCGATACTGCTGGTAAGCAAGCCGCCAAGAGCCTTGAAGACACCCTATATGCCGGAAATAAGGCTCTCATTGTTACTACAGATGAGTTCGTCGGCGACCTAAAAGACACCGAAATCGAGGACCTTTTCCCATCGTCATTGCTCATAGAGGTAATCGACCGGATTGAGAGACGTGCCGATAAAGAGTTCGAAGAAGAACATGAAAATAGCAAACCTATTGTTCCGCAAATTAAAAATTGGGCAGCACGGGAAAAATTTGCTTTACCAAATGATTGGAAAGTCCAACTGGCTCTTGGCGTAAAATCGAAACTATTAAAGAATCCGGATAAATACGTAACCGAAGATATGCTAGAGCGCTGGACGAAAATGTTCGAGAGATTTCTTTCATAGTGCAACTTCCGCTTTGCAAATGTCGACATGAAACGTCCAAAGACTAGAATGAGACGGCTTCTGCCTGTCTGTTCTTGTATCACTGAGCGGACAGGCAGGTCAGTGAGGAAGGAAAGCAGAATGTCGCCCAAGCGGGTAACGATATTTGAAATAATAGACATAGAGTATTTTCTATATCTCATGATATATTGCCCCATTGTTCGGGATATTCGAAAATAACATGGTCATATTTTACTGTTTTGCAAGGTTCTTGAGAGGACTATAGATGTCGGAAGCTATAAGTGAGCAACAATTCGAGGCTATCAAGAGAGCAGTTCATCAGGCATCATTACCCTTGCTCGCGTTAGTCCCAGACATCTCCAAAGGGGGTAAGTCTGATGTTAAATGCGCTGTTGGGACTGGGGTAATGATTGAGATCGAAGATCGTCTCTTTTTACTTACGGCGCGCCATGTTGTCGAGGCATACCCAGCTAATACGCTTTGGTTTCCGCCAAGTCCTGGAGCGAACTTGGAAACTTTCGGTACGGTTAGCACTTTCTATGATCAGACACATCCTAATCGTGATACGGTCGTGGTCGAACTCCACGAGACAGGTTTAGCAGATAAGATTAGATCGGCCGGATATTGGAAAATTCTTACCATTGAGAACATCGTAGCTCCCAAAAGCTATGACCGGTCTGGAACAAGGCTCCTAAGCGGTTATCCATCTGAATTGGGATATGAAAATCAGGTAGGATTTGCGCAAACCCCATTAGTATTGTCAACTAAAGTTCTGGAACCAGATCCTACCCCTTCATCAATTTCTGTTCCATGCCCAGATACTGACATGTTCTTTGTCTTCGATAATCAGTTGGAAGATACGGCAACCAGTGAGATTGTCGTGCCTCCTAAACTGCAAGGGATGAGTGGATGCGGTATTTGGCTTCTTTTACCTCGAACTGGAACTGATTTTTGGGAGCCATGGCAAAGTCTATATCTAATTGGCACCCAGCGCAGCGTGTTGCCGAGGCATTGGATCCGTGGTGTTAGTTGGCGTGCTATCGCTGATATTCTCCAAAGCAACGATGTTGGTCTCTCCAATGGAGAGGCTGTACCGACTTGATAGCTGGCAAATGTCAGCGTTCGAGTAGATTGGAACAATATTGAATCGTCCGAAATGAGGGCGATTGTGTTGGAAAAGTCAGGTTGAGGTGTCCGCTCAGGATTCTGTATGCAATTGGGAATGAAAACTCCCCATGATTACAGCGCTCTATGCGTTATAATATCGAATCTAAATGTTGAGTGGAAGCTCCAGCGGGACTTTTTCAACACAATCAGGGCGGGAGTGTACATGACCGTGGCTATGAACGAAGATGCCCCGTTTTTGCGAGGCTAGGGCTTATTAATTTTATAAGGTGTCAGGCACAAGCAGAAAAAAGTTGTTTAAAACAGACATCTAAACCCGCTTTGTTCTCACCTTGCGATTGTCGCAACTTGAGAAGCAATCCTGCCCCCGCAACCACCGATACCGACACTCCCGTGAGCACCGCTCCGGGAGTGTTTCTTTTTTCAGCCTTTCCAATGGCTTGCCGCTCGATCCAGGTCAGGATCGTCCCCAGTTCCCCATACAGCATCGCGTCGATCTCGCCCCGGTTTGGGCCGGGAGTGAGCACGACCTTCTCGATTAGTGCTCGCAGCGCCTCGGCGGCTTCCAGCCGTTCCTCGGGGCGGTTGAGAGCGTCGGTCAGGCGGCCGACCTTGCGAGCGTAGATGGCGGAGGTACTCGGCAGCATGTCCGGTACATCGTTGGGAACGTCGGAGAGCAGGGACGTCAGTTCGGCCTTGCGAGCTTCGAGCGTGTCCATCTCCGTCTTCATACTGGGATGGAACATCCCTTCCTTGATGGCTTCGATGATGCCCCGGATCTGCTTCTCCACCTTCACCTGTTCCACCCGCCAGACATCGGCGTTGGACCGGCGCTCGCGGTTGAGACGGTTGGTCTCCTCGGCATAGGCGCGCATCGCCTCGGCCGCGATCTCCGGCGCCATCATCCGGTCCTTGAGGCCGGCGAGCACACGGCGCTCCAGATCCGGGCGAGGGATTGTTCGGCTGTTGGTGCAGGAGCCATTGGTGACGTGAGATGAGCAGGCGAAACGGTCGGAACCCCGCAGCGCGTACGGACCACCGCACAGGCCACAGAACAGCAGGCCCGACAGCAGGGATTTCGGCCGACGCGTGCCGTTGAGCCGGTTTCTCTTGTGATGCGCTCGCACGGCTTCGGTGACGTTGACGTATTTCTCGGCGATGACGCTCTGGCGAGCCTTTGTCGCCAGCCAGAGCGCGTCATCGACAATTCGCAGGTCGGGAACCTCTGTCACCACCCATTCGGATTCCGGGTTCAGGCGCGAGACGCGCTTGCCGGTGGACGGGTCTTTGACATAGCGCTGACGGCTCCAGACCAGCCGGCCAATGTATAATTCGTTGTTGATGATGCCGGTGCCGCGCTTCACGTGACCCCTGATTGTGGTGTCGCTCCACAGCTTGCCCTCGGGGCCGGCGATGCCCTGGTCGTTGAGGGTTTTGGCAATGGCGCGTGGCCCAACGCCGGCGGCGAAGTCACGGAAGATGCGACGGACGATCTCCGCCTGGTGGGCGTCGATCTCGCGGTCGCCCCGGATCTGTTCGCCTTTGGCGTCGAACTGCCGGACGACGCGATAACCGTAGCAGAGACCGCCGCCGGATTTGCCATCCTCAACCCGGCCGCGCAGGCCGCGATGGGTCTTGGCGGCGAGGTCTTTCAGGAAGAGGGCGTTCATCGTGCCCTTGAGGCCGACATGCAGTTCGCTGATCTCGCCCTCGGCCAGGGTGACGATCGGCACACCGGCGAATTTCAGGTGCTTGAACAGGGTGGCGACGTCGGCCTGGTCGCGCGAGATGCGGTCCAGCGCTTCGGCCAGAACGATATCGAACCGTCCGGCCTGGGCATCCTGTAACAGGGTCTGGATACCGGGACGCAGGATCATGCTGGCGCCGGAGATGCCCGCGTCCTTGTAGGCTCCAATGACCTTCCAGTTCTCGCGCTTGGCGTGTTCCCGGCAGATGCGGAACTGGTCCTCGATCGAGGCGTCGCGCTGGTTGTCGGAGGAATAGCGGGCATACAGGGCGACGCGGGTCATGGGATGTTCCTTGAGGGGTGTTTCCTATCAGGCGACCTGGTCCATCCGGCTGGGCCGGATCAGCACCTCGGCGGAGATGCCGAGGCCGTCATGCAACTGGCGGATCATGTCGATCGACAGGCCGCGTTTGCGGTTCAGCACGTCGGCCACGCGGTTGCGCGGGCCGATCATCGGCTCCAGATCCTTGCGGGTCAGGCCCTGCTGCTCCATGCGGAAGCGGATCGCCTCGACCGGATCGGGTGGGTCGATCGGATGGTGCTTGGCCTCATAGGCGTCGATCAGCGTCGCCAGCACATCGAGGCGGTCGCCGTCGGACGTGCCGCTTTTGGCACCCCATAGCCGCCCGACTTCTTCCAGCGCTGCGTCGTAATCCGCCTCGTTGCGGATGGGCTTCAGATCAGCCGTCATGTTCCACCTCCGTCACGTCGATCCTGTCATAGGCCTTGTGCGTGCCGATCCATTTGATCCAGACGATGCTCTTCTCGAAATCGACCGCCACGACCAGGCGATAGGCGTTGCCCTTGATGTTGAAGACGATCCGCTCGGCACTGACGATGCTGGCCGTGGCGTAGAGCCGCTTCACATCGGCGGTGCTCGTCCAGGCGGCCTTGCCGACTTCGGCGAACCAGGCGTCCAGCGCTGCCTTGACGGCCGGCTGGTCCTTCTGGCCCGCCAGACTGTCGACGAACTCTCTCAGCGTGCGACGGGCGATGATCCTCATTGACTGACCTTATATCACGGGACCATAATGGTCACAAGAAAAATACACGACAGCCCGGCGAGTGGTCTTTCGCCGGGGGAATACAGCCGGGAAGGGGAGGCTATTGCATGTGGCCGGATCGTTTTTGACGGGTCTGTTTCCGCTCCATCGCGCGGGCACGCTCAAACTGCTCGCGTGCCATCTGCCGGCCGATCAGGCGGGCGAGGGACCGGATGGCGTCATCGGACGGGCGGAACGCCTCTTCGGCCGTTTCCGCGTTACTGGCGGGGCCGAACACCTCGATCCTGATCCTGTCGGGTCTGCGTGCCATCCTGTCTACCTTCCAGGTCATGGGGCGACAGGAACGATGAAGGACAGGTCAAGGGAATTTGGGAAGAGCGTGCGGCGGTTCATGCGGTAATCGGCGGTCATCGCGTAGAAAAGGGAGGCTTATCGACCGTGGAAAAGGTGATCATTCTTCTGGCGATCGGATATGCCATTGGATTCTACGTTCGGGATCGCCGAGCGAAAGAGGCCCTGGCGCAGCAGGCCGCTGTTCGGCAGCAGGAAGACGAGCGGCGTCGGCAATACCGACAGGAAAATGACCTGTCCGATCCGCAGAACCAGTTGCGGTTCATTGATGAATGCAGCCTGAAGGCCGTTCCTCCTGTCAATCGGGAGGCTGTGCGCGTGCTTTATGCAATCGACGAGTGGATCAAGGATATGCGACCCGACTGGCGTTTCGCCTTCGAGGTTGCGATGGGTGGCTTCATTAAAACGCCTTATGCCCCGGATGATTCACGTCAGAAGCGGGCCTTCAATTCTTACAGCGGCAAGCGCGTCGATTTCCTTCTGATCGATCGTTTTGGCAATCCGGTCCTGGTGGTCGAGTATAACGGTTCGGTCACGATCTATCCGGCGACGCGGACGCTCGTATGGCGGTCAAGCGTCTGGCCTTGCAGAAGGCAGGTATCCCGCTGCTCGAAATTCCCGAGAGGATGAGCAAGCCCGACATCTTTGCGGCTCTTTCAGAGAAAGTCGGAGTGCCGAACCAGAAAAAAGAACAGGCTAATGGCTCCGCCCTCGCGCCGGCAAGGATGCGCGTCAGCAGACTGACGCCGTCCGATGGGGTGTCCCCGATCTTCCTGCGCTGCGCTCCGTGCAGACCGGGAGATACCCCTCCCCATCGGTCGCCCTTGCCGTTGCTACCCCGCAGCTCGCCGCGAGGCAGAGGAACAGCGGGGGCTGTTCCTCGCGGAACAAAGGGCAAAGACCATGACCGACAACACGGCGACCAATTTCCGCAATATCATTCTTAATGGCGATAGCGTGGAACTGATGCGGCAGATGCCGCGTAATTCAGTGGACTTCATCCTGACCGATCCGCCTTACTTGGTGAACTATCGGGGCCGGGACGGGCGGAAGGTTCGCAACGACGACAACGCACGCTGGCTCCGTCCGGCAGTCAACCAGATGCACAGGGTTCTGAAATGGGGCGGTCTTGCCGTGAGCTTTTACGGCTGGAACAAGATCGACCTGTTTGCCGATGCCTGGAAAGCGGCCGGTTTTCGTATGGTCGGGCATATCGTTTTCCGCAAGTCCTATGCGTCATCGTCGGGTTTTCTGCGCTATGAGCACGAAAGCGCCTATCTTCTGGCGAAAGGGAACGTGAAGCGGCCCGGTCAGCCAGTGCCGGACGTGATCGACATGCCGTATTCGGGCAATAAACTGCACCCGACACAAAAGCCCGTGGCGGCGTTGTTTCCGCTGGTCGATGCGTTCTGCCCGGTGGGTGGCCTGGTGCTGGACCCGTTTTGCGGTTCGGGTTCGTCACTGGTGGCGGCGCAGCATCTTGGGCGTGACTGGCTGGGGATGGAACTGGATGCCGAACACGCGACAACGGCGGCCCGGCGGCTGGCCTGGCACGCGGCGAAGAAAATAGCGGCATAGGGAGCGAACGCCGCAGGGCCGAAATTCGGTTCTGCGGCGCCCCCTTCCTTGGCCTGTCTGTCCGCACAAATTTGCGCCGATCCGGCTTCGCGGATCGGCGACGGGAAGATGGAAAATAAGCGCCGCTCGCCGGGCGAGTGCCCGGCGAGCGGAATATTCTGGCAGGCGCGGACGAATGCCATAACGTCGTGCGATCGCGTTACGAGATCGACATATCTCCAAATGCAGTCTGCACAAAATCTTCCCATTGCGCATCCTGATTGTCCTGCTGCCCGAGCAGGCGCAAGAGGAAGGGTAACGCGATGCCGATGTCAGATTGGCAGTCGCCGGCCGCTTACGAACACGCACAAGACATTGCTGCCGCCGGCATAGCCTGGGAATATCTTCGACGTGACGACGAATACCGTCGCGCGTTCCAGCGAATGAAAACGCTTGCGCCTCCGAAGCCAGGGGGCAGCAAAGCCTTTTCCGAACGATGGGGTTTGCGATTTCCCTGTCGATCCGGCGGAGCCAGCCGGGCGCACTCCTGTTTTCTGGATACCGGAACTCTCGCCTGACGTCATCGAATTGCGTCAGGCTCTTGCTGACGCGGATAATCCGGCCGTCATGCCGATCAACCTCGCGGAATTACCGGGCCTCGTTGCGCGGCGGGATGACGGTGATGCGTGGCACGGTTGCTGGCGGTCTGGTAGAGCGACGCACCAGTTCTGGCTCCCGACATGTCCGGCAGATAGACCGGCCATCTATGTCGTGATCTTGCCATTCGATGAGCTGCTGGAACTTCGCGCCGAGGCCGTGCTGCGTTTATGGCGCGCGCTGGTTGGCCGACCTGAGGGCAAGTGGGCTCATGATTTTCCGCAGCAAACGCGGGACCGGCACATCCTGATGCTCAGGGCGTTTGACGGTCGGGCGGCTGGCGCGAGCTATCGCAAACTGGCCGAAGTTTTGCTCGGGTTTCGAGGTCGGAAAGCCGATTGGGACAGCGATCCTCGTAAGAATCAAGTCCGTCGCCTTGTTGCTGATGGGCGGTATTATGTCTACGGGGGCTACCGTGATCTCTTGCTCCATCCAATCCGGCTATCTGAATGAGGAGTCTCGATTTTTTGACTAAGCACGATTAAGGGTGGTCTAAATAGACTATAGATTTATTTTGTGCATATCATTGTGAAGCAAATTTTCCGGAAAGTCGATATTATGGATGGCTGTTGACAGGTTTGCAGCGTTTGTGAATTCTACTTTTATCGAGGGATACGATGTTTCGTGGGTTTAATATAACACTTAGTTCTGAGTTGTCTGATTATGTAAAGATTGGAAGAAAGCTAGCGAGATCCGAAAAGGAGCGTATTGCAGATACGCTTGCGAGCTTCATCGATAATAAAGGCGATGTAATCGCTGAAAAATTGATTGATGAATGGTTTCCTAAAGAAAATTATGATATTTTTATTTCGCATTCTCACAAAGATATAAATTTAGCGTTATCTTTGGCGGGATATTTGGAAGAAAAGTTAGGATTGTCTTGCTTTATAGACTACCAAGCCTGGAATTATTGCGATGATTTGCTTAAGAGTGTAGATAATTTATATTGTTACCAAAAGACGTCTAAAACATATAGTTATTCAAAGAGAAATAGAACAACGGCGCACATACATAATATGCTTTGTATCGCCCTTGCAGAGATGATGGATAAATCGGAATGCTTATTTTTTATTAATACAAAAAATTCGATCGAAAATCAACATATCTCAGCCAGTTACTCCGATGGTAGTTCAACATATTCTCCATGGTTATACTATGAAATATCAATGTTGAATATTATAAATATTAAAAAACCTAACAGGGGGGGTGATATAGTAGAATCCATGTCGAGAAAAGACTCTATGGCGACGGAAGCATATGACTCTATTCCAATAAAGTATAGAATTAATATTGAAAATCTACCTAAACTAGATAATTCGGCTATAATAAAATGGTGTGCAGAAAAAAGACGGGCGGATCTTGTGAGATCAGATAAAAAAATACATTCTTTAGATATTCTATATAGAATGTATCCGAGATAATTCACACGATAGGAATTGTATCTTCTCATGAAAGGAGGGTTTTCTCTATGAGAAGATACAATTCTACTTTCTGGAATTGTTTTTGATTTTATGTAATCAATATGCGTCGTATCAATTATTTACCACTTCTGCACAAATATGCTGACAAGATTATACGATTATTCTTATCGTCAAAAGTTCAGACGAACTTATTTTTTAGCTTTTTTAGCTGCGGTTTCGATCCATGCACCGAGGTTGTCGTAACCGTTATCGACAGTCCAATCATAGATTGGGAATAGGCACGAAAACGTGTGGTTAGTCCGACCTTCAAGGTCATAGGCTACATCATTTAATGGCATCGTTCCTACGTCGCTTGCCGATTGCCATCCTGTTGTCTTAAATTCTTTAAATTCCAATGTATTATGATTAACTGTAAATGCAAGTGACTGAAAGGGATTGTGGCCGATAGCGCTCGTAGGGCTATGTAAAGATCCGATGTTATGAATGCGAACAGCAAGTAGTCCGTTTCCTCGCATAAAACTACGGAAAATTTCGTAACGTACCCATCGACGTAGACTAGTTTCTGCGCCTACTAAAACACATGTCACCGTAGTATTTTTTAGGCCTTCCCTAAGAAATCGCTTGAGGGCATCATCACTCTCTTTTTTACTGGCTTCAAATACTGAACTGTCGAAAAAACCAGCGTCGTTCCGTTCTCCCTGTGCCACTTTCGTTACCCATGAATTTCGAACAACCCATGCTCGGCTCACATCGGGCTGGTAATGGAAGCTGAAGAAAGTGCGCCGAGCCATTCAATTATCCTAAGGAGAAGTTAAACCTACTATCCTGCGTATAAGATTAATGTAGCTAATCTCAGATTGCAATTCTGGATAATCATTTTGGAATTTTAGATTCGAGTAATATATATTTCTTGCCGCTGCTCCCGTTGATGCAACAGGAAATACTGGAACTCCGGGGTTTGTATTACAAAATATTTTATATTCTTCTTCTACGCCTTCCATGCCGCCGATGAAAATTCCCCCCAAAAATGGACCTTGCATCATAATATTGCGCATATGGGCCAAGCTCAACTCTCTATTATCGTTTACTGTATCAGTGAGAATAACCCGTTCAAACATTTTATTGTCCTCGGGGAATTGCCGTTTAAAAAATCGGCTTTGATACATCACAACTTTATCGCCAACTGGTATGCCGGCCTGTGCGATCTGGAGCCTAATCATAGGAGAAATTGCCGGATGCCCACCAAATATTAGCTGAATTCCGCTCTCCACGATAACAATAGTTAACGCTCGAATAGCATCTCTTATAGCGATTATGTCCGCCGTATTGAAATAAATCGCGTTGCGTGATGGTAGCGGAATGCTGGCCGACAAAAATATCCGCCGCTCGATAGATGTAGTCATGTCGCACTGGGCCCTTTTATCTTGGATAACCATTTTTTCGCATCTGTGATGCTGAGACTTCGTGCGCAAGCAATGTTGTCGTTAAGCCATTCCAGATGCTGTAGCCATCGACTGCGAATTCCGGTTTGGTCGTAAAGAAGAATAGGCGGCTGCGCGTAGTTACTACCATTATCCAAATCACGCTGGTATAATCTTCCAAGCCACTCGTACCGTTCGGCATCTGGAATGCCAATCGCTGGCATGACTAATGTCCTAGAGCCATTTGAAGCTGCGAGAATGAGGTTGCGCTCTAAGGTTGTGAGTACCTGCATGCCTTCGCTGCGCGCTTCAATTGCGAATTCACGTACGAGAAAGGCGTGGCGTGCGCCGAAAGCTCGTGCGCGAAGTCCTTCAACAGCATCGACGATTTTGGATACTTCAAGGTCTTTAAGTTGTGCGGACAGACCAAGCGTATTCGATCCTACAAAGTCACTGTTTGAGAGAGGATGGAACATACTGAAAGCAGCTGTTGCGCCTTCCGTTTGTCCCGGCCATAAAATTTGCAGGAGTTGAATATTAGAGGTATTTGCTCTGGCAAGCTCTTCCTCAGTCCATCGGCTAGCCAAAAAATTAGGCGTATCCAGTACTACCGCAACGTCAGTATCAGCTAGTCTATGCCATAAAATTTCCTGAAATGGCTCCCCAGGGCGAATTACACCTTGGGTATCAAGGAAGACATCAAAACCAGCGGCATCAAGCGCTTCATAAAGTTGAGTAGCCACACCGCTCGATTCGACCCGTCTATAACTGATGAACAAGCGTCGCTTTTCTCGCAGAAGGCCGAAGCCTTCAAGGATGCGTGCGGCAAGACGTTCAAAATCGTTTCCGCAGTCCGCTAGAGAGCATCCATTTAGTGCCGCAACTTCAGGTGTAACCATTGTGCTAAAATTCGTAATATTTTCGACTATAGGAATTATCAAGATGCCATCGTCGAGAAGGGTTTTGAGTCTCTTGCTGTCAGTATTTGATAGTACGGGAGATGGGACCAAACCAAAAAAAACTGCAACCGTGGGCATACGGCGATCAATATCTGTATTCTCATCGTTTGACTTAAAATTGATCAAAAACTTCTTTTGATTTACGCCTAAATTATCAAAGGCTCGTTGTACGGAGGCGATAAGGCGTATGGTATATTCTGTTATTTTCGGATTACCTTCTTGCCCTAGAACCACGAGTTGGTAATTGCCGGTGAGTGATAGAGGTGGGTTCATTGATAAACCAATCTTTGTCTTCTAATTATTAAGAATATCATAATTATATATGAATACTATTTTCCGGCAGCTTTGGCTGCGGTCTCGATCCACTCTTTAAGTTTGATATGATTGATGTATTTATATATAGGATAATTGTTCTTAGTAAGAAGATATGGTGCGCTTCCTGCAGTATCTACCTCTCCTGAAAAATTCTTTAAATCATGAATCTGAACGCCCAGAATACCATTTCCACGATCAATTGATTTTTGGATTTCGTAGTTGATAAATTTCCTCCCTGATGTTTGATTGCCAATGCAGACTACTGTTACGCTTGTTCCAATTAGCCCATCATCAATTAGCTTCTTAACTGCATTGTCGCTTTTTTTCTTTGCGTCTTCCCATAGTGAACTATCTTTGAAGCCTGCAGCCGATTCATCGATAATTTCTGGCAGGTTTCGAATTTGGTTCACGCGCACAATGTCGCGTTGATAGTGGAAGCTAAAGAATACGCGTCGTACCATGGTTTCCCCCTTGTCGAAGCCCTAGGTGCTTCATCATACATAAACCGTAGGCTACTGCTAGAGTTACCGTTAATTCTGAGTTTAACAACCACACTTTTATATTACTTATTATTTATGGTTAATGTCATGTTGAAGTCCAAAAATACAAATGCACCATTATACTATTTTGTATTTTGTATTTTGGTTTTTGGTGGAAGATGTCGAATTTTTTTATTGTGGTCTTTTTCAATAATCGTTTCCAGTCAGAGTGTCGGAAACAGCCCCTCCCGTTTCCGGCACTCTCCAGACCGCCGATCCTCCGCCACGGTTCGCCATGGCCCGCTGTCGTGACCGACAGCCGCCGAACCCAACCGGAGGCCCGATCATGCTCGATCCCAAGACGGGGTTGCCGCCCCGTTTCCTGCGCACGCCCGATGCGGCGCGCTTCCTCGGCATTTCCATCCGTACGCTGGAAAAGCACCGCACCTACGGCACCGGCCCGACCTATCGCAAGATCGGTGGTCGCATCGTCTATGCCCTCGCAGACCTCCAGGGATGGGTGGAGAACGGCGTCCGCAGGTCCACGACCGACGAGACACCCTGCCGTGTCTTCCCAGCCCGCCCACTGACCCCGGCCGAGAAGGCGACCCTCTGAATGGCCGGCGTCGCCCCGCAGCGCGGTCAGCACGGGCGGGAGAGTGAGCGGCTACGCCTCGATCCCTTCGTGATCGCGGGCGGCGATGCCCGCCCCCGTGACCAGCGTGACCTGATGGAGCGGCCGTTCTTCTCCCTCTCCAAGGTAAAGCGTGTCGCTCCGATCTTCTATGAGGCGGGCGGTCAGCGGGTCGAGATTCATGGCCTGGCCGAGCACGGCATGGCGACGATCTGGGATGCCGACGTGCTGATCTGGGCCGCCAGCCAGATCGTCGAGGCCGAGAATGCTGGCCTTCGGACATCCCGTTTCGTGCGTTTTACCCCGTACCAGCTTCTGACGGCCGTGGGCCGTGCCACGGGCGCTCGGGAATACCGTCTGCTCAAGGCCGCGTTCGCCCGCCTGCAATCGACCGTGATCCGCACCACGATCCGCAACGGCGAGCACTGGCGCCGGCACCAGTTCTCCTGGATCAACGAATGGGAGGAACGGATGACACGCGACGGCCGTGTCGAGGGCATGGAGTGTGTCCTGCCGGACTGGTTTTATCGCGGCATCATCGACCGCTCGCTGGTCCTGACCATCGACCCCGCCTATTTCCGTCTGACCGGAGGCATCGAACGCTGGCTCTACCGCGTCGCCCGCAAGCATGCCGGGCATCAGCCGCAGGGTTGGCTCTTCGAGATGGCGCATCTCCATGAAAAATCCGGCAGCCTGGCGCGTGTCTCAGATTTCGCGCTCGACCTTCGGCGTATCGCCGCCCGCCAGTCGCTTCCTGGTTATCGCCTCGCGATCCGGCGCGAGGGGCGGCGGAAACTGCTGCATATTCGTCCCGTCAACTTATCCACAGTGCCTGTGGATGACGGTGTGGACGGACACGGGATTTCGGGCGCAGGGACTATCGGGACTTCGGGCGCATCACTATCGGGATTTCAGGCGCACGAACCCCAGTTAAGTCTTTGGCCTGAAATGCGGAATCGCGCTCCTAACTTAGAGTCTAACTTAGACTCTAACTTTTTGATGTTGGGGCGACCGGATACCAACGGTGGTGCCGGTGCCGCCGACAGATCGCGTGATTCGCACACGCGCGGTCCTTCTCCCATGCCGGGAGACGGGCCATGACCAGCGCCACAACGTCCCGTGCGCGGGGCAACGCCCTGCCGTTTGTACGCGATCCACTGACCCATGTGGAGTTGACCCACATCGACAAGCGGGTCGAGAACTGGGTCAGATTCGGCCATGAGGCTCAGGAACAGATCCTCGACCGACGCCGCCGTATCTTCTCCTTCTGTCCCGGCAGCATCTTCGCCTTCGTCCGGTGGGTGGCCAACGATTTCGGCACGATCGCGTCACGCATCGACATCCTGCGCACCGTGGCACCGGGAGAACCCTGCCAGACGGTCCCGTTCGTCCAGCCGGGCGGTGAAATCCTGCTGAGGGTCGCGGGCTGGCCGAAGGTTGAGCAGGTGCTCCGTCATATCGATGCGGTGGAAGAGGCCGGCATCGACGCCTGCGCGGTTTCGCCCGATCACTGGCGGCATGTCGGCAACCGGCTGAACGCGGGTGAGCCGTCGCGCCCCTACACGATGGCACGTCACCGGGCCTGGCTCAGACGGCGAGAGATCAGGCCATGACCCGCTTCGGTTATGTCATGGCGACGTATTTTGCCGCGATGGGCGTCGCCGTCGCCGCCATCGTCCCCGTGCCGGTGAAGCTGCTCTGGAACGCCTCCGCCAGCACGCCCCTCGGTCTCTACGATCTTACAGCGCCGAACGGGCTGAAGGCCGGTGATCTGGGCGCCGTCAGGCCGCCCAAACTGCTGGCCGATTTCATGGTCGGGCGCGGCTATATCGGGCGGGGTGTGCCGCTGCTGAAGCCCGTGGCAGCGCTGCCGGGGCAACAGGTCTGCCGTGTCGGCGGTACCGTCACCGTGGATGGTGTGCCGTTCGGTGAAGCGCAGGAGCGTGACCGGCGCGGGCGCGTGTTGCCGGTCTGGCAGGGCTGCCGCCGCATCGCACCGGATCAGATTTTCCTCATGAACCCGTCCGTTCGCGACAGTCTGGACGGCCGCTATTTCGGCCTGCTCCCGCGCACGGCCGTGATCGGCCGGGCGACACCGCTCTACACCGACGCGCGCGGCGACGGCCATTTCGTCTGGCACGGCCTGTTCGCTGACAGGCCGATGCCGCGCCTTCGCAACATCGCTATGGAGACTTCCCATGCCGCAGATCGGTAGCTTCACGCGCGAGAAGACCGGCTTTGCCGGCCGCATCCAGACCTTCCTCGGTTCCCATGAGATCGTCATCGTGGTGGCCGAGAAATCAGATTCTGACAATGCACCGGATTATCGCGTCCATCGCGACGACGAGGACGGCCCGGAGGTGGGTGCCGGCTGGAAACGCACGGGCGAACGGGCTGGCGATTACGTTGCCCTGCTGATCGACGATCCGCTCCTGCCGCAGCCGTTGCGCGCCAATCTGTTCCGTGACGGCAACAGCGGCGCTGTCTGGTCGCTGCACTGGAGCCGTCCCCAAAGGCGCGATGGGCGGGACTGACGTCATGTGGAAGCAAGCCCGGAGCGCGTGTCTGCTGGCGGCGGGATGTCTCGTGTCCATGGTGCCGGTTGCTGTATCGGCGCAGACAATCGACGTCCCATATGCCGCCGAGATCGCCGAGGCGGCGCAGCGTTTCGACATCCCGACGACCTGGATCAGGGCCGTCATGGGGGCCGAGAGTGCTGGCGATCCGGGCGCCGTTTCGTCAGCGGGCGCGATGGGGCTGATGCAGATCATGCCCGGCACATGGGCGGATCTGCGCGTCCGGCATCATCTTGGCCGTGATCCTTACGACCCGCACGACAATATCATGGGGGGCGCGGCTTATCTCCGTGAACTGCATGACCGCTACGGTTCGCCGGGTTTTCTCGCCGCCTATAACGCCGGTCCCGATCGCTATGAGGCATCATTGGAGGGGCGTCCGCTGCCGTCGGAAACGCGCGCCTATGTCGCCGCCATTGCGCCGTTCATTCAAGGCGGCGGCGATGCTCCCGTCATGATCGCGGCGGCCGATCGGTTTGCGTGGACCCGTGCGCCGCTCTTCATCGTGCAGTCGGATCGCAATGCGGCGGGTGCGTCTGGGCGCGATATGCCGGGGATCATGCCGCGAGCGGATGGCCTGTTCGTGGCGCATGGCGGCATGGGATCGCGGCCATGATGACAGGGCGAGGGGCAGGGGGTGGAGAGGCGGAAAGAGGGCAGAAGAGGGAGCGCAAGATTAAAGCGGACGGCACCCCATGGGGCCGATCCGCAGGGCAAGCCCTTGTCTGCACATTGTTTTGGGTGGCACCCCCTTTGAGGGGGTATGGTGCCGCGACAGGCGGCGAAGCCAGCTTCCACCCCGTTTTTCGCGGCACTCTTGCCTATTTTTGGCAATTTCGGGCGGATAGGCGGCCATGAGAACCGGCGACGACAACCGCTTCCGCCCGAGGCTGGGCCGTATCCGCACCGCCACGCTGAAGGGCGGTCGTGCCAGGAGTTTCCTCACCAAAGTGCGGACGGTCACGCGCCAGCAGCAGGCGGCGAGTGGCGTGAGCGGACGCCCCCGAGGGGGCAGTCCCGGACGTTCCCCGAAAGGGGAGGGAAGCATCGCGTCCGGGCGTGGCGTGCGGCGTGGAAGGGGGGCGACGTTCGTGCGCGCCCGGAACCTCTCGAATGGCTGGAGCCATCGTCGGCCGGGGAGCCGTCGTGTCATCGTCAAATCCCGTTCCGTCCGTGGAGCAGGCCGAAACGGCAAGGCCGCTGCCCATCTCCGCTACATCCAGCGCGACGGCACCGCCCGCGATGGCGAGCGGGGACGGCTCTATTCGGGGACGGAAGACCGTGCCGATGGCGACGCCTTTCTCGATCGTGGGCGTGACGACCGCCATCAGTTCCGGTTCATCGTCTCACCGGAGGATGCTGGGGATCTTGCCGACCTCACCGGCTACACCCGCGACCTGATGGCGCAGGTTGAAGCTGATCTCGGCACGAAGCTCGATTGGGTGGCCGTCAACCACCATAATACCGGCCATCCGCATGTGCATATCGTCGTCAACGGTCGTGACGACCTGGGCGAGGATCTGGTCATCAACGGCGACTATCTCGCCAACGGCATCCGCGAACGGGCGAGCGAACTGGTGACGCTGGAACTCGGGCCTGTCACCGAGATCGAGCAGCGCCGCAAGCTGGTTGTCGAGATCGACCAGGATCGTTTTACCCGCATCGATCGGGCGATGCTCGCGGAGGCCGAGGACCGGTTTCTCGATGTGCGCCACGAGCCTGACGATCCGCGCGGCCAGGGGGACCGGACGCTGCGCCTGAGCCGCCTCGGCAAGCTGGGCGATATGGGCCTCGCCACGGAGCATGCGCCGGGCGTGTGGGAACTGAGCGAGCGGCTGGAGCCGACGCTACGCGAGATGGGCGAGCGCGGCGACATCATCCGCACGATGCAGAAAGCACTCCGGGCGGAAGGCACCGAGCGCGACCCGATGAGCTTTGCGATCCATGATGCAGCACCTGCGACGCCGATCGTCGGTCGCGTCATCGATAAGCATCTGTCGGACGAACTGGGTGAGGAACTGACGCTGATGGTCGATGGGATCGATGGCCGCGCGCATCATGTCGCGGGCATGGACGCGGCCCGTGTCACAGAAGCATGGATCGGCAGCATCGTCGAGATTGGTCCACCCGACAGCGCCGGGCGTCCTTCCGATCGGGCGATTGCCGGCATTGCCGAGGGCGGTGTCTACCAGCCGAGCCGTCATCTGGAACAGGCTCGGTTCGAGGGGCGGGTGCCGGGCGGCGATTATGACGGTTTTGTCGCCTCCCACGTCCGGCGGCTGGAAGCCCTGCGTCGTGCCGGTATCGTCGAACGGATCGATGCCGACCAGTGGCGTATCCCCGATGATTTTGCAGCCCGAGCCGCGGCCCACGATGCGGGGAGGGGCGGACCGGCAAATATACGTGTCCTTTCGACCTTCGATCTCGACAGGCAGATCGGCGCGGATGGCGCGACCTGGCTCGACCGGCGGCTGGTCGGAGGTGCTGTGTCCGATCTGGTGCCCGCCGGCTTCGGGGAACAGGTGCGGGAGGCGATGGAGCAGCGGCAGAAGAGGTTGATCGAGCAGGGTGATGCGGTCCGTCGACCTGACGGGCGCGTGAGCTACCGGCGCGACCTGATCGCTACACTGCAGGAGCGGGAGGTGGCTCGCGTGGGGGCGGAATTGGCGACGACGAAATCCGTGCCGTTTCGGGCGGTCGCTGACGGCGAGACGGTCAGTGGTACGTTCACCGGCATCGCTCAGCTATCGAGCGGGAAGTTCGCCATTGTCGAGAAAAGCCATGAGTTCACGTTGGTCCCATGGCGGCCGGTGATCGAGCGTCACCTTGGTCGAGAGGTGACGGGCACCGTGCGGGGTGGAGCTGTGTCGTGGGAGGTAGGGAGGCAGAGGGGGCTGGAGAGATAATTGAGATTTCCTTGACATAATTCCGAGGTCCATCTAGTTACCATGATAACTATATGGACCTTAAAGTACCACGTCTACCTCAGTCCATTGTAGCGGAGATACTCATGCTTTCACCATTCGTCCAAAAGAACGACAGCGCACTTGTCTTTATCGAATTCCAACATGAGTGGCTGTCTGAAGAAGGTGTTCTTCAGAAGCGGCTAGTGATAGATAAAGAATGCTTTCGTAAGTCCGTCATTCAGGCATCAAAAGTTCTGGAAACTGCTCGTAGCGTTGGCTGGAATATTGCTCACGCAGGTCTGGATCTTAGTGATGACCGGGAATTCCTTCTGTTTGGCAGAGGGGAAAATAAATTTGGATTGCGAGGCGCTATTCCCAAAGTTGGGACATGGGATCGTGTGGGCTCTAGTTTTGTTGAACCCTTTGTTCCAAGAGACGGAGAATTTGTAGTAAAAGGGCGTTCCGGGGCCAGTACGCTCAAAAACTCAACGCTTGATCCATTTCTCCGTAACAACGGGATAAATACGATTTTTTTGATGGGGTACGCTACGCATATTTGCGTTGAGTCTACTCTTAGAGAAGCACACGATCTCGGCTACAATGCTTATATTGTAGTCGATGCGTGTGCTGCTTTTGAGAAAAATCAGCAGAATTACGTGCTTGAGAATATTGTTCATCATTTTGGGGAGAAGACCGACGCACAATCATTGATCATGCATATGATGGGAAGTTAGGTTGTGTTTTTTCTAAAATCTCTTCCAACTCGCAACGTGCTGATTGAATATAAAAAACGATTTCCAAACATGGACATCGAAGCTGTCGAAAGTGCCCTTAATTTACTGCGGCAAGCAAGTCTGCTCGAACGGCATCTGGATGCATATTTTTCCACTCAAGGTTTGTCGCAGCTCCGATTTTTAATTTTAATTGTTCTTGATAGAGAAAATAGGAAAGCTTCCCTTAAATCCAGTGATATTGCGGACCGTCTCGATATTTCCAGGCCAGTTATGACAAGAACCATTCAGGCCTTAGAAAAAGCGAAGGCTGTCCGTATATCTGAAGATGAATTTGATGGGAGAGCTAAGGTTGTCTCCCTTACTGATTGTGGACGTTCGATACTTTATAATTCGCTCCCTGGATACTACGATATCATTCGTGACTTCATGGAAAGAAATCGCGATTCTACCGTTTCATGAGAATGAAATGCAAAGAGGTCGGCTGATTGGACAACAAGGAATATTTGATGCGAGCCAAAGAACGCTTGCTCGTGTCCCACTTGTTTCGTTGAGGCAGGCTCTTTCGGTAGCGCAGCATCTGAATTTTCGCCACGCAGCCGATGCACTCGGCGTTACTCAATCGAGCGTGAGTGCCCGGATCAGGGCGCTAGAAGAGACACTTGGCATCGTCCTGTTTGAGCGGCGTCCTCGCGGCGTCCGGCTGACCGAGGCCGGGCGCCGCTTCGTCGCCGAAGTTTCCGCAGGTATCGAACAGATCGACCATGCTGTCAGGACGGCCGGTGCCATCGCCGATGGCACGGTCGGGCGCCTCGCGATCGGGGTAAACGGCTCGATCGCGTCGGGATTCCTTGCTGATCTGCGCCGGTGCTATCGCGCGGCCCATCCAGCAATCGAGCAGAGCATCGTCGAGGGATCGTCCTCGCATACTCTCGCCATGATACGCGACGGCAAGCTCGATGTGGCATTTATCATCAATGTCGCCGATGTGCCGGACTGCCATAGCCGGCACCTTTGGAACGAGGCCCTGATGATTGCCCTTCCTGCCGCGCATCCGCTCGTAGCTCTGGAAACCCTCGCCTGGGCAGATATCGTCAAGGAGACCTTTCTCGTCCGGCAGGGTGGGGCAGGGCCGCAGGTTTTCGAGCATATTGTGCGCCGCGTGGCAGATCACGGACGATCGCCACGTCTCCAGCGGCGTGACGTCGGACGGGATACTCTGATGCATATGGTCGCGGCAGGAGAGGGGATCACGCTGACCCATGAGGCGGGGAGCCATGTGCCATTCCCCGGCATCGTCTTCCGTCCGATCAACGACGAGAAGGAACACGCCCGGTTCAGCGCCGTCTGGTCGCCACAGAACCGCAGCCCCGCCCTGCGGAATCTTCTGGACCTCGCCACACATATGAGTCGCCTGGACGGTTTGACCATGCAGGCTCAAACCGTGCCATCATCGTTTCCAGTCAAGATACCGGGACATCACGAAACGGGCGGTGCAAGCTTATGAAGTTATGAAGCGCTGCTCTGTAAAAATAGCCTGTTACCAAGAGGAAAACCCCAATGACTCTTGAAACTTTCCGCCAGATCTACGGTCTCGACGACAGCCCGTCACCGCTCGACCGGTCGGTGCTGATCTTGATCGACATCCAGCGCGAATATCGCGACGGGCGGGTGCCGCTCGCCAATGTCGATGCGGCGGCAGATGAGGCCGGGCGGCTTCTTGCCCTTGCGCGTCGCAATGGCGTGCCGGTCATCCATATCGCCCATGACGCAGGACCAGGCGCTCCCGCCTTCTCCAGCGATGGACCGTATCGTGATTTCCTGCCGCAGGTGACGCCCCGCGAAGGGGAGACGGTTCTGTTTAAGACTCACGCCAATGCGTTCATTGGTACGGGGCTTGCTGACCGTATCAAGGAAACGGGTCGGAACGAGGTCATCATCGCCGGAGATACGGTGGGTGTCTGCGTGTCCACCACCGCCCGCGCGGCAGCGGAGGAATACGGCCTGCGTGTGACCTTGGTGGCAGACGCCATTGCCGCACGCGATGTCGCCGATCCGCTGGGTGGGATGATCGCAGCGGAAACCGTGCGTCGCGTTGCCCTGGCCGAACTGGCGGATATGTTCGCGGTCGTCGTGAAGGACAGCACCGTGTGGCAGGAGTGAGGGTGTCTTTTCCCCTCAGCCGGTCAGCGCGGACTGGCCGGGACAGCTTGCAATAACGCGCCCGGTTCCACGTCCAGTGCCTCTGCAATCTTTCCCAGGATCGTAACGCTTGCCGACACGTCCGCGCGTTCGATCGCCCCGACATAGCGGGTGCTCAGGCCGGCGCGATCGGCCAGCTCTTCTTGCGTCATGTCCCTGTCATGACGCATCCGACGCAGGTTGACCGCCATGACCTCCTTGAGGTCCATGCCGTTATCGAGACCCGTGTCGGAACGATCGTTCCAGGAATGATCGTTCCTATTCGTCCTGGCCCGTGGTATTCTCCCCGTCCGGTGGGGACTTTTCCGTGTCGTGTGCGAGACGGACGAGAAGATCCGCGCTGGAAACGCCAAGGGCGGATGTTATGTCGGCGAATTCAATGACATCGATTCGTCGCTCGCCATTCTCGTATTTGGCGACGAAGGATTGCGGTTTGCCGAGTGCGGCCGCCAGTTCCGCCTGCGTCATACCTCCGGTCTTGCGCGCTTCCGTAAGGAGCGATTGCAGCAAAAGCTGCCGGGGTGTGCGCAGGGATTTCTTCACGCGGAACAGCTCTCCGACGGGCAGGGGAGCCGTTCCGATAATCCTGATTTAGGATTATCCCATTTTAGGATATGGTTGACTGCAATCCTGCTGGAGGGCTGTCGGATGACAGCAAGACCCGAACTGGACCCCGATGTCGATGATCTGGCACCGACCGTGCCGACGATCACGACCTATGACGAAGTGCATTTCATCACCTATCTCCGCCTGCTCGACGCCGAGGCGGATCGGGCTGACTGGACGGAGGTGGCGCGGATCGTGCTGCACCGCGACCCGGCTGACGGAGAGCGCACGCGCATCTGTTGGGAAAGCCATCTTGTCCGTGCACAGTGGATGACGAAAATCGGTTACCGGAAGATTCTCGAGCAGGCCGTGATCGACGCCCGCGCAACCCGGCACTGACCGTCCTTTTTCTACGCCATGGTATCCGGCGGTACGATCGCGACTCATTATATATTGCCTGCCGCTTGGTCGCCCCTTCTCTGATCGGTTTCATTCCCCAAGCCGATTGGAGCCCCGATGTCCGGAAGCCGTGTCCTGTGGGGGCAGGTCGCCCTCGTTCTGTTGATCGTCTTCGTCGCCATCTGGAGTGCCACGGAATGGACGGCCTGGCGTCTCGGCTTTCAGCCCCAGCTTGGCGCTCCCTGGTTCACGGTGGCGGGCTGGCCGTTCTACGATCCGCCGGCCTTCTTCTGGTGGTGGTATTTCTACGACGTAAGCTTCCGGTGTGAGACGCCTTGTTGAGTTTATGGTGTGGTGATGTGCTTTGTTCATGACAGAGCGATCAGAACAGAATGATGCTTGTGTCG
>NZ_JACHIE010000016.1 GCF_014207635.1 Acetobacter lovaniensis
TCTCCCCTCAAAAACCGGGAAAACAGTCAGCACACGCAGCCACAAAGTACAACCCTTATGCGCCACACTCAGGGCTTAACTGACGACACGCCGTAAGGAGCTTACCGTAATGGCAAAAAATATGTTTCGTACAGTGGCAGATTTATTAATGGATTACTGGGATCCCATTGATGTTGGGGATAACCCAAACCTTTTTGACGAATATGATGCATATGTTCCTGGTATGATAAGATTAATTGAAAAAGGAGCGTCAATGCAGACTATCGAAAACCATTTAAAGGCAGTCGAAGTTACACTCGGCGTGCAGGCATCAGACTCTCGAAGAGTCGAAACCGCAGCAAAATTGATTAGGCTCAGGGCGCATTAATTTAATTGTAGAAGATATGATTCAGACTCTGCGCGAAGACTGACCTTCTGCTGCGAACGAGAGCGTGGTTGACAGTGCACCGCTTATGCGGGGCTGCTGACAGACCCGGTGGGGGGCAACAGTGGAGCGCGCTATCGGACTACCTATGATCCGAGACTGATCCGGCCATATCCGTGCTGTAATCCGGTAAACAGCCGTGGCCATGCATTTCCCTTCTACCAATAAGACTGTAGCGCTTTCTTCCGCAAACCATTTCGGTCTAATTAGAAATATTAAACAGAGTATATCCACATCTTTTGCATAGGTTTCTATCCACGATAAACAACAACTCATGCTACATCAGGCATTAAAGATAAATAAACTGCTTTTATTTTTCAAAAAAATTCAATCTATACTGTAATTGCATGTACTTTTCGAGAAAAGGATGAACGTATTCCCATAAGCTGGCGATATTTGACAACAGTACGCCGTGATACACTAAACCCCTGCTGTTGCAGAACTTCAACCAAAGCGCTATCGGAAAGGGGGTTATCCGGTTTTTCTTCCCGCACAACCCTGCGCAGGCAGGCTCTGGCCGCAGCGGCCCCGCGTGGGGGAGCCTGCCCGTGGCGACCAACCCCGGCCGTGAAAAAGAAACGTAGCGGCAGGACCCCATCTGGTGTGGAGATATATTTGTCCGCCACAAGCCGACTGACCGTACTTTCATGCACCTGCATATCCTGGGCGATCTGGAGCATGGTCAGCGGATGCAGGGCTTCAACGCCCCGATGTAAAAAATCTGGCTGACGGGCTAGAATTTTCTGACCCAGGAGCACAAGGCTTTTGCGCCTTCTGGCAACGACATTCAAAAGCCAGCGTGCATCAGTCATCCAGTCCTTGACCTGCCCCCGTTCACGCACGCTCATGCGCGCAGAAAGCTGGCTCCGCAGTTCCGTGTTCAGCTTCAGGTCCTGTGCCGGGTCTGCATAAGCAAACACATGCCATGCACCCTGTTCGTCCTGTTCAACGCGCAGTTCGGCACGGCGTAACAGTGCTGGTTCCACAACCGCCTTGCAATAAGGATACGGTTCCAGCCGTTGCAGGGTCAGGAGCATCCGTTCCAGTTCCTGCGCACCCACGCCACAGAGTGTTGCCAAACCGGCCCGGTCCCCTTTGACCAGACGGCCAAGATTTGCCAGCAATCTGGTAAATGCCTCGCTTAACAGCCCTTCATCATCAAGCTGCACGGCAAAACATTCGGCAACAGAAAGAGCCCCCACCCCCACAGGGTCAAGCCTGAGCAGATACTGTCGCGCTTCCTCCGCGCAGGTGCGCTCAATCCCCCTGCTCTGGCAGAATGCCTCCAGTGCAGCTGAGGATAATCGGCCGTATTCATCTACTTCCTCCAGCAGCAGGGCAGCCAGACGGCAAAGCCATGCAGGTCTGGAGGACAATGCAATCTGACGAAGCATCTGCTCCTCGACCGAGACTTCGCTCGAGGCCAGCCGTTCGATCATATCATGGGTAGAGTTCACAGCAGATGGGTCCGGACGGCCCGAGCCCCGATCAAACTCCCAGTCCGGCAGTTCCAGAAAAGGGTTCTGCTCCACCTGCTGGGCTATATAAGCGTCCATATCCGCTTGTGGCAGGCGTAACAGCCGGAGCGCCTCACGCATTCTGGGCGTTACGGCGACACCCTGCCTATGACGGACCTTGTGTTCCAGAACCGTGCGCATGGCGCAGGTTCAGCCTCGGGTGTGTGGTGCGGAGGCCATACTCTCCGCCCGCCGGGTCGCCACTTTATCCCACATAAAAGCACCAGCCCACAGCGCCAGAAATACCGCCAGAATCACACTCCCCAGAAGTGGAAAATGCTCCGCAAGGCCCGATGCCATCTGCACAAGAACGGAACCTGTTACGCCATCGTCCCCCAACCCGGCCACATATTCCGTAGCCCCAACCCCAACGGCAGCCAGAGCGGATATGCTGGTAATAGCCAGATTATAAACCTGACGTCGGGTTCGCGTTTGTGCGCTCCATCCATAGGCGCGCATCATCAGCACCGCATCAAGCGTGTCTATGACAGACATGCCTGCGGTAAACAGCAACGGGAACATGAGAATACCCACAAGTCCCAGCCCCTGTGCACTCTGGGCCGCAGCCAAACCCAGCAAGCCGATCTCGGTTGCCGTATCAAACCCCAGACCGAACAGAAAACCCAGCGGATACATCTGCCACGACTGCCTGATAAGCCGAAAAACCGGACCAAACAGGTGGGCCATAATTCCGCCAGACGGCATATCGGGCATATCGATTTTATGCCTCAACGCATGCCATTGCCGCCCGGCCGCATACACATTGTACGCCGCCATCAGGAACAGAAAAATAATGGAAACCGTCGAGCCAATACTCCCCCCGACAAGGTGCCAGCGCTCCAGCCAGTCATGCGTTGGCAAAACAGCCAGAAAGAGTACGGCAAGACACACGACCGAGGAATGCCCCAGAGAAAAGAACAGCCCCACCCCCAGAGGAGAGCGCCCGGCAACCATGAGCTTGCGGGTCACCAGATCGATGGCCACAATATGGTCCGCATCCATGGCATGCCGCAGGCCGAATACCCATGCCAGCAAAGCAGAGGCCAAAAGCGTGGCGTTCCCGCCAAAACAGAACCATGCCGCCACCCAGGCAAACCCATTAAAGAACAGCAAAGCCACCAGCAGCCTGTAGCCCTGCGTGGAGCGGGCCGCCATACCAAAGGAGCTTAAAACCGAAGCAGATGGGTTTTGCCGCATGTTAGCAAATCCTTGGCAGTTGTTCGCCTGATGGCATGGTCAAAACCCGCGCGCCACCAAACTCATTAACAATATGAACAGCTCCCTGCCCACTGGAACTGGTCTGCAACGTGCCTATAATAGCAGCATTGCGCCCGAGCGGGTGGCTTTGCATGGTGGCCAGTGCGTGCTTTGCACGGCATGCGGGAACAACGGCCACCAGCTTGCCCTCGTTGGCCAGAAACAGCGGGTCCAGCCCCAGAATTTCACACACACCTTCCACCTCGGGGTGCACTGGCAAGGCGGCCTCGTTAACCGTAACCAGCACGTTACTGGCCTCCGCCAGTTCGCTCAGCACCCCTGCAACGCCGCCGCGCGTGGCATCGCGCATACAGTGTACATCGGGAACAGCGCGCAAAAGGGTATCCACCAGCGTGTTCAGGGGAGCGCAATCACTTTGTAGGTGCGTCTGAAGGGCCAGATCGCCACGTGCGCATAATATGGCGGCCCCATGATCCCCCAATGTGCCATTGACCAGCACCACATCCCCCGGTTGCCCGGCGGCTATACTTATAGTGTGTTCGGGCCGAATAACACCGACCCCGCTTGTGGTTACAAACAGCCCGTCACAGGCATGGCGGGGCACAACCTTGGTATCCCCCGTAACAATACGCACACCAGCAAGAGCCGCACTCCGGGCCATGGCCTCCACCACCCGGCGGAGCACGGCCAGTTCCAGCCCTTCTGCCAGCACAAATGCAGCCGACAGGGCTACAGGGGTAGCACCTCCCACCGCCAGATCATTAACCGTGCCACACACGGCCAGTGTTCCAATATTCCCGCCGGGAAATTCCAGTGGTTCCACCACAAACGCATCTGTTGTAAATGCCAGCCTGTCCCCCGCCTTCGCAAGTGTGGTCAGGTCCAGCCGGGCCTGATCTTCCTGCACGGTGAGCGGACCTGATGTGAAGGCGGACAGAAAGACCTCATCAATCAGAGAGCGCATGGCGCTGCCGCCACCACCATGTGCAAGCGTAATACGACCCTCTGCACCAACCCCAGTTAAAGTGCCGGGCATTATGCGGCCTCCCCTACGCCATGATATTCGTAATACGCCGCGCAAGCCCCTTCGGAGGAAACCATAAGCGCGCCGGATGGATGATCGGGCGAACAGGTCCGCCCGAATGCCTGACATTGCGGGGGTTTGATCCGCCCTGTCAGCACATCCCCACAACGGCACTGTTCCTGATCCGCCAGATGGTGAGGGAGCACGGCAAAGCGTTTTTCCGCATCAAATCGGCTCCACTCAGCCCGCAATTGCAGACCGGACCCCGCAATCTGGCCAAGGCCGCGCCATTCGCATGCTTCCCGGACCTCATAAACCCGCGCGATGGCGGCCATGGCGGCCGGATTGCCCTGTGGTGCCACCACACGCGCGTACTGGTTTTCCACCCGTGCGTCCCCTGCTTCGATCTGGAGCAGCACCATCAGGAGGGATTGCAGGATATCCAGCGGTTCAAAACCTGCCACAACCAGCGGACGTTTGAAATCCTGTGCAATAAAGGCATAAGGCTCTGTGCCGATCACCATGGAAACATGACCCGGCCCTATAAACCCATCCACAGTAAAGTCTGGTTGTTCCAGCAGTGCGCGCAGGGTGGGAATAATGGTGATATGCTGGCACAGAATAGAAAAATTGCTGATATTTTCAGCATTGGCGCGCAAAACAGTCAGGGCGGTAGAAGGGGCCGTTGTTTCAAACCCCAAAGCAAAAAACACGACCTGTCGCGCCGGGTTGGCCCGTGCAAGGGCCAGCGCATCCAGCGGGGAATACACCATACGCACATCGGCCCCCGCGGCACGGGCCTGTAAAAGGCTGCCACTGCCGCCGGGCACACGCATGGCATCGCCAAATGTGGTCAGGATCACACCGGGCCTGTGTGCTATGGTTATGGCATCTTCAATGCGCCCTTTGGGCAGAACACAGACCGGACAGCCCGGACCATGGGCAAACTCGATATTGGCTGGCAGCCGCCGGTCCAGCCCGTACCGGAAAATCGTATGCGTGTGCCCGCCGCACACTTCCATAACCGTAACAGGGTTCTTGCGGGTACGACCAATACGCTCGGCCACAAGACTGATCTGCGCCAGAAGTGCTTCTGCCAGATGCGGGTTGCGGAACTCCTTTACAAACTGCATGGCTCAGGCCCGCGCACTGTTACGCATGGCGTCCAGCTCCCCTGCCAGTTCGTCCATACTGGCAAGCAGCCTCAGAGTTTCCTGCGCTTCCGCCTCATCTATCCGGCTCATGGCAAAGCCTACATGCACAAGCACCCATGCCCCCACAAGCTCTGCCAGCGGTTTGCCCGGCTCCGCAACACACAGCACATCCACCTGCCTGCGCACGCCAGAGACATCCACCTCGGCCAGCATGGCCTGTTCATCCACAATTGCCGTTATCCGGCCGGGAATACCAAGACACATTTCAGGAATTTCCCTTCTGTAAACTCTGTTTTCCCGCATCGGGAACAATGCCGTAACGCTCGAGCTTGGCCCGCAACCCTACGCGGGAAAGACCTAGCTCCCGCGCGGTCAGGCTTTTGTTCCACCCGCACCGGGCGATGGTTTCCATCAGCACATCGGCTTCCAGCGCGTCCATGCGCTCCTGCAGGGTGCCACTCTCATGCGCGGCAGGTTCGACCCCAGACAGTATCTGCGGTGTTGCAGAAGCAGGTTCCACTCCCATAAGCATGGGAGACAGCAGGTCCAGCCCCAGACTATCACTTTCTGCCAGCACCAGCATGCGCAAAATTTCATTCTGCAATTCACGCACGTTGCCGGGCCATGCGTAGCGCACCAGTACGTCCATAACGCCGGGCGCAAAACCACGCACATGCCGCCCATGCCGGGCGCAGGCGGCATCCAGCAGGTGTTGCGCCAGAACATGAATATCCGCAGGTCTGCTCCGCAATGGGGGGATGCTCAGTACCATGCCCGTAAGGCGGAAATACATATCCTCCCGGAACCGCCCTGCCCGTACCTCTGCCCGCAGGTCCCTGTGCGTTGCGGCCAGTACTCGCACATCCACACGCGTTGTCTCGTTAGTACCGAGGGGACGGAATTCGCCTTCTTGCAGAAAGCGAAGGATCTTGACCTGAAAAGCAGGAGAAATATCCCCGATCTCATCCAGAAAGAGCGTGCCCCCATCAGCCTCCTCCACAAGACCACGGCGGTTCGCATGCGCGCCTGTAAAAGCGCCTTTACGGTGACCAAACAATTCGGATTCCAGCAGGTCATCCGGTATGGCGCCACAATTGACGGCAACAAACGCTCCAGTGCCACGCTGGCTGGCGTAATGCACCGCACGGGCGAGCAGTTCCTTGCCTGTTCCGGTCTCGCCTTCAATCAGGACCGGAATATCAAATACCGCTGTTTTGGCGGCCTGTCGGCAGACATCACCCATCGGGCTGGCAGGGGCGCGGATAATGGAGTCAAAATGGTAGCTGCCTGCTACACGCTCCCGCTGCTGGCGCAAACGCCCCTCCACCACGGGAGGAGCCAGCCTGAGTTCGAGCGAAAGACGCTCATAATCCCGCTGCATGGCAAAAAGCTGCGTGGCATTCCGTGCTGCCAGCAAAAGCTGGTCCGGGTGCCACGGCTTGGTAATGTACTGATAGATACCGGCCTGATTAATGGCGTCTATCATGTCATCCGGTTCGGTATAACCGGTTACGATCATCCGCACGATGTCTGGCCAGCGGGCGCGCACTTCCGCCAGAAACTCCACGCCACTCATGCCCGGCATACGCTGGTCGCAAAAAATGGCGTGAACCCAGTTGTTCTCCAGCAATGCGCGGGCCTGCTCCACACTGGTTGCACTCAGAACCTCAAATTCCTCACGCAGAATACGGGCAATAACCTCCACGGAGCGCGGTTCATCATCAACAACCAGAATGCAGGCAGGTGCTACCACTTTTTGCTTACTCCGCTGCGCGCAGCATGTCCGCACGGGCCTGCGCCTGTGCGGCCAGCCCGTCCAGCAAGGCGCGGCGCTCGTCTTTCAGCCAGTCCAGCCATTGGGCCATACCCTGCCCGTTGCGGGTGGAAACATGCAGGATACGCGCAGCAGGCGCTATACGCCTTACGTTGCTTTCCAACGCAGCAACATCCACATCCAGATAAGGCAGAAGGTCGGTCTTGGTCAGCAGGACCATATCCGCTTTTTCAAAAATATCCGGGTATTTAAGGGGTTTATCCTCCCCCTCCGTTACGGAAAGGAGCGTGACCCGCCGTTTTTCCCCAAGGTCAAACGCCGCCGGGCAGACCAGATTGCCTACATTTTCAATAAACAGAATACCGCCCATGCTCACCCCGAGGTGTTCGGCGGCATGGCCCACCATATGGGCATCCAGATGGCAGCCCTTGCCGGTGTTGACCTGAATGGCAGGTGTGCCGGTCGCCCGGATACGCTCTGCATCATTGCTGGTCTGCTGGTCACCTTCGATTACGGAGCACGCAATGGTGCCTGCAAGTGTTTTAAGCGTTTCAACCAGCAGCGTGGTTTTGCCAGCCCCCGGACCTGCCAGCAGGTTGAGCGCGAGATTACCGTTCTGTGCAAAGCGGGCACGGTTGGCGGCGGCATAGCTATCATTCTTGGAAAGGATATTCCGCTCGATTTCCACCATCCGTGCCTGAGACAGCCCCGGCGCATGCGAGCGGGCGGGACCGCTGCCATAGTCCAGACTACCGTTGTCATGTGCGCCGTCATGCGGGTGCGGGTGATCGTGCTCATGTTCATGCTCGTGCGGGTGGGCATGGTCATGGTGGTGGTGCGCGCCGTGGGGGTGAGCGTGGTTCTCCCCTTCAAACGTTGCGCCATCGCCGCTACAGCCACATGTTGTACACATCAGATTACCTCCATGTCTTTCAGCTTTATTTCCGTCCCGCCCGAAGGTTGCAGACGTACGCCCCCACATAGGGGGCATGGGTCCAGACGGTTTTCGAGCACCACGGTCTGCCCGCAGTCAAAGCACCATGCGCTACCGGGCACATCAACAAACTCCAGCCTTGCGCCTTCGGCCACTGTGCCGCGCGCCACAACCTCAAAGCCAAAGCGCATGGCAGGCAGTTCCACCCCCGCAAAACGCCCCACTTCCACCCTGACGCACGTGACCCTTGTAAAGCCCTCCTGCCGTGCGCTCTCTTCGATTACGCCCAGCAGGCTTTCGCAGAGGGACATTTCATGCATGTTGCGCTGCCTCCAACGTAACAGGCACACAAGGGTTAAGTGCGGCCAGAACACATTCGACCGACATTTTGGTGCAAACCGGGTTCAGCCGGGAGATAGCCTGCCGGAAAAGCCCGCCCTCCGCCATATGCCAGAGCGTAGGCGAAAGGATCTGATACTCTGCCACCAACCCGTTACGCACCTGTACGGCATGAACCAGCATGCCACGCGCGGCCCGCGCCACCCCGACCCCAGCCCCCATACCAGCCATAAAGGGGGCAACACGGGCGAACATGGTATCCACCCGCCCTTCCAGACAGGCCAGAAACTCCAGCAACCGCGCAACCAGCCGCGCAAAGGGCGTTACCCTTCCCGCCCCAACCAGAGCCTGCATAACGGGGTAATGTGCATAATCCGGCCAGATACTGGCATCATACGCCATGGTGGGAGCAGGTTGCACGCCCTCATGCGCAAGCCGTGCCTGTACGGCCTGCGGGGTTAGCCCCGCCATGTCCACCGCAGCCCCCACACCGTCCAGCGCGCTTTGGCAACGCTTGAACAGCCTTGGCAGAAAAGCGCCTGTCTCCGTCTGCCCGGTTGCAAGCCATGCTTCAAACGCCTGAGCGTTCATTTGTGCCAGACTTGCGTTTGTACCGATCAACTCCCTTGCCATGGCGGGCCCTGCCTGCCTGTCCTGCAAGACCTTACACAGGCTCTCGCGCTGCGGGGGCAGATTCAGGTGCGCAGGAAGCGTTACCAGCAGCGCCAGTGCATGATCCTGCAAAATCTCATCCTGCATGCGGACATGGTCAGGGCCTACGTTTCCGGCCAGACCCATGGCCCGTATACCGGCCGCCATATGGGCCACCCGGCACAGACCAAAAACCCGACCGACTAACGCCAGAGCCTGTTCCGGCTGCAGGCCAGCACATAAGAGCCCGGCATCGACCACATTATGTGTCTGCACCTGCCAGGGTTGCCCGGCCTGCCCCTCACGCAGGAGAAGTGTACCAATCATGCCTGCGGCTCTGTCCTTCTGGCTGACTGGCCGACCAGAAGGCTCCTGCGCCCCATATCCGGTTTTTCTCCCGGTGGTTGCCCTGCCTGCGGCGCGGGCGCGCTGGTATGCGCCACACTGGCCTGCGGGTTGAGTGCAGGGTCCAGCAAGCCGCGCACGGCAGCCTGCGCCGTATCAACCGCTTGCAACATGGTGGTGAAGTTAAACATGGGCGAAAACAGCGAACAGGCCCAGTAACCCGGCAGCGCCTCTACCCCTCCATCACGCAGGGCCGCAGTAAACTCGTAAGACCCGGAGGGGAAATCCAGCAGTTTTTTACTACCCGATATCACACCCGACCAGTCTGCACCCGCAGCGGGGAGCACAATCAGGTTCATGAACCACGGCGTCACCAGCGCCCCGACCACCTGCCCCTCAAACGAACAGAACCCTACGGCCTTAACGTTCAGCGCTTCGTTTACAAACGGCAGGCCACGCATCTTGCTGGCATAAATATCCGCAAATACATCTTCCAGCGCACGGGCAAAGCTGCTGGCCGGGTCTGGCGTATGTCTGGGCTGCTCCTGCGCGAGAGCAGCGGTGCTGGCTGGTGCTTCACCTGCTGGCATGGACGGCAGGGGGGAGGCTGACACCACCATAAACTGCTCTTTTGCGCCATCGCATGTAGGGCAACGCCAGTAATCCGGCAGGCTGGAAAACGGTGTATGCGGGGGCACCTGCCATACCTCGCACCCTTCTGCGGGGTCATACACACTCCAGCAGATCTTGCATTCCATAACCGCATCATCCGCCAGACGTGCGGTGTCCCCCAGATAGGACCCCTCAAACCGCGGGGTGAGGCCGCTCATGCCTGCCCCCCCTGCGGGCTGGCGCCTTCTTCTCGCAGCACGACACATATTTCACGCAGGCGGGTAGCGGAATCCGCGATATCTTCCACTGCGGCACAGGCCACTTCGGGCACGGCGGAAACTTCTATCGTGTCCAGAATAAGCGTATCCATGGAGTTGAAATAGCGCACCCGCCAGACATGTGGCGTTGCTGTTGCCTCTATCCGGCAATTACCATACCCGCGCGAGAGAATGGTCAGCCGCCCCTGACCCAGACTGGTTTCCAGCAGGGCCATGTCCTCCGGCGTGTGGGGCAGCAGGCTCAGGTTGACAACATGGGGGCTGTTCTGGGGTTTCCAGTTTTCGCTCCGGTCAAACAGTTCGGTCAGGATGGCGGGAGCGTTCACAACCCCGTCCGCCACACCCGCCGTAATATCGGGGCGGGCCCGTCTGGACGGAAACGCACGGGCCAGAAGCGCTTTGGGAAAAGCCGAGACTTCCACCTGCTCACGCACCTCCCGCCCTTCCGGACCACCATAGGCGCGCAGGGCCCAAATGCCCGCAAAAACCGTTTCCTGCACCTCTACGAGCCCTGCGGCATCTTCCAGTCTGGCGGAGACTTCCCCCTCCCCCAGAGCATCATGCACCGCTGCACCCGCGGCCGGGCTCAGGTTGTGCCGGGGTAGCATGCGGGCATCCCCCGCCTGCCATGCCTGTGCCTGTTTTTGCAGATCGTCCAGAAACGCCAGCGTTGCCGTCATGGTAGCCGGGTCATCAATCTCTGGCACATGGGGTTCATACACATGAACACCCGATGGCATGGCCAGATAGTTCAGTTCCTCATCTTCCTGCCCGATCTGCGAGCCCGGACCAAACCCTGCGGGTGGAAACATAAAAGATGCGCTCATGCCACCGGCTCCCCGTCTGTTGTTGTGGAGGGTGCAAAAAGTGCCCCAAACCTGCTGACATAGGTCTCCCAGTCGCGCATGCGCGAAATACTGGCCTTGACCTGCCCGTTCTCAAGCACCACCAGTGCGGGGAGGGAAAGATCGCTCTCACTCCGCACCAGTTCGGCCTCCAGTGCGGCATCGGCCACAGCACCGCCGAGCGGCTGCGCGCCCCGCAAATGGGCTGCCCCCAACTGCAACAGGTCCGGCAGAATGGCCGCAAGGTCTGGTGTTTCCAGATGTATTCTGGCGTGGCTGGGCAACAGCAGCAGCACATACCCTGCCTGCGCCTGCTCCAGCGTGTGCAGGACAGGCATACCGTGCCGGGTTGTCAGCCCCTGCACCAGTGGAAGTTCTAGTACGGACATCTTTACTCAGGCCTCCGTAAGCCCTGCATCGAATGCAGCCTGAAGGTGGGGGGGAAGACGCGGTGGTGCGTCACACAGGTCTGCAAACCCGTGGGTTACAATTTGCTGGGCAACACCTGCATCCACTGGCGTTGCGGCCAGTGTGGCAAGGGCCTGAAGGGCTTCCTGCAGTTTACGGGCTTCCTCCGGTTCCATACGCGCACGCGCCATGCCCATAAAAACCAGCAGGTAGTCTCCTTCCTGCACATCGATCACCAGCATGGTATCGACCTGCTCCTGCCGGGCGGACTGCTGCTGGCCAGGTGTGGGCTCCACCATGCAGAGCGCCATGCTCCCTTCGCAACGCAGCACTTTCATGGGTATGCCAAGGCACATGATTTATACCCCACTCCGCGCAAGCACGCGCTCATCACCGTAACGGCAGGCCAGTTCCTCAGACGGGCGGCCCTGCTCATAAGCCGTGCGGGCTACGGCCTGTGTTATGACCCCCGCCCCCGGTGCTGATGTCTGTTGCAAGGGGGTGGGGCTGACACCGTAACGCTGCTTCAGAAGGTCCAGCACCATTTGCACGGCGGGGGACACCTGCTGAGCGACTGCCTCGGTCAGCCCGCCGCCATAATCCTGCATGGTCACGGGCTGTACACCCACCAGATGAATAGCGCGTGGCGCATGACCACGCAGGTCCAGCAAAGCCAGCACTTCCTGAAAACCGGTCTGATGGAGGCTCATCTTCCGCGCGCCAATCGTGGCGGGCACGGCAGAGCCTTCCACATGGTGCAAGGTGGCCGGGGGCAGGCCAAAATCTATGGCGTCGACTATAATCAGGGTTTCCAGGTCTTCCAGCACGGGCAGCAGATATAGCCCCTGCGTACCGCCATCCATGATCTGTACTTCCGGGCCAAAACTGTAATGCGCGGCAAGATGCTCCACAGCCCGAACACCAAACCCCTCATCTGCCCACAGGATGTTCCCGATGCCCAGCACCAGAATTTTCCGCTCATCGCCATATAGAACCGCGTCTGCCGCCACGTCTGCCGCCTCCTGCTACCCTGCATGAAAAACAGCGAACCAGCCTGAAAAGCCCGCGTTTCTCCCGCTTTCCAATAAAAGCAAGAAACATGCCAACTTCCAGAATGGCAGATACGCGACCGGGCGGATACAAGAATCCCACCAACACGCGAATGTGATGGTGGGATTTTGTGGACTCTAACTTTCCAGAATGACTGATTGTGTGGTCAAAGACCTCTCACTCAGGGTGGTCATCCTTGTAAGAACGGTAGCCATTGGTCATGGCGGAGAGCAATGTCTGACGGGACGTAATATCCTCCCGCGTGACGGTGTAGACGTGGATCATGACGAACAGAATAATAACCCACATGCCCCAGTGATGCAGGAAATGCGTACTAAGGTTCCCCCCTAGCCAGGGCATGACCCAGCCAAAAACCTTACCTTCCCAGCTATCAATGCCGGTTCCATCAGAATACAGCGCAAACCCGCTGACAATCATGAACAGGCCTGTCAGGGTAAAGCAGAAAAACAGGGCCGTGCGGGCAAGTGGATTATGCCCGATTGTTTTTTCACCCTGTTTTTTAATAAAGGCATAGACCAGTATTTCGTCCAGCAGACCTTTCCAGTAATCCCTGCGCCAGACGGGGAGATAAAAAAGCTCCCGTGTGTAAATATTGCCCATAAAGGTCCATAGGATACGCCCGGCAAATCCTACGGCAAAAATCCACGCCGCAGAAAAATGCAGGTAACGGATCCAGCCCATAAGAAAGTGGTTACTGGCCTCCCCCGACAGTGAGGGAGGGGGTGAGCCAATAAAATACCCGGTAATAACCAGCACAACGATGGACGCCACAGTCACCCAGTGCCAGAGCCGCACAGGGGCTTCATACACATAGATCGTGGTGAGCTTGCGCGCACGCAATGCGCGCGCGTTTTGCCCTTGCAGGTTTGTACCCTGCAAATCCTCGTCCGTCAGGATGTTTGATTTGGATGGAACCATCGGGCTATCCCCCTTAGCGCACGGTTACGCGGGCAAGTTCATCCCCATCAGGTGCCATGACATGCGTGGCGCAGGCCATGCAGGGGTCAAACGAGTGGAGGGTACGCAGGATTTCCACCGGCTGTTCGGGGTTGGCCATGGGCGTGCCCAGAAGCGAGGCTTCGAACGCACCAATATTGCCCTTGGCATCGCGCGGGCCTGCGTTCCATGTGCTGGGCACCACGCACTGGTAGTTTTCGATACGGCCATCCTTGATTTTGATCCAGTGGCCAAGACCTCCGCGCGGGGCAGCCACAAGGCCAACGCCCTTTGCTTCCTTGGGCCATGTGGCAGGGTCCCAGCGCGACATGTTAGCCGTTGCCAGATCACCATTGCGGATGTTCGTGATCAGGGCATCGTAATCATCCAGCAACTGCTGGGCACAGTAATGCCCTTCCAGCGCGCGGGTTAACGTACGCCCGATCGTGGTTGGCAGAGCCTGCTGCGGTGTAAAGCTGGTGCCCGCCAGAGCATTGAAGCGCCCCAGAGCGTCATCCACCTGCGCCTTGACGTAGGGCACGCCTTTTGCATACGCCAGAATATAGCGCGCCAGAGGCCCGACCTCGCACGCATTGCCACGCCAGCGCGGAGCTTTGACCCACGAATATTTGGCGTTTTCATCCACAGCCTCAATATTGGTGCGCGTCCCTTTGGCCCCGCTCCCCAGAACGTAGTGAGGGTCGGTTACCCCATCCCATGGATGCAGACCAATATCTTCGCGGCCCTGCCCGTAGCTGTACCAGCTATGGGTTACAAATTCCTGCACCTGCTGCGGGTCACGGGCATCAATCGGATGGATTTCGTTCCAGTTACCGTTCAGGATCACACCACCGGGCAGACGGTCGGTGGATTTATCCCCCTGCACGGTTGGGTAATCGCCATAATCCATGAGGTTATGGTTTGCCAGACCACCACCGTAGAGCCAGTTCTTGTAATAGCTGGCAATCGCGATAACATCCGGCACATAAACATTCTGCGAAAACTCGTAAGCCTCATCCAGCTTTTGCTTGATGAAGTTCAGGCGCTCCATGTTAAGCGGTGCCCCTGCTGCCATATCCCCGTCAATATTGATTGCGCAGGGAACGCCGCCAACCATGTAGTTGGGGTGCGGGTTCTTACCCCCCAGAATGGTATGGATTTTTACGATTTCTTTTTGAAAATCAAGCGCTTCAAGGTAGTGCGTTACGGCCATAAGATCAGCTTCGGGCGGAAGCAGATAGGCTTTGCTGTCCCAGTACCCGTTTTTGAAAATGCCGAGCTGCCCGCTCTCCACAAACTTTTTCAGCCTGTTCTGCACATCACGGAAATAGCCGGGAGAAGATTTGGCGTGGTTGGGAGAAACCGATTGCTGCAACATGGATGTTGCACGCGGGTCCGCGCGCAGGGCATTGACCGGGTTCACCCAGTCCAGCGCATGCAGGTGGTAAAAATGCACCACATGGTCATGCCATGCCAGAACCTTGGCCATGATCTGGCGGATAAGGAAGGCGTTGGTGGGAATGCGAATATCCAGCGCATCTTCTACCGCACGCACAGAGGCCAGAGCATGGCAGCCGGTGCACACACCGCAGATCCGCTCCACAAAAGCCCATGCATCACGCGGGTCGCGCCCACGCAGAATAACTTCCAGCCCGCGCCACATTGTGCCGGTGGAAACCGCATTGCGGATGATGTTCTGCTCATCCACATTAACCTCAACGCGCATATGCCCTTCAATGCGGGTCAGCGGGTCCACCACAATACGCTTGCCACCGTTATCAAGCGCAAAACCGTTTGGTGTCTGAAGCGTGGTCATTGGGCGTCATCCCCTTTGTAACGTGCGCGGCTGAGCGCGGTTATGGCGGCATGGGCGGCAAGGCCCGCACCTACGGCTCCGGCGGCAACCATGCCCACCTTGTCCGCGCTGGCTTCTATGCCAAAGCCCCCGACATTCTGAAGCCTTGCGTACCACGACCCCTTGTCCCAGAACCCATCTTCGGAACAGCCAATGCAGCCATGACCGGACTGGATGGGGAAGGACACACCATCATTCCACCGTACGGTAGAACAGGCGTTATAGGTGGTTGGGCCTTTACAGCCGACCTTGTACAGGCAGTACCCCTTGCGGGCCCCTTCATCATCAAAGCTTTCCACATACTGGCCCGCATCAAAATGAGGACGGCGGTAGCATTTGTCGTGGATGCGCTGGGAGTAGAACATTTTAGGCCGCCCCTGCCGGTCAAGTTCGGGCAGGCGGTCAAATGTGAGCATGTAGGTAATAACGCCGGTCATGACCTCGGCAATGGGCGGGCAACCGGGCACCTTGATAATAGGCTTGTCCAGAATGACCTTGTGCACGGGGGTTGCCTGTGTGGGGTTGGGCCGGGCCGCCTGCACGCAACCATACGAGGCGCATGACCCCCACGAGATAATGGCCTTGGCTCCGCTGGCCACTTTTTTAAGCTGCTCCACAAATGGCTTGCCGCCAATAATGCAGTACATGCCATCTTCGTTAAGGGGCGGGTTGCCCTCCACGGCCAGAATGTAGTTGCCATGGTATTTCTCCATGACCTCGTCCAGAATGGCTTCGGCCTGATGCCCTGCGGAAGCCATGAGGGTATCATCATAATCCAGCGAGATCATGGACAGGACCACATCCTTGACCAGCGGATGTGCCGAGCGAATAAAACTTTCCGAGCAGCAGGTGCATTCCAGCCCGTGCAGCCACAATACGGGCAGGCGGGGCTTGGTTTCCATCGCACTGGCAATCTGGGGCACAAACTCTGGCCCCAGACCAAGGGCCGCAGCAGTGAGCGAGCAGTATTTGATAAACGATCGACGGGTAATGCCCTGCCGTCGCATCACGTCATAAAACGTTTCAAGACCAGCCATCAATGAAGACGTCCTCCTCAGGCGGCGAACCAGAACAGGTCCGCGATTACCAACAAGAAGGAAGCAAGAAGTGTGCCATGCCCAAAAAAGGCCGGTGGCTCCGGGCCAGACACGCCAATGGACACAGCCCTGCCGACAGAATTGGCAGTCAGCTTTCCACTTTTATCCAGTGTGTTAAAAAATTTCAGACCTGCCTGCGCCGATACGCCGCCACTGCAGCCTGCCCTACAGCCAGCCCCCCATCCCCCGCAGGCACATGCGCAGGCAGGAGCACGCGCAACCCGGCCGCCTGCAAAAGCGGCACCAGCAGGCCCACAAGCACGCCGTTATGCATAACCCCGCCCGCCAGCGCCACCGTGCCCAGCCCCGTACGCCGGGCAAGCTGGTCTGTGGCTTTGGCCAGAATATGGGCCAGCCCGGCATGGAACGCCCAAGCCAGTTCAGGACCGGAAACCCCTTCCGCCAACCTGTGCAGACCAGCGCGCCACATGGGAGCGGGGTCTATTTCCAGCAGGTCTTCACACAGGCGCAAACCAAATTCCAGAGGCGCGCAGGCCCCTTCCGCCCTTTCGGCCAGAGCCTCCAGTTGCATGGCGGCTTCTCCCTCGTAACTCAGACGGGGAGGCGCACTACCCACAAAGGCGGCCATGGCGTCAAACAGGCGTCCGGCGGAACTGGTCAGGGGAGCATTGACCCCCGCGCGCACCATGGAGCGCAGGGCATCTACCGGCCTGTCCTTTAACGCGCAGAGTTGTGCCTGCACTTTGCTGGCCCCCTCCGCCCCCAAAGCGTTATCCAGATGTGCCAAAAGCATGCGCCAGGGTTCGCGCGCGGCTTTTTCTCCCCCCGGCATGGGCACTGTGGCCAAACGGCCCAGACGCGTCATATGGGCATAATCACACACCAGCATTTCGCACCCCCATAAGGTGCCATCCGGCCCATAGCCCGTGCCATCAAGCGCCAGCCCCAGAACAGGCCCCTGCTCCCACCCATTCTCGGCCATGGTGGCGGCAATATGCGCATGGTGGTGCCAGACTGTTTCAAGCAGCCAGCCCTGATCTTCCACCAGTTTTTGCCCTACAGCACGGCTGCGGTAACCGGGGTGGCCATCCACCGCCACAATGGCGGGCGTTTGCCCGAACAGTGCCCTGTAATCTGCCAGAGCTGCCAGCATGGCCTGCTCCGTAGCCAGTTGCGCCATATCCCCCAGATGGTGGGACAGCAGAGCCCGCCCGCCCTGCGTCAGACAGAACGCGGCTTTCAAATCCCCCCCCATAGCCAGAACGGGGGGAGATTTTGCCATAAGAGCCGGTAGCGGCAGTGGCTCGGGCGCCAGCCCCCGCCCCCGGCGCAAAACCCGCGCCTGCCCGGCCAGCACGCGCACCACACTGTCATCCAGCCGCCTGGCAATAGGCCGGTCGTGCATGAGCCATGCATCCGCGATGCCCTGCAAGTTCTCCAGTGCTTCCGCATTATGCACAACCTGCGGCTGCCCCGAACGGTTGGCACTGCTCATGACCAGCGGCTGACCAATTTTTTGCATGAGCACAACATGCAGCGGCGTATAGGGCAGAAGCAGCCCGACCCGCTCCATGCCCGGGGCCACATTGGGCGCAAAAGCCCGCTCCCTGCGCTGGCGGACCAGCACGACGGGGGCGGAGACATCCTCCAGCGCCTGACGCTCCGCAGCACAGAAATGGGCATAAGCTTCCGCCATAGCCATATCCCGCACCATAACCGCAAGTGGACGGGTGGGCCTGCTCTTGCGCTCCCGCAGTGCCGCAATGGCACCTTCCGAACCGGCAAGGCAGGCCAGATGGAACCCCCCGATCCCCTTTATAGCCACCACCTGCCCCGCCAGCAGGCTGCTCACGGCCAGATCAAGTGCCACATCCCCCACAACAGGGTTGCCCCCCTTTGGCCCGGCGACAAACATCAACCGGGGGCCACACACAGGGCAGGCAACGGGCTGGGCATGGAAGCGCCTGTCCTGCGGGTTGGCATATTCGGCCGCACAGGCGGGGCACATGGCAAAGGCCGCCATGGTCGTGCGGGCACGGTCATACGGGATGCCGGTGACAATGGAAAAACGTGGTCCGCAATCTGTGCAGTTTGTAAAAGCATACTGATAGCGGCGGTCTTTTTTATCCGCAATTTCCGCAATGCAGGCGGGGCACACTGCCAGATCCGCCACAATGCCAGCCTGCACCGTACCGGGCTGGCTGGCCTGTATGGTAAAATCCTGCCAGCCTTCGTCCTGCGCTGTGCTGCGGCTGATCGCCACAATACGGGCACGAGGGGGGGGGCTTGCGAGCGCGTCCACCAGTGCCGCCATCCGCTCTGGTGGCCCGGCTACGACAATACGCACGCCATCGCCCCGGTTGCTCACATAACCCCGTAGCCCCAGCTTTTGCGCAAGACGCCAGACAAAAGGCCGAAAACCAACCCCCTGCACCAAGCCTGTTACAAGAATTTCTTCTGCGCACTCGGGCATTAGTGCACGGTGCATGCCATGCACGGGTCAAACGAACGCACAATATGCTGCACGGAGAGCGGGGTCTGCTCCCCCTCTTTTACGGGAGCCCCCCTTAGCGCGTATTCAAGCGGGCCTTCCACCCCGGCGCTGTCTCGCGGCGAAAAGTTCCATGTTGTCGGGGCGATAATCTGATAACGTGAGATCAGCCCTTTTTCCACACAGAGCCAGTGCCCAAGAGCACCACGGGCGGCCTCTGTCATGCCTATGGCGCGCCCATCGGGCACGGTGCCGGGCTGGGCGTGGCACCATGGCGCGCCCGGACGCAGGGCGCGGACCCATTGCTCCATAAGCGGCACAAGCCGTGCAACCTCCACAAGCCGCGCCACCACGCGGGACAGAACATTCCCGCCATGATCGGCCACAAGTGCACGAACCAATGGCTGGCCTGCCATAAGCTGGCGGGCCAGAGCGCCTGTCTCGCACGGCAGCCCCGCCATACGGGGAGCCTTGCACCATGTATAGGATACGTCCTCGCGCATATGGGGTTCGGTTGTGCCTTCAAACGGGGGCAAAGGCTGCGGGGCCTGCGCCATATGGCTGAAGGTGTGATCTTCCCGCACTTCTTGAATATTCAAGGCCCGCACGGCCCCGGATTCAAAAATACCAGAGCACCAGTGGCGTTGTCGGGGATCTGATTCAAAGCCCGGATACGCCCCAAAACTTAAAAACCGATCATAGCTACGCCCACTGTGCTGCAAGGCAAGGTCCCGGGCAATTTGCAAAAACAGCCCAAAATCCGATCCATTCTGTTTATCCCTCCAGTGGCGGAGGTCCTGCGGAGCGGACAGGGCGGCAACATCCTCCAGCCTTGTGCCAAACAGACTTTCTTCCAGCGCGGCGCGTACACCCCCCAGAATACCCAGAAGGCGTGTGCATTCCTGCTTTTCTACCCCGCGGGACAAACCGCCGGGCTGTATGGCCAGCGTGTGCGGCCAGTGCCCTGCCAGAATACCCATGACATGCAGTGCCAGTGCCCGCGTTTGCAAAATACTGCGCACGGCACTCCCGCGTAACGCGGCAAAACGCTCATACGCCCGGGGGTGCCAAGGCTGCCCCTCATAATCCGGGCGAGCAAAATCGGGCATGAAGAACAGATGAAAATGCGTGAGATGATCTGCCAGATTTTCAGTTGCCAAAATCAGATTGGTCGCAAGCTGGCCGTTATGGGTTGGCACCATACCCATGACACCCCCCAATGCCAGCGCCGCCGCATGGGACTGGGAGACAGAACATATGCCACAGATGCGCGGCGCAATGACCAGTGCATCCATGGGGGTGCGGCCTTCCAGCACCCGCTCGATACCCCGGAACAGCGGTGCATTCACCCAGGCCCGCTCCACCTGATGCCCCACCACATCCAGCCGCACTTCCAGATCCCCTTCCACGCGATTGAAAGGACCTGTCACCAGCCGGGTTTTTGTCTGCTCCACCATGCTTGCGTCTACGCCTTCGCCCCCGTACTGCTTGGCGGCACAAGCAGATGCTCACTCACTGCATTGCGGGCCACACGGTCTGGCGTTGCCGCTTTTGCCAGCGTGGAGAGCGCGACAAACCATGCCTTGGGCATATCGGTCGGCAAGCCGACAGGAATACCGGCAATGCGCGGGGTTTGAGTAAAGGGATGACCCGGCTCCTCAAACTCGGGGGCTGTGCAGTTAATGCAGGCATAGCCTCCGCGTGTGCAGGAACCTTCCCCGTTCCATAGGCGGTTATTACAGTCCGCATGGGCCTGCGTGCCAACACATCCCATATATTCCATCATGCAGCCCAACTGGGCGGGCTGGCGCGCACTGGCCTTGTATTCGTAATACTCATTCCGCGTGCAGCCCTGATGCACAAGCTGGTCAGCATACAGGCGGGGGCGACCGACTGCGTCCATATCCTCCGCGTGCAGGTTTTCCTGCGCCAGCAGGGCCAGTGTTTCAATCACCCAGCCCGGATGCGTCGGGCAGCCTGCGATATTCACAACCGGCAAACCGGATTGAGCCCGAAAATCGGCCCCCAGCGCCCCGCCGGGATGAACCCCTTCATACTGCAACCCGCAAGCATCCAGAATATTGGGGGCTGCCGCAGCCATACCACCATAGGCCGAGCAACTGCCCACAGCCACGACATAACGCGCAACTGCGGCCAACTGGCGGACCCATGCCATCATGGGCAGGTCCGTCCCCCCCATCACGTGGTAACGTCCTGTACCCTCCGGTCCGCGCAACACGGCCCCTTCCAGACACAGGGCATCCATGCGCACACGACCTGCCAGAATGTCTGCCAGCAGTGCCTTGACCTCCGTACCGCTTTGCTCAGACAGGCTGGGATGCCACAGAAACTCCACACCCGCGCCGCGCAACTGGGCCACAAGGTCCGGGGTTTCAGCACACAGGAGAGACATGCTGCACCCGCCGCATCCCCCGGACTGAAGCCACAGAACAGTAAAAGCCATAGTCTCCTTACCCTTTATTTTTCCGGCGACACGGCACACTCGCCATCCGGGTCAAAGGCTGGCAGGTCAAACGCCACCACCGCACCGCCGCGTGCTCCGTTGCGCACAGTAAACTGCCCACCATGCTCGGACACGGTGCCATAGCAGATGGCAAGCCCCAGCCCCGTTCCCTTGCCGACAGGCTTGGTTGTAAAAAACGGATCAAAAATATGGTCCGCCACATTAGGGGAGATGCCACTCCCGTTATCTGCAATCTGAACATGCACACGCACGCCATCCCGCTTTGCCGTAACACACAGAACAGGGTGCTGAACATTTTCCATGGCATCCAGCGCATTCTGCACCAGATTCATCACAACCTGCTGCATGCGCCCTGCGTGGCCTTCAACCTCCAGCGGCTCTTCCACATCCATGCGCGTTTCCACAATACGGTCCGCGCTGGCCAGCACCCATTCCAGCCCCGTGCGCACAACGGCGGCCATGTCAAACACCGCGCCAGCACTCCGCCGGTCTGATGAAAAACGGCGCAGGTCAGCTACAATATCGCGCACACGCTCGGCACCTTCCACAATACCGTGCAGCGTCCCCCCCAGTTCTGAGACAACCATATCCACCCGCAACGCCTGCCGCTCACGCGCGAACAGGGATGCGCCGGGCTGGGCATGGATATGCTCCAGATACGCGACCAGCCGGGGAATGAAGCGTTGGAGCGTGTAGGCATTGCCATATACAAACGAGATCGGGTTATTCAGTTCATGCGCCACCCCTGCGACCAGCCGCCCAAGGGACGCCATTTTTTCGGCCTGCACCAACTGCATATGGGCAGCCTTGAGGTTACGGTGCGCCTGATCCAGTTCGGAATAGGCCCGCCTGACCTCACCCAGAGGACGGCCAAGCAGCACAATCCCCGACAGGCGTTGCCGCCGGTCATATAACAGCGTGCCATTGACGGCAAAAGGCAGCGCGCCCGACGTGGTGGAAAACTGGAACTCCCTGTCCTCCAACCCCTGCCGCCGGGTCATGCACCCTGCAACATCCGTGACTTTCAGCCCGGACGAAGGGGCGATCAGGTCCTCCAGCCGCGCACCGACAATGCTTTGCCCTTCCGGCGCAAAAAGTTTTTCCGCAGCAGCATTCGTGCGCACGATACGCAGCGCCGTATCGCACGCGACCAGCACATCGGACATGGAGTCAAACACGCTGGCCATAAAGGCGTGCGCTTCTTCCAGCGCTGCATTTTTGCGCTCCAGCTCCACCTGCTGCCCAATAAGCTGGGCCCAGGTTTCTTCCATTTTGCCTATGACATTCAGCCAGATCTGCTCGCCCTCGGCAGAGGCATTGACAGGCGTGGGCTGTGGGGCCTTTCCGGTCAACATCCAAGGCCCTCCCCTTAACTCATGCATGAACGTGGCGGGGATTATAACACAGGCCCAAGCTCCGCCTACCCACGGAAAACGAATCAAAAAACGGAAACAAAGCATTTATAGGATTGTTATTTATGCGTGCATCTGCGTCCTGCTATTCACATCAGAACACATCTTACCAACCTTACGCTCTGGAGCATTCCCCAGCATGACCCGCACTTCTCTTTTATTTTCAGCGGTGTTTGCCGTCATCACATTCAGCACACACGCCGTCGCATCAGACCAGACCATTACGCAGGCATCCCATATCCAGTCTGGCACCTATGCGGTGGAAGCTGGTCATACCCAGATCGGGTTTTCCGTCCTGCATTTTGGATTCACCAATTACTTTGGTGTCTTCTCCAACGCATCGGGCACACTGGAACTGAATGCGCAATCCCCGGCGTCTTCACGGTTATCCGTGACCATTCCGGTTGCCTCCGTGCAGACAACCAGCACCCAGTTGACCGATGAACTCAAAAGCCCGCAATGGTTCGATGCCGCTAAGTTCCCGGATGCGACCTTCGTTTCGACCAGCGTTCAAATGGTCGACCAGAACAATGCAACAATCCACGGCAAGCTGAGCCTGCACGGCGTTACAAAGCCGATCACCCTGCATGCGCATTTTGTGGGAGCTGGCGTTAACCCGATAGACAAAAAATATACGACCGGGTTTGACGCCACAAGCACCTTCAACCGTAGCGACTTTGGTATAAAAACCTACGTCCCTTACGTAAGTGATGCAGTAACCCTGCGCATTTGAAAAGCAGAATTAGCAGCCCCCTCCAACGCACCACAGGGATGCCCTGCTTTTTTGGAACATCGTGGCGGCTATATGGCGGTATGGCTGCCACGACCCAGCCGCAGGGCATAATACTCCCGAGCCAAAAACTGCTAAATAATTCCGATCCATAAAATAAATAAGTATATACGCCGCAAACAAATCAATTTATAGCCCAATAACATTAAAAGATAATTCATTTAAAATGCGGAAAAATACGAATATTTATCATTCCTTTTATAACATATTCTGACTGCCATATTTCCTTTCATTCTACTCCGGAATCTGGCATAAGCCACATATATCAGCGATACGCCAAGCGTGGATAATACTGAGTGATTGATATATGTCATTACCTGTGCTGTATTGAGGATCGAATCATGGTCAGGTAACGCTAGGGCATTATGGTCACAGCCTGAACAGGCTTTTTAACTCCATACGCCCGCTTTGGCTGAATTTTCATCTGAACGCCCTGTTTATTAAGGCACCAGATCAGCCCGGCACTGCTGCACAGGATAATTCTCGTCTATGAACACCGCCTCCCTGCCTGGTCAGATTGATTTTTCCACCCTTCCTGACCTGACGACTCTGGGGCAAACACTTTTCGAGAAAGCGCCAATCGGGACGGTCGTTGTGCGTTTGTCCGACAGCCAGATTATTCTACGCAATCCAGCTTTTCGCCATATCGCGGACGACAGAATTACCTCCATGTCCGCACTGATCGACACCTGTTGCGTTGACCCCAAGCAACAGGAGCAGCTCCGCGCTCAGGTCCGGCAGGCCAAAAGTCGGGCCGACTGTGAAGAAACCAGCGAACTGCCAGAACTGGTGCTGGACCTGAAAGGAGCGGATGGCAGAATACGCATTGTGCAGCACTATGCGCTCTTCTTCCATAAACAGGACATCGCTATTGGTATTTTTCGTGATATTTCGGACATCAAGCGTAAATATCGCGCACTCCAGAGAGATGCCTTCACTGATGAACTGACCGGCGTTGGCAACAGGCGCGGCCTGATGGAACGCTGGAATGAGGAAATAGAGGACGACCCTGCCCAGACCATAGGCTTCCTCATGATCGATCTGGACCAGTTCAAACCGATCAATGACACGTACGGGCATGCCACCGGGGATAACGTATTGCGGAGTCTGGCCCGCAGGCTGCGCAAAAGTGTGCGCAAAAGTGACTATGTGGTCCGTCTGGGCGGAGATGAGTTTGGCATTCTGCTCCCTGATATTGAGAGTAGAATCATGCTGGACACAGTCAGTAACAAACTGCTGGCTGTTTTGCGCCGTCCCGTGGTGGTCGACACTCTCCGGCTTTCCCTCTCGGGTAGCATTGGCGGGGGACTTTACCCCGAAGATGGCAAGGATCTGGCGGCCATTATGGTCCATGCCGACCATTCCATGTACAGCACCAAAAAGAACTTTCCTGCCAAAAAACGTTTCCCGAACGAACCTGCCGCCGTCAAGATACCCCCTCCGTAAGGGTATCCCAGCTCCTGCCTGTCACCGCTCAGACCGAACACCTGTACGCTTAACCCGCCTTGCCGCCCGGCGAGGCTGGCGCGGCACTCTGTGCCCGATTGTTTTATATCGTATGGCCTGCGGGATGCGGCCCGCATGGAAACACTGAAATGCAGGAAAATGCGACCAGCATATCAGCACAACCTGCTACGTTAAGAACACTTCCCGACTACTCGTTCACCCGAATGGCACAGACCCGGATCAGACCGGACATACCGGACAGCATAATGGCGGAAGAGCCAATGCTTACGGGCTGACAGCCGCAACAGGCCCCACCCCAACAAGATGCCTCCATACACCAGCCGTACAACCAGACATCCATCCGGCCCAACAGGACGCTACGCGGTATACCGCGCCAAAAACGGCGCAGTCACGCTCCCTGACATGTGTGCAACATCATACGGCATACCCTGCGCCACAATGCGCCCTCCCCTACCGCCAGCCCCCGGCCCCATATCAATGACCCAGTCGCTCCGGGCCACAAGGCGCATATCGTGCTCGGCAACCAGAACGGTATTGTCGCCGTCCACCAGATCACGCAGGTGCTCCATCAACCTGTCTGCATCAAACGGGTGCAGGCCGGTTGTTGGTTCGTCCAGCACATAAAGCGTGTGGCCGCGCCGCTGTTTCTGCAACTCCGTCGCCAGCTTGATCCGCTGCGCCTCCCCGCCGGAAAGTTCGGTTGCAGGCTGCCCCAGAGTGAGGTGCCCCAGACCGCCGCGTTGCAATGTGGCCAGAATCTGCGCCGGGCCAGCATCTGCGGCCAGAAACTGGCAGGCTTCATCGACCGTCATGGTCAGGAGGTCCGCAATGGAACGGCCACGGTAGGTGACCTCAAGCACCTGCGGTTTGTAACGCGCTCCATGGCATGTGGGGCATGGCGCGTACACACTGGGCAGGAACAGAAGTTCCACCATGGTCGCTCCGGCCCCTTCACAGGTCGGGCAGCGGCCCTTGGGCAGGTTGAACGAGAAGTACCCTGCATCGTACCCCCGCTTTTGCGCCAGTTCCGTTCTGGCATAGAGTTTACGGATCATGTCAAACAGACCCGTATAGGTCGCAAGATTGGAGCGGGGCGTGCGCCCTATGGGTTTCTGGTCAATGACCACCAGACGCTTGATATGCTCCAGACCCTCCACAATCCGGCCCTGCGGTTCTCCCATGGGATGAGAAGCCACAATGAGGTCTTCATCTTCCTCCTCCACAACCACCGGAGTTTGCCCCAGCGCACGGGCGACAATGCTGGTCAGCACCTGACTGACCAGAGAGGATTTACCCGAACCCGACACCCCCGTAACCGCAACCAGCATGCCAAGAGGAAAAGACGCCGAAAGATTGTCCAGATTGTTCCATGTTATCCCGTCCAGCCGCAGCCATGCCTGCGGCGTTCTAGGCGTGTGGGCTGTTCTGGCCTGGGGGGCAAACACATAATGCCGGGTGTGGGAGGCAGCACTATCTTCCAGCCCGGCAAGGGGGCCGGAATACAGTATCTCTCCCCCCCGTGTGCCCGCCTGCGGCCCCACATCCACCACCCATTGCGCATGGCGGATAATATCCAGATTATGCTCGACCAGAAAAAGCGAGTTCCCTGCGCGGCGCAAGCGCTCCAGTGCGGCAAGCAGGGCCTGTGTGTCCGCCGGATGTAACCCGGCTGATGGCTCGTCCAGTACATAGACCACGCCAAACAGGTTGGAATGAATCTGCGTGCCAAGTCGCAGGCGCTGGTATTCACCGGGTGAGAGGGTCTGCACGCCCCGGTCCATCTGCAGGTAGCCAAGCCCCAGTTCTTCGAGCACACCAATCCGGGCGGCCATGTCCTCCACGATCCGCTCCGCGGCAATGGCCGTTGCGTCTGACGCAGGCTTTGCGCCAATGCTCGCGCGGAGCGTTGCGGCTATTGTTTCCAGCGGCAGGGCAGTCATGGCGGCTATTGTGTGCCCGCCAAATGTGACACGCAGGGCATCGGCATTAAGCCGCTGGCCGTGGCAGGCCGGGCAAAGCGTGGTGGTCATGAACGCCTCAACCCGGCGGCGCATCATGGCACTTTGCGACTTGGCAAATGTTTGCAGAACATAACGCCGCGCACCCGTAAATGTGCCTTGGTACGCTGGCTCCACACCCTGCGCCATGGCCTGCGCCACCTGCGCGTGGGTCAGGCCGGGGTAGACCGGGTGTGTTGGGGTCTCATCGGTAAAAAGTATCCACTCGCGCGTTTTTTTGGGCAAGTCACGCCAGGGAATATCAACATCAACGCCTCTGGTGATCAGAATGTCCCGCAGGTTCTGCCCCTGCCATGCACTGGGCCATGATGCCACGGCCCGCTCACGGAGTGTGCGTGATGGGTCTGGCACCATGCTCTCCTCCGTCACATCATGAATATGGCCCAGCCCGTGACAGCGTTTGCAGGCACCCATGGGCGTATTGGGGGAAAAGGATTCCGCCTCCAGCCGAGCCAACCCCGGAGGATAATCCCCCGCACGCGAGTACAGCATGCGCAGCAGGTTGGAGAGTGTTGTAATACTGCCCACGGACGAACGGCCCGAACTCCCTCCCCGCTGTTGCTGGAGAGCGATGGCTGGGGGAAGCCCGTCCACCCCATCCACATCGGGAACAGGCATCTGCTGGAACAGTCGCCGGGCATAGGGCGAGACGGATTCCAGATAACGGCGCTGGGCCTCGGCATACAACGTGCCAAATGCCAGCGAGGACTTGCCCGACCCTGAAAGCCCCGTAAACACCACCAGACTGTCACGCGGGATGCTCAGGCTAACATTTTTCAGGTTATGTTCACGCGCACCCCGCACATGCACAAAACCATCATCTGCCTCCCGGCCTGTCTCTTCCGCTGGGCATCTGCCGTGCATCGGGAGTTCTCTTACTCCTGTGACGCCCTGATCTCCGGGTCCTTGAAGCGGCGGTTGGCCAGCACTGGCAGAACCTCACGGGTTGCACGAATACGCTCCTTGTCCACATCGGCAAAAAGCAGGTCCGGGCCACTCCCCGCGCGGGCCACGGCAACCCCCATGGGGTCCACCAGCATACTGCACCCTATATTGCGAGGACCGCACTCGCCCACGGCGGCCACGTAGCAGGTGTTCTCCAGCGCACGGGCCGTTACCATAACCTCCCAGTGCCATTCCTTGCCGGGACCGCGCACCCATGCGGCTGGTACGCTCAGCAGGTCCGCGCCACGCACCACAAGGGAGCGCGCGACTTCAGGAAAGCGCACATCATAACAGGTCATCAGCCCCACATGTATATCCCCCACCCGCACAATGGGGGGAAGTTCCGTGCCGGGCAGATAGTCGTTTGATTCCTTCATGTTAAAGGCATCATACAAATGCAGCTTGCGGTAACAGGCTACCAGACCGGTCGCATTGAGCACGATCTGGCAGTTATGGGTCAGCGCTGGTGTAGCGGGGGTGGCAATGCAGCAGATGACACTCAACGCCTTGCCTGCCAGCGCGTTAACCAGACCGCTGACAAATGGCCCATCCAGCATTTGCGCAGTGCGTACGGTAATGCCGGGGTCGTGCATATCTGCCGCAATAATGCTCTCCGGTAGGATAAGCAGCCCCGCTCCCTCCGCGTCGGCCCGCTCGATCAGGGATACGCACTGGTCAAGATTGACACGCCATTCCGGTGCAACGGCAAACTGTCCCAGAGCGATTTTCATCCAAGGAATCCTTACGGGCCAAACCAGCAGGCTGACGCTGGCAGGCACACCAACACATCAGATTGAGCGAAAGCATAACCGATCAGGCGTAAAATCAAAGCCCCTGCGCCCGATACCCTGACCATCCCGATCCATTGCTTATCATTAAATTATCACACTTTGCCACACAAGGCTGGTGTATTGAGGCCACCTCTGTCTATGCCAACCATAAGGCCTTCCATGCGTCTGCGTGTTCTTACTCTTTGCGCCATAACAGCCTGCACGGTCATACACGGGTTGTCACAAACGGCGGGGGCACAACCTACCCTGCTCCCGGATGGACGGACCGTGCTCCCTCCGCCACCCGCCGCAGGTTCGCTCGCGCAGGAAGCCGACAGGCAGGCGTTTGAAAACACACGCGCACTCAGAGGCAGCCAGCGCTGGCAACTGGCCCACGATGATGCGGACCTGACCCCACAACACATCATACGTGATTTTTCCTGCGCCGCAGGCTTTGCACTTATCCCCGACAGGCTGCCAGCCCTGCTCAGCCTGCTGAACTCACTGGCCGAACCGCTGGAACAGCGTGTTACGGAAGAAAAGAACTTCTGGCACAGGACACGGCCTTTTGTTGGCACCACTCAGGAGATCTGCACCCCTGACGCACGCGCAAAACTGACAGACAGCTTTGCCTATCCCTCCGGCCATACAACCTGGGGATGGATGACTGCCTCCATTCTGGCCAGCGCCCTGCCCGACCGCGCCAGCCAGATCATGCAGCGTGGTCGGGTTTTTGGGGAAAGTCGCATTGTTTGCGGCGTACACTGGAAAAGCGATGTGCAGGCAGGTTACATAAACGGCAGCACCATGTTTGCTACATTGCAGGCACAGCCCTGGTTTACAGAACAGATGGCCGCGGTACGTCACGAGCTGGAAAACTTGCAAGCCCATCCCAGCGCCCCCGATGCGACAACATGCGCCATAGAGCGTGAAGCCGCTACAAACACATACTAATCCATAGGTACACCCGGGCAGAGGGCTGAACAGGGGTCGTCACAAGACTGGCTCCCCCTGCCGCCAGCAGGCCGCCCGAGCCATTTGAGCCGGGTCAGGCGCTGCCTTGCGCTGTTTTTACCAGCGATAATCACCCGTGATTAAAACAGGCCGAGTTTATTCTCGCTGTAACTGACCAACATGTTTTTTGTCTGCTGGTAATGTTCCAGAACCATTTTGTGGGTTTCGCGCCCAATGCCAGATTTTTTATATCCGCCAAAAGCTGCATGTGCGGGATAAGCGTGGTAGCAGTTTACCCACACACGCCCGGCCTGCAAACCGCGCGCCACGCGGTAGCACGTATTGGCATTGCGTGACCATACGCCAGAACCAAGCCCAAAAGGCGTGTCATTGGCAATGGCAAGCGCTTCCTCCTCGGTGGTGAATGTTGTAACCGCAAGCACCGGACCAAAAACTTCTTCCTGAAAAATACGCATCCTGTTATGCCCCCGGAACACGGTAGGCTGCACGTAACACCCATTGTTAAGGTCCGTGCCAAGATCTGGTCTGCCACCACCGGTCAGCAGTTGCGCACCTTCGTCCAGACCTATGGCGATATAGTCCAGAATTTTCTGCTGCTGCATGGTGGAGTTCTGCGCCCCCATCATGGTTTGCGGGTCCAGCGGATTTCCCTGTAAAATGGCCTGAACACGCGGCAAGGCCCGCGCGATAAAGCGGTCGTAAATGGATTCATGCACCAACGCACGGCTTGGGCACGAACAGATCTGCCCCTGATTAAGGGCAAACATGGCAAAGCCTTCCAACGCTTTGTCCAGATATTCATCATCATGCTCCATCACATCCGCAAAAAAGATGTTCGGAGACTTCCCCCCAAGCTCCAGCGTAGCCGGGATAAGGTTTTCCGCTGCCGCGTGGGCAATCATTTTTCCCGTTGGTGTGGAACCGGTAAAAGCGATCTTTGCAATCCGTGTGCTGTTGGACAAAGCCGCACCCACATCCCGCCCAAGGCCGTTCACAATATTCAGCGCGCCGGGGGGGAAGAGATCACCAATCAGTTCCATCAATAGCAGCATGCTGGCAGGCGTTGTTTCCGCAGGCTTCATCACCACGCAATTCCCGGCCGCCAGAGCCGGGGCCAACTTCCATGCCCCCATAAGAATGGGAAAGTTCCATGGAATAATCTGCCCCACAACACCCAAAGGCTCATGGAAATGATAGGCGATGGTTGTATCGGTAATTTCGCTCAGCGTCCCTTCCTGAGCACGCAGGCATCCGGCAAAATAGCGGAAATGATCTATCGCCAGAGGAATATCCGCCGTTAATGTCTCGCGGATTGGTTTGCCATTATCCCATGTCTCGGCTCGGGCCAGCAGGTCAAGATTGGCTTCCATCCTGTCCGCCGCCCTGAGCAACACCAGAGCGCGCTCGGCTGGAGAAGTATGCGACCAGACAGGAAAAGCAGCATGTGCGGCATCCAGTGCCAGATCAATATCTTCGGCGCTGGATTGCGGGACAGTACATAGAACACGCCCATCCACTGGAGACGTATTCTGCATATAACTTCCCTTGATGGGAGCTTTCCATTGGCCGCCAATGTAGTTCTCGTAACGTGGTTTAAATGGCGGTTCCTGATGAATGTTCATGCGATGCTCCAGCATATAAAAAATACCCGGCTCCCAACCGCCTCCAGCCAGAATACAGTCGCGGGACAGGGCCTTGATGAAGAGACGCAAGTTTTGCGCCACCAAAACGGACCAATACAGTCCATATTTCAGCAGGGCTTACCGGAGCATACTGAATAAAAATGAACAACTCATTTTAAAAGTAGCTCCACGCATCTGGATAGACATCCAACAGAAACAGACAAAACCAAAAAAAACCTACTTATTTTTAGAAACAAATATGTGATTCCATGCGTTGGATATGATTCTGCGAGAACAGGCTACCTGTCAGTTGTTCCCGTTTTCGTCGGCACTACGGTATAGGGCTTATTCCAGAAGGACTTCACGGTTAAGTGAGCACAAAAGACACAATGCGCGCACGATCGGGTGGCCCGGTAAGCACCAGCTTTACCGACACGGACATGAAGACTGGCGCAGGGGAAGAAAAGACCTGTCACCTCTCCCCACCACCCCATTCTCAGGTCATGAATCTGCTCTCAGGGTCACTGATCGCCGATCTACGTTTAAGCCTGTCTCGGCAAATTCAATAATGGCCACGCAAAGTAAAGCTGAACGTCCGGGGTTCACCGTAAATCATGCCATCATAAAACCCTGCCTGCCGGACATAGGTGCGATTGGTCAGATTCGTGATGTTTCCCGCGATATCCAGCCAGTTCGCAGCCCTGTAGCGCGCCATGATATTGATAAGCGTGTAGCCTTTAACCCGAAGGTTGGAGGCATCATACCTGCCACCCCCCAGAGGACGGCCCGGATTAGTGGTCCACTCCGTACTGGACTGGCTGGATATGCCCCCGCCAACGGTAAGGTGGTGCAACTTGCCGGGGAACGTGTAGCTCGTTGTCAAACGCACAAGATGATGTGGGTCCTGACGGTAGCTCAAGCCTTTTTCGTAAAGATAGCTGTATCCAAAAAAGACATTCCAGCCGGGCAGCAGTTCACCCGAGGCATCCAGATCAATCCCTTCCGTTTTGACACCATTGACTGAGTCGTAAATAGCCTCACCAGTACTGACGTTTGTCGCGCCAGTTGCCTGAGCCACGTTGCTCTGACGGTTGAGATAAAAAGCCAATGATGTATTCAGGCGTTGTCTGAAGAATGACCCTTTCACACCGGTTTCATAACTCTTGCCCACAACTGGGTTAAGAGGTTTGTTACTGGCGTCTCTCAGGTTCGACTGAGGCGTAAAGACGTTTGTATAGCTTCCGTAAATCGACATGGTTTTGGTAAAGTCATAGACCATACCGGCATAAGGTGTCAGCACTGCGTTCTGCTGACCAGTGCTGGAAGAGCCCGAATACTGGTTCGTCTTGCCATAAGTGCCCGTATAAGCCTGATAACTGCTCATACGACCACCCAGAATGAGCGACAAACCTTTGGCCAACACAAAACGACCGGATGTATAGGCACCATAATTGCGCGTCACATCAACCTCACGCGCATGGGTGCGATACGTTACAAAATTAGGATAAGACCCATCCCATGTCTGCCAGTTTGCAATGGGCAGTCCGGTCGCACGATACTGGCACCCGGAATAGGGCGTAACCCCGGCAATGGAGCAGTTCCCCAAGGTATTACTGAACGTGTATTGCGTCAGTTCATCATTATAACCGTTAAAGCCAAATACAAGCTGATGCTCATGACCGAGAAAATGCACAGGGCCAGACACATGAACATCGGCATTGTCACGTGCATCTTCATACTCGGCATGCAGAGCATTCAGATAAGCCCCTGTGCCATCCTGATTCCAGAAACCACCATAGGTTTTCCGGGTTGCATTGTTGATTTTTGCGACACCAAGATTGTTATAGGAACTTCCCTGAGTGCGCATATAGCCAGCCTTCAGGTGCCAGCCTGCTGAAAAATCATGATCGTAGTTGATAAACGCGGTATACTGGTCACGGGTCGCTTGGCTCCAGTCGGCAGCCGGGTTCGTGCTGCGAGAAAGATTTGTATTTGTTCCATCTGCATACCAGATTGGAACATTCGTCCCCCAGGATGCACCATCATTCCGGGTTTTTTCATACTGGAAGCCAAAATCGAGGGTATCACGCGAGGATATGTCAGCCGTAAAGTTTGCAAGCGCGCCAATACGGTTAACATGTTCACGCACCCGAAACGTATCCGTATCGTCCCATGAAAAGACGTACCGGCTACGGATTGTGCCCGTATGGTTCAGTGGCGCATTCAGGTCCGCCATAACACGATGCTCGTTCCAGTTCCCCAGCCTTAACAGACCATTGGCTGAAAATTCGCGCTGTGGCGCCTTACGCTGCAAATAAATTGTTGCGGACGGGTCCCCCGTCCCGCCAAGCAGACCGTTAGCACCACGAACAATCTGTACATTGTCATACAGATCCATGTTCATGGATGAACCAACGCCACCAAAACTGGTGGAGGCATCAATCTGCATGCCATCAATCTTGTAATTGGTAATATCAAAACCACGAGCGCGATACGTTGTGCGCCCGGCGTTGTCATTCGCGTAAGATGTAACACCCGGCGTGGTGGTCAGAACATCGTCAAGAGTATTGATCTGCTGGTCATCCATAACCTGCCGGGTCATGACCGTAACAGTCTGCGGTGTTTCCCTCAGACTTAACGGCAAACCGGTTGATGCACTGGTTTCCGGCGCTGTATAGCTTCCACGGTCCCACCTGCGGGCTTTAACCAGAATGCTTTCGTTTGTCCTGGATACGACATTGACGATGGTCTTCTGGTTTTTTTCTGTCTTTACCGTTGCCGCTTTACGATCATCCGCGCGTTTTTCCACCACTTCTTCAGAAGGGATGCTGGTGTTATATGCCGTATCTGCCGCCTGCGCCGACAACGCGCCCCCTAAAGAGAGGACTGTCGAGGCCAAAAGACCAGTCACACGAAAAGATGTTACGGGATGGAGTTTCACATCAATGTCCTACCAGCAAAGTAATTGCGAGTCATTATCATGCGCAACGCATCTAGCAGACACGCACCATCCCCCAAAGGCTCAAAATATTAAAAATTTTTTATCTTTCTTGTATCGGTTGGAAAATTGAAATAATTCCAGCCTCATACTGGTCTCAGAGAATGAGATTTCTTTACCCAGACAGAAATATCCCTCGACCTGGAGCAGGAAAGACAAATATCTCTGCGATGAGAACCTTAGGGTATCATTCTATACTCTATGCCACTTCGTATTTCTGGATCAGGTTAGCACCACCGCGTGACAATCCAGAAGACCACTGCTCCAAACACAGGGCAAAATCATAACGATAAACTGTCCCCGCCCCCATCGCTAAACCTGAAATCAGCGGAATACCCTTTCCATCAACGCGTAATCCCCCCTTTTTAGAGCATGTCTACTTTATTCTGGCTCATATCCAGCGGCTGTAAAAAAGTTGGCGCATTCGTCAGGAGTGAAAGCATCCAGGACTGATCCGGCGGCGTCCCATAAGGTTGTGACGGTTCTTACTGCTTTGGCGCGCAAAAGAGCCTTGAGTTTGGCGAACGCCATTTCGATCGGGTTGAAATCGGGACTATAGGGAAGCAGGAACATCATCTGTGCCCCCGCCCGTTCGATGGCCTTTCGCGCTCCTGACCCCTTATGAGCGGGCAGATTGTCCAGCACGACGATATCGCCCAGGCTCAGCGTCGGCACGAGAACATGCTCTACATAGACCTGAAAAATCTCGCTGGTCATGGCGCCATCATGCACGGAGGGTGCGATCTTTTTTGAATGTCCACCCACGCTGCCGCAGCCATCGGCTGAGCATGCTGTGCCGATCCCGACGGACTGCTCATCCTTCAGGCGCGCCACCATCTCGTTGAGCGTGATATCTTTCTGCGCTTCGATCATGCCGAAGCCACCGGATCGCTGTCGAAATCCCGATCCCGAAACGCTTCGCCAATGAACGCGCTGACCCGCCCGCTGCTCCGGCTTCCAGAACGCACACCCGAAGATCGTCACTCAATGTTCGCGCCATCACCATCTCCATCAATGGAAACGGTGAATCACAATCCATGCCCCATGTCACCCTACACGATTCATAGTTCAGTGGATGCGCTCTAGCTTATTCCCGGCTTGAAGACTTCAAAGCAAGGTGTGAGGGGCACAAACTTTGGCAGAGCCTTCTTGTTGCTTAAAACCCGGATTGGCCTACCAGCAGAAATTACATTTCATTCGTTCCGGCACACCGTATCGACCCAACTCAGAAACGCAGATGCCAATATTCGGAAGGTCTGGATTGACCGCCTGCTGGGTCATGAAGCCAGCCATACAAGTCAGGGCACAACTACTTACCTGACTGGCATTTCAACAGCCAATCTCAGGCAGACGGTGGAGGCCATAAGCTACCCGGAAATAGCCTTCAAAAAGATACCGTTTTAAAAGGAAGCCAGCGGTGCTGAATGGCTACCCATTCAGAATCTGGCAAGGGGGAATATCTTCCCCCGTTGACCCAAAATAAAAGCAGTTTTCTGCTTTTATTTCTCTCCCTTGCAAAGACGGACATAGCTGACGAAAGGCTCGATTTTCATCCCTCCACATTACAGGGTCATAGAGATACGACTTTACTGACAGACGTTGGGCGATAAAATGAAATATCTTATCCTTGACGACCTCTGTTTATGTCTGCTCTTTTACCCTTCCTGACACCGTCAACTAATAACCCTTTATGACACCAGCAATATATTGGAGTTATCAATAGTCTTGACTACTCCCAAAACCCGACAGCAACACAAGACAACACCCTTCGCTATTTTTGTTGGGGTGCTGGTACTTATCGGGTTTGTCGGGCAACTGCTCCTCCAAGGCTTTTCCCTACCAGACGAAACTCCAAGGGCAGCAATTGAACGACTAACGGGCATTGATATCAGCCCTCAGCAAAACATGGACAATGATATGGTGATGATGGACATGCCTATGAGCATGTCAGGTCATCACCATGATACACATCATCACGACAAAAGCTGTCCGCTTTGCCCGTTGCTGGAACTTGTCGCTGTTATTCTGACGAACCTCCCCACCCTGCCCGCTTATACTGTGTATCGATATCAACAGGAAATGCGGGCACATCCTCCCAGAGCGCCACCATCTGTTCTGACAGGTCTGCCACCGTCGCGCGGCCCCCCTTTGTTTTCCTGAGCCTTTCGTCAGCTTCTGGTTTGTGTCGTCTCATCCTACACGCCGCTTTTGTGCGTGTTTGGGAGTGTTTCTGTACGACCCAGTGCTGAGTCTTTCTCAGTTCAGGATTTTCTTTAACTATGTATAAAAAAACCCGTGGCGCTCAAGGAGCGTTAGCGTGTCGCTTTATTGCGCGCATTGTCGTGCTGTCTTACGGTTTTACCGCTACGCCTTTATGGGCGCAGAGCAGCACAGACAAAACATTGTTTTCCCGGACTGGAATGTTGCCTCAGAAAGAGAAAAAGATAGAGGTCGCGTCCCAGTCACAAAGCTTTGTGATCGTTAATGGAACACGGCAGCCTGCCGAAGATTATCTTGCTCGAACCAATAGTTCAGCTCTAAAAATTCCTGTTTCCATCCAGAAAACACCAGCATCGGTACAGGTCATCACTCATGCTGTCATACAGGATCGTGGCGCTCTCAGCATTAATCAGGCCATCGAGACAGTCAGTGGTGTTGAACGTAATCTGACCTTCCCTAATTCTCTGACTTTTCGTGTGCGTGGATTTGTGGACGCTTCTACAACCTTGCGAGATGGTTTTAGAGAACAGACCGGAACCCAAGATATTCAGGGCGTTGATAACATTGAAGTCCTCAAAGGTCCCGCATCGGTATTATACGGTGGTTCAACCTCTTCAGGCGGTACCGTCAACGTCACGACAAAGCGAGCCATTGCAAACCATAACTTTCTGAATGCCGGATTATCAGGGGGAAGTTTTGGATTATTCCGTGGAACCACAGACGGTAACCGTGATCTATCAGAAGATGGAAAAATTGTAGGCCGTATCAATTTTGCCTATCAGCATGATGATACATTCCGAGACTTCGGTTACAATGAAACAACCTATGTTGCTCCCACTCTTCAGTGGACTCCCTCTCTTCATGATAAGATTGATTTCTTCGCATCTTGGCAGCTTTCAAACTATACTTGGGGTGCATCCCAAACCCCTTTGGTCCGAAAAGCTCTGGCCCTACCCCTCTCCTATAACTTCGATAATCAGACTCTTGGAGCCTCGCATCAGAACTCTTGGCGTTTAGGATACAACTGGGTGCATAAACTTTCTGATTCATCCCGGTTCCGCTCAGGCTTTGCAAGCTCAATCAGCAACTATGATTTCGGTACGGATCGTATGAGCACCTTTGCTCTCTCCACGAACGGACGAACCCTGAGCCGTGGAGTATCCAACGGCCCTCAAATGGGTAAAGATTTTGATCTCCAGAATGAATTTTCAGGCATTTTTCATACTGGGCCACTAAAACATGACTGGCTGGTCGGCAGCGAGCTCTATCAGACAGATTATAGTGCAAAAACCTATACAGCCTCACTTCCTGCACTTGTTCTTACATATCCCATTTATACGGGGGCACTAGGACCTGCACGGTTACGCTCCAATATTTCAACACAGGCAGAAGCCGCCTCGGTGTATTTTCAGGACTACATTTCTCTTTTTGATCGCTTCTATGTTCTTGGTGGGGGGCGCTATGATGCCACGACAACATCTTCTCTCAACAAAATACAAGAAATTAACACCTCTGTCTCTGCAAATAAATTCTCTCCTAGACTTGGAATTCTCTACGCAGTAGGCAGGAAAACTTCTCTTTATTTTAACTGGTCAACGAGTTTTATTCCCACATCAACTTCTTCCTTCACCGGAACGCCCCTTTCACCCGGAAGGTCTCGCCAGATTGAAGCAGGCGTCAAACAACAACTGTTTCATGATCACCTGCAAGCGACTGTCGCGGTATATGATATTCGTCGCTCAAATGTTGCCACGACAGACCCTGCTCATCCGCTTTATTCCATTGCCGTTGGCCAGCAGCGTAGTCGAGGCATAGAGGCTGATGTGGCAGGTGAGATTTTACCGGGCTGGAAAGCCGTTCTCAGTTACGCTTACACTTTTGCCAATGTAACCCGTGACAACAAATATCCTGTCAACAGTGTTCTTGCTGGCGTTGCCAAACATACCGGAAATGTCTGGACAACATACGAATTTGCCGACGGAACAGTTTTGCATGGTCTAGGCTTGGGACTGGGTATCAGAGCCGCCACCCGACGGGAGGCAACACTTCCCAACTCGTTCTACCTTCCTGGCTATTTCCGGCTTGATTCTGCCTTATGGTATAAGTTTTCCTTACACGGACGACCAGTCAGAGTTCAGCTCAATATGACAAACCTGACCAATGCCCGCATTTATGACACGAATGGAACATTCTCCATGCGTGCGGAAGCTCCCCGTTCGGCTTTGGGTTCACTTCAGGTGGCATTCTGATGATGAAATCCAACAGTTCTCTTAAGAGCGGCTCGTGCGCCGTTTTTGCTCAGATCAAACCCTCTTGCAAAGAAACAATCATGCCAAATTTACTGCCAGATGCGTCTTCCTCATCCGGTCTTAAACGACGTGCCCTTGCCACTCTTATCATGGCCTCCATAGTCTCAGAAAGTGCCAAAGCAGCAACAGGCGGTTCTGAAAAAGAGCATCTGGAGCATATGCAAGGTATGAAATTCTCTGGTCCTCCGATCAAAATTGCTATGCTTGTTTACCCGAACATGGTTCTTCAGGACCTTATTGGTCCACAGACTATTTTTAAAATTCTAGGTGCTGAAATTTATCTGGTTGGCATGACTATGACGCCAGTCTCCACCGATGTCGGTATTCCTGTCCCTCCAACAGACACACCAGCGACGTGCCCACAGGCACTGGATGTATTGTTTGTACCGGGTGGGCTAATGGGAACAATTGCCTGCATGAACGATCCCGACGTCCTCGCTTTCTTGAGAAGTCGTGCACCACACTCACGCTTTATTACAAGCGTTTGCACAGGTAGCCTTATTCTTGCCGCAGCAGGGTTATTGGAGGGATACAAAGCCACATCTCATTGGGGTGTTGTTAATCTGCTGCCGTTAATGGGCGCCATTGAAAGCCACGAACGCGTTGTGCAGGATCGCAATAGGATTACAGGAGGCGGTGTGACTGCTGGCCTTGATTTTGGGCTTACTCTCGCAGCGCAATTACGCGGGCAGGCCGCAGCAGAACATATTCAACTCATTATTCAATACGCGCCTCAGCCCCCGTTTCATCATGGCGACCCATCGGAAATTCCAGAAACCCAAATGGCACTTGAACGTAGCCGTAGAGCTTGGATGGACGGGAAAGCATTGCAAGCAGCACAAACAGCTTCAAAACGATTAAAGCTATAACGAGCGGAGGCTCATGGGGAGAGCATTGCTCTCCCCGGTAATCCCCCCCCCTTTTTAGTAGGGTTCTGACTGAGAATTCAGGCAGCTTCTTTTAGTTTCTGGGCGGGTGTGAACTCGACGTTCCCCATGTTGGGTCTGTCATTATTATATGTCCAGAGCCATTGTGTTGCGACCTCCTGCACATCCTGAATGCTTTCAAATAGAGACTGCTCCAGCCATTCCTGCCGGACAGTTCTGTTGTAGCGTTCAATATAGGCGTTCTGCTGCGGATGACCCGGTTGCGTATAGATCAGGGTAATCCCCTGTTTTTCGGCCCATGAAACCAACGTATGACTGACATATTCAGGGCCATTATCCATTCTGATAGCCCCTGGCCTGCCACGCCACTCCATAACCTGCTCCAGACAGCGAACAACCCGACAGGCCAGCGCAATGCTGACCCTGTGATGCGCCACAGCCTGTGCGGCCAGTTCCCGGTGCTGGGCTGGCTGCTTCATTTTTTTCCACGGGCTTCCTTCAGGATATCCGTCTACATGCTCAGTTCCGCATCCATACACTTCAGCCGACGGTTCTCCTCTTCCAGAGTTTTCATCTGACTGATCATCGAAGCATCCATGCCGCCATATTTCGTACGCCACCCGTAAAACGTCGCGTTGCTGATCCCATGCTCCCGGTACAGGTCAGGAACAGAGACGCCACCCTCAGCCTGAGGGATCGCACCCATGATCTGGGCGTCAGTAAAGCGATCACTCTTCATCAGAATCCCCTCATCCTTACGCTGAGAAAATTCTCTTCCAAAAGCCACTCTTTTTATGGGGGGATTACCACGGCTCTTCGACCCTTTCATCTTTCAATGCACGGAATAAGCCTCAAGTCCGCCCGGAACTGTTACAAGTTCAGTGCTACAGGACCAGTTTTCCACGCCGATCCACAAATTGCGCCGACAGGCATACACGCGTTTGTGAAAGCCCACCTCTGGTTCCGTCCATATTCGTTTTTATATATCCAACTACTCGGGATGATTGTGAGCTTGGATATACGGGCTCTGTCGAGGCTATGAAAAACTTGTTTCAGATCGAGAGGGTGTTTTTTACCGTTATATTATCACACCGACAACGCTTCACTGGGGTATCCAATATGGACTACACACCGCTTAATAAGATTCAGGACGCCTTCGACATTCAGACCAAGGCTCTTCGAGAACAAAAACTCATTGATATCAAGACACGGAAAAGCGCACTCAATACTCTGCATGCAACTATAGAAAAATATGCAAACGAAATATGCTCAGCTCTCAGCGAAGATCTGGGAAAGTCTGAGCTGCTGGTCAAAATGACGGAAATAGGCGTCGTTTTAGAAGAAATTAATCATTATATTAAAAATATGGACGAGTGGGCAAAACCACAGGTTGTTCCTAACTTTCCATCGCCTTTGGATTATAAAGGACGCGCACCTGTACAGAGCTTCATACAGCACGAAGCTTTTGGAATAGTCTATATCATAGGCCCATTTAACTATCCGTTTAATCTCGTCCTCTCACCCTTGGTCGGCGCAATCGCGGCCGGCAATCGGGCTATCATCAAACCTTCGGAAGCAGTACCCCACACGGCAAAAATCATTGAAAAAATTGTCAGTGAGGCTTTTGCTCCCCAACACGTCGCGGTTGTTCAGGGGGGACGTGAAGAAAACGAAGCACTTCTGAAACTCCCCTTCAACATGATTTTCTTCACCGGGAGCCCTGCGGTCGGAAAGATCGTCATGAAAGCAGCCTCCGAGCATTTGGCACCTGTAGTGCTTGAGCTGGGCGGGAAATCACCATTTATCGTTTTCAGCGATGCTGATCTCGAACGGGCCGCAGATCAGGTCGTTCAGGGACGCTTCACCAACAGCGGGCAGACATGTATCGCTCCGGATTATGTGCTCGTCGATTCAAGTGTGAAAGATGCCTTTCTCAAGAAAGTCATCGAAAAGGTCCAGCATGATTATCCTGATGTCGGATCGACCGGCAAAGTCGTCACGACAACTCAGGTCAAACGTCTTCTTTCCTTGATCGAGCGCACAAAAGGCACTGTAGTTTATGGCGGTGGCGCCAACCCAGAAGCACGGACCTTGCAGGCAACCGTCGTCGACGGGGTGGACTGGTCTGACTCATTGATGGAGCAGGAACTGTTCGGTCCCGTGCTACCCATCCTTACGTTCAAGAATGCGGAAGATGTGCCAACACTGGTGAATTCACATCATCCCAATCCGCTCGCGGCGTACTACTTCACCAATGATATTGAAAACGGCAAGCGGATGGCAGATTTGATCGCATCAGGTGATGCTGTCATCAATGGAGTTATGCTTCAGGTCGTATCTCCATATCTTGCGTTCGGTGGCATCGGGGCATCCGGTATGGGTGAATATCATGGCCGGAGTGGCTACGACGTCTTTACACATAAAAAATCTATTGTTGTTGCTGGATGAGATTGACATAATCTGAATAATACAGGGAGAAAACTCGTCTCCCTGTTATGAAATAACTTCGAGAAACCGGCACAAACGATTGAATTACCCTGAACTTCGTGGAAACAGAACAACCCGTGAGGTAAGAAAAAGGCTTAAGGAACAATCGGTATGCTATTAAAACAGACATGTCTTTGTTCAAAGCCCACCATGCCCTCGATGGGTAGTTGACTGATCCTAACTGGTTACAACCCGATCAACCAGCCACTCACGCAAAGTATGGATCATCTCTTCTGTCACGGGTCCGGTAGATAAGAGCCCATACCACCGGGCGGCATCATGATCGTCCCGGCCCAGCTTTTCCAGCCAGCGCATAAATGGCCCATTTTCCAGATTGGACTGCCCCGTAGCCAACTTGCCTCGTGTGGCAGTCCACATATAGGCCAGCGCACCAAGATCACTGTAGATTTCGTTCTCTTTTTCTTCCAACCTCTGTTCCGAGTGAACCCGATACCACTCCAGAAAATCGTCAGCCGGCATCGGGCGGGCAATGCCAAACCCCTGCCCATAGTGACATCCCAGATGGCGCATGGCTTCAATGACTTCCGCATCTTCCAGACCTTCGACCACAACCAGACTACTCAGGTCGCGCCCCATCTCCCGCAATGAGCGGATGACACTAAAGATTTGCAAAGGCACATCACGAATATGGTGTAACAAACCACGATCGACCTTAATGCTATCAAAGGCCATTGCGGAAAGCCGCATGAGATTGCTATGACCCGCCCCCAGATCATCCATAGCCATCTGCACACCCATTGCGCGGAAATCCCGCAGAGCTGCTTCCTGCTTGCCAGAGTCAATATCCTGTGTTTCCAGCACTTCCAATGTCAGGCGTGCGGGTGGAATATTGTAGCGCTTCAGCATATTGCCAACAATATTCAGTATATTGGTATTGGATAAAGAAGAAGGCGGCAAATTGAGCGAAAGCTCTGTGGACAGACCATTCTCATCCCACGATTTCAACCATGCCAGCCCCTGTTCCAGTCCGGTTTCGAACAGCCGGTCCAAATCATCATGCCCCAGTAATGGCAGGAAAATCGCGGGAGAAACAATCGTCCCGTCCGTATCCTTCAGACGGGCAAGAGCTTCGACTTTACGTAAACGGCCGGTACGCAGATCCACAACAGGCTGCATGAACATACACAGCCCCCCCGAAAACAGGCGCTCAAGCAGAAGAGATGAGCGCTCATCGGACATACCCTGTCTGTCACGCCATAGCTTTTCCCATTTCTCCTGCAGACCGCTGGAAAATTGCTGCATCCTGCTTGTTTCGAACTGGTTGGGACAAGCACCAAACACGGTCAGGACCAACGCCGTCGTTCCATCCTGACGCCGAATGGGAATACTTATGGCCGAATAGATCCGCAGATCGGCGAATAATGTATGCCATGGCTCCATATTGGCATCCAGAGCAATGGATGGACAGGTCTGCAACGCGCCCGTACGCCAAGCCTGAGCCCCTATAAAGTTGCCATACTGCGATTTGGTGATAACAGGCCGTGCGTCACCGCGCAGAAAAGCCTCATCCAGCACGGTGGCACACGGGCCAGCCATGGCCTGCGCGACCAGTTCCCCCTCCGCATTGGAACGAAACAGAAAAGCCGCCTGAATACCAGGCAATTTTGCCAACGCCAGCAGCGCTTCAACGCTGGCTTTTCCCCACGTCCCCTCTGCCACCTGAGCGGACAGAAAAGCCGTATAGGCTTTATGAACCCCCAGTCTTACCAGACGCCGCATCCTGCGGTCATCCCGATAGCGGGCTTCCACGATCTGTTGCACGAGGTAACGGTCATCACCCTTGATGCCCTCATTTTCCATCTCTGCCAGAAGCAGACGCAGATAACTGGTCTGTTCGGCAACAAGCACAACCGGATCTACACCAAACAGCGTGTACATTGTGCCCAGCGTATGGGCTGCGCCCAGAACGTCTTTTCTGATCGTCGTGGCAGAAGCCAGAAACTCCAGATGCTGGACTTCCCGCTCGATCAGACGGGTATGCTGATCCTGCGTCAGATGCTCCAGAAACGGTGTTCCACCATTTTTCTTCCAGATGGCAGGGATGACAGCGCTGCGGACACTCTCCCGGATTCTTGTAACAGCCTTGAGCGCACGCCCCAGCAGTTCCGCCGATTTTGTTCCGTAAGGAGCAATCGGAGACATATCCGTTGCGGCATCATCTTCCAGATCCAGAGCATCCTCAAGGGCGGAAGCAAAATGCCAGCTGGCATCATTTTTGTCCGGCTTCTGCTTGGCTTTGTACATGGCGCGGTCAGCCTGCCGCAACAAGGTATCCGGCTGGTCGCCATCCTGAGGGCAAAGCACCACTCCCATGGTCAGCCCGACTTTGGCAGTTTTACCATCTGCTATGGCAAACGGTTCCGCCACAACCGAGGACAGATTGTCCAATGCCGTGGCGACCTGCTCGTTTGCCATTTTCGTATCCAGATTTTCGAAAACAACAACAAACTCATCCCCCCCCAGCCGGGCGACATAACCGCTCTCGCGCAGGTTTTCCCATAACCGCTGGCTCAGTTCGGCCAGAACCTTATCTCCTGCGGCATAGCCATACGTATCATTAACCGCTTTAAACCCGTCCAGATCCATCAACCCGATTGCGAGGGATGTGCCGCGCTCACTCGCACGTTCCTGCGCCTTTGGCAGGTATTCCTCCAGAGCCAGCCGATTGGGCAAAGCCGTCAACGGATCACGGCGTACCCTCAACTCTTCCTCATGCCGCAATTTTTTTAAATTCAGTCCGGAATCCAGCCGATCCAGACTCTGCCCCAGCAATTCGGCAACACGCCGACACAAGATGATGCTCTGTTCATCAAACCCACCAGAGCGCGACGTGGTAAAAGTCAGAACCGACCAGACCTGCCCCCCCCGCAACACCGGAAGAGACAAAATCCCCTTCCACTTGTAATCCAGGACTTTCTGGTAGCCGTTAATCCCGAACAGTCTGGTCTCAGGGTCATTCGTATAGACAAGCCTTTTTTTCAACCATGCCTGTACTGTGATCGGAAGAGCGTCGCCCTCTACATTGATTGACCACTTCAACCGGGCAATAGCACTCCCACCCAGCCCCGCATAGGCGCGCAAGTGCATATGCCCAGTCAAGTCCGGTTGCGCCAGCCAGACCGTACTGAACAAAGTATTGTCGACCAGAGAACTGCAAACAGCATGGCATTTTTCAGCCTCATCTTCCGCCGTCAGCATGGCGGAAACAGCATTGATCAACGTACGATACAGACGCTGCGCTTCATCGCGCTCGGTTACATTCTCCATAGTCCAGACAGAATCCAGACCAGACTGGTCTTCCAGCATGACAGCAGACAGGTCGACAACAACATCCTGCCCACCTGACGCAGGCAGGTGTATGCTAGACAGTTTGGCCTGTCCGGTTTTGTACAGTTGCTCCTGAGCGCGCTCCAGTTGCTGGACTTGGCTTTTACCAGCCAGAAGGGATGACACAGAAGCATTGTGCATATCACTGGACGAGCACCCGACAAGTGCGGCGGCACTGGCATTTGCACGCTGGATCCGGTCGTCACGCAGCAGCAGGATACCAACCTGTGCATGATCAAGCTGAGTGGCCCGCGACCGTAGCTCATCGTAGATTTTCAATCCACGAGACAGAACAGTAGCCGTATCATTCAAGATGGTTTTGATGACGGGATCGAATACGTCATCCTGCTCATCGTAAACACCAAATACAGCCCAGACCTTGCCAGCCCGCCATATCGGCAGCACCGCACACGAGCGCACATCTTCCTTTTGCAGACGCGTACACCAGAGCTGCAATGCAGCTTCCCGCATAACATCGCTGCAAAAAGCCGGTTGTCCACCATGCCACACCAGCCCAAGGTAGCCATAATGTTCGGAGTTGTCGGGATGAACCGAAAAAGCGGGCTGGTGCAACTGTTCCACAGGACCACTGCTGGCCAGCAGATAGAACTCTCCCGTATCATCCGGCTGCGCAACAAACGCAGCCCGAACACGCGCAGTACGGGTTGCGGCCTCGCAAATATTCTGCAACCAGACAGTTTCATCCAGCGCAGGATCAAAAATCAGGCCAACGCGCGCCAGAAATGCGTTAAAACCGTTCTGGCGTTCCAACGTCTTACGCTGCCCGCTATCCAACGCCGCTTCTGCCAAGGAAGTCAGGCGGCGCGAATCAGGTCGCAAGGCACGCAGAAAACGCATATGCTCAATCCAGTCTTAAAACACAAAATATAGCTATTGCATGCCGGACAGGAAACTACGCTTATACCAGTCTGATATGCCTTGTAATACTCGCTGCCCCAATAAGCTCTCAGAACTCATAGTGCCGGGAACTTCCTTGCACAATTTTATATTTTATACAACAAATCTGAGCAGTCGGGCACAGATGTTGAAACCAACATCGCGCCCAATGCTTTCAGCCATATTTATGAGCATGAACAGCCAAATTAAGCTTGGAAGATACCCATTTAGTGCATTCCAACCAGATGCGGTTGGCATAAGAACTTCTGTCCGACCGCAGCAGTTATGTTAATGGCAATGGCTACGGATCGTCGCCCATTGTGGAAAACGACACGACGTCGCTATCCCCCTTCCACGGCACGGACATTCTACCAGGATCGCCGCTGGCGCTGCCAAGCTGAAAGCAACGCCATCGAACAGATTTTTCGTTATCCGGATTCCGATCATGTCTATGACTACATGGCATAGCACGATTGCCCGGACGCATCAGCTTAGACGCAGGGCTCATAGTCATGGTTGGCGTGGCCGAATTCATTGAAAGAACGGCCTTCAATCATGATCTGTTTTCCAGAATAGTCGTGTGATTGCTTGGGGGACAGATTATCCGCAGCTCAGAATAAGGTATATGGAAATTATAACCACCAACTGTTTCCAGAGACACTGTCATGCGCCTTCCTGATTTTGAGGCATGGGCCATTTTTGCAAAAGTGGCTGAACTTGGTTCGTTCTCCAGAGCGGCGGAAGATATCCAGCTTTCAAAGCCTACCGTTTCCAAAGCGATCGGTCGTCTGGAGCAGACACTTGGAGTGGCACTTTTCAACCGCAATTCCCGCCATCTTTCCCTGACGGAAATGGGACGGACGCTGCTGGGGCATGCGAACCGTATTCTGGCTGAAGCAGAAGCCGCGGAAACAGAAGCCAGAGGCGGCACACAACGTCCATCGGGACTTATCAGAATTGCAGCACCCATGACATTTGGCATCGGCCATCTGTCACCTGCTCTGCCAGCTTTTCTCGCGCAATATCCAGACATCGATATTACGGTCGATTTCAGCGATGCGCTCGTTGATCTTGTAGCGGAAGGGTATGATGTCGCATTGCGTATTGCCTCTCTTGCAGATTCATCCCTGCGGGCACGCAAGCTGTGTGATGTCCGGCTGTTGCTGGTGGCAACCCCTGAGTATCTGGATCGGGTAGGGCGTCCTGATCATCCGCGTGATCTGGAGACGCTGAAAAGTTTTGTCTATACGAATAAGCCCGCACCGGGGAAAGTTCGGCTTCGGCACATTAAAAATGGGAATGAGTTTGTCCTGATACGATCGTCCCGTTTCCGGGCGGATAACGCTGAGGCTTTTTTACCGGCTCTAGCTGCGGGATTGGGCTATGGCCTGTTTCCCGAATTCATGGTGGGAGAAGCACTGGCCTCTGGCCGGTTTGAACAGATCCTGCCAGATTGGGAAGCTCCGTCTATTGCACTGTATCTTGTCACGCCGTCCAGTTCCTTCAGACCGATGCGGGTAACCGTGCTGCTTGACTATCTGGTGGAATGTTTTGGTCAACCAGAATGGTTGGGATATGCGCAGGAAAAAGACAAAGGCAGGATAACGAAGTCCTGACGTATTACGGGCTTAATTTTTTGCGATACCCGCAACGGGCTGACCAAGGAATTTTGTACCGTCCAGTTCATTGGCACTGGGCTGACCTGATCCGTCACCAGCGGCTATAGTGGTGGCACCGTAAGGTGAGCCGCCTCTGGAAGCTATAAGGCAGACCGCTGATAAACGCCGTAACGATCGCGTAGAGCGCGAGAAGAATGGCATTGGATGTCAGGCCAGATGGGCGTGCGAAGGACATCTGGTGTTTCAACCGCCATGCGCTGTAACATCGACATCCACGCCCACTTCGAGTGCAACCCACTGGCCCGTGGTCCAGGGACCGACACCCACATTGAACGCGGAACGAACGAGTTGAAGATGGCCTTTAGCATGCAGGGCAGAGCCTGAAATGTCGATGGTGAGGGGAAGGGTAACGGGTTTGCTCACCCCTTTGATGGTCAATGTACCTTCGGCATCATACGTATTGCCACCTTTGGCCTTGAAGGCTTTTACTTCGAAAAGTGCTGACGGAAATGCCTTGCTGTCAAACCAGTCATGCCCGGGTAGCGCTCCATCTCGCTGGCTGTCACCTGTTGTGGCACTTGCCATGTCGATGCTGATCTTTGCATGGCCTGCTTCCGGGTAGGCTGGGTCAAACGAGATCGTGCCATCATACTTCCCCAAATGCCCTTCGAACGCCCTGCCAGTCTGGATACCGGAGAAGCCCAGCGTGCCGTTGCCCGCAGCAAGCGTCCAGTCGGTAGCAAAGGTCGGGGTTGAGAGCAGGAGACCAGCTACGATGACGACTGGCAGAAATTTGTGAAAGACTTTCATGGGGTTTTTCCCCTGTGGCGGGATGTGGAAGATGCACGAAAGAACGGCAGCATCTGACGAAGAACATGATCGTGCAGTACAAACTGATGCCTGAGAGCGGCAGCAACATGCAGCGTGATCAGAGCCAGAAGTCCCCACGCAGCCCAGTGGTGAAGCACCTTCAGAACAGCTTCGACCGGTGCCTTGTCAGGCAGGGTCGACAGCACCGGAAGGTCGGGCCATGGTACTGTGTCGAACAGCACAGTCGGAATACCCAGCACTGAGACAGAAACCATTGCCCAGCCACTCAGGGGCAATATTACCTGCAACCCATAGAGAGCAAGATGCACCAGATGCGCTCCTTTTTTCTCCAGTGGGAGTATATCTGTTGGCAGAGCGGGCGCAGGATGCGTAAGACGCCACCCAATACGCAAGGCGATCAGAAACATCACGGTGATGCCGATGGATTTGTGCAACTGGTAGATCTGGAACACCCGCATCGTATCGAGGAGGAGATGGTCCATGACCAGACCCATCACGATAAGGGTCAGTATCCCCGGGGCGATCACCCAATGAAGGATGACCGCTACCGTGGAATACCGCGTGGTCCCGCTCGCTGCACGCGTAGGCAAAAACATGGGCTTTAGTCCTGTTGTTCGAAGGCACCAGCAATGCGCAGCAGCACATCGTCAGACACGTAAGGCACATATATCTTCACACCGAAGTCGCTGCGTTTGATGTTACAGACAGCTTCAAACCCGGAGACCGATTGCAACAGCCACAGCAGAAAAGAAAAACGAAGTGTATTTCATGAATTGGCTCTCCGGCCAGTAATGAATGCATCCTGAAAGGCCGCACCACAGTGTTCGAAAGGAGCGCCGGTTTCTGTTCCGCTCATATCTTCATTACCGCCGGAAGAACGAGCAAGAAATAAAAACAATGGAAATATATGGTTTCCATATTTTATCTATAAAGCATAATTGGACTTGTAACGGCTTTGTGCTGATCATTTGCGCGTTTTAAGCTCGCATCAGAAGACCGACCAGACCATGAAACATACGGAAGATTTCAAGCGCGAAGCGGTGAGGATTGCGTTAAGCATCCGACAAAGGACTACAAATCGATGTCTGGGGCGCTCTCGCCGGTATCCTGATCGTGGCGTCCGGTGGACAAACAAAAACCCCAGCCCGTTTTCAGACTGGGGTTCGTGATGTGTTCGCACCGCAAGTTCAGATGGTTGCGGGATCGTGCTGCCTCCGCCGTCCTAAGACGGGTTTCCCTTTGTGTTTCATGAACAGACCGAGAAAAATCCGGCCCGCGACGTCAGGAGTGCCGGATTTTTTTATCTTTCCCTCTTAATTCTTCCCGGTTCTGTCCTCTATTTTCTGGACTCTCACTTTCATGGTTTTCCCTGCTCTCCCACGTTTAATCCGCATTCCATGGTGACGACGCAGCATTCCGCATTGCGATATGCAGAGCATCGGTTGCACCGTTAAGAATTTCATCTGTCGATTTTGGCGTTTTTGACGTCTCAAACATGAATTGACATACTAGCCCTCGTTAGCTGCCACCTTAAACTACTCTGGGAATACCGTCAGGTCATGGCTTTCAGGACAACAGTTACCAAACGTACACCTCCCCGTGAAAGCAGCCTCACCGATTGGTACACGGGCGCGGACTTTATTGATTCCTATGAAGTAGCACTTCCTCCAGCCTATACGGTAGATATGCGCGTGATCGCGCAGTCGGTTTTTGGAAAGCCTACCCTCTGGTTTCGAGCGCTGCTCTTTATCCGCGACATCGTGATGGCCCGTTTCAACGTCAAAACATCATCCGGTCTACGACAATCCGGCAACGAAGATAAGATCAACTTTTTCTCAGTTCTCGCGTCTCACTCCGATGAAATTATCCTGGGAGCAAATGACACGCATCTGGACTTTCGTCTTTCTCTGCTAGTCCAGCGAGCCGCCAATGGTCCCTCCCGCCTCTCAGCAACGACCGTAGTCCACTGTCACAATCGACTAGGCCAAATCTATATCACGGTGATCGCACCGTTTCACCGCATGGTGGTCATTTCGAACCTTCGCCGGGCTGCCGCCAATGGCTTTGGGCATGAATGAGTAGCCATCGCCAAAAAACCAGACAATCAGAACGCCAGGAATGAGGCGCAAGGCCGCCCTCTCCGTTTACTCGATCCGCATTCTCGAAAAATACCCTGAAACCGCAGCAGGCCAGTGCGCAAGGTGCGCCTTCCTTTTCGTGGCCCGATACAAAAAACATCGGGCCGTCGATCATATCAGGCAAACTCACTGAAACCAAAAAAACACAACGCAGAACACGATAATCGTCGTGCGCTGGTTCACTTAGGAAATCAGGCGCCTCGTCGTAAAGCTTGCACAACGCAGACTACCCGTCGCTCACATACTCAGATGACCCACTTTTCGACGAACACATCGGGCCAGCGCTATCCACGCTCACTCACAACACAAAATGCAACTGTAGTACTAAACACCTGGGTACCATCAATTTTACGCAACATTCCTTCGAACTTTTCAGGTTATGTTCATCTGCTGCAAACTTATTGGCCTAAATGGTAATGCTGAGTATAGTCTCGCCTTCTGGTCTTTTTATGGCGAAGTGAGCTCGTGGCACGTATTCTTCTGACTGGTGGCGCCGGATTTATTGGCTCCCATACTGCGGTAGCCCTTCAGGGTCGTGGGCACGATGTTGTGCTTCTGGATAATTTTTCCAATGCCTCCCGCTCGGTCCCTGCCCGGCTCAAGGAAATTACAGGGGTGGACTACCCCGTGCATGACGTGGACATCCGCGATATGGACGCCATGCAGCGGGTCTTTGCAACAGAGCCTTATGATGCCGTCATTCATTTTGCAGCACTCAAGGCCGTGGGGGAAAGTGAAGAAAACCCCCTGCACTATTTTGATGTGAATGTTGCAGGAACATTAAAACTGCTCACCGCCATGCGGCATGCAGGCGTGGGACGCATTGTTTTTTCGTCTTCCGCAACGGTTTATGGCGCGCCAGAACACTGCCCCATAGCAGAAAGCGCCCCCCTGCACGCCACCAACATTTACGGGCGCACAAAGCTGATCATGGAAGATATGATCAGCGACCTCGTGCGCACCGGTATGCTGTCCTCCGCGTTTTTGCTGCGGTACTTCAACCCGGTGGGCGCGCATCCTTCGGGCCTGATCGGCGAGGACCCACGTGGCGTTCCCGCTAACCTGATGCCTTATCTGTGTCAGGTTGCCGCCAGACAGCGCGACCGCCTGACCATTTTTGGTGATGATTACCCAACGCCGGATGGCACAGGCGTGCGCGACTACCTACACGTAATGGATCTGGCCGAAGCCCATTGCGCCGCAGTGGAAAAAGCCCTTGGCACCGAGGGCACCCACGCCGTTAATCTTGGCACCGGCACAGGATATTCGGTGCTTGAGCTGGTTCATGCGTTTGAAAACGCAACCGGGATTAACATTCCCTACCAGATTGGCCCCCGCCGACCCGGCGATGCCCCCGCCTGCTACGCAAACCCGGCTCTGGCCAGGACCATGTTCGGCTGGTCTGCCAAACGTACCCTACTCGATATGTGCCGGGATTCCTGGCATTGGCAATCCATGAGCGTAAAAATACCGAGCCCCATTAATCTCTGATTTTTTCTATATTGTGAGCTACAGAAGATGAAATAAATAACACATGAATACTCGCATGTTTGATAAACCTATAAATGCCTGTTTGGAAAGTCACGGATGAGCGTTTCTGCGGATGAGATTGGCCCCCATGGCGACGAGGATCATGGCGTTTGAGACGTCGATGCGTCGCTCGTAATCGCGCACAAGGCGTCGCCACCGGGTCATCCGCAGCAGAACGCTTATATTGAATGCTACAACAGAACTGTCCGGCAGGAATGGCTCGAGCAGTCTCTGTTTGAAAGCATTCAGGATGTGCAGGAGGTCGCAACACAATGGCTCTGGACATATAACAATGACAGACCCAACATGGGGAACGGCGGGTTCACACCCGCCCAGAAACTAAAAGAAGTGGCCTGAATTCTCAGTCAGAACCCCACTAAAAAAAAGGGGGGGAGACTACAACCATCACATCACGTTGTGAAAAATACAAAACCATGGAACGATTTAAAAAGAAAAACTAGTTGAGAAATTTGCCGTAGCACCAGAACCAACAAACAGCACTGTATCCGCATTGGACCAATATCGTGTGTTAGTCACGTTATTGCCGTTTGCCCGGAATGTAATCGTCTGTCCCGATACAAGATGCAGGCGATAGTTGCCACCGAGGCTTAGAGTGACATAATCCGAGACAGAAGCACGTTGCAAGCTGTCAGCTGAACGCTTCCCCACATAATACACGCCTGCATTAAGGCCTAAATTTGGTATAAAATCTGGTCTATATTCTCCGAAAGCTGATAACGCATAATCAGGTACGCCTATAACCGATTTACCATTCTGTGCGACATTTCCAGTCTGGGCCTGCACAGCGTGTGTCCATGTTCCAGAAACGGAAACAGAGAGTTCATGTGTAATGCTGCCCTGCATGGAGATTTCAACCCCTTTATGAATGGCGCGTCCATTTACAACATAGACATTATCCGGATTGGCATAGGAAAGACCTCGGTCGATATGAAAATATGCCACTGAAATAAGAGCATTCTTCAGTTTATATCGACCGCCAAATTCATACTGGCTACTTACTACTGGAGCCAGAACGGTACCTGCGTTTGCAGCACTGTCTGGTGCCGTTCCGGCACTTTCCAACCCTTGAATATAACTACCATAAAGACTGCTCTGTTTTGTCGGACGAATAACCAGACCACCAATTGGTGTAACTTTTTTTACGGTATACGTATTTTTATTTTGATTAATATACGTTGTATAATTTTCGTAACGTGCACCTCCTATAAGGGTAAAGTATTTTGCAAAACTGGCACGATCCATCATATAATAACCCGTGTCTGTATTTGTACTACCATATGTGTAGGTCGAGCCACTTACAGATAACGCATTAAAATCAATATCGACGGGATTATAAATGTTTTGTCTGAATGATTTATAGTTTGTGCGGTTCTGATCATCTTGGATCTGCGCATTCCGATTATAACCGAAAAGCAGTTCATGCCGAATTGGACCGGTTTTTACCGAACCGGATAATTCCGTGCGTACATTCAAATTATAATAGTTCTGATCTCCCGTATAAGTTGTCGTATTTGTACCCCAACCTGTGACGACATTGACGTTGGAAACATTGGAGATAGAACGTTGCCTGCGCGTCCGGGCAATCCCCCCTTCAACACGAAAAGCCCAATCCTTCCAGATGGAATAATCCACTCGCCCTAAAACATTCGTAGCCCAGGCATTATAAGGCGCGTCCCTTGCCGCATAACGGTTATGAAGAGAAGGGATTCTTGGAAGTGTAATGCGCCCATTAACAGCCGTTGGTATGGTAATGCCTCCCGGCTCGTAAGTTTCTTCCTTTGAATTTTCAATATCAAGTTTCAAAGAGAGTTTATCGGTAGGTCGCCAGTCAAAAGCCCCACTTACAAGCCATCTGTTGCCCGATATACCGTTGACGGTTGTCCCCATATTGCTGGCATAACCGTTTGCGCGCGCACCAAACTGCTTGCGCGCACCAAATTCGCGCCCGATATCAATGCCACCGCCATAGCTACCCACACTATCTCCGGTCAGGCTGACAACAGTAACAGGCTGTGGCGTTGCGCGTTTTGTTACAAAATTTGCGATAGCTGATGGAGTTGTAAAACCGTAATAAAGAGCGGAAACACCCTTCAGAACTTCGACACGCTCCTTGTTTTCCAGCATAATCGGCGAAAGGGCGATGATGGGAAGTGTACCGTTAAGGCGATAGTTTGTGCGTGCCTGAATCTGAACGCCTCTGGCCATAAAATTTGGTGTGGTGATTGGACTGGTGCTGGACGAGACAACACCCGCGACATTGCGCATCGCATCCGTCACTGTCTGAGCACCTTGCGCGTCAAGTAATGCGCGGGTCAGAACCGTTACCGTCATCGGTGTATCCATAATGGACTGATTCCGAAAAGTCCCGATCTGGACAACATCAGCGTTGAATTTTCTACTCTGTCCTTTGACCTCAATAGACTCATCAAGCTGACGTTCGGACGAGGAAGGATTGGACTCTCTACTCGTAGAATGCTTCTGCGGCAGTTGTTGACCTTTATACTGTGGAACCGAAGCATTTTGATCCGCACGGCGTGCTTCTGAAGCACGAACCGGGACAGAAAAAGCGCCACACATGATGAACAGCGTCGAGACCTGTAATCCCGAAACAAAACTCTGGCGCATGAAAGAGTCAGCCTTATGAGACGTGATATAGTATGCACCACATAATGATAGTGCGAATGATTCGCAATATATGATTTAACCGGAATGAATCTTCGCTACGCAAATAGGGCCTCTTGAAGAGCCTGACATTCCGGAACAACTCTCAGATCATGACGTTCTTCCTGTCTCACCTCCATGGAGCCGTTCCTTCAAACGCCCGTGTGAGGAAGTCGATCATGGAGCCCGGTCAGAAGCTTAGAGCAAATGAATACCACCAAGCTCCGCAGGAGGGCGATCCAGAGTAAGGATGTTCAGCGCCCCTGGGCATTCATTCCGGGTGCCGTCTGTGTGAATCGGTGAGGAAGGTTTTGCCGTCGATGCCAGCCTGATCCAGGCCGATGCCAAACGACGACTGGCTTTTCTGGGAGATGGAGGCCTTCCTCCTGAATGAAGGCAGAGGAAAAAGGTCGAGATGCTGTTCGCTCATCTCAAACAAATACTCAACTGGATCGACTGCGATTGCGCGGCCCAAATGGTGCCAGAAAGGAATTTCTTCTCGCCGCAACTGCCCAGAACCTGCGTCAAATGGCAAAGCTGACGCCAGTCAACTCCCTCCAGAGAGTCATTTGAAAGAGAAAAGAGCATCAAGCTCCTCACAAGTCTCTATCCGCCCGATAAAGCAAACGACTTTTTCAACAGAATTGCCTCTTGTCGGTCGTTGAGTGACCAATTTACGTTTTCCGAAAGCTGACATGCAATACTGCTCAAGGATCAGGGATGTCGTCATCGAAAAGCAGGATTGCCGCAATCGATATGGACTGGTGGACAGAAAGAACTTGATGTAACGGTGACACATGATCCCACGTGCTCACAGTTCAACTTACCTGCTGGCCTGCTGGCCTCTCGTATTGCTTGCACTGATTGCGCGCCTGACATTTGGCGGAATTGCTTCTCCTTCAGCACTGATCGACGATCCCCTCAAAACTCTTACAAAGCTGAGTATTCTTTGCGACGATCAGAGCACATCGTCTGATCCGGACGGACAGCACCATCGCTCGACTGCTCCCGATGATGACGGCTTCCTTCTGTCCGAGGCATTGGACCTGCTTATTGTAAGCATCGTTTTCTGTCTTTTTATGGGATTGGGTGTTGCTAGCATTCGCCAAGCATGGATGTTCACATCCATCCGGGGGCCACCAACACCGAAGCGAACTTCTCTCTGCCCACAGGGACCTCCCGCCTGATCTGAATTGAAAGAGCCGCTCACCTACCATGCAGGTGAGCATTTTGTGCTGTCTATTCAGGTTCCGTCACATGTTTCGTACGTCTTGTTTTTCACTCCCGTTTTACGGGACACTTACGGCTGCCGCCATTTTCTCGGCCAGCACTCCGCACGCTGCCATCGGTGCAGAGAAGCCCCGCTCTCCTTTGAGTCAGCGTGATTTTTCTATATCCAGAACCCAAAAAACTCCCGTCAAAACCGAACAGATTCTTGTAACGGGATTAAGTCGATCCTCTGCCCTTATACGTCCGGCAGGCCAGACGACTTATAGTTCCGACAGAAGTAATTTCGCGAACCAGGTTGGCCAGAGCGTTGCCGATATGGTGGTGACCATTCCTGGCGTCAGCTTTACGCAGGGAAATGGCCCCCGCGATACGAACATTTCCATTCGTGGATCGGGAGATCGTCAATCATGGGGACTTAAAAATATTCAGGTTCTGGAAGATGGGTTCCCCATGACCCAACCAGATGGGACAGCCCGGGCCGATCTGATCGACCCCCATGCCTATCAGGGGGTCGATGTTTTCGAGGGGCCAGCCTCAACCCTGTATGGCAATTACGCCATTAATGGCGCTATCAATTTCCGCACCCGGAAGGGAGCAGATATCCACGGGCTGGAACTGGGCTCCGATTTCGGCAGCTTCGGAATGTTCAACAATTATGCAACGCTCGGTTTAGGGAACAGACATTATGACCTGATGATCTTTGGCAGCGATGTGCGTGGGAACGGATTCATTGCGAACAGCCGCTATAATACCTCAACAGAAAATATGCGGCTTCGGGTCAATCTGACGTCAGATGATCGTCTTATCCTGAAATTTATCAACAACGTCACGGATGCTTTTCTGCCCGCAAGATTGTCACTCAACCAGTATCGGGCCAATCCCTACCAGCAGGGGTGCGCCAATGCATCCAGTGCCGCAGTCGGCTGTGCGTCTGTCAATCTGCTAGTCAATGGCCGTTATGGCGCGAAGGTTGCCATGAGTCCTGAAGCGGCCGGTCTGGGGCGCTTTGATCGGCGCACGGTGGTTGGCCTGCGCTGGGAGCATGATTTCAACAGCCACACAACCTGGCAAAACCAGTTTACCTACGATCAGCGCCATATTGATCAGCCAACGTCGCCCACGGCATATGTCGGTCCCTATAATTCCTATACTGTAAGCAGCGACATGACCAACCATGCGCAACTTGCTGGTAGAGCGTTGGAAACGTTTGCTGGTGTCAGTTTTGATTATCTCGATTTTGGTTCACAGACTTACAACATCATGCCTCTTGGCGGTGCAACACGAGGGGCCATGAGTTCGGCAAGCTATGGGCACCAGTGGAATCTTGGCGCGCGGTTCCAGGAGGACTGGCATTTTGCACCTGACTGGCACATCGTCGCCGGGCTTGGTGGCACATACTCCGATATTGGCGCAACCGAAACACTTTATGGCTATTCCACGACGGCCAGTACCCAGCGTACCATCACAGCCAATCGTTTCTATTTCAATCTCGCGCCAGAAGGCGCATTGATTTATACGCCATCAAAAGACTGGACGCTCCATACCCGTGTTGGCACAGCCTATGGCACGCCATCTTCTTCCAATCTTTTCATTACCCCACAGGGGGAATACGGGAACAATACACAGCTGAAAAGCCAGACAAGTATCGGCATTGATCTGGGCGCTGACTGGCATCCCTCCTCGACTATCAGCATTCAGGCAACGGGTTTTTACGAGTTTTATAAGAACGAACTGGTCAGCCAGTCTGCCGGTGTTAACACCGTTGGCTCTTATACCTTTAACGCCCCCGCGTCCGAACATCGTGGTGTTGTTCTGGGTATAGAATGGAAACCGTTGCCGAAAATGCTTCCCGGTGGTCGGGTTAAACTGAGCTACACCTACGATAATCAGATTTATACCAATTATACCGAGGTTCTTTCCAATAGCACGCTCTCACGCAGCTTTAGCCGTAAAGGGCATTATATCCCCGGGGTCATTCCCAATTTTCTCAATGCTCGTTTTCTCTACGATCAGCCTGGCGGTCCACTAGAGGGGCTGGGCGGATATGCGGAAGTCACGTGGCGGGATTCTTATTGGCTGGATAACGCCAATCGCCTGAAAGCACCGGGTTATGCGTTGCTTAATCTTGAAATACATTATGACCCTCCCGCCAGGTTCGGCTGGGCGCATCGTTTGCACTGGTATTTCGAGGTGCAGAACGTTGCCAACCAGACCTATATCGCGGGTGCCACAAACATCAGCGATAGCGTGCAGACCAATGGTCAGCAGGCTGGTGCCACGACACTCATGAACAGCACCGGTTCCATCTACGCAGGTTCGCCGCGTGCGTATTTCGGCGGTGTACGGATCAGGTTTTGAGGGATATTGCCATGACCATACACATTGCTCCTTTCTGGCCAGACCGTCGCACGCTCTGGCGCTGGCATTTCTTCGCAGGGCTGTTCTGTCTGCCTTTTGTGGCTTTTCTCTCTCTGACCGGAGCCGTTTATCTCTTCAAACCCCAGATTGATGCCTGGATTGACTGGCGATATGACCATCTACCCACAGCCCTGTCGCCCTCTCCCAAGCGTGACGTTCTGGCAGCTTTATCAGCAGTGCCACAGGGGGCTTTTCTGGCTTACGAACTTCCCCGGACTTCGCAGAGTGCTGCGCGTGTTCTTGTCAGCAGGTCGGACGGAGAAGCGGTACGGGTCTATGTGGACAGGAACACCCATACCGTTCTGAAAACTGTTCTGGAAGAAAACAGATTTGAGCGGCTGGTTTTTCGGTTGCACGGTCAGTTGCTGTTGGGCAATGTGGGTTCTGTCATTATGGAAATGGTTGCATCATGGACCATTGTGCTCATCGTGACAGGCCTGCTGCTCTGGTGGCCACGCCATCAGCACGGACTGGCGGGGGTTGTCTATCCACGCCTTGGAACAAAAGGACGCACCCTCTGGCGGGATCTCCATGCTGTCACTGGCGTGTGGGTATCAGTATTTCTGGTGTTGTTTCTGGTATCCGGTCTTCCGTGGTCCTTCGTCTGGGGGCATGCCCTGCAATCAGTCGAAAACACGGTTGGCCGCCTGACCTCTGTCAAGGACTGGGAAATTGGCGCAGTTCCAGCCGCCACGGTCATTGCCGGGCACCCAGTCGGACAACCACGGAAGCCGTCCGTAGAAGGCGGTATGGATATGCCAGGTATGGACATGCCAGCCGTCTCCACCTCTTTTCCTGAAGAAGAGTTAGTAGACAGTCTGGATACTGTTGTGCAGACTGCGAGGACTCTTTCCCTGCCTGCTCCGGTAATTATTACACCGTCTGATTCCATGTGGACTGTGCGTTCTGACACGCAAAACAGACCTCTGCGGGAAAGTGTGACGGTAACACCAGATGGTCATGTGACGGCACAGGCAACATTCTCCCAGAAAGGCCTTCTGGATCGGATTATTGGCTACGGCGTTGCGGCGCATGAGGGCCAGTTATTTGGAGCGGTGAACCAGGTTATCAATCTTGTGGTGACAACGGGCTTACTGATGATGAGCTGTGCAGCAACAGTGTTGTGGCTTAAACGCAAACCTGTAGGTTTCTTGGGGGCTCCGCCCGCCATGCCTTCTCAAAAATATGGAATTGTCGGTATTACGACTCTTGTCATTCTGGGGCTGCTTCTACCAGAACTGGGGGCGGCATTACTTGTTCTGGTCCTCGCAAACCGGATGTTTGCGAGATTATGTCCGACCTGACATCAGGAGGAGGGTAAAAGCCGTCTGAGTTCGCTTGCAATCTGATGAGCACTGGCATCAACGGGGATCATGCCAACCAGATGGTTTTGTCCATCCATGAGGTAAAGAAGCGAACTATGATCAACGAGATAGCCTGAACCATTGGGGGTATGAAGTCGTGCTGAGACATGAAAAGCCTTAATAACCGGCTGAAGCTGCGTTTCGGAGCCAGTCAGACCGACAATATGAGGGGAGAAACGCTCAACATACTCCTGTAAAACTTTAGGGGTATCACGTTCGGGATCAACTGAAATAAACACGGGAATAATGTTTTGTCCCTGCTTGCCAAGCTCATCAAGGGCGGCTGATACAGTCGCAAGTGTCAACGGGCAGACGTCCACACAATGCGTATAGCCAAAATACAGAAGCGTATAACGCCCTTCAAAAGCCGCCTGAGTGACGGTCTGCCCCTGGCCATTAACCAGAGTGTAAGGCCCACCGATCTGTGTATGCTCTTGCGATGTCAGAAATATTCTCAGGCCAGCAGCCCCAGAAAACAGAAACAAGATGATACCAAGCAGAGGAAATATTTTTTTCCACTCCTGCCGTCTGGAAAGGGGCTCTTGCTTGGTCAATGCAATCTTTATGGGCTTCTTACGATTCATCATGCCATCATAGCAAACAGTATGCCGAACGACAGCAATACATCCCCTTTCAATTTCAACGGCCGCTTTTATTGCATTCAAACATAAAGCTAACCTTCCGTTTCCCCCGCCCGAATTTGTCATTCGTTGTTCGCTAGACCGTTGATAACTTGACCCTGCCCCGAACGTGCCCTCAGTTTTGAGTTAGGGTCTGTGGGTTGTTGTATGCCTTTTTGGCGTGTTGAGCGAAAGCCTCTGGCGTCAT
>NZ_JACHIE010000017.1 GCF_014207635.1 Acetobacter lovaniensis
CAATAAACTCAAGCAGTTTCGCGCTATCGCAACCCGCTACGATAAACTGAAATCGACCTTCCTCGCAGCCGTGCAGTTCGCCTCAATCATCATCCCGCTTAACTGACGACACGCCGTAATACATTTGCAACTTTCGGACCGAACATTGAGGGCGGATCCGTCGTCGCAACATGTCCTGCCGAAGTAAAGACAACACTCGCATTTTTCGATAGGAATAGATATCGTCTACTCGATTGCTGAAGAACAACGGACGGATTGATTACTGTATACAGCATGTTTTGTGGAGTAACTCCCCGGATGATAACATGATCTATGGTATGACCTGAGAAACTTGTTATATTGAGTTCAGGGTTTTCGACCACTATACCTAGCTTTCCAAAATTTTTCCTTTGAAGACTAGAACCAGTGACTCTGCCCCCGACGTGCTCTCAGTTTGAAGTTAGGGTCTGTGGGTTGTTGTATGCCTTGGTGGCGTGTTGAGCGAAAGCCTCCGGCGTCATGCCATTGAGGCTGGTGTGGGGTCTGACAGCGTTGTAGTCGGCCTCAGGTGTCGATGACTGTCCGAGCGTGGGCAAGGTTGCGGAACAGGTGCTCGTTGAGGCATTCTGACCTTGCCCCCTGAAATGCCCACGGATTTAAGTTAGGTCTGTCCACTGGAGACAGACGATGAAGAAAGCGCGATTTACGCAGGACCAGATTATCGGGGTCCTGAAAGAGCATCAGGCGGGCGTTACGGCTGCGGATCTGTGCCGCAAGCACGGGATCAGTGACGCGACCTTCTACACATGGCGGTCGAAATACGGCGGGATGGAGGTGTCGGAAGCGCGGCGCCTCAAGGCTCTTGAAGAAGAGAACGCGAAGCTGAAGCGACTTCTGGCGGAGAGCGTGTTGGACGTCTCGACGCTGAAAGAGCTCCTGGCAAAAAACTCGTGACGCCCGGTTTGCGGCGGGAAGCCGTGACCTGGGCGATCCGGGAGAAAGAGTATTCGCAGCGACGGGCCTGCCGGCTGATCGGCATGGACCCGAAGACCTGGCGCTATGCGTCACGCCGCCCGGATGATGCCGCAGGGCGCGGGCGGCTGCGCGAACTGGCTCAGGAGCGACGGCGATTTGGCTACCGGCGACTGCATATCCTGCTCGGCCGGGAAGGAATGGCGATGAACCACAAGAAGCTGTTCCGGCTGTATCGCGAAGAGGGGCTGTCGGTCCGCAAGCGTGGCGGCCGGAAACGGGCGATGGGCACATGCTCGCCGATGATGCTGCCCGACGGGCCGAACCAGCGCTGGAGCCTGGATTTCGTCTCGGATGCATTGAACAACGGGCGGCGGTTCCGGGTGCTGACGGTGGTCGACGACTACACGCGCGAATGTCTGGCGCTGGTGGCGGACACCTCGTTGTCAGGCGAACGCCTCGGTCGTGAACTCGACCGGATCGGGGAGCATCGCGGCTGGCCGCTGATGATCGTTAGCGACAATGGCACCGAGATGACGTCGAACGCGATCCTGGCCTGGCAGCAGAAGCGATCGGTGCTGTGGCACTATATCGCACTGGGCAAGCCGCAGCAGAACGGGTTCGTCGAGAGCTTCAACGGCCGGTTCCGCGACGAATGCCTCAATGAGCATCTGTTCCGCAATCTCGCTCACGCCCGTTCCGTCATCGAGAACTGGCGGGTCGACTATAACGCCGTCAGGTCACACACCAGCCTCAATGGCATGACGCCAGCGGCTTTCGCTCAACACGCCAAAAAGGCATACAACAACCCACAGACCCTAACTCAAAACTGAGGGCACGTTCGGGGCAGGGTCACAGCCAATACAGGTCACTCATCTTCAGTCTTCTCAAGGAGTCTGAATCACATCCTGACAATCATATCAATGGGTCCTGAGCCTAACATGGCGTGGCAGGCGACTTTTGTGATTCTGCGTCTTTTTTTTGAAAATGAATTACCAGTTTTGTGGTCAGATGAGTCAATCCTTTGTTCTGGCGCAGGATTTGTTGTTTTTAATTTGTTATAGGCGCTGTGATTACGGTTTCATCTTTATCAGTAAGCTTGTGCATCACAGCGCATAACTCTGGAAAATGCTACCTGAAAATATTAATTTTAAAACAGCAAATTGTAGATTTTTTCTCCCTGTAACGTTAATGCTGTAAAATCTTCATCACTGAGTGATATATTGCCAGAAGCAGCATTTTGTTCAAGGTGAAGCACTTGGGATGTGCCTGGAATTGGTAGTAGAATAGGACTACGCTTTAATATCCATGCTAATGCTATTTGGCTTAATGTCGCATTGTATTTGAGTGCAATATTCTCCAATGCTTCATCGGGACGAGTCAAAATGCCGCCAGATAATGGATACCATGGTATGAATCCTATATTATGAAATTCACAATAATTTAGAATTCCTTCATTAGTCCGGTCAATAAGGTTATACCTGTTTTGAACAGTACTAATCTTAAAGTATTTTGATGCCTTCTGAATTTCTGGTATCGAAACCTCGCTTAATCCTGCATATCGAATAAGCTGCTTATCAATTAAGAATTTTATCGTATCAAATTGTTCGTCAGCAGGGACTTTGGGGTCAATTCTATGTAACTGCCATAGATCAATTTGCTCTACATTGAGATTACGTAGACTTTTATAGACCTGTTGAATGAGATATTCTGGCCTACCAACAGGGCGCCATAAATCAGGCCCCTGTCGGGTTAGGCCTCCCTTTGTGGCAATAACAAGATTGTCAGCATAAGGATATAACGCTTCTTTTATTAAGACTTCGGATACGTCCGGTCCGTAGGAATCTGCCGTATCAATAAAATTAATACCCAGTTCGGGAATGCGCTTTAAAGTGCGAATGGCTTCATCATAATTATTTGGTAAACCCCATATGCCATGGCCAGTAACACGCATGGCGCCATAACCAAGACGGTAAATTCGTGTATTGGCGCTGATATCAAAAAAATTGCTTTGTGACGTATCAGATAAAAATGTAGTCATATTAATACCTTTCAAAAAAGGAAATAATGGATTTGAGTTATTGTTATTATAATAATTTCTTGGTTCTAATGTTCAGCATATAACTTGCAACATATATGCACGACACAAGGCCAATAGAAAGCACTGCATCAAACCGGGAATTTTTTGATGCCAGCATAAGAAGAAAAATTATCAGGACAGATAGAACAATAAAATAAGAAAGTGCTGTAAATTTTTTTTTCTGAGCGATCATGGAGTAAGAATGATTTTGTTTCGAAAAAATAAAAGATAATGCAATCATGAGGTAATTAATAATGATAATACCACCAGAGCTTCCGAGTAATATTGTGTAGACATGAGATGGAGACCACATGGCGGAAAAAAATATGAGAAACTCGACACATGATATCAAAACTACAGACCGAACAGGTATGGTGTTCTGCGTATCACTCATCAAAAAATGAGGAGTACATTCCAATGCGCTCATTTCCCGAATGATACGGGAAACCACGTATTTGGCAGAATTTAAGCAAGATAAAATTGCAATAAGAGTTACTAAAATAGCGATATCCTGAGCGACTGGTATTTTTAAATATTGCAAAATCTCTAAAAATGGAGACTGACCAGATGTAAGCTGTGTCCATGGGAAAATTGAAATTATGACGAAAACAGAGCCAAAATAGAATAATAAAATCATTAACGGAATACGGTTAACGGATTTTTTTATGTTATACAAAGAGTTATTGCTTTCTGATGCAGCAATAACGGCAATCTCGCATCCTGCAAAAGTTTGTACAATCATTGGGATAACAGTAAAGAGTGCACTCACACCCAATGGGAAGAAACTAGGTTCTTGGAAAATATTTTTCTTTATCATCAGGAGTGAACACGGCGTAGAAAAAAACCATTTAAAACCTAAAAGAATAAATAAACTAAGGAATATGATTTTTAAAATAGACAAGGCGGACTCTGCCCTTCCATAACTGCGAACCGGCATAAGATTTAAAATAAGTGAACACGCTATAAAAAGAGATGCGCCAATCCACAAAGGTAGACCGAACAAGTTGTGCATGAGCATTCCGCCCGCAACAACTTGGGCTCCAGCAGTGATAACCCAAAGAAATGCATAGCTCCACCCTGTCACAAAAGCAGAGCGCACCCCCAGTATTCGTGCAATATGTGAAACAAACGATCCCTTACCATTAGATTGTTGAGAAAGTTGTCCAATAATAATCATAACTGACCATACATATGCACCAGATATTAAATAAGAAATTAGAACAGATGGTCCCGCTGAGGAAATGGTGGCAGATGTGCCTACAAATAAACCTGCACCTATAATGCCTCCAACAGAAATCATCGTAACATGAGTTGTGCTGAGTAAATTTTTGTGGGGTAATTGGGTATCAAACACGATAGAACACTCAATTTAAAAAACAGAACTACAAATACCTCTATTAATTGCGTGGGCCTACTGGCTTATCCCCCATGATTGTCACACGCTGCATAATGCGTCTATGTGGTCTATAGTCATCCACGGCATAATGTTGAGTAGACCGGTTATCCCAAAAAGCGATATCGCCTGATTGCCAGGTCCAACGAATGGAAAATTCTGGCTTTTTAATGTGTTGGAAAATGAACTGAAGCAGAGCATTACTTTCTTCTGGTTCCAAGCCACAGATTTCGGTTGTAAACCCTTCATTTACAAATATAGAGCGCTCACCAGTGTCGGGATGAATTCTAATAACAGGATGTTCGACCGGAGGGTTTTCACTTCTAACATTCAACCACTTTTGTTTTTCTTTGTTGTCACGCCCAAAACGGGAGAGTGGAAATGAGCGTGTAAAGTCATGTAAAGCCGTTAGATTTTCAAGATGTGCTTTCATTTCGGGAGATAACGCATTATATGCGGCGGCTGTGCTGGTCCAAAGAGTATCTCCACCAGATGGAGGCAAATGTCTGGCTGCAAGCACAGCGCCCAGTGGTGGTGTTTCGGAGAATGTGACATCTGCATGCCATAAAGCATTATCTTTTAAGTCATTATGCAGCGTATCCAGCACAATGACTTCAGGAACGTTTTCAACTGTTGGGAAAACGGGGTGAATATGTAATTCCCCAAATTTCTGAGCAAAATTACGCTGCTCGATAGGACTGATATTTTGGTTCCTAAAGAAAATAACTTTGTCGCGGCAAAGAATATCTTTTAATTCTACTATTGTTTTATCAGGCAGAGATTGAGATAAATCAATATCATGCACAATAGCCCCTAAAGCAGGCGATAGGCGCGTTATCTCAAGCGACTCTTTTTCATGCAGCAAAGGTTGTGAGAGTAACGGTATTGCTGAGGATTGTCGGCTGTTAAGCTGCGGTTGGGCGTGCGTCATAATCGGAAAACCTTTTGAGACAAAACTTGCCGTATTGCGGCATCATATGCAGGCATATTCAACGATATTTAATAGTTGGTCAAATTATTTTTCATAAATTTTGAGTGTGATATAAGTGTATGTTTTTAAACGATAATATAGAAAAACATGATGCGTAGCGATGAATTATGAAAACAAAGTGAGGTGGTTTTTTTCAAATGAGTCCTATCAAAAAATATCACACGGTATAATATGACATATAGCATATTAACTATATATATTGGTGATTTATGTCACAGGTCATGTTGAAGCATTTGAAAGTGGTGAGTTTTTTTGCGCTCACTCTTCCAACAACAATCAGTTTTGCTGCTCCTGTTGCCCAGAAGTATGAAACCAAACATCGCATTAACTCCAAGCGGACGGCAAATGCCGCTGTGTTGGCGCAGGATGAAGAGATTTCCATTGCTGGTTTGCACCGTGCTCATGGATCGACGGTTGTCTTGTCATCCAAAATTCTGGAGCAGCAGGTTCCCGGCACTAATCCCCTTAAGGTTCTGGCGCAGTTGCCTGGCGTGCAGTTCCAATCAGATGATCCACAAGGAATAGATACATATTCGGTCCAGCTGTACATGCATGGGTTTGTGCAAAATGAAATAGGCATGACATTGGATGGGATCCCTTTGGGAGAACCGACATTCCGAAATTATAATGGCCTGAATCCCTTACAGGCTATTTCATCTGAAAATGTCGAAAGGTTGGATGTTACTCAAAGTGCGGGTGCAGAATCTTCCGCAAGTACGAATAATCTAGGCGGAACCATAAATTATGTGTCTTCTGCTCCCAAAGACAAAATGGGCGGGAAGGTTGTTCAGACTTTTGGTAGTAATGCTCTCTACCATTCATTTTTCCGATTTGATTCAGGCAAACTCAACAGTAGCGGTACCAAATTCTATGTTTCGTATATGCGTAATGATACGGAAAAATGGAAAGGTGGCGGCAGCCAGTTCATGCAACAGGTCAACACAAAATTTGTACAGCCTGTTGGAGAGCAGAGTAATGTAAGCGCATTTTTCAACTGGGACTCTTTGCAAATGGTCAATTATCAGGACTATAGTCCTAATTGGCTTCAGAATAATGGATATTATCTGGATAATTTTTATGGCCTGCCTAATGCGTGGCAAAATTCTTACAATTCCTCACAGGGTATTTATCCGTCATCATATAAGAATGTAAACGATCCTAAAGATGCATCGTATTACGACAGCACGGCTTCCTCTCATGATTATTTTGGTGGCATAACGTCAGACATTACTTTAACAAATCGTCTTCATTGGAAGACAACAGCCTATGGACACGAACAAATTCAGCCAGGAACATATGCAAACCCCTATGCATATCAACATGGTCAGGATACCATAGGTTTGAATGGCGGGCCGATTTTTGAACAAATGAGAAAGCCGACGATTCATCGATACGGGTTTTTATCATCTGTTGATTATAATATAGCACGCAATAGAATTTCTGCTGGCGTCTGGTATGAAAACAATCATTACTCGACATATGAATATGCCTATCAGCAGCCTGCGTCTGCAAGTGCTACGCCGTTAGATCCGTTTGGAAATTTTTCCGGTGTGCCGCGCCGTACATTGTGGGGGCAGCAATATAATACCAATACATTTACAGCGTTTGTCCAAGATACATATCGCCCTATTTCGCCCCTTGCACTGCATTTCGGGTTTAAATCTGTTCTGAGTACTACACACGTTGGCGATGCGGTGAACTGGTCGGAGCGGTTTCCTACTCTGACAAATGATGAAAGTCTGACAACAGCTAAAGCATTTTTGCCGCATGTGAGTATAGAATGGAACTTTCTCCCGCATCATGAAGTGTTTTTTGATGCTTCAGAGAACGTCCATACATATCCACAGTCTGGTTATAATTCCAGCAATGCTCCTATGGCTGTTTCTCAGGTTGCTTATGATGCCGTGCGTAATACTTTGAAACCAGAAACAGCGTGGACATTTGCAACGGGTTATCGGTACGATGGACGTTTTATTCAAGGCAGCCTTTATTTATACCGAACAAACTTCAAAAACCGCCTTCAGCAAATATTGGCGAATACCGGGGATGGTGGTGCATTCCTGACAAATAATACGGCTACTGTACAAAATGTTGGGGGAGTAACAATGAATGGTGTGGACGCAGGCATTACTCTTACGCCCGTAAAAGGATTTGAAATTTTTAATAGTGTTAGCTACAGCCATTCTACATATGATCAAAACATCACAAGTGGTGGTGTATCTTACGCAACAAAAAATAAGCAGGTTGTTGGGTATCCGAGCTTTATGTATAAATCACGGATATCTTATTCGTGGAGAGATTTCCAAGCATTTGTTGATGCTCAGTATTATGGGAAGCGCAGTTATGATTATACAGGTGATTACAAGATTCCACATTATTGGATGAGTAATGCAGGTGTATCATATACATTCAAAGATATTAGTCTATTTAACAGTGGTTCTGCATCAGTACATAACCTTGTTGTCGCATTTAATGTTTACAACATTGCCAATCAAAAATACGTCTCCACTATGGGGCAGAACGGCTACACTATGAATAATGAAAATGATAATGCCTATAATAATCAATCAATTCTCCTTGGTGCGCCGCGCCAGTTCTTTGGATCAGTGAAGGCAGAATTTTAAAAAATGCGTAATTTATATTTAAGATTGTATTATACGGGAAGAATGTTTTCTCGATGGTGGGGTGTGGGCGCATCACTATACTAGATAAATGCCGAAGATTCTGTTAAAAATAGGCTATCTACTTCCTTTAGGTCCTTCCTGGAGGAATATAGGTAGCCCTTTTGAGCAGAGAAGCTGATATCTGGTGTACTTTCAGATGAACTGGCCCCTAATTAGCCGGAGAGTAAAATTCTAGGAGGAGAAGCCCTATGGTAGAGAAGAAGAAAATATCGCGTTATTCGCCTGAATTTGGTGAGTGTGCCTTCTGGGCGAGCATCGATCGGATTACTTGAGCTTATCGGTGGCCTGTCGTGAGATTGGTGGCAAACGTGGCCGCTTAGACTCAGGACTCATAGCTAGAACATGACGGTTGCGGCGAGGCAGATGGCCAAGAAGAAGACGGTGGGGCATCAGTCATAGCGTGTTGTGACCCGTCTCCAGTCCTTGAGCCTCCCGAACATGATTTCGATACGGTTGTGTCGTTTGTATTTCCGTTTGTCGTATTTTGCCGGTTTCCGGCGGGATTTCCGTTCCGGAATGCAGAGTTTGATCCCTTTCTCCTCCAGGGCATGCACTGAACCAGAGATATTGCCCCGTGGAATGCCCTCGATTTGAAGTAACCGGCTCACTCGCTCCGTCATAGACACGGAAGGGCCTGTCTGCATTCAGCGTAGCCGCATGACAACGTATGCGAGGTGGACGCACTCCATGCAGGTCGTGAGTGTCTTTTCGTATCGCAGGGCGATTCTTCGGAAGCGTTTGAGTTTATTGAAGAAGCACTTGATCTGAGTGGTTGCACCGAGTTCATCAGCGATGAAGGCGTGCAGAGGATCAGCATCTTATGCGGCGTCGGCGATGACGTGGCCGACTCCCTGCACACCAGACAGAAGCGTCTCCGTCTGCGGTCGATCGCCGTATTATCCCGGCGTCGGGTGAATGCGTAGCGGCAGGCTGATCGCATCGACGATCGCGTGGGGTTTGGTCGTCAGCCTGTCACGCGAACGACCGATGAACGGTCTCACACCCCACGAATACATCTGCAAGATATGGACTTCAGAGCCGGAAAAATTCATCATCAATCCATCAAATCCCGGGTCTAAACACTTAACCCCACCGATGTTGCGTTCGTGCGCAGGCATCCGACGCCAAAACGGAGGAACCCCATGCCTATGTTTAAAGTTTTTGTATCTTCCTGTCTGTTTGCAATAATGCCTTTTGTCGTCACGGGCAGCATAGCCCCGGCACAGGCGCAGAGCGGCATTGTCCGGCATAATGAGGCCGCATATCCCATTGCCTCCGCCATTGAGGTGCCCGCAGGATATTCCACCGTTTACGTAAGCGGCATTGGTGCCCCGATCACCAACCCCGCAGCCCCGGCCAAAAGTGTGGAGGCATATGGCTCCATGGCAACACAGACGGAGGAAAGCCTGAAGCGGATTAAGGATATTCTCAGGGATATGGGGGTGGGCATGGGAGATGTGGTGCAGATGCATGTTTTTATGATCGCGGATGCACAGACCAAAAAGATGGATTTTGAGGGTATGATGCAAGGTTACACAAAATTTTTTGGCACAAGGGATCAGCCTAACCTGCCGGTCAGGTCAGCTTTTGGGGTGGCGCAACTGTCCAGACCCGGTTGGCTGGTGGAAATTGAGGTTGTGGCAGCCAAGCCCCCTCATCACTGATCCAGCCTGCGCACAGGCAGGGACCGTGCGTGCCCTTGCACTATTTTAATACTGGGTAATGGCAGGCTACCCTATGGTTGGGCGCAATTTGCGTTAAGGTCGGGGCTTCGTTCTGGCAGCGGGTTTGCACAGCCGGGCAACGGGTATGAAAGCGGCAGCCTGAAGGTTTGTTAACAGGGCTTGGAATTTCTCCACGCAAAGGCGCATGCCTTGCAGCCCCCACAATCGGGCGGGGCACGGCTTGCGTCAGGGCTATGGTGTAGGGGTGGGCCGGGTTGTGCAGAACGGTATCTGTCTCCCCCAGTTCCACAATCGCACCAAGATACATGACCGCCACTCGGGTGGATATCTGCCGGACCACGGCAAGGTCATGGGCAATAAAAACATAGGTCAGGCCGAGGCTTTTTTGTAAATCTGCAAACAGGTTGACAATCTGGGCCTGAACCGAAACATCCAGAGCCGAAACAGGTTCATCCGCCACCACAAGGCGGGGGGAGAGCACCAGAGCGCGGGCAATGTTAATGCGCTGGCGCTGCCCACCCGAAAATTCGTGCGGGTAGCGCTCCAGCGCCGCACGGGGCAGGCTGACCAGTTCCATCAGTTCTTCCAGCCTGTGTGCTATGGTCATGGGTGTATGTTTGCGCCCATCCGGTGTGCGGTGAACCCGCAGGGGTTCTGCCAGCAGGTCCCCGATCCGCCTGCGGGGATTAAGGGATGCGTAGGAGTCTTGAAACACCATCTGCATCTGCTGGCGCAGGGGGCGCAAAATACGCTCGGGCAGGCGCGTTATATCCTGACCATCAAAAACAATCTGACCGGCAGACACATCATTAAGCCGCAGCAGGCAGCGCCCCAGTGTGGACTTGCCGCAACCGGATTCCCCTACAAGACCCAGCACCTCGCCGGGCATAACGGTAAAGGAGACGCCATCTACCGCCCGGAGTGTTTGCCCGTGTCTGAGGCTGTAGGTCTTGTAAACATCCCTTACCGCCAGCAAAGGCTGCGTTGCATCTGAAGATGAGCGAAGAGGAGCCGCCTGCACGGTGGGGGAAGGGAACTGCATGGGGCTTCTCACAGAACAGGTGTTGTGCTGGAGCAAAAGCGCTTGGGGAGGGGATTCCCTTCCTTGGGCAGCACGCAGGCAACCTTATGCGCCGGGCCAACCGTGCAAAACGCGGGGGGGGTGCAGGCAGGCAGGAGGCATGGGTGTAAGTGCAGCGTGGTGCAAAGGCGCAGCCTGTCGGGCGCTCCAGAGGTTGGGGGGGCGCGCCGGGAATGGCTGGCAGTCTGGTCGGGCGTGGGCCGTTCATGGGCGGGATGGAGGCTAAAAGAGCTGCTGTGTAGGGGTGCTGAGGGTGAGCAAACAGGTCTTGCGTGGTACCTGTTTCCGCCGCCCGGCCGGAATACAGGACTAATGTGCTATCGCAAGTTTCGGCCACCACACCCATATCGTGCGTGATCAGCAGGACAGAGGAACCATAGGTAGTACGCAGCCTGCGCATGAGATCCAGAATCTGGGCCTGTACGGTTACGTCCAGTGCTGTGGTGGGTTCATCCGCGATCAGCAGGGACGGGTTGCAGGAGAGCGCCATGGCGATCATGGCGCGCTGGCGCAGCCCGCCAGAGAGCTGATGCGGGTATCTGTTGGCGGTATTGGCGGGGTCTGGCACCCCCATTTCCCCCAGTAGTTCTACCGTGCGGGTGCGGGCCTGCCTGCGGGAGAGGCTTTGGTGGGCACGTAACTGCTCATCAATCTGCCAGCCAATGGTGTAAACGGGGGTAAAGGCGGTCATCGGGTCCTGGAAAATCATGGCGATTTCCCGGCCACGCAGAGCACGCATCTGTTTGCCTGACAGGCCAAGCAGGTCCTGCCCCTTAAAGCGGGCGAAGCCGCTCACATGCACGCCGGGCGCATCAATCAGCCCCATAAGGGCCATGGCTGTAACGGATTTGCCTGACCCGGATTCCCCCACCAGCCCCAGTATTTCCTGCTCACCAATGCTGAAGGACAGGTTCTCCACAATAGGGATGACCTGCCCGCGTGAGGTAAAGCTCACGCACAGATCGTGCACATCCAGCAACGGGGGGGAGGGCGTGTTAGTGGGCATCGCGCACCCTTGGGTCAAGAAAAAGATAGGCCGCATCCACCAGAGCATTGGCCAGCACCACAAATACGGCCGAATACATGACCGTGGCCATGATCAGGGGCAGATCAAGGCTGTTGAGCGCCTGATAGGTCAGGCGGCCCACACCGGGCAGGCCAAAAACAACCTCTGTCAGCAATGCGCCCCCACCGACAAGCTGAGCAAAGTCCATGCCAAAGAGCGAAACAAAGGTTATAAGCGCTGTGCGCAGGCCATGGCGGAGCAGGATACGGGTAGGGGACAACCCTTTGGCACGGGCGGTGCGTATGAAGTCCTCCCCCATAATCGCTACCAGATCAGCCCGTAAAATCCGGCTGTAAATGCCAACAAACATGACTGCCAGCACGCACCACGGAATAACCAGCGCTAAAAACCAGCCGCATGGACTTTGGGTAAAAGGCACATATCCCAGCCCCGGCACCCAGGAAAACAGCCATGTATCGTGGTAACGGTTCTGGGTGATCAGGTTAACAACCTGCCCAAGCCAGAAAACGGGAATGGAAATGCCAACCAGCCCGGCCATCATGAGTGTGCGGTCAATCCATGACCCTTTGCACGCAGCGGCAACAACTCCCATGCCAATGGACAGCACCACCCAAATAACAGCGGCTCCGCTTACCAGCGAGAGGGTTACAGGGGCCGCCCGCATGATTTCGGGCACAACCAGTTCACCCCGGTTGGCGTAGCTTGCCAGATCACGGGTGATGAACAGTTTTTTCATCATAATGGCGTATTGTACGGGCAAGGGGCGGTCAAAACCGTATTCCTTACGGACTTTTTCCATGGTCTGGGGGGCGGCATTGCGCCCTGCAATACGGGCCGTGGGGTCTGCTCCGGGTGTTGCAAAAAAAACGGCAAACACCAGTGCGGAAATACCGAACAGAACAAAAACCGTCTGACCCAGACGGCGCAGGAGGGGCATGATCATGGTCTGTCCTTCCTCCTATTCCCGCCGGGAAGCATCGCGCACATCCAGCGCATCACGCAGGCCATCGCCCAGAATGTTCAGGGCAAGCACTACGGCCACAATGGCCAGACCGGGGGCAATGGCCACCATGGGGCGGGTGTAAATCAACCCCTCACCATCCAGAATGATGGTCCCCCAAGAAGCCGCCGGGGCCTGCACACCAATGGAGAGGAAAGACAGAGCACTTTCCGCCAGCAGCGCCATGGCCATAAGCAGTGGCCCCATAACCACAAGCGTTGTGCTGACATTGGGCAGAATGTCGCGCAGTACAATACGCCACCGGGGTACGCCAAGGCATCTGGCCGCAGTCACAAATTCGGCCTGACGCAGCGCAATAACGCGCCCGCGCACCGGGCGTGCGGCATAGGGTACATACACCAGTGCAATAATTACAATGGGAATAAGCAGGTTGTCGGCCTCTATAACAAAAGGTCCGATCCGTAGGCCCGAGGTAATTGTGACAATGGAGAGCGATATGGCGAACAGGTAAACAGGAACGGCCCACATAATATCCATCAACCGGGATAGGACCATATCTGTCACCCCGCCAAAAAAACCGGCGGCAATCCCAACAGTTCCGGCCATAACAAGGCAGAGTACCGCAGCACTGAAGGAAATAAGCAGGGAGTTCCGCCCCCCATAGAGCAGCCGGGCCATAATGTCGCGTCCCTGACTGTCTGCCCCTAACAGGTAAGCTGTGTGCCCGGTGGGGCCAATGGGGCTAAGCCCCAGATGCAGCGGGTTGTCGTTGGGCTGCATGATGTCCGTTTCCTGCCCGTTGAGCATAATGGTGCCTGCAACGTTGGATACAAACGGGTCAGTATGGGCAACGTGACGGGCATAAAACGGTGCACACAGGCTTGCCACCACAATAAAGGCAAGAACCGCAACCGAGGCAAGTGCCGCGCGGTTGCGCAGCAATGACCGCAGCGCGCTGGCCCATGGGCCAGCAGAAGGTCTGTGCGTGTTAGATGGCTTTGTCATCGTGCCTGCATTTATCAGGTCCTCAAGGGGTAAAGTCACCTTGTGGTGTTACGCGGGGAGCGCGGGCAGGGTCAGCTCTGCTCCGTCAGTAATGCTTCACGCTTCATTTCCAGTTCAAGCCACTGTTCTTCGCATTCAGCCAGTCTGGCCTCAATTTTCTGAAGCTCGGTGGAGTGCCGGTCAAACGCTTTGGGGTCTTTGCTATACAGATCGGGGTCCGCCATGCTGGTGCGGTGTGTCTGGGCCTTGGCTTCCAGTTTTTCCATTTCCAGCGGTAGGTTGTCCAGCGCATACTGGTCTTTGTAACTTAGTTTGCGGGTGGCTTGCCGGGCAGCCTGCTCACGCGGTTTTGCTGGTTCGGAAGTGGGGACAACGGGGGCTGTTTCCAACGGTTGCAGGTTCCGCTGCACCAGCATGTCGCTGTAGCCACCGGCATATTCCACCCATGCACCTCCGCCTTCGGCCACCAGCACGGATGTGGCAATACGGTCCAGAAAATCACGGTCATGGCTGACCAGCAGAACCGTGCCGGGGTAGGTGCTGAGCATATCTTGCAGGATATCCAGCGTTTCCAGGTCCAGATCGTTGGTTGGTTCGTCCAGAACCAGCAGGTTGGATGGCTTTGCCAGTGCGCAGGCCAGCATCAGGCGGCCCCGTTCCCCGCCAGACAGAGCGCTAACAGGGGTGCGCGCCTGCTCGGGGCGGAACAGGAAGTCCTTCATGTAGCCAATAACATGGCGCTTTTCATCCCCGATCTGCACCATATCTCCCCCCCCATCGGTCAGGGTTTCGGCCAGAGTACGTTCGGGGTTAAGGGAGCGGCGTTGCTGGTCCAGTGTGACCATGCTTAGGGACGGGCCAAGGTTAATGGTGCCACTATCTGGCTGGTCACCCCCGGTTAGCAGGCGCAGCAGGGTGGTTTTGCCCGCGCCGTTGGCCCCCACAACGCCCAACCTGTCCCCGCGCAGGACACGCAGGTTCAGGTTCTGGATTACGCATTTGTCCCCCCACGCCTTGTTCACGTCCTCCGCCACAGCCACAAGGCGGCTGGAGGTGGAGGCGGACTGGGCATTGAGAGTAACCGTGCCCGGAGCACGCACCGCATCGCGCCGGGCTGTGCGCAGGGCGGCCAGTTCGCGCACACGGCGCACGTTGCGTTTGCGGCGGGCTGTTACGCCGTAGCGCATCCAGTCCTCTTCCCGCGCAATCTGGCGGTCCAGCTTGTGAGCGTCGCGCTCTTCCTGTTCCAGCACGTCTTCGCGCCAGGATTCAAAGCGGTCAAACCCCTCATCCAGCCTGCGGGTTATGCCCCGGTCCAGCCAGACCACGGAGCGAGAAAGGGTGGAGAGTAGCCGCCGGTCATGGCTGATCATGATCATGGCCGAGCCAAGGCTGAGCAGTTCGCGCTCCAGCCACTCAATGGTTGGCATGTCCAGATGGTTGGTTGGCTCATCAAGCAGCAGCACATCAGGGGCTGCGGCCAGCACGCCCGCAATGGCGCAGCGGCGGACCTCCCCACCTGAAAGATGCGCCGTGTTTTCCGCCCCGGTCAGGCCAAGGGCATCCAGCATGGGGCCGGTACGCCATTCCATGTTGGGGTCTGCAATCTGGGCGGCAACATAGTCGGCTGTTGTTGCATATGCGCTCAGATCTGGTTCTTGGGGGAGGTAACGCAATGAGGCACCGGGCTGCAGAAAGACGCTACCGCCATCTGGCTGAATAAGACCCGCGGCGATTTTGAGCAAAGTGGATTTGCCCGAGCCGTTCCGCCCGACCAGGCAGACGCGCTCGCCCTTGCCAACGGCAAACCCTGCGCCATCAAGGAGCGGTTTGCCACCAAGGGTTAGGGTAATATCCTGCAAATGAAGTAGGGGGGGTAGCGCCATAACAGATTGCCAGCCGTTCCAGAATAAGGTCGATCAAGGTTTCTGGCAGCTTTTTACCCAACAAATCAGGTCTGAGCTACACCCATACTGCTTACGGCCTGATAGGTGGCAACGGCAAGGGTTAAGGGGTCAAACGGCTTGGTAATGACAAAACTGGGTTCCAGCTTTTCGCCCGTCAGCAGCCGCTCGGGGTAGGCCGTTACGTAAATGACGGGTACCTTAAAGCTAGCCGTAATTTCAGCCACCGCCGCCATGCCATCCCCTCCCGGACCAAGGTTGATGTCCGCCAGAATAAGGCCCGGCCGGGTTTGTGCGGCAAGTTGCACGGCATCGGCCTGCGTGTGGGCAATGCCTGCAACCTTGTGGCCACACTGCATGACCAGCAGTTCAATATCCATGGCAATAATGGGTTCGTCTTCAATAATCAGGACGGAGGTCTGCACCCCTTTGTGGAGCTGCTTCTGCGCGCTTTCCAGCTCTTGTGCGGCCTGATCGTGGGGCAGGCCGATAATTCTCGCCGCCGTTTCCACACTGATTTCTTCCAGCGTAGTCAGCAGCAGCAACTGCCGCTGTGTGGAGGAAAGTCCCGGCCCCTGGGTGCTTCTGTGTGTTTCATCCGTAGCATAAAGACGCGAGATGGCCTGATAAAGCTGGAGCAGGGGGGTAAACCCCTCCGCCGGGGGTTGGGAGGTCAGGCCCCTCAGGCTTTGTGCTACCAGCAGATCGCCCTCGGGCTGGTTGCCTGTCAGGGCGCGTGCATAACGTCTGCCATAAGGGAGAGCCCGGATCAGCCCGTCACGCAGTGACTCTGACATGACAAATCTCCTTATGATTAGGTCATGATGAAAACATACGATAAGGCAATGATGCCACGGAGCGGCGTTTGCCGAAAGGGGATGAATCCTGATTAACACACCAAATCCCGATCAGGGCGAGGCGCGTTCACCTTTTAGGGTAGAATTGCTGGCGCTTTTGCCATCCCTGCGCGGCTTTGCGCGTTTTTTGGCGCGCGACCCCGCTTTGGCAGATGATCTGGTGCAGGAAACCGTTTTGCGCGCGCTGGACCGTATGGCGCAGTATGAGGCCGGTACAAGCCTGAAGGCATGGTGTTTTACCATCCTGCGCAACCTTTTTCTGGAGCAGCGGCGGCGCGGTAAAAAAGAGCGTGAGGTGCTGGCCAATTACGGGCAGCATCCACAGCAACGGGCCGTGCCCTCAGCAGATGGGCGGCAGGAAGTGCACGAGCTTGAAGCCCTGCTCTGGCAGCTTACGCCGCTTTTGCGTGAGGCACTGGTGCTTATTGGTGCACAGGGCATGACCTATGCCGAGGCGGCAGAGATTTGCGCGGTGGATGTCGGGACCATCAAGGCCCGTGTGTCCCGCGCTCGAACCATGCTGCACAAACTTGCGCAGCCGCAGGCGGAATAGGGTCGCCGGGGCCTGTGAGGGTTACGTGCTCTCGGTTTCGTGATTACAAAAAATGCATCCGGATGTAACCTTGGCGGGGTCTTGTTCATTGCTCCCATAAAACGGAAGAAGAGCGGAGTAAAAACAATGACAGCCTCGTTATTCCACGATCAGGTTATTGGCATCCTGCCCAAGCTGCGCGTGCAGGCACTGGCGCTGACCCGCAACCGCAGCGCCGCAGAAGATCTGGTGCAGGATACTGTTTGCAACGCACTGGCCGCTCAGCAGAGTTTTATCCCCGGAACCAATTTTGCGGCATGGATGCACCGTATCCTGCGCAACCGCTTCATTTCCGACCTGCGCAAAAAGCGCGAAACCACGGATATTGATGATGCCCCCCAGTCCATGCTGGCTGTAGCCGCCCGGCATGATGACCGGCTGAGTCTGATGGAGTTGGATGCAGCGCTTGCACGGCTGCCAGATGACCAGCGGGAAGCTTTGGTGCTGGGGGTTCTCGAAGGAATGAGCTATCAGGAACTGGCAGAAGTGTCCGGCTGCGCTGTTGGTACAGCCAAAAGCAGGGTTTTCCGTGCCCGGCGTCAGCTTGAAGTCTGGTTAACTGGAGAAGAATCCGTGTCTGATGCAGGTGAGCGCAAAAAAGGCGAGCGTGTTCAGGCCGGGGTAGAAAAAAAGAATGGCGGCGCGCAGCGGGTTTCCTCTCGTATGAGCGTAGCAGTGGTCTGAAGATGGCGCATGCTGGGCTTATAAGTTGCAGGTCTGTCGGGGATGAGTTGCCTGCTCCGCACACAGTGGCATCAGGCAAACAACGGCAGGATCCAGAGTTCGGAATGGGAAAGAGTATGGACGGCGCTCCCCCCCGCAAAGGCAGGCAGTCTCGGGATCAGGCTTTTGATGTCTGGCTGAAGCGTGGCCTGCACCAGCTTTTTGATGATGTTGTGAATGAACCCGTGCCCGAAGAGCTGCTGAAGCTGATTGAGGAAGACCGGAGCAGGCAGGACTGAGCCTTTTGTCTGCCTTCTCCCTGCTTGGGCAGGCTGCCCGCCGTGTTGGCGCCCTGTTCATGTCCGGGTTGGGGCGGGTGTTTATTACCACCAGCGCGCGCATGCGTGTGCTGATCTGCCTGTCGGGCATTCCCGTGCTCAGTATTGGCGCTGTTCTGGCCCTGCGGAACTATCAGGAAGTCCGGGTAGGGAGCGCTCAGCGTGCTGTTGCCGCCATTATGCGGCTGGACCAGCAGTTCCGGCACGATACGGACCGTCTGCGCAGCGCGCTGGAAACAATCGGCAACATGGACCTTACGCATGACCAGCTCGTGCATGCGCTCAGGCTGGCCGAAACCATTAGTGGCCAGCGATACTGCTTTTTGGCCGTTCTGGATGAACGGGGCAGAAAGCTCGAATCTGTTTCGCCCTCGGGTCGCTCCTGTGCGGAGGTCGGAACCTTAACCCCACCCGCGCGGATGAACGCCACGGTTATGGAAGCCGTGCAAAAAAGTGGCAGTGGGGAGGATAACGGGGCATTCCTGCGGATTACGGTACCTGCCGTTTTTCTGGCGGAGCCGGAGGCGCATGGCTATCTGGTTGGTATCCTGCAGATTTCGCGCACACAGGCCTATCTGGGTGGTGCTTCGGGGTGGGAGGCTTTTTCGGATGATACCAATCCCGTTCAGGCGTGGCTGCTCATGCATGACGGGGAGCTTTTTCCCGTTTGCACCAACTGTAACTGGGAGGAGCCCCCGGCAGAGCTTGTGTTTTCCCTCAAGGAAAAGCTGGAAAAAAGTGACAGTTCGGTGGTGTCGCTTCCCTCCATGCAGGGGGGATATGCTCTTGGTGGTATTGCCGGTGGTGCGGATATTTTTGTCTCGACCCAGCGCACTTCCATAGAGGCGGACGCCCTGCGGGCTATGGTTTTCCAGATTGCGGCCCTGCTGTTCCTGCTGGCCGCAGGGCTGATTGGGGTCACGCTGGCAGCCAATATCGTGCTGGTCTGGCCTTTGCGGCGGCTCACATATTCCGTCCGTAAATGGCAGATGGAAGGGGTGTTTGACGGGCGCGTCACACGCACCATGCCGCTTGAGCTGCAAAGGTTGGGGCAGGCTTTTACGCGTGCAACACAGCGTCTCTCCCGGCATGAGGCACGGCTGAAGAAGGCCATGGCGCACCAGGAACTCCTGATGAAGGAGATTCACCACCGGGTTAAAAACAACCTCCAGATCGTGGCATCCCTGCTCAACCTTCAGGCCAACCAGATTGCCCACCCCGAGGTCCGGGCCGAGTTTGCTCTGGCGCGTGACCGAATCCGGGCACTGGCAACGCTGCACCGTACCCTTTATGCCGAGGATTCACTGACCAGCCTGAACATGGCCGTTTTTTTGAAAGACCTGTGCGAGCAGACCTTCCATATCGCGGGGGAAGCGGATGCGGGGCGTATTCGCCTGCAGGTGGATTCAGACAGTTTCTGGATGGACCCGGATCAGGCCGTGCCTCTGGCGCTGATCGTGACCGAAGTCGTGACGAACTCGATCAAATACGCATTCCCTGATGGCCGGATGGGTGTCATTCATGTGCGGCTGACAAAAAATGGCAATCTGGTCACGCTGAATGTTGGTGATAACGGAATTGGCTGTTCGTTCGACCCCGCATCCGGCACGCAGGGGATCGGGCTCAAGCTCATTCATGGTTTTGCCAGACAGCTCAAGGCATCTTTGAGCTATAGTGGCAAGGATGGCGTGCAGTTCACATTGCTCCTGCATCTGGAAAAAGCGGAAAACCCGTAAAACAGGGCAGCCCGCAGAGTGCTGGCATGCCTTATGCGCAGCAGGGAGTGGCGATCTAAACTGTTGCGTCCTTGGCAGAGCAGTATAAACGCTGTCTGTCATGAGGAACGAGAAAGCAGCAATACGTAACTGGACGCGCCTCCAGTCGCGTCTTGGTCGTCAGGCAGCGCGATCAGTGGTTGGGTCCGGGCTGCTCTCCAGTCTTGCCGGTATAGGGCAGGCATGGTGTGCGGCTGTTGTTCTTGGGCATGCCCTTGTGGCGTGGCAGGTGGGCGGGCAGGGGGCTGCTTTTCCAGCATGGCCCTTTATACTGTTCCCGGCTCTGGCCATGTTGCGGGCCCTGTGCATGATCCGGGCGGACGTTGCGGCTGCGCAAGCTGGTATTGTGGGGCGCAGGCGTTTGCGGGGTGAGGTCATGGCCTCCATTCTTGCCGGTGGCCCTGCGCTGCTGCGCCGCACGCATAGCGGTGTGCTGGCCTCTCTTGTCGTGGACCGGATAGAAGCGCTGGACGGCTTTTTTGGCCGTTGGGTGCCTGCTTCCGTGCTGTGGATGGCTGCCCCCGTGCTTATTCTGTTGCCCGTGGGCATCATGCAGCCGCGAGCGGCTGTGATTCTGGGCCTGTGCGGTCTGGCGGTCCCTGTCGGGCAGGCTGTGTTTGGCATTGGTGCGGCTGTAGCGTCTCGTAACCAGTTTTTGGCCATGACCCGCCTTCAGGCACGTTTTCTGGACCGTATCAAAGGTATCGCAACCATTGTTCTGGCCGGTCGGACGGAGGATGAAACCCGTCGTCTGGGCGATGCCGCCGAAGAACTGCGCGTGCGTACCATGAAGGTGCTGCGGGTGGCGTTCCTTTCCTCCGCATCCATTGACGGCGCCATGGTTGTTGCATTCATCCTGCTGGCTGTGCTCGACGGGCGGCAGGCACTGGCCATGCAGGCCAGTGGTTCATCCCCCGCATTGCAGCAGGCAGTGGTTGCCAGCCTGTTTGCCCTGCTGGCAGTGCCGGAGTTTTTTGCCCCTTTGCGTAGCTTTGCACTGGCGTATCAGGACCGTGCACATGCCCAGGGGGCGGCCACCGCCATACTGGACCTGCCCGAAGTGACGGAACGTCCGGCGCTGGACGGGGCCAGAACCGTTAACGCCAATGGCGTGATGGTGGCGTTTGATGATGTCGGCTTTACGTGGGACCCCGCTCGCGGGCCTGCGCTGGAGCATGTCAGCTTTACCGTGCCAGCGGGGGAAACGCTGGTGCTGGCTGGGCCATCTGGTGCTGGCAAGTCCACGATCATGGAACTGCTGCTGGGGTTTATTGCCCCCCAGAACGGGCGGGTTCTGTTTAATGGGGCTCCTTTGCAGAGCATAGTCCCCGATGCCCTGTCCCGCGTGGTGTCGTGGATCGGGCAGAAACCTGTGCTGTTTGCGGGTTCCCTGCGGGATAACATTCTGTTTGCCAAACCCGATGCAGATGAGCAGGAACTGGCAAATGCGCTGCGTTCCGCCGCGGTGGATGAGTTCCTGCCAACGTTGCCCAACGGGCTGGATACACAGATCGGCGAAGGCGGGTTTGGTCTGTCTGGCGGGCAGGCGCAACGTATTGCCATTGCGCGGGCTTACCTCAAGAACGCCCCGGTCCTGCTGCTGGACGAACCCACAGCGCATCTGGACCCTGCTACAGAAAAAAGTGTTTTTGAAAGCCTGCAACGGCTGGCTGTTGGCCGCACGGTTATTCTGGCCACGCACTCGGCCGCGGCTCATATGTTCAAGGGGCGGCGGATAGACCTGCAAAACGGACGTGTCATCAATCGGCAGGGGGCTGCATAATATGGCAATGCAAGATCAGACATCAGCCGTGCAGCCCCCAGCGCGGCTGCATACTATGCCTGTGCAGCCCACGGCCAGATTTACGGACTGGCAGGCTGTGTGCGTTATATTCGGCCTGTGGCGCAGGCAGGGAGTGCGGCTGGTTGCGGGTGCACTGCTGGCTCTGGCTGCACTGGCCTGTGGTCTTGCGCTTATGCAGGTGTCAGGCTTGCGGCTGGCGGGCTGCGTGCTGGGCGAAGTGGTGGTGACAACCGCATTGCTACGCTGGGTTGGTGTGGGGCGTGTAACACTGCGTTATGCGGAGCGCCTGTTTGCGCACGATGCCATGTTCCGTGCGCTGGCGGACCTGCGGGTCTGGTTTTTTCAGTCCCTTGCCCATGGTGCAGCGGCAGGGCTGGGGTTCCGCCGGGCGGGAGATATGCTGTCCCGTCTGGTATCCGATATTGGTGCGCTGGACGGGCTTTACCTGCGGATTGTTGTGCCGCTGGTTTGTGCGGGTCTGACTTTTCCAGCCCTGCTGGTGATCGTGGGGCGGCAGAGCCTTGTGCTGGGGGTGGCCGTTGGTGTGCTATTTGCCTGTTCGTCTTTTCTTGTGCCGTGGCTGATCGCTCGGTCGGGGCAGAAGGCGGCTGATCAGGCCGCCCATCTGCTGGCGCATCTGCGTATTTCCGTGCTGGATCTGGTCGGGGGCCTGCGCGAAATCCGGGCATTTGGTGCAGAAGGGCGGATGCTGGCCCGTGTGCAGGCAGCGGATGCCGCATTGTTGCAGGGGCAGATGGCTGTGGCCCGCCGTGCCGCATTTGCCAATGCTCTGGCCTTTTTGTTCGGCCAGTCTGCCGTGTTCATGGTGCTGCTGGCTATTGGCGGAATTCTGCTCCCCAGAATAGGCGCGCTTGAAGGGGTGAGCATACTCTTTTTGACCGTTGCCGCCTTTGAAAGTGCGGTAACCCTTACACGTGCAGGCTTGCAGGCCGGTATTATGGGGGTTTCCGCCCGCAGGGTGGTGGAAATGGCAGTACAGCCTGCTGCTGCAAACACGCAGGTCATGCATGAGAATGCTCCTGCGGATACCAGCATCCGCCTGAACAATGTGCGCTTCCGTTGGGCGGAAGACAGGCCGTGGGTTTTAAAAGGGCTTACGCTGGATATTCCCGCAGGGGCCAGAGTAGCCATTCTGGGGCCATCGGGCATAGGTAAATCCAGCCTTGCAGCTTTGCTGTTACGTGCGGCAAGTCCGCAGGAGGGCCATATCTATCTGGGCGGGGAGGATATTGCCACCATACGGCCCGATGCCGTGCGGAGCAAAATGGCGTGGCTTTCGCAGGCAACGCACCTGTTTGATGATACCATTCGTGCCAACCTGCTGCTTGGTCGGCCGGATGCTTCTGAAGACGACCTATGGAAGGCTCTCGATCAGGCTGCGGTGTCCGATGTTGTCCGCGCTCTGCCCGAAGGACTGGATACCTGGGTGGGTGAGGGGGGGATTCGTCTCTCCGGCGGGCAGGGGCGGCGTATTGCTCTGGCCCGCACGCTACTGGCGCCTGCGCCCATTCTTATTCTGGACGAACCTGCCACGGGTCTGGATGCGCAGACGGAGCAGGAGTTCCTCCGGACCCTGAACACCGTATCCGAGGGCCGCACGGTCATACTGATTGCCCACCGTCTGACCGGGGTGGAAAAGCTGGACCGCATCTGGCGTCTGTCCGAAGGTGTGGCAAAAGCTGCTGCGGCCTAGGTCCGCTGGAATCGTTGTTGACGCCAGCCGTCTGGAGGGGCACCAAATAAAACGGTTTTGTTTTGATAATTCAGGAATGATTATTATGCGCCGCTTATTTTCAGTTGCCTGCCTGAGCCTGCTGGCCGCCTGTGCCACCCAGACACCCCGCAAATATGTTGTCTTTTTTTCCCACCAGTCGGCCGAGCTTGATCAGGCTGGACAGGACGTGGTTGCGCAGGTCGCGCAGGAAGCGGACAGGCACCCCTCCCGCATTGTTCGGGTAGAAGGGTATGCCGGGGCAGGCAAGGACCTGTCGGCCGATGCGCTTGTCGCAATCCAGCGGGCCAAGGCCGTGACAGCCAGATTGCAGGCAGATGGCGTACGTGGCGACAGGATTGTGGAAACACCGCGTGCTCCTTCCAACATGGAAGGGATGGTTGTTGGCTCCCGCCGTGTAGAGATCGAACTGATAAGCCCCTGATCGCCATGGAGGAAAGAGAGCCTGCATACTCCGACATTCCGCCCTATGAGCCGCCATTAGGCTTGCCGGAGGAAAGGGTACCGGGAGTGCTTCCGCGTGACCGGTTCTGTAACCGGTCCGTGCAGGATGTGTTGCAGGCTGTCTTTGGGTTCCCCGGGTTCAGGAGCTTGCAGGCGCAGGCCGTAGAATGCGCCATGCAGGGGCAGGATGCCCTTGTGCTCATGCCCACGGGTGGGGGCAAAAGTGTCTGTTACCAGATTCCAGCCCTGTGCAGGCCCGGCATGGGACTGGTCATCTCTCCCCTTATCGCGCTTATGGACGATCAGGTGGCGGGGCTCAGGCAGCTTGGGGTTAATGCTGCTGCCCTGCATTCCGAACTGGACGAAAACGAATCAGCCCAGATCAGGTCCGATCTGGCCAATGGCCGTGTGGACCTGCTCTATATTTCGCCTGAACGCCTTTTGTCGTCAGGTACGCTGGACCGCCTGACGCGCATACCGCTGTCCATTATTGCCATAGACGAAGCACATTGCATTTCGGCCTGGGGGCATGAGTTCCGGCCCGAATACAGGGCTCTTACCGCGCTGCCGCGGCATTTTCCCAATGTGCCACGGCTTGCCCTGACCGCCACGGCGGACGAACGCACGCGGGATGATATTCTGGCGGCATTGGATATGCCGCACGCGCAGGTTCTGGTTTCAAGCTTTCATCGGCCCAACCTCAATATTGCCGTGCAGCCCAAAGGTTCAGAACTGAAACAACTGCTTGTAGCTCTTGAGCGCTACAGGGAAGATGCGTCCATTGTCTATTGTGGTAGCCGCGCCAGAACCGAGCGTATCGCGGCCTCTCTGCGGGAGCGCGGCTGGCCTGCGCTGGCGTATCATGCGGGGCTGTCTCCGGTGGAAAAGCGCGCGGCCCTGCTGCGTTTTCGTTCGGGGGAGCCGCTGGTTATTGTGGCCACGGTGGCTTTTGGCATGGGCATAGACCGCCCGGATGTGCGCGCAGTTGTGCATCTGGATATGCCCTCCTCGCCCGAGGCGTATTACCAGCAGATCGGCCGGGCCGGGCGCGATGGCCTGCCGTCTGATACCGTGCTGTTATACGGGGGGGAGGATATAGCCCGTGCCCGTTACTGGCTGGACCAGTCCGCGGCTCCGGATAACGAAAAACGCATCATGCGCAGCCGTCTGGAGGCCATGATCGCGTTTACTGAAACCACAGGGTGCCGCACGCAGGCGCTGCTGCACTGTTTTGGCGAGGAACTGGAAAAGCCTTGCGGGCATTGCGATAACTGCCGCCACCCGGTGCTGACATTTGATGGAACGGAAGCCGCCCGCAAGCTGCTCTCGGCTGTGTATCGCACGGGGGAAAGTTTTGGCGCGCTGCATGTTATCGCTGTTTTGCGGGCCAAGCAGACCGACGGCATAAGCCGTAACGGGCACGACAAGCTCTCGGTCTGGGGGATTGGTCAGGACAGAAGCGAGTCGTTCTGGCGTGGTGTGGTTCGCCAGCTTATTGCGCGCGGTGCCCTGCGGATAGAAGGGCAGTATGGTGGGTTGCGACTGAACCCCGATATCGCCCGCCCGATCCTGCGGGGGGAGGAAAACGTTGCCTTGCGGGCTGACCCGGTTGTGGAACACACCGGCAATGTGGGGGGCTCTCGGGGGCAGAGGCAATCTGCCGCTCTGGACCTGCCGGAAGACCGTCTGGCCCTGTTTGAAGCCTTGCGCAAATGGCGGCGGGAAGAAGCCAGGGAGCAGGAAATTCCGCCGTATGTCATTTTCCATGATTCGGTTCTGAAAGACATAGCGCTCGAAAAACCCGATGATCTGGATACGCTGGGAGAGATCAAGGGCGTAGGTCGCTCCAAGCTGGAACGTTATGGAGAAGCCGTATTGGCGGTTATTGAGGCAGAACCGGCATGAGCAATGCTCTGGAAAAACGACGCAGGCATATTCTGCGGCTGGTCAACCAGCACGGGTATGTTGCCAGCGAGGAACTGGCGCGCGAGTTGAGTGTAACCGTGCAGACCGTACGGCGGGATGTTAACATTATGGCCGGGCAGGGGTTGCTGGCCCGCCATCATGGTGGAGCCAGCAGCCTTTCCCCCGCCGAGAACATTGCCTATTCCGACCGGCAGATCCTGAACCTGCAGGCCAAGGACGCCATAGGCAGGGAAGCGGCAAAGGCCATACCGGACGGGGCCTCCCTGTTCATCAACATAGGCACCACAACCGAGGCTTTTGCCCGGTCGCTGCGAACCCACAGAACCCTGCGGGTCATTACCAACAATATCCATGTCGCAACCCTGCTGGCTCCAGCCCCTGAATGTAGCCTGATCATTACAGGTGGCAGCGTACGCCTGCGCGATGGCGGGATTGTTGGCCCGGCGGCTGCGGCCATGATCGAGCAGTATCGGGCGGATTTTGGTGTTATCGGTATTTCCGGCATTGATGCGGATGGCACGTTGCTGGACTTTGACGCGGACGAAATTAACGCGGCGCAGGCGATCATACGCAACGCCAGAACCGTGTTCCTGCTGGCCGACCACACCAAGTTTTTGCGCAGGCCGATGGCGCGGGTAGGGCATATTTCCCAGATCAATGCGTTTTTTACGGACCTGCCCCCACCACCGGGCATTCGTGCCATTTTGCGCGAACATGATGTGCAACTTCACGTTGTTGGTGCGCAGGAGTGTTCGTAAAGGAACATCATGGTTTAAAAAATATCTTCCATCGAGGATCGAGAGCATAGTTCTTGCGTTATGTTTTCGAAATCGAATAAAACGAACAAAGCCTTCGTGTAGATGGAACCGATAAAAACCATGTCAGCAGCAGAAACATCCGAGCGTATTTATGACCTTCTCGTTATCGGGGGGGGCGTTAACGGCACCGGCATTGCGCGTGACGCCTGCGGGCGTGGTGCATCCGTCCTGCTGGTGGAGCAGGATGATCTGGCAAGCTATACCTCGTCTTCCAGCACCAAGCTGATCCACGGTGGTCTGCGCTATCTGGAATATTATGAGTTCCGCCTTGTGCGTGAATCGCTGATGGAGCGTGAGCGCCTGCTGACCATGGCTCCCCATATCATGTGGCCGCTGCGCTTTGTGCTGCCGCATTCCAGGCTGGTACGCCCGGCGTGGATGCTCAGGGCCGGGCTGTTCCTGTACGACCATCTGGCATCCAACATGACGCTGCCCAAATCCATTGGCGTGGATTTTCGCAAGCATTCTTCGGGGCGTGCGCTCAAGTCTGAATATACCAAAGGCTTCATTTATTCCGATGGCTGGGTACAGGACAGCCGCCTTGTTGTGCTGAATGCCATGGACGCGGCCGAGCGGGGGGCAGATGTGCGCGTGCGCACCCGCCTGACTGCCGCGCAGCGCGTGGACGGGCAGTGGGTGGCGACACTGGAAGACTGCATAACCGGCCAGATCCAGACCGTGCGCGCCAAGGCCATGGTGAACGCTGCTGGCCCGTGGGTTGCTCGCCTGCTGGCCGATACGCTTAAAATCCCCAATTCCAAATCGGTGCGTCTGGTCAAGGGGAGCCACATTATTGTCCCGCGTGTATACGAGGGATCGCAGGCTTACATCTTCCAGAACCCTGACAAGCGGATTGTGTTCGCCATTCCGTACGAGCAGAAGTTTACCCTGATCGGCACCACGGATATTCCGTGGAAGGATGAGCCGGGCAAGGTGGGCATTGCACCTGATGAAGTAACGTATCTGTGCGAAAGTGTGAACCGCTACCTGAACGTGCAGGTCCGTGAGAGCGATGTGGTGTGGAGCTACGCAGGGCTGCGTCCGTTGTATGACGATGCCTCTGCGAATGCGTCTGCCGTTACGCGCGATTATGTTCTGGATCTGGACACGCAGGATGGTGCGCCCCTGCTTTCCATTTTTGGTGGCAAAATCACGACCTATCGTAAGCTGGCCGAACATGCGCTGGAAAAGCTTGCCCCCGTGCTGCCCGTAGTGGGTGGGCAGAGCTGGACCGCAGGCGAAGTGCTGCCCGGTGGGGATATTGGTGAAGGTGGCTTTGACGGTGCCCTTGCCCGGTTGCGCCGCGTAGCCCCCTGGTTGCCAGAAGAACTGGCCTGGCGTCTGATGCGTAATTACGGCAGCCGCACATACGAAATTATCGGACAGGCCAACAGCATGGACGATATGGGAGAACTGCTGGGTGGGGACCTGAGCACGCGTGAAGTTGACTACCTGATGGCGCGTGAATGGGCTCGTACGGCGGAAGATGTGCTCTGGCGGCGCAGCAAACTGGGCCTGCATCTGAATGACGCGGAAAAAGCCCGCGTTGAAACCTATGTTCAGAAGAAAGCTGTCTGATCTGTAAAATACCGCTTTCCGAACAAAAAAACAAAAAGAGGAAAGATATGGATAAGGTAAAAAACAGTCTCTGGGGTGAGCTGATAGCCGAATGTCTGGCGGTGCTGATCATTATTCTGATCGGTGATTCCGTTGCGGCCATGTACTCGCTGTACGACCCAAGCCCCTACCAGCTCTCCTATTGGGGAGTTGCCATTACGTGGGGGCTGGGTGTGACCCTTGCCATTTACGTGACCGGTGCTGTTTCTGGCACACATGCCAACCCCGCTGTTACGCTGGCCCTTGCCTGCTACCGTGGGTTCGCGTGGCGCAAGGTGCTGCCGTACTGGGTGGCGCAGGTGGTAGGCGGCTTTTTGGGTGCCTGTCTGGTTTATGCCCTGTATAGCTCGGTTATCGTGCATTATGCGGTGTCTCACCATCTGGATTTCGCCAATGATGGCGCCGCATCAGGCGTGTTCTTTACCCATCCGGGTGACTTTGTAACGCCCCTGCATGCCCTGCTGAACGAGACAATCCTGACGGCATTTCTGGTCCTTGGTATTTTTGCAGTGACCTGCCAGTACAATACGGCGGCCCCACAGGCGAACTCGGGCGCATTGATCATCGGCCTGCTGGTTGCCATTATTGGTGCATCTTCGGGGTATCTGGAAGGGTGGGCCATCAACCCTGCGCGCGATTTTGGGCCTCGCCTGTTCTGTTTTGTCGCCGGGTGGGGGCGTACGGCCCTTCCTTCTCCCCAGAATTACTGGTGGGTGCCTGTTGTAGGCCCACTTGTGGGCGGGCTTATCGGGGCCACGATCTACCAGACGCTGCTGCGTCCGTTCATGCCCGCACTGGGCCGTCACTCCACTCCTGCGGCAGACTGACTGCTCAGAATAAGAAGGGATATTCCCCATGACCAAACAAGATTGTGTTCTGGCGATTGATCAGGGAACAACATCAACCCGCAGCATCGTTTTTGATCGTGACGCCAACGAACTGGCTGCGGCCCGTCAGGAGTTCCCGCAGCATTACCCCAATGCCGGGTGGGTGGAGCATTGCCCCGAAGACATCTGGACCGATGTGCTCAACACAGCGCGTGCGGCACTGGAGCAGAGCGGGGCTGCGGACCGTATTGCAGGTATTGGCATTACCAACCAGCGCGAAACCATTGTGGTGTGGGAGCGTAGCACGGGTAAGCCGATCCATCGCGCCATTGTCTGGCAGGACCGCCGGACAGCCAGTGTCTGCCAGAAACTGCGTGACGAAGGGGCCGAGGCTCTGGTGCGTGAACGCACGGGCCTGCTGCTGGACCCTTATTTTTCCGCCACCAAACTGGCATGGCTGCTTGATAACGTGGCTGATGCCCGTGCCCGCGCCGAAAAAGGTGAGTTGGCATTTGGCACCATTGATTCGTTTATCCTGTGGCGGCTGACGGGCGGTAAGGTCCACGCAACCGATGCGACCAATGCCTCGCGCACCATGCTGTTTGATATTCACCGCCAGCAGTGGGATCAGGACCTTCTGAACCTGTTCCGTATTCCCGCCAGCCTGCTGCCCGAAGTCAAGGATAGCAGCACCCTGTACGGGGAAACGGACCCAGCCCTGTTTGGGCGGGCCATTCCCATTGCCGGGATAGCAGGCGACCAGCAGGCCGCCGTTGTGGGGCAGGCCTGCTTTACGCCGGGCATGGCCAAAGCCACCTATGGCACGGGGTGCTTTTTGCTGCTGAACACGGGGGACAAGCCCGTGGAATCACGCAACCGGATGTTGACCACGGTTGCTTACCGGCTCAATGGCAAACCAACATATGCTCTTGAAGGCTCCATTTTTGTGGCTGGTGCGGCCATCAAATGGCTGCGTGACGGGTTGCATCTGATCACCCACGCCTCCCAGACGGATGATATGGCAACCCGTGTACCGCACAGCCACGGCGTGTACATGGTGCCCGGCTTTGTCGGTCTGGGTGCCCCCCATTGGGACCCGGATGCACGCGGCCTGATCTGTGGGCTGACACTGGATGCCACTGCGGCTCATATTGCCCGGGCGGCTCTGGAATCCGTGGCGTATCAGACGCTGGATCTGGTGAGTGCTATGGTGCAGGACGGTGGTGGCACCACGGAGAGCATCCGTGTGGATGGTGGTATGTCCGCCAATGACTGGTACTGCCAGTTCCTTGCCGACATGCTGCAAGCCAAGGTTGAGCGCCCGCGCAATGTTGAAACAACGGCTCTGGGCGCTGGCTTCCTTGCCGGTATGGCAACCGGTGTCTGGGAAAATGAGGCAAACGTAGCGGCAGAATGGGCGCGGGGTTCGCTGTTTGAACCTCAAATGGACAGCACCCAGCGCCGTACCATGATTGCTGGCTGGCATCAGGCTGTTAAGCGTACGCTCAGCACCTATACCGGCGGTTAGGAGGAATGACGCCAAAAGTGGCCGGAACGTATTCCGGCTCTTCTGGCCGCTGTCCCTGCACTATTGGGTGGCGGATGTAACCGGTGCGGACACGGTTTTGCTGGATCCGCCCAGAAACTGGAATGTAACCGCCACATTGGGCTGGGTGAGCACCTGTGCAACAGGATTAACACAGAGCATGTGGTAGCCTGCGCCAGCAAATACCAGTGTTGTGGTTTCCGGTAGAGCCAGATGCTGGAACAGGCTGCGGGTGCCTGAAGTGTTTTCCTGATCGGTGTGGTAACCGACCAGTGTGCCGCAGGCTGGGGAGACAACACCCGTCAGCAGATGGGTTGTGTGGCTATTATTGGTCAGGCTAAAATAGAGTTCGGTCCGCCCGCCTCCCTGCGTGGAGGGAAGGTGGAGTGAAATATCGGTAATGGCGATGTCCTGCTGGGCATCAGCCTGTCCGGGAACGGATTGTCCGCTACCGTGTTCCTGGGCATGTGTTGTGCGGGGTGCCGTCAGGCTGATCAGGGCACAGGCCAGTATTGCTTGGTAAAGGGGTTTCATGGTGTCTCCGTGCGCCTTGGGGCATGAGCAGTATGGACGAACCCGGTTAAAACAAATATCTGAGTGTCACCTGGCGCTCTTTGAACAGCACAATGCCGTCGGATACGCGCCTGAGGGAAGGTTGGTACCATCATGCGTTGCCCTTTTTGCGGGAACCCGGATAGTCAGGTCAAGGACAGTCGCCCGAATGAAGAAGGGTCGGCCATTCGCCGCCGCAGGGCGTGCCTGTCCTGCGGGCAGCGCTTTACCACGGTAGAGCGTGTGCAGTTGCGCGAGTTGGTGGTGGTCAAGCAGGATGGGCGGCGTGCGCCGTTTGATCGGGATAAAATTTCCCGCTCCATCCGTATTGCCCTGCGCAAACGCCCGGTATCGGATGAGCAGATGGAGCAGATTGTAACCGGGGTGGTGCGCCAGCTTGAAGCATCGGGGGATACGGAAGTCGCCTCCGCGCGCATTGGTGAACTGACCATGGATGCGCTCAAGGAAGTGGACGGCGTGGGGTATGTGCGTTTTGCCAGCGTGTACCGGGATTTTACGGAAGCCCGCGATTTTTCCGAGATTCTGACGCTCATGGAAAGCAAAACCCAGCAGAGCGAACAAAAAGACTAGACCTTTATGCGTAAAAACGCCACAAAACGCGGCTTCGCATAAGAGCGGGGCAGGAGAGAACGATGACCGAACTACAGGACCAACCCAAGCTCAAAGCCGCACAACGCCCGCGTACAGCCGCGCGTGTTGCCGCCGTGCAGGCTCTGTTCCAGATTGAGCAGAATGGGGATCGTCCGGATTCCGTTATTGAGCAGTTTCTGGTCCATCGGTTTGGCACGACCCTGAGTGGTGAATCCTACGAGGATGGGCGTATTCCCGAAGCGGATGTGGCCCTGTTTACCGCCATTGTAAAAGGAGCTGTTTCCAACCGTACGGCCATTGAGGGCGATATTGTCCAGACCCTGCCCTCTACATGGCCGATCGAACGGCTGGACCCGGTCCTGCGTGCTCTTTTTGTGGCAGCCATTGCGGAGTTCCGCTATGCAGAAGTGCCTGCCGCAGTCCTGATCAATGAGTATATGGACGTGGCACATGGCTTCTTTTCCGGGGATGAGCCACGTCTGGTGAATGGTGTGCTGGATACGCTTTTCAAAACCCCCACACCGGTTGAAGATCATGACAGCACCGTCGTCCCCCCCGCCGAAGACTGATCTGCCGCCGGAGTTTGCGTTTATACGGCGGCATTTTTTAGCGCTTGCTGGCCCTGCCGCTCTGAACCTGCAGGATGACGCCGCAGTGTTCTCGCCCCCACAGGGGCGCGAAATGGTGATGGCGGTAGATGCCATGGTGGAAAATGTGCATTTTCTACCAACCGATCCCCCCGATACAATCGGCCGCAAGCTGTTGCGGTGCAACCTGTCTGACCTTGCCGCCATGGGGAGCAGGCCGGAAGGCTGGCTTCTGGCGTTTGCACGGCCCCCCCATATTACGGATGACTGGGTAGAGCAGTTCTGTCAGGGGCTGGCGCAGGATCAGGCCCGCTTCGGGCTGAGCCTGATGGGAGGCGATACAACCTCTACCTCCGGGCCGCTTGTTCTCTCGCTGACCATTGTTGGCTCGGTCCTGCCCGGTCAGGCTATCCGGCGGTGTGGTGCGCGTGCGGGAGATGGACTATGGGTTAGCGGCACCATAGGAGACGGCGCTCTGGGCCTGCGCGTGTTGCAGGGGGTAGAGCCTTCTCTGGCTGACCCTGCAGGCTATCTGGCGCAACGCTACCGCCTGCCACAGCCACGGATAGGGTTGCCTCTGCATGGTCTGGCATCTGCTGCTATGGATGTGTCCGATGGGCTCGTGCAGGATGCAGGCCATCTTGCGCGGGAAAACGCCCTGCATGTGCGTATTCTGGCCGACCATGTGCCGCTCTCGGCTGCGGCGCGCGCTTTGGAGCCCGCATGGCGGGAAGTCTGCCTGACTGGCGGGGATGATTACGAAATCCTGTTTGCCGTACCCGCTGAGCGGGAGCATCAGCTTCTGTCCTGCCCAAGTCTGCCCACTCCGTACGGGGCGGTGCCTGTGACCCGGATAGGCCAGTTTGAACCGGGTGAGCCGGGTGTGTCCGTGATTGATGGTGCAGGCCAGCCTATGCAGTTCAGAACCAAAGGCTGGAGCCACCTGTAAGCCGGGCTATGCGGTTCTGGTGTAAAGGCCTGTCACAAGATTGTGGCGTTTGCCTGTAATGGTGGTGGAGTCAGGCGTCTGGCTGAACCAGAATCTTCTCATACATACGATGTCGTTTGTACGGAGTAGGGGCAATACGCTCAATAAGGTTCCGCAGCCCTGTGTGTGTTTCCAGCACCCAGCCCAGTTCAATGGTCCGGTAGGGCAGGACATGCCCGCGCCGCATCAGTTCATCAATAATCAGAACAGGCAGCATGGCGCGCAGGGCGGTGCCCATATATTTCTGACGCACACCAAGAAGCACAACCCGGGCGGAATGGAAGTTATGCCTGAGAATGCGTGATCCCAGTTTAAGCCAGCCCAGAGGAGAGGGTGCGCCGCCAAGATCCCCACTGATGTCAAACATATTGGGAATTACCAGCGCTATGGCGGCGGGTTCGCCCTCAACTTCGGCCAGCACATACTGCTCGGGCCGCAGGATGGGTTTGAGCGCCTTGAGCAGGGATTCAACTTCGTGGGAAGTCAGGGGGACATTACCCCAAGTGTTGGCCCAGGCATCATTATAGATTTCGCGCAGGATTGTGGCGTCTTCTGTAATATGTTTAAGGCGCAGACCACGCATGGTAATCTTGCCAAGGCGCTGGCGCAGGTTGGGGGGAATCTGGTTGGCGCGTTCGGCCTGCGGTCCTGTTTCCATACGGTAGGAGAGCAGGTCCATCGCTTTTGCAAAGCCTGCTTCCTCAATGGCCGGGCCGAGGGTTGCGGGGTGCCATGGCGTGCCGATCATGGGCATTTCGTTCTGCCCTTCAATCATCACGCCGGACTGGCCGTTGCTGTTCAGTGTCCACGGACCACGGATGCGTTCTACGCCGCGTGTTTCAAGCCACTGGGTGGCGGCTTCAAGCAGCAGGGGAACGCAGGCGGGTTCTGCCGTGTCCAGCGCACCAAAAAAGCCGGTTCTGGGGCCGGGTTGCTTGAGCACAAGGGAATCTATCTGGGCAGATATGCGACCAATCGGTTTGCCATCCCGCCATGCCAGAAAGTAACACGCAAAGCCGTGGTCGTAAAAAGGCGCTTTTTTGGGGGAGAGCATATCGCGCTCTTCCATGTCCAAAGGGGCAACATATCCGGGCAGAGCATCGTAAAGTTTGCGCGGAAGCTTTATAAAGAGAGAAAGCTGACGTGAGCCCGAAACAGGGGAAACGGTAATCTGAGTCGGGAAAGACATTGCCCCTCCATGGAACGGAAGATGAAAAACTCCACGGGTGATGCCTCATTCTCTCTCAATGGGAAAGGAAAAAATGTGAAATCTGATGCATCGGGGAAGGGCGTTCTGCGTTCCGTGCTGATTACTGGGGCTACGGGCGGCATTGGTGCGGAGCTTGCGCACCATTATGCGGCACCGGGCCGGACCCTGATTTTGTGGGGCAGAAATGCCCAGCGGCTGAGCCATCTGGCCATGGAATGCTGCGCCAGTGGGGCTGTGGTGCATACACGCCAGATTGATCTGTGCGATGGAGCCGCAGCTCTGAAGGCCTTTGAGGAAGATGATGCAGCCCACAGGCCTGACTGCGTGGTGCTGGGTGCGGGGCTGTCTGATATCCAGTCTCTGGACGACAAAACGGAAGACCCGCAGAAGGTGCTCCAGCTTGGGCTGGTCAATTATGCAACGCCGGTTACGCTGGCCACGGCAGCAGCCAAGAGCATGGTGGAGCGGCGCAGTGGGCATATTGCGCTCATAGGCTCGGTTGCCGGGTTTTATGAAATGCCCTTTTCTGCCGCCTATAGCAGCTCCAAATCCGGACTGGCATTTTTTGCTAGGTCGGCCGGGCTTGCCTGGCGGCAATATGGCGTTCAGCTAACATTGATCGTGCCCGGTTTTGTGGACACGCCCATGAGCCAGCGGCTGGAAGGTCCGCGTCCTTTTCTGGTTCCAGCCAAAAAGGCAGCCCGCCTGATTGCCCGCGCCATTGCACAGGGGCGGCGGGAATATATTTTCCCGTGGCCGTTCCGCGTTCTGCGGGTGGTTGAACGCCTGCTCCCCCAGAAACTGCGCGAGTATATTCTGCTGCGTCTGGCTGTGGGGCAAACGGAGCGATAAATCAGAGGCAGGGTGATTACACAAAAGGCCCGGCAGGTTCTGCCGGGCCTTTTGCATGGCTGGGCCGTAAACCGCCGGTTAATGCGGCTTACGGTTCTGATCCGCTGTTCGATCAGAACGGTGCGTCAATATCCACCACGTCAATCAGCTTGTGGTTGACAAATTCCTTAATGCCGAGGCCGATCAGCTCGCGGCCAAAGCCGGAGCGGGCCACGCCACCAAACGGCAGGTCGGCTTTGACCATTGTCGGGTGGTTGATGTAGACCATGCCGGTGTAAATGCGGCGGGCCACTTCCACCCCAAGCTTGGTGTTCTGCGTAAAGACAGAACCGCCCAGACCGTAGGGAGAGTCATTGGCAATGCGAATGGCATCTTCGGTGTCTTTTGCGCGGTAAAGCTGGGTAACCGGGCCAAAGAACTCCCACAGGCGGGCGGGGTTGTTTTCCAGGTTGGTGAGCAGCACCGGGCGGAAAAAAGCGCCTTTTTCGGGCACAGGAGCGCCAATAACTTCGGCTTTGGCGCCCAGCTTGCAGGCTTCATCAACCTGTGTGCGCAGGTCGTCCGCTGCCTTCTGGGAGGAGAGCGGGGCCAGCGTGGTAGCCGGGTCCATCGGATCCCCTGCCTTCAGTTCAGCAACGCCTTTTTTGTAGAGTTCTACAAAGCGGTCATAAATGGCGTCAGCCACGATCAGCCGCTTGGAAGAAACGCAAACCTGCCCTGCATTCCAGTGGCGGCCAAAAACAGCCCATTTGACCGCTTTTTCCAGATCGGCGTCTTCGAGCACGATAAATGCGTCCGAACCACCAAGTTCCATGGTCGCTTTTTTGAGCGCCTTGCCTGCAACAGACGCCACAATGGCGCCAGCGCCTTCGGAGCCGGTCAGGGCCACGCCGCAGACGCGCGGGTCGTTCAGCACGGTTTCGGTGTGATGACGGGCAAGGTACAGGTTGCGGAATGCCCCTTCCGGCAGGCCAGCTTTGCGCATCAGGTCATCAAATGCCGCGGCACACTGCGGCACGTTGGAGGCGTGCTTGAGGATGACCGTGTTCCCGGCGGAAAGCTGGGGCGCGATGATGCGGGCGATCTGGTAGTAGGGGAAGTTCCACGGCTCAATGGCAAACACGATGCCCTGAGGTTCATGGACCAGCATGGCCTGACCCTCTTCGGGGTTTTTAACCGGCAGGGCTTCGGCGGCCAGCAGGCGCTCGGCGTGTTCGGCGTAGTATTCAAAAATTTCGGCCGAGAGCGTGACTTCGGCTTTGGCTTCGCCAAAAACCTTGCCCATTTCCAGCGTCAGCAGAGCGGCGTAATCGTCCATGTTGTCACGCAGGATCTGTGCTGCGGCAGACATAACCTTCGCGCGTTCGGCAAAGGAAGTACCACGCCAGGACTGGAATGCGGTATAGGCTGTGTCCAGTGCGGTCTGCACTTCCTGGTCGGTCGCATCGGCAAAAGTTTTGACGACTTCGCCCGTGTAGGGGTTTGTTGTGGCGTAAGCCATAAGCCTGTTCTTCCTTGGCTGTGTGATCAGTGGTGCCACAATGGGCCGGAAGAGGGCGAGGGAGATAGAGCAATTCTACCCACTTCTTGCCTGATTCTCTCTGTCAGGCTATTTGGTCGCTGTTTCAGGCAAGACATGGGTATGGCTGATTGCCTTATTCTGCTCTGTCTGGAATGGTTTGGGCTGCTCTGCCGTTCTGGACCGGAGGGAGTGGCTGCGTAACTAAAGAGGCATATATGGTCGGTAATCTGGCGGAATTGCAGAATCTGGTGCTCAGGCACTGTACCCATTCCACGGTGACAACCGCCATTCCCGAACTCACGCTCTACCGGGCCGAGGTCGTGAGCGAACCCATTCCCTTCGTGTTTGAACCCCGCGTGTACGTTATCGTGCAGGGCAAAAAGCAGGTCATGCTCCGGGACCGGGTGTTTGATTATGATGACAGCCACTACCTTGTTACGGCCGTGGACCTGCCAGTAGCGGGCTGCATTACACAGGCCACGCCAGAACGCCCCTATCTGGCCCTGTGTCTGGCACTGGACCCCGCCCTGATCGCGGAACTGCTGCTGGTGGTGAACGAGCAGCAGGTAGACCCCAATCAGGCGTGCATTATGGGTATGGGGCTAAGCCCGCTTAACTCGGCCATTACCGAGCCACTCTTGCGGTTGATGAAGCTGCTGGACCAGCCGGAGGATATTCCCATCCTCAAACCCCTGATCGTGCGTGAGCTGCTTTACCGGCTGTTACAGGGGGATCAGGGGTGCGCACTCAGGCAGATTGCAACGGCTGGGAGCAACCTCTCCCACATTAACAGAGCCATCCACTGGATTGCCCAGCATTATGCGGAACCGTTTGATATTGGTCGGGCGGCCCGTGTGGCGGGTATGGGGCTTTCCACCTTCCACCGGCATTTCCGCGCAGCGACCAACATGAGCCCCCTGCAATACCGGACCCAGTTGCGCCTGCAGGAAGCACGCAGGCGCATGGTCAGCGAGAATGTGGATGCCGCAGAAGCCGCCTTTGCCGTGGGGTATGAGAGTCCCTCCCAGTTCAGTCGGGAATACCGGCGCATGTTCGGGCGGCCCCCGGCAACGGATGCGCTGTGCGTAAGGGCGGACCAGCTTCTGGAGCGCAATGGTGCCAGAGCGCTATACGCCCATCAGGCCCATTGCAGCTAGAAAGAGTTATGTAATTTCTGGCATGATTGGTGCAGTATTGGTGCAGTGGAAATGTATGAATACTGCGCGCAAACCGTATCCTTCTGATATCAGCGATGAAGAATGGTCGTTGATTATTCCGTATCTTCTTCTGATGAAAGAAGACGCGGAACAACGGCATCATGATCTGGGGGAACTGTTCGACGGTCTTCGGTATGTGATCCGTTACGGTATTACCTGGCGGACGATGCCGAACGATCTTCCGCCGTGGACTCGGTGTATCAGCACTCTTGGCGCTGGATGGAAGCGGGCTGTTTCGAGGCTGTTGTCCACGATCTTCTGGCCCTACACGTCACCCCGGCAGACAGGGACGACCGGGCAGAATGCTGGGCTCCAAGGAAAGTAACGGGTGGCTTACCATCGGAAAAGAATATGTCGGAGTGAGCGTTTACGGGAGAGGAGACCGCCTCGACTACAGAATTGTGGGGGATGATGGATTTACTCCTGCATTGCAGTCTGCGTCTCCCACGACAATCGTGAGCCCGCTTACAATGGTGCCGTCAGAAAACTGCTGATGTCGATCATGAAGCTGCCATCGGCCTCAATCCCAAAATAGCGCGTGACATCATCGGGCGCGGCCTGTTGCAGGGAGCGGATGGCTGCGACCCGTTCAGGCGGTGTTTTCGTCCGCGCGATCCAGCTTTCGAAATCCATGCGCAGGCGATGTGTCCCGACGCTCTGAAGAATAAACCCCGCCTGTCCCACCATGGCCGTCCATTCGGCCACAGTATAATCCCGAACATGCGATATATCACGCAGCAACTCCATCGACTGCAACCAGCTGTCCAGTAGACCGGACGGAGGGGCTGTCACATCAATGAATAAAGCCATTCCTGATGGTGCCAGCACACGTCGTGCTTCCCGCAGCCCTGCCAGCGCATCAGACCAGTGATGGGTCGTAAAGCGACAGAAGACGGCGTCGAAGCTTCCATGTTCAAAAGGGAGCTTTTCTGCTGGAGCCTGCACGATCGTGACGTTGGATAGTCCCTGTCGTGCCGCTTCCTGCGCGACGGCATCCAGCATCGGACCCGTTACATCACAGGCGACAACCTCTCCGACATGGGGAGCGAGCCGATAGGTGACGTGACCTCCACCGCAGCCGATATCCAGAACACGTCGCAGTTCCTTGCCCGCTACCAGGCTTTCGACCCTGTCCAGATCGCTGCCCTGACTGTGGACCGTACTAGTCACATAATCCTGCGCCCGTAAGGCATAGTGCTTTGCCGTATAAGGTTCCGACACCTTTTCTGTCTCCACTGTTTTATGATTCGTTGCAGTTCAGGCTGTCAGATGCAAAAAACAGGGATAAGGTCTTTCTTTATACTGGTATAAAAACCACCATCATGAATCTTTCCTCCGAACAGCATCGTGCTCTCGGGACTTTCCTGCGCGCGCGTCGTGATACCCTCTCACCGGTGGATGTTGGTCTGCATCCGCTCCCAGGACGTCGTCGGGCAAAAGGGTTGCGGCGGGAAGAAGCCGCCCAGCTCTGCGGCATCAGCACGACCTGGTATACGTGGCTCGAACAGGGCCGGGATGTCTCCTGTTCGGCGGCGACGCTGGCACGCATAGCCACGGCCCTGCATCTGTCCTCTGCTGAACGACTGTACCTATTCGAACTCGCGCAGATGAAAGACCCCAATGCGTCGCGGCCTTCTATGGCATCAGGTCTTCCCGAGGAGGTCCGGATTTTTCCCGAGCAGATGGCAGTGCCCTGTTATGTGCTCGATCCCCTCTGGAATGCCTGCGCCGCCAATGGCGCGGCCCGGCATCTTTTTGCCGGTTGGCTGGACGGTAAAGAACGCAATCTGCTGCGCTATGTTTTTCTTGCATCAGACGCCCGTAGTTTTCTTGATAATTGGGAAAACAGCGCGCGACGGGTGCTGGCAGAATTCAGGGCTGTCAGCATTCGTGGTGACAAACCGCAAGTGAACGCGCTTGTGCAGGAGATGCGATCCCGAAGCTCCGATTTTGAGCGTCTCTGGCACAATCAGAGTGTTTTATTGCGGGAGGGTGGCCCGCGCAAGTTTCATCATCCCATTGATGGCCCCGTTGATTTTGACCAGACCACTCTGACTTTTACAACATGGTCGCAATATCAGTTGGTAGCATTGAAACCACGATAACTATTTTGAAGTCAGACTGGACATGTCGGTTTTTCAATAATTACCTAGCGTGGACAGGAATAACGACAGTTTGTGCTTCACGAACTGCGTATTCGCTTGATGGGGTAGTGATCCATTTGCCCATCTTCCGAAAGGAACGTGGCGTGTTCAGCTTGCGCCTGCGCCATCAGGAGATGGTCAAACGGATCACGATGATGCAGAGGCAAAGACATCAGGATCTGCAAGTGTTCGGGCTGTATCGGCAGCAGAGAGAAGCCTTCCTCAGGAATGGTTGCCAGAATATCGTTCATATCCGCATCCAGTTTTCCGATGCGGATTTTAACCGCAATCTCCCATAGTGACACGATACTCACCAAAATATCGTGGGCCGGATCTGCGATAATTTCCCTTGCACTCTCACCCAGTCAGTCGGAGTCCGAAAGCCACCACAGCAACGCATGCGTATCGAGCAGAACCTTCACAGGTCGCGTTCCATGCTTTCAAGAACATCCGGCGGTGTCATCATATCATGTACACAGAAGGAGGAAGTAGAGAATTCCTAAGGCATGTTCGATTTCAGAGATCCGTGGCTTCCAACAATACCAGAGCATCCTCGACGTCCACCCCAAGGTATCGAACCTTACTATCCAGTTTTGAATGACCCAACAGGATCGGCACGGCCCGGATATTACCGGTGCTGCGTCTGGCTGCTGGGAAGACGGCTGAGCCGACATACAGTCATCATTGACAGCCGGACACTGCGTTCGACCCCGGAGAGCGGATCGCGCAACTCCTCATGCAAAGTGCATAACACCCTCTAGCACGGCCGGGAGCCTTACGAGGGAGCGGATGACACAACCCGATGCTGGACAACCTGACCCACAATAATCAGGGCAGGGCTGGTTATGTGGTTGTCCGCAACCTGCTGGGGGAGTGTGCTGAGAGTGCCGCTTAATACCCGCTGGTGTGGCAGGGTGCCCCCTTCCACAATGGCTGCGGGCCAGTCTGCTGGCAGGCCATGCTCTACCAGCCGGGCACAGAGCTGCGCAACCAGCGTGAGGCCCATGTAAATAACAATGGTCTGGCTGCGCAGGGCGATGGTTTCCCACGCCAGATTCAGGGTGCCATCGGCCCGCGCATGGCCGGTAATAAACAGGCAGGCCTGTGCGCAGTCACGGTGTGTGAGCGGTATGCCCGCATAAGCAGCGCACCCGTTGGCGGCCGAAATGCCGGGGATAATGCGGAATGGCACGCCTGCGGCCATCAGTGCCTCTATTTCCTCCCCGCCACGGCCAAAAATAAATGGGTCGCCCCCTTTAAGCCGCAGTACACGTTCCCCCGCTTGGGCGCGGCGGATGAGTTCGGCATTAATGCCATCCTGAGGGAGTGTGTGGTTGTTGGTCTGCTTGCCAACAAACACCCGCTCGGCATCGCGGCGCACGTAGTTCAGAATATCCGGCCCAACCAGATTGTCGTATAAAACGCTATCTGCATCCTGCATGAGCCGCAGTGCCGCGAGCGTCAGCAGGTCCGGGTTGCCCGGGCCTGCGCCGACAAGCCACACTTCCCCTGTTCTGGCATGGCCCTGGTCCAGAATGCGGTCGAGTTCGTTCCGGGCGGCCTGCGTGTTGCCCGCCATGGCCAGAGCGCCACCTGCTCCATCCAGAAAATCTTCCCATACACGGCGGCGTATGGCGGAATCCGGTACGCGGGTGCGCAGGGCCAGACGGCTTTGCTGCATGAATGCCGCCAGCCTGTGCAGGCCTGCGGGCATAATTTCTTCAATTTTCGCGCGGAGCCTGCGGGCCAGCACAGGGGCGGCCCCACCGGTGGACACCGCAATCTGCACAGCGCCGCGTGTGGTCATGGCCGGGGTAATAAAGCTGGAAACCTCGGGAGCATCGACCGCGCATACGGGTATGTTCATGCTCTGGCACAGTGCGCTGAGTTCAGCATTGAGCGCACGGTTGCTGGTGGCCAGATAAACCATACGGCAGCCGGGCAGGCGGGCTGTCAGGCTTTCTACCGTGGCGTCCTGGCGTGTGACCTCCGCCTTGCCGTCCGCCACAAGGCGTTCGAGTTCGGGGCAGAGTGTGGGGGAGAGAATTTCCACCTGCGCACCTGTAGGCACAAGAAGCTGCACCTTGTTGGCCGCGACATTACCGCCGCCTGCCACAAGAACACGTGCTCCTTCCAGATGGAGCATGATGGGAAACCAGCTGGTTTGCTCAAATGAATCTTGCATGAGTCATGCTGCAAGCAGGGTTTTGCCCGCGATGCAAGAGGAAGCTGCGTCAAAAGGCATAAAAGTGGATGCCTGCCGTGCCATGGAGCGCTTTGACAAGATCCAGTCGGGCGGCCTAACACGAACGCGGGCCAGCCCCTGTATGATTGCGGGCAAAAGGTGGAACAGGGTTGAGTATCCGGCGTTCTGGCTGAATGGCTCAGTTCCGGCATGGGGGTGGATCTGGTGCCATGGACCATGTTGTTTTTTACAGGGTGTGGCGTACTGGCATGGTGGGGAGATATCTTCCCGGTTCAGGTGCTCAGGTGGCCGATCAGACGGGAGTAACCGGGGTGTATGGCGGTTTTGCTCAGCCGGAAGTCAAAGGGTGGTGCCCGGGTCTTTTTGCCCCCATGGAAGCTGCGGATGGCTGGCTTGTGCGCGTGCGGCCTACGCTGGGGCGGCTGGAGGCGGCACAGGCATTTTTGCTGGCGGATGTGGCCCAAAAGCAGGGGAATGGTCGCATAGGGCTCACCAACAGGGCCAGCCTGCAACTGCGTGGGTTTGGGGTTGATGCTGCGCGCCGGTTCCCAGAAATTGCCGTGGCTGCGGGGCTTGGCCTGTCCGATGCGGGTATGGAGCGGCGTCAGGCCATGCTTGTTTCCCCTCTGGCGGGGGATGACCCGACCTGCGCGGCGCAGACCGTGGCCTGTGCGGAGTCCCTGCGTACTGCGCTGATCGGTGCGGAAGAGCTAACGGCCCTGCCGGGCAAATTCGGTTTTGCAGTGGATGGTGGTGGGCTTTACCCCACAGGGCTGTTGCAGGCGGATATTACCCTGCGCGCCACGGAAGATGGGCTGTGGTCCGTTGTGTGCGGCACCATGTGTGCGGTTCCCACTACTTATACGCTCGCAGTTGGGCAGGCCGTTGCTTTGGCGCGTGCTTTTGTAACATCGCACCAAAGCGTGCGCCCCCAGCGGGACCGGGCGGTAGGGCAGGTGCTGTTCCAGATTCTGGGGCTGGCGGGGCAGGTGCTAGCACCCAAACCTGCTCAGGCCGAGGTTTGCTGTGGCCGTGTTGGGCCACTGGGGCACGGATTGTTTGCCCTGTCTGCCCCTATGGGGTGCATGAGTGCGACCATGCTGCATGATTGTGCAACGGTTGCTGCAACGCAGGGTGATGGCATTTTGCGCCTGACCCCATGGCTTACTCTGGTGCTGGGCGGCATGGAGCAGGCGCCAGCTGTTGCCGGTATGGTAACAGACCCCCATTCCTCCCTCCTGCGTATCTGGGCCTGTAGTGGGGCCAGTGCTTGTGCGCAGGCTGCCGGGGAGACGGAAAATCTGGCGCGTAATCTGGCTCCGCTGCTGCCTGCAGGGGCCAGCCTGCATGTTTCGGGTTGTCGCAAGGGATGCGCCCATCCGGGCTCTGCCGATTATACTCTGGTGGCAGGCGATCAGGGTTACGGGCTGGTGCGCAATGGTTCGGCTTCGGGGGATGTGGAAAGCCTGTTCGTAGGTGAACAGGCTGTTTATACAGCATTTGAATCATTCAAAAAGGAAGGAGCGGTGGATGTCGGCCTATGAGTATATTCGGGATGGGGCGGCCATCTACCAGCGTTCTTTTGCAACCATTCGGGCAGAGGCGGACCTGAGGGCCTTTACGCCGGAGCAGGCTACCGTAGTTGTGCGCATCATTCACGCCTGCGGTATGGTGGATGTGGCGCAATCGGTTGCCATGAGCGCGGACCTTGTGCCGCGCGCCCGGCAGGCTTTGCGTGATGGCTGTGCCATTCTGTGTGATGCGGAAATGGTGGCAAGGGGGGTAACCCGCACCCGTCTGCCAGCCGATAACGAGGTAATCTGCACATTGCGTGACCCGCGCACACCGCCGCAGGCCTTGGCCATTGGCAATACCCGCTCCGCCGCCGGGCTGGATTTTTGGGGGGACAGGCTTGCTGGGGCTGTTGTGGCCATAGGCAATGCCCCTACGGCCCTGTTCCACCTGCTGGAAATGCTGGATGCCGGTGCCCCCCGGCCTGCCGCGGTGCTGGGCGTGCCGGTGGGCTTTGTCGGGGCGGCTGAATCCAAGGAGGCGCTGACCAAAAGGCATGACGTGCCATGGCTTGTCGTGCACGGTCGGCTTGGGGGGAGCGCCATGGCTGCGGCCGCCCTTAACGCCCTTGCCTGCGAGGTTGAATAATGGCGGGCACACTCAGCATTGTTGGTGTAGGGCCGGGTGACCCGGAATTGATCACCCTGCGCGCCGCACGTCTGATTGGGTCTACCCCGGTGGTTGCGTATTTCTGTCGCGAAAAACACCCCAGTCAGGCACGGACCATTGCGCAGGCTCATATTGGCCCTGCCACGCGGGAAATGCGGCTGATTTACCCGTTTACAACCGAGGTTTCGGTCAACGACCCGGCATACCACCAGAACATGTCCGCCTTTTATGACCAGAGTGCTGAACGGCTGGCTGAAGAACTGGCAGCAGGTAACGATGTTACGCTCCTGTGTGAGGGCGACCCGTTTTTGTATGGCTCGGCCATGTATGTGTTTGATCGGCTGCGAACACGCTGCCAGACGCAGGTTGTGCCCGGCATTATGGCCATGAACGGCTGCTGGGCTCAGGCCCTTGCCCCCATGACCCATGGGGATGATGTGCTGTGCGTGTTGCCTGCAACCTTGCCCGAGGCCGAACTGGCAGACTGGCTGGAGCGTGCTGATGCCGCCGTGATCATGAAGATCGGGCGGAATATGCCCCATGTCCGTCAGGCCATAACCCGTAGCGGACGTATGGACGAAGCCGTGTATGTGGAGCGCGGTACGCAGGGAGCGCAGGTGATCGCCCCCATGGCGGAGCAGGATGGCAAAGCCCCGTATTTTTCCCTTGTGCTCCTGCCCGGAAGGAAGCGTGTACGATGAGCGGTGGTTCTCTGGTCATTGTGGGGCTTGGCCCCGGTAATCCGGAGCAGTTGACCCCGCAGGCACGCCATGCTCTGGCCCGCGCAACGGATTTGGTCGGCTACGCCCCCTACGTCAAACGGGTGGAGGCAGGGCCAGAGGTTGTGCGCCATATTTCAGACAACCGGGAGGAAATCTCCCGCGCCCGGCACGCGCTGGAAATGGCCCTGAGCGGGCGGCATGTAGCCGTGGTCTCAGGCGGGGATGCCGGCGTGTTCGGTATGGCAAGTGCTGTGTTTGAAGCGGTGGAAAATGGCCCCGTCATTTGGCGTAGCCTCCCTATTCAGGTCATTCCCGGAGTGAGTGCCGTGCTGGCTGCGGCCGCCCGGCTTGGGGCACCGCTGGGGGGAGATTTTTGCGTTATTTCCCTTTCCGATAACCTCAAGCCGTGGCCGGTTGTGCTGGAGCGTTTGCGTCTGGCGGCTCAGGCGGGGTTTGTTATTGCGCTGTACAATCCGCGCTCGCATGCGCGGCCGTGGCAGCTTGGGGCCGCGTTTGAGCATCTGCGGCAAAGCATGGGGGGGGATGAACCCGTTGCATTTGCCCGTGCCATCGGGCGGCCGGATGAGGCCGTTCGCCTGTCCACCATTGCGCAGGCCAATGCGGACTGGGCAGATATGAGTACACTGGTGCTGATTGGCTGCCCCGCAACACGGCTTGTCAGCCGCCCGGACGGGCAGGAACCTTGGCTTTATACAGCGCGCAAGGTTGAAGCAGCACATTGATGCAGCCAGGCCAGAGCAGTTGTCGCGTCTTTGGCATGCGGGGTATCCTGCGCAGGAGGGCGGGAGACCATCAGCACAGGTACATCCAGTATGCGCGCGGCTTCGAGTTTGGCACGGGTTGCAGTGCCACCGGAGTTTTTGGTGACCAGCACGGTAATCTGGTGTTCACGCATGAGTTTAAGCTCGGCCTCCAGATCAAACGGCCCGCGTGCACAGATCACACTGGTCTGTGGGGGCAGGTCAGCCGGGCAGGGTGGCTCAATGGAGCGGAACAGATAGTGGTGCTGGGGAGCTGCCAGAAAAGGCCGGGTTTCCTTGCGTCCGGTCGTCAGGAACACGGACTGCGGTTTGGCATTCCATCTGCTGGACCGGGCAAGTGCGCTGGCGGCTTCGGCAATACTGGGCACCATAAACCACGTGTCCTGCGGGGTGGCGGTCCAGCCCGGTCGTTCCAGCCGCAGGAGAGGCCGTTGTGTGGCGGCGCAGGCCATGGCGGCATGCTGGCTCATTTGTGCGGCAAATGGGTGGGTCGCATCCACAACGGCATCTATGGCATGCTCACGCAGCCAACTGGTCAGCCCCGCTACGCCGCCAAAGCCTCCGATGCGTGTGGTCATGTCCGGCAGGTGCGGCTGGCTGGTCGCTCCGGCAAGGGAGAGCACGGCATGGCAGGTCGGCCATGTTGTGCCCAGCATGCGGCACAGGCTACTGGCTTCCGTTGTGCCCCCCAGCACCAGCACACGCAGGCTGGGCGGTATGGTGTTCCCTGCGTTGGTGCAGGGGGGGGGAGGTGTTGGGAGCATGCAAAAACCTTGGCGGCGAATGATAGCAGTCGATCTATACCTGCTCCCTACAAGCGTGGGCAAGCACGGGTAGTTTTGGTGCGCTGTATGTTGGAAGGGGTAAGCAATGCCAGAACCGCATAACCCTGAGGCCACGCCGTGGCTGAGTGTAATCGGGGTGGGAGAAAATGGTCTGGACGGGCTAAGCAGCACGGCCAGAACCCTGATTGCGCAAGCCGAGTATGTTTTTGGTGGTGCGCGCCATTTGGGGCTGGTAGCTCCTCTGCCACAAGGCCGGTGTGTGGCATGGTCCCCCCCCTTTAGTGCTGGGGTGCAGCAGGTTCTGGCCTTGCGTGGGCACTCTGTTGTTGTATTGGCCTCGGGCGATCCGTTTTTTTACGGGGTGGGCGGTGTGCTGGCTCGCAGTCTGGAGGCGGGGGAAATGCTTTGCCTGCCTGCTCCATCGTCTGTGGCGCTGGCCTGTGCGCGGCTTGGCTGGGCGCAGGAGCAGTGCCATGTTGTGTCTGTCTGCGGTAGGCCCATGGCGCGACTACGGCCATTTTTGCAGCCACGGGCGCGCTTGATTGTCCTTTCCGCCGATGCGCAAACACCGCGCGAACTGGCTAAGTGGCTGGTGGAGCTGGGGCTGGGGACTGTCCGCTGCTCCGTTATGGAAGCACTCGGCGGACCTAACGAGCGGTGCCGTAGCTTTATGGCCAAAGATGGCCCACCGGATGATGTTGCCAGCCTTAACCTGCTGGCGCTGGATGTGCCCGCAGAGGTTACAGAGGCCTGCCTGCCCCGGTGCAGCGGCCTACCTGACACCTGTTTTGAGCATGATGGACAGCTAACACGGCAGGAAATAAGGGCTGTAACCCTTTCTGCTCTAGCCCCGCGTGCTGGGGAACTGCTGTGGGATATTGGAGGGGGGGCGGGCTCTGTTTCCATCGAATGGATGCTGTCAGCCCAAGGGTGCCGCGCCATAACGCTTGAAAGCGTGCCAGAGCGCGCAGCCCGCATTGTACGCAATGCGCAGGCACTGGGTGTGCCCGACCTGCACGTGGTGCAGGCCCGCGCCCCGGATGGTCTGGGCGGGCTGGACATGCCGGATGCCGTGTTTGTGGGTGGCGGTGCCAGCAGGCCGGGTGTGTTGGAGCAGGCCTGGGCGGCGCTGCGCCCGGGTGGGCGCATGGTGGTCAATGCCGTGGTGGTGGAAACAGAATCCCGGCTTGTGCAGGCCATGCAGGAGTGGGGGGGGCGGCTTACCCGCCTTTCCGTCGCCCGGCTGGACGGGGTAGGAGGCTTCCATGCTTTTCGGCCCGCCATGACTGTCACCCAATGGGTGGCCAGCAAGCCCCATAGCGCATGATCGTGGTGGGCATGGGCTGGCAGAGTGCCGCGCTGGCGGAGCATGCGCTGGAACTGGTTGCGCAAAGCCTGTGCATGGTCGGAGCCTGCGCGCCTGATTACATTGCGGTCCCTGATTTTAAAAACGCGGATACCCTGCCCCACAGTGTTGCGCGCAGATGGGGGGCTGGGGTGTTGTGGATTACACATACGCAACTCCAGCAGGTGCAAGCTGCCTGCCATACGGCGTCCCCCACGGTTATGCGGCATGTGGGGGTTGCATCTGTTGCGGAGGCATGTGCTCTTGCCGGTGCGGGGGATGGAGCGCGGCTGTGCCTGACCCGTCAGGTATTGCGTGGTGTAACCTGCGCGGTGGCAGAAGGAGATAGAAAGTGACTGTTCATTTTATTGGGGCTGGCCCGGGGGCTGCGGACCTGTTGACCATTCGGGGGCGGGATATTCTGGCGTCCTGCCCGGTCTGCCTGTACGCCGGGTCCATTGTGCCGCCTGATATGCTCCAGTATTGCCCCGACAATGCCCGGCTGGTGGATACGGCTCCCATGTCTCTGGATGAGATTGAGGCCGAATATGTGCGCGCCCATAAGGCGGGGCAGGATGTTGCGCGCCTGCATTCGGGTGACCTGTCCATTTACAGCGCGGTTGCCGAGCAGATCCGCAGGCTGGAGCACAACGCAATCCCATGGACCATGACCCCGGGTGTGCCAGCCTTTGCAGCTGCGGCATCTGTTCTGGGGCGGGAGTTGACGGTGCCGGGTGTGGCGCAAAGCCTTGTGCTGACCCGTGTTAATGGCCGTGCCTCGGCCATGCCCGAGCGTGAAAAACTGGAATCCTTTGCCGCAACAGGGGTCACGCTGGCCATACACCTTGCCGTGCATGCCTTGGGGCGTATTGTGGCCGAGTTAACGCCGTTTTATGGCCCGCAATGCCCTGTGGCCATTGTTGCCCGCGCATCATGGCCCGACCAGATTGTGCTGCATGGCACGCTGGAAAGCATTGAAAAAGAACTCGAACAGAACCCGATCGAGCGCACGGCACTCGTGCTGGTTGGCCCCGCCCTTGCTGGCATTGCCGGGCGGGAGAGTGCTTTGTATGACCCCGATTACCGCCGCCGGTTCCGCAGCTAGGGGGTAAAAGGCCCATCAGCCTTGCCGACAAGTGTGCCAGAGCGGTCAAATACCAGCACATCCAGAAGCACAGGGGCGGGGGTGAGGGTTTTGTGGGCAACTGCCCATGCCGTATGTGCAATGACCTCACCCAGTGGGAAGTTGTGGGTACGGGCCAGCAGAAAAGCTTCCGCTACCGTGGGGCTGGCGTGGATCAGCTCTGGCAGGGTGTCTGGAGCGCCATGTTGCGCGGCCAGTTGGGCCAGTGCAGGCATGTCTGCCCGGCTGCGGCTGGAGTGCAGGTCCAGACAGCCCTGACCAAGTTTGGTCATCTTGGCAATGCCGCCAGCAAGGCTCAGGCGGGGGATAGGGTGGTGGCGGATATATTTGAGCAGTCCGCCCGCAAAATCCCCCATTTCAATCAGGGCCATATCCGGTAGGCCGTACAGGGCCTGCCCAGCTTTTTCCGACACATTGCCCGTAGCCCCCAGCACATGGGGCAGGTTTTCTGCCCGTGCCACATCAACTCCGCGGTGAATGCTCTGTATCCATGCCGAGCATGAAAACGGCATGACAATGCCCGTTGTACCCAGAACGGACAGCCCCCCCACAATGCCCAGCCGTGCATTGAGTGTGCGCTTTGCCAGTTCCTGCCCGTGATCAATGCTGATTGTAACTTCCGCGTCCGGGAGTGTGCCGTTATTGGCCTGTGTCAGCGCTGTGCGGATCATGGCGCGGGGGACGGGGTTAATTGCGGGTTCACCCGGTGGCAGTGGCAAGCCGGGGCGTGTTATGGTGCCAACACCCGGCCCGGCCTTGAATACAAGACCCGCCCCGGCAGCCAGAGCGCGTACCGTGCAGCGGATCATGGCGCCATGTGTAATATCGGGGTCATCCCCTGCGTCTTTTATCACGGCAGCACAGGGCGCATCGGGCGTGCCACCATACTGGCACAGGCTGAAGGCAACTTCCTGCCCCGCTGGCAGGGTAATGGTCACGCTGGCAGGAGGTTCATGCCCCAGCAGTACCAGCCATGCGGCTTTGGCTGCAGCCGTTGCGCAACTGCCCGTGGTCCAGCCACGGCGGAGGGGAGGGGCACTCTGCTTCATGCCCTGTTCGTGTCTCATATTATGCGGGGGAGATGCAAATATGAATGGGGCAGGGGCGGAGCCGGGCAGGTATAACGCTGCCTAGCCCGTGCTGAGCAGGGTGGTTTTTGTCAAATGCTGTTCGCGCCATGCACGGGGGGACAGGCCACTCCATTTGCGGAACGCACGGCTGAAAGCACTTGTCTCGGTATAGCCAAGGGCGAGGGCGATTTCCCCCATATCCGGGCCAGCCTGACCGAGCTGGCGGCAGGCTTCGGCGTAGCGGACTTCTTCAAGCAATGTGCCGAAGGAAAGGTTGAACTGGGCCAGCCTGCGTTGCAGCGTCCATGCTGGCATGTTCATGCGCTGGGCAATGTCTGAGAGTGTGCAGCAGCGTTCCGCCAGTCCCGCGCGGATCATGGAGGCAATCTGCTCCTTGAGCGATGGGGCCGAGGTACTCTGCCCGGTGCTGTGGTGGTTGCGGGAGAGGGAAATCAGTGATGCCCGCATGATTTCGAGCATGTTTGCGTTGGCCTCGGGCATGGGGCGTTCCAGCCCGACCTTGCGGAATAGCAGGGCGTTTGTCACATGGCCAAAGTGAATATCTGCCTGAAACGCATCCCTGTGTTCATGAGTCTGTTCGGGTTGATGGTGTTCAAACAGAACGGCTTCGGGCACCCAGTCCTCCCCCATGGCGTGGCGGAGCACATTGCAGAACATGCCCATGGTCAGCTCTGCATCATGCCTGCGCTGGGTAATGCTGGGGTCCTGAATAGCGTATTCCAGCCGGAGTAGCCCGTTTTCCTGCTCGATCAGCTGCGTGTGTGTGTTGCACTGGTGGTAGCCAAAATGGCTGGCCAGATTGCGTACGGCATCCTCCGCCGTGGCGGACAGGAGCGCAATATACCCTACAAGGCCCAGCATTTCCGGCTGGAACTGCTGCCCGAACCAGAGGCCCAGATTGCCATCCTGTGTCTCACGCGCGGCTTCTTCAAACAGGCGGCAGTATGCCGTCAGGTCCAGCCTGTCCGTGGGCAGGGCAAACTGGCCGGTGGTCAGGCCCGAACGCCCGGCAATCCGGTCAATATCCCCCCCGCGGGAGGTAATGAAGTCTTCAACACCGGTTGCGGCGGCGGCCAGCACACCAGATGTCGGGCTTTGCATCGGGTCAGACATGGCAGGATACGTCTATGTAAGGGTGCAGTTTGTTTTGAATCATCAATAAATTGTTCCCTCCAGTCAAGTCTCAAGCGGATGATGCTGCTATTGTAACGGTATCGAACTAAACTGCGAGGTGCCCCGGGCTCCTTGCAGCAGGACTGTGCATGAGCAGGAGGCTGGCCATAATGGGATATCGTCATGGACTGGGGGGGGAAACTTACCACTTCTCCGATCTCAAATCCCTTCTGGCCATTGCCTCATCCGTGCGCTCGGGGGACCAGTTGGCCGGTTTGGCCGCCCAGTCCGATGCCCAGAGAATGGCCGCCCGTTATGCCTTGGCCGATGTTCCGTTGCGCAGTTTTATCCAGACCGTACTCGTTCCGTACGAAGAAGATGAAGTGACGCGCCTGATCGTGGATACCCATGATCATAAAGCCTTTGCTCCCATAGCGCATATGACGGTGGGAGAGTTCCGTGACTGGCTGCTCTCGCACGAGGCGGATACGGCAGCCCTTGCACGGATTGCGCCGGGCATTACGCCAGAAATGGCCGCCGCTGTAAGCAAACTCATGCGCAATCAGGACCTTATCAGCGTTGCGCGCAAAATCCGGGTCATTACCAGCTTCCGCAATACAATCGGCCTGCCCGGCTGCCTGTCTTCGCGCCTGCAGCCGAACCATCCGACAGATGACCTCAAGGGCATTGCAGCCTCTACGCTGGATGGCCTGCTTTACGGTATGGGGGACGCCGTTATTGGCATTAACCCGGCAACCGATAGTGTGGCCAATGGTCTGGCCCTGCTGGATATGCTCGATCAGGCCCGCCAGCTTTATGACATTCCAACCCAGACCTGCGTGCTGACCCACGTTACCAATACGCTGGAAATCATGAACCGTGGTGGCGCGGTGGACCTTGTGTTCCAGTCCGTGGCGGGCACGCAGAAAGCGAATGAGGGGTTTGGGGTCAACCTTGCCATTCTGCAGGAGGCGTATGATGCGGCTCTGGCACTCGGCCGTGGCACGGTCGGGCAGAATGTCATGTATTTTGAAACCGGGCAGGGGGCGGCCCTGTCCGCGGGCGCACATCACGGCATTGATCAGCAGACGGTAGAGGCCCGGGCCTATGCCGTGGCGCGGGCGTTTGATCCTTTGCTGGTGAACACGGTGGTCGGCTTTATTGGTCCCGAATATCTGTATGACGGCAAGCAGGTCATACGTGCAGGGCTGGAAGACCATTTTTGCGCCAAGCTTATGGGTGTGCCCATGGGGTGTGACGCCTGCTACACAAACCACGCCGAAGTTGATCAGGATGATATGGACAACCTGATGACCCTGCTGGGCGTGGCGGGCATTACCTTCCTGATCGGGGTGCCCGGTGCGGATGACATCATGCTCAATTACCAGAGCCTGTCCTTCCACGATATTCTGACCCTGCGGAACATGCTTGGCGCACGCCCGGCCCCCGAATTTGCTGCATGGCTGGAGCGTATGGGGCTGTATGACAGCCTGAGCAACCACATGCGCCCTCTGGAACTTGGGCAGACGCAACTGGCCAGGCTGGTGGGTGCAGCATGACGGAATACGGCAAACCCCAGAAGACCCAGCCCGGCGCGGCAGCAGATGCGTGGCAGCCCCTGCGGAGCCTTACCCGTGCGCGCATTGGTCTGGGCCGTAGTGGCAATGCACAGCGCACAATGGATGTTCTGGCTTTTCAGGCCGCTCACGCTCAGGCGCGCGATGCCGTACATGCACCGCTGAACGTGCAGGCCATGGAGCAGCAGTTGCGTGGCGCTCCCTGCCTGCATGTGCAAAGCCGGGCCACGGACCGCGCCACGTATCTGCGTCGCCCGGATCTGGGCCGCAGGCTTTCGGAAAACTCTTTGCATATGCTGCGCAAAGAGGCGTGGGACGTTGTTTTTGTTGCAGCGGATGGTCTTTCCTCCATTGCGACCCAGACAAACGCCATACCTGTTTTTCAGGCCATACAGCCTCTTTTGCAGGGGTGGCGGATAGCTCCTTTGGTGATTGCAACGCAAAGCCGCGTCGCCTTGGGGGATGAGATTGCACAGGCCATGGGGGCCAGCATGGTCGTCATGATGATTGGCGAGCGCCCCGGCCTGAGCGTTGCGGACAGCCTTGGCATTTACCTGACATACGCACCGTATGTGGGGTGCCCGGATTCCTCACGGAACTGCCTGTCCAACATCCATGCACACGGCATGACGATACCTGCTGGCGCAAGCAAGCTGGCATGGCTGATGCAGGAAGCCAGACGGCTTGGCCTGACTGGTGTCGGTTTGAAAGACGCTGCCCCGGATCAACTGGCAGGCAGCAACACACTATCTTTACATGATAAGGACACAGACGCATGAGTGAGAGCAGCGGGACAAAGCTCAGCCAGTCTCTCGGTGCCTTCCATTTGTGGGGGATTGCCGTCGGACTTGTCATTTCTGGCGAGTATTTTGGCTGGAGTTACGGGTGGGGAACGGCCGGAACGCTCGGATTTCTGGTGGCCACCGTTTTTGTGGCTTTGATGTACACGGCCTTTATCTTCAGTTTTACAGAACTGACGTGCTCCATCCCGCATGCAGGTGGCCCTTTTGCCTACAGCTTTCGGGCATTGGGGCGCTGGGGCGGGCTGATTGCTGGCCTTGCAACCCTGATCGAGTTTATTTTTGCGCCACCAGCCATTGCACTGGCTATTGGCGCTTACCTGAACGTCCAGTTCCCCGGGCTTTCTCCCAAGGTGGCAGCTCTGGGTGCGTATCTGGTGTTCATGACGCTCAACATCGTAGGCGTGCATATTGCAGCAACCTTTGAGCTGTTTATTACTATTGCCGCCATTGTTGAGCTTCTGGTGTTCATGGGGGTTGTGGCGCCAGCCTTTACATGGGACCATTTTCTGGCAGATGGCTGGGGTGGGGCTCCCCATTTTGGCTGGCAGGCGTTGGGCGGTATTTTTGCAGCCATGCCTTTTGCCATCTGGTTTTTTCTGGCCGTGGAAGGTGTCGCCATGGCTGCGGAAGAAGCGCGCGAACCCCGCCGCTCCATTCCCATTGCATATATTGCTGGTATTCTTACCCTTGTAATGCTTGCTTTTGGCGTCATGATTTTTGCTGGTGGTGTGGGTGACTGGCATACCCTGTCCAACCTGAATGATCCCTTGCCACAGGCCATGAAGCAGGTTGTGGGCGCGCATAGTGGCTGGCTGCACATGCTGGTCTGGCTGGGGCTGTTTGGGCTTGTGGCCTCCTTGCATGGGATTATCATGGGGTATGCACGCCAGATGTTTGCTCTTGCCCGTGCCGGGTTCCTGCCGGAAGTTCTGGGGCGGCTGCATCCGCATTTTAAAACCCCGTATGTGGCAACACTGGCGGGCGGTGCCATCGGAATTGCTGCTATTTTCTCCGATGATCTGATCCGCATTCAGGGGCAGTCACTGACCGCCACGCTGGTCACCATGTCCGTCTTTGGCGCGTTGACCATGTATATGCTGAGCATGATCAGCCTGTTCCGTCTGCGTCGGACCGAACCCACGCTGGTGCGTAGCTACAAGGCCCCACTTTATCCCGTTCTGCCGGGCTTTGCCCTTGTCGCGGCGTTGATTGCCCTCGCTGTCGTAATTTATTACAACATCGAAATATTTTTTATCTATTCAACTATGATGTTGGTTTGTACAGTATTCTTCATGAGTAAGTTCAAAAAAGAATGAGCCGTAGCCACAAGATATAGTTTCTTTATTGGATTAGGATTGTTGAGATGCGTAAAAACTTTGTTCAGGAAGTTCACTTCCTTCTTGCGGCATGTGTATCTGGTGGCTCGTTGCTTGCATCGTATGCCCATGCAGCAGAAACTACGGTTGCTCCCGTGTCCCTGAACTCCGCTCAGGTTGTTAACGCACCTATCAGCACACCGCCTGAAGCGGAAAAAGCCGCAGGCACGCCTTCTGATGGCGAGGAAGTTCCCGCTGGTGTGAGCAGCGAAGATGATGCGATGAAGCCCACCGTGGGCAATCTCTTTCATCCCAAAGCCGGGCAGACACCCACTTACTGGCAGGGGCTGGAGGCACATGTGTCGGTTGAAGGGGGTGTCACCGGTAACCCATGGACACGCTCGGGCCGCAACTTTGCGCAGTATTACACGGACCGCGCCAACACGGCGACCCTTAACCAGATCATGGGCTCCATCTCCCATCCTGTTACGTCTGTTGGCAAAGGTTATGGTCTGGGGTTTGTGTTTGAAGCCATGTATGGCTCGGATGCACGCTTTGACCCGACCCTTGGCATGGGCTCAGGCTCCTTGCATGGCCTGTACCAGTGGGCACCTACGCAGGCCCATATAGATGCCCATCTACCATGGATTTTCAAACGTGGGATTGATGTCCAGATCGGTCAGATGTACGGCATCATGGGGGCAGAGGGTACGCCGGCACAGGCTCGTCCGTTTTACACCTACAATTACGCGTCCGATTATATCGTGCCGTTTGAAACGGTTGGTGTTCTGGCCACCATGCATCTGACCCAGCACATGGACTGGATCCTTGGGGTGGATGCCGGGAACTCCACAACCTTTGGTTCTTCGGGGAACAACAACAAGCCTAAAGGGTATTTTGGTTTTGCATGGAACAAGCTGCTTGATGGCAAGCTGGATATGCACGCCATCGGTCATTTTGGCCCACAGGGCAACAATGGCCGCCAGATACAGTCCGCTGAAGGCTGGCTGAGCGCTGGTCTGGGCAAGTCCGCCAACAGCCTGATGCAGTATAACGGGGACTTCATGGCAACCTATCATGTGAATGATAAGATGACGGTTTCCGTCAACGGCACCTATCTGCATGATGATGCCTTGCGTGACGATGTTTATGGTGTCAGCACTTACTTTTCCTATGCCTTTCACCCGTGGCTGACCCTGAACGCCCGTGGCGAGATTTTTCGGGATAATGCGGGCATGGTTATTGCTGAATATTCCAGCTTTAACTCTTTTACGCAGTATCTGAGCAACAAGCCGTATCCCTACTACAGCGCCCCGGCCACAACTTATGGTGAACTCACGGTCGGCGTAACGTATAAGCCGGAGTTCATTAACAAAAAGCTGGCTCTGGGTGGTTTTATTATCCGGCCTGAAGTCCGTCTGGATAAATCGCTCAACGGCACACACCCTTTCAATCAGGCTGGCACTGTTGCTAACCCGGTCGTTAACAACGGCACAAACAATATGTTCTGGTTCAGTTGTGATGCAACCTGGGCGTTCTGAGGTTCATCCGCAGGATTGTTACTGGATAAGTCATCAGAAAGGCCTGCGGATATGTCCGCAGGCCCTTTTGTCGATAAAATAAATTTTATTCCGGGGCGTCGGGTCGTTTCAGGTGGCTGTGCCGAAGAGGCGTATCAAATCCAGTCTTCGTAGCCGTATTGTCTGCAACATGATGCCAGTAAGACGATTGCCTAAAACGAATCAATTTTGAAATAAAGACGTGAAATCTGACCGGAGAGATGGGCACCATGGGTGCTGCCGGAGAAAGACATATCAACCCCCTTGGCATTTTCCATCACAATCCCGGCAGGACCGGAGCCTACGGCAACGTCTCCGCCAACGGTCCAGTAAGTCCCCTCAAAGTCCTGCAGACGCGCAAGGTTGCTAACGCAGCCAGTGCCGGTAACCGTTGCGCTACCAAGGGCAAGGGCACCACCTCCCTTGACCGATATGGGGTAACGCTGCCCGCCATATGTCAGCGTTCCATGTCCCCACATGTAACCAATGGCCGCGCCTACTTCCTTCATGGAGATTTCAATCTGCCCATCGGATGCGGTATCGCACGCGGTCTTGGCCATGGCCTGCCCACATAGGGTCGAGGCCACAATAAGGGAAACAACACCGGAGCGAAAAAAGGACATGAACAGAACTGCCAGACGTCTGGAAAGTGAAGAAAATGACATGTCATGGAAAGAGCAAAAGGGCAATGCCGAAACGTTGTAATAAACCCGTATTTTAACGGTAACATGAGAACAGGTCAGGCAGTGCGCTTCAGGGGTTTTTGACGACCGGACGACTCTTTCCTATTAGGGGCCTCTTTGTCGCGGAAATTTTCAGTCAGAACGGGAGAGGAATTACGCCGATGGCAGCTGCTACGCAGTTCGGAAATACCAGACGGCGGACATACGCCATCCTTGTCGCTCTCGGTTTGGGAATTGTATGCGGGCTGTCCATCCATGTCTGGGCACCCGCATATATCGGTGCGGCAGAACAGGCATCAACATTGCTGACCGGGCTGTTCCTCAGGCTGATTCGTATGGTCATCGCGCCGCTTGTGTTTGCCACGCTGGTCAGCGGCATAGGCAAGCTGGGGGACGATACGCTGGTTCTGCGTGTCGGCGGCAAGGTTATCCTCTGGTTTCTGGCCATGTCCTTTATCTCACTCACCATCGGGTTGCTGGCGGCCAATATTTTGCGACCGGGAGCCGGGTTCACCGCACCGCTTCCGGCGGATATCGGCTCCCTCAGGCACGCCTTCCAGCCAGTCGATTTTGTCTTGCATATCGTGCCGACCAGTATTCTGGATGCAATGTCACGGAATGACATTCTCCAGATTGTTGTTTTTTCGGTTCTGTTCGGGGTGTCTTTGCCTGCGGCGGGCAAGGCTGGCAAAACCATGCTCTCATGGTCGGAGGAACTGGCCCATATCATGCTGCGCATGACCGATATGGTCATGGTTCTGGCTCCGATTGCCGTCTTTGGCTCCATCATGGGGAGCCTTGCTCATAGTGGGCCGGAAATGATGATGCATTTCGGGCGCTTTCTGCTCCAGTTCTATGGAACGATCATGACCTTATGGGTTGTGCTGACCTTTATTACCTTCTGTGTCATCGGGCCCAGGGTCAAGGAGTTGATTCAGGAGCTGGTGCAGCCTGTCATCCTTGGTTTTGCAACGGCCAGTAGTGAGTCTGTTTACCCGCTGCTACTTGAGCGGCTGGAAAATTTTGGTGTGCCGTCCCGCATTGCGGGGTTTGTTCTGCCCTTGGGCTATAGCTTCAATCTGGATGGGTCCATCCTGTTCCAGTCTTTCGGCGCCATCTTTATCGCGCAGGCTTACGGTATTCACCTGCCGTGGACACAGCAGGCACTGATGGTGCTTGTCATGATGCTGAGCAGCAAAGGCATTGCGGGGGTGCCACGGGCGTCTCTTGTCACGCTGGTCGCTGTCCTGCCGCAGTTCGGCCTGCCTGAAGCGGGCATTGCCCTTATTCTGGGGATTGATCATTTCCTCGACATGGCGCGCACGGCTACCAATGTGCTGGGCAATGGCTACGCGGCAGCCGTGTCCGCCAAATGGGAGGGCGTTTTGTCCGAAGGCCCGACCGAAGACGTTATCTGAGAGCCAGGCGACAGCGCGTGAAGAGATAGGAGCGGGCTGTGAGGCCCGTTTTTATTTTGTGTTAGGAACGTTAATTTTCGGGAATGGCGGTTTTCTGGGGTTTTTTGTTTAGGTTATGATTTTGTTTCATTTTTTTTTTTTCTGCTGTTGACGGTATAGTGTTTGTGGGTATAGAAGCTGCTTCACCGAGACGAAGTGATCTTGGCGGTTTCGGAAGTTTCTGCTAAGGTTTT
>NZ_JACHIE010000018.1:0-21126 GCF_014207635.1 Acetobacter lovaniensis
GAGGCTCGGGGTCACCCAGATGGGTATCGTCGGGCAGGAACAGTTCGTCGATCAGTAAGGGAGTGAAGAAGATCATGACCATGCGTTTTGTGCGGGGCGTTTGGGGAACTAACTGCCTTGTTGTGTATGGTCAGTGCGGAAGAACACTATGGTGTTTTCAATACGAACAACCCGGTTGCGCCCAAGCCAACCGGGTTATTTTATGATTCTGCAAAATCAGAGAAACCCGGTCGCTGCATAGCGTCATTCTTTCGATCAGAGCCCAGGGGATTTGAGAATCACCTGGGTTCTTCGATCCTGTCTCCCGTTGTTCCTATGTAATATTACGCAATGACCAACCATCGGAGAGGTGCTAGAGCGGGGTCATGTCCAGTATGGGAAAGTCGGGTTTGTGGTAGGGTCGCTCCAGCGTGCACAGGGACGGTTTGGGCTGGAGGTCAGGCAACATGGGCTGATGAGCCGCATGGCCGACCTTGAGCAAAGAGGCTGCTGCCGCTTGCTTTTTCCCCGTATGGCGGGAGCGGGCGTAGAGGCCGTTACGGTCAATATTTCCGGCGGCATTGCGGCGGGGGATAGTATTGAAGGCTGGCTGATATGCCGAGAAGGCACGGACCTCCTGCTCACGTCTCAGGCCGCAGAAAGAGTGTATCGCGCCCGCCCGGATGATGCGCCTGCGCAGATGACCGTGATCTGCCAGATTGAACCTGAAGCGCGTCTGGAGTGGTTGCCACACAGCACTATTTTTTTTGATGGCAGCAGGTTTTGCCGCCATATGCGGGTAGATATGGCGGGCTCTGCGGAGTTTCTTTTTCTGGAGAGCCGTATTTTCGGTCGTAAAGGGTCAGGCGAAGTGCTGTCGGACCTGACTCTGGTTGACCGTCTTTCCATCAAACGGGATGGCAGGCTTGTGCTTGAAGACGCGTTACGTCTTGAGAGTCGTAATGTTACAGCCATGCTGGAGCAGGCGGCTGTAAGTGGCGGGCAGGGCAGTGTTGCTACGCTGGTGCTGGTCAGTCCCCATGCCATGGGCTTGCTGGATCAGGTGAGAGCACATTTGCAGGCTTCGGAATATACGGGTTTTGCCGTTTCAGCATGGAATGGCATGCTGGTGGTGCGTGGACTGGCCGACAGAAGCTGGCTTTTGGAAAAAGCGTTACGTCAGCTTCTTGTAATGCTACGCTCTGGCCGCCCCGTGCCGTCTACATGGCGTTCATGACGACAGCTTAACAGAAGCGAGGGACTAGCCAGAACATGCATTTAACCCCAAGGGAAAAAGACAAGCTGCTTATTTCCATGGCAGCTATGGTGGCGCGGCGCAGGCTGGAGCGGGGGGTCAAGCTGAATTACCCTGAGGCCATAGCCCTGATTACGGATCATGTGGTTGAAGGCGCACGTGATGGCGTGGATGTGGCAACGCTGATGGCCAGTGGCGGGCATGTTCTCACCCGTGATCAGGTCATGCAGGGCGTGGCGGAAATGATTCATGATGTGCAGGTTGAAGCAACCTTTCCTGATGGTACAAAGCTGGTGACGGTTCATGACCCGATACGCTGATCCTTTGCCCCAGAATGCGATACCGGGTGAAATACTGGTGGATGAGGGGGATATTCTGCTGAACGAGGGCCAGCCCCGGAAGAGTGTTCTGGTGACAAATACAGGTGACCGTCCTGTGCAGGTAGGCAGTCATTATCATTTTTACGAAGTCAATCCGGCACTACATTTTGACCGTGAAAGCGCACGGGGATGGCGGCTGGATGTCCCTTCTGGTGGAGCCGTGCGTTTTGAGCCGGGGCAGGAGCGTGAGGTCACCTTGGTGCCCCTGCGTGGTCAGCGCGTTGTGATTGGTTTCAGAGGTGATGTTATGGGGAGTCTGGACGCATGACCCGTCTGACCCGGCATGAATATGCAGCACAGTTTGGTCCAACCACGGGTGACCGCGTCCGTCTGGCCGATACCGCTTTGTTGGTGGAGGTCGAAAAAGACCTGACAGTTTACGGTGAAGAAGTACGTTTTGGTGGTGGTAAAACCATCCGGGACGGCATGGCGCAGTCTCAGGTCACACGGGCCGGGGGAGCGGCGGATACCGTTATTACCAATGCGCTGATTATAGACCATTGGGGCATTATAAAAGCGGATGTCGCACTGCGCGATGGACGGATTGCGGGTATTGGCAAGGCTGGGAACCCGGATATTCAGCCCGGTGTGGATATCATCATCGGGCCGGGTACGGAAATTATTGCCGGTGAGGGGAAAATTCTGACTGCTGGCGGTATAGATAGCCATATCCACTACATTTGCCCGCAGCAGATTGAGGAGGCCCTTGCTTCTGGTGTAACGACCATGCTCGGTGGCGGCACTGGGCCAGCAACGGGTACGGCGGCGACAACCTGCACCCCGGGGCCGTGGCATATGGCACGTATGTTGCAGGCGGCGGAGGCTTTTCCGGTTAATCTGGCCTTCGCGGGCAAGGGGAATGCGTCCCGCCCGGACGGTCTGGAAGAAATGGTGCGGGCCGGGGCGTGTTGCCTGAAGCTGCATGAAGACTGGGGCTCCACCCCCGCTGCCATTGATTGCTGCCTGAGTGTGGCAGACCGTATGGATGTGCAGGTGATGATCCATACGGATACGCTGAATGAAAGCGGCTTTGTTGAAGATACGATAGCGGCGTTTCAGGGCCGGACAATCCATGCCTTCCATACGGAGGGCGCTGGAGGAGGGCATGCGCCGGACATTATTCGGGTTGCCGGTCTGCCCAATGTGTTGCCGTCTTCTACCAATCCAACGCGGCCCTACACCCGCAATACGCTGGATGAGCATCTGGATATGCTCATGGTCTGTCACCATCTGGACCCACATGTGCCAGAGGATATTGCTTTTGCTGAAAGCCGTATCCGGCGGGAAACCATTGCCGCAGAAGACATTTTTCATGACATGGGCGTGCTGTCCATGATGTCTTCAGACAGTCAGGCCATGGGGCGTGTGGGAGAGGTGCCATTACGGACATGGCAGACCGCGCATAAAATGAAATGCCAGCGCGGTGCGCTTCCCGGAGATGGCCGGGCAGATAATAACCGCGTCAAACGCTACATTGCCAAATATACCATTAACCCCGCCATTGCTCACGGGCTGTCGCATGAAGTCGGGTCGATCGAGGTTGGCAAACTGGCGGATCTTGTTGTGTGGAACCCGGCTTTTTTTGGTGTAAAGCCGGATATGGTCGTCAAGGGTGGGGCTATTGTTTACGCCATGATGGGGGACCCCAATGCCTCTATCCCGACCCCACAACCCGTGCATGGCCGTATGATGTTTGGTGGGTATGGTGGAGCACTGACCCATACCAGCCTGACCTTTGTCTCTAAAGCGGCGCTGGAAGACGATATCGGCCGCAAACTTGGTTTGCACAAAAGGCTTTCTGCTGTTTCAGATACGCGAGGTGGTATTGGCAAACGGAGCATGATCCATAACAGCGCCATGCCGCATATCGAGGTTGATGCGGAAACATATGAAGTGCGTGCCGATGGTGTCCTGCTGACCTGCGAGCCAGCCGATATTCTCCCGATGGCACAAAGGTATTTTTTATTCTGATGAAGCGCGTCGTAAAAATTCTGCCGGTAGGCAGCTGGTCTGTCGAACAGGCTTCCGATGTATTTTGTGCGGATTATGAAGGGCGGCACCGGCGGCGTAGGGTATTGCCCACGCAGTCTGGCGAAAAAATACTGCTTGAGCTTGAACAGGCGCATCTGTTGCAGGCCGGAGAGGGACTGCTCCTTGAGGATGGCCGTATTGTCAAAGTAGAGGCTTTGCCGGAAGAACTGATGGAGATACGGGCGCAAACTCCCTTGCACCTGTTGCAACTGGCATGGCATCTGGGCAACCGGCATCTGCCTGCGGCCATCGAAGCTGAGCGTATTCTGATACGCTATGACCATGTTATTGCGGATATGGTGAAGGGGCTTGGAGGGCACGTGCATCGAGTGCAGGCAGCCTTTGACCCGGAAAGTGGGGCCTATGCGGCCCGTGACCATGGGCATACAGGGCACCATCCTCATGGTGACCACAGCCATCATCATGACTGACGCAGCCGGGAACGGGGATGGGCTGGCTTTTCTCAGACTGTTGTCCTGGGTTTCTCCAGCATTTCCAACCGGAGGATATGCGTACAGCCACGGGTTGGAATGGGCGGTAGAGCAGGGCAGCGTGCAGAATGTGCTCTCCCTTACGGCGTGGGTTGGCGCGCTGCTGCAATATGGAAGTCTGAGAAACGACCTTATCCTGCTCAATGCTGCATGGCAGGCTGGGCACGATATGGCCCGGTTGGCTGAAATTGCAGATTTTGCCTGTGCCTGTGCGTCGTCCCGCGAGCGGTATGAAGAAACAGTTTATCAGGGTGAGGCTTTTTTAAAAGCGGCGGCTGTCTGGCAGGCTACACCTGATAAAGCAGAGTGTGCGGGCACGCGCTGGCCTCTCCCTGTTGCGCAGGGTATGGTTTTTCGCATGGGGGGAGTTGCGCGGCCTCAGGCTTTGCTGGCGGGCGGGTACGCCGCCGTAGCGGCGCTGGTTTCTGCTGCGGTACGGCTTGTGCCGCTTGGGCAGACGGATGGCTTGCGTGCGCTGGCCGGGTTTGAGCCTGCGTTGATTGTGGCGGTTGAAAAAGCACAGGAACAGACACTGGACGATATCGGAGGGGCGTGTTTCGCATCCGATCTGGCCGCCATGCATCATGAAACACAGGAAACGAGGTTATTCAGGACATGACAGAAATAAAACATGGTCCGTTGCGTGTTGGTATTGGTGGCCCTGTTGGTACTGGCAAAACGGCTCTGATGGATGCGCTGTGCCGTCGGTTCAGAGAACAGTATAATATTGCCGCCATCACCAACGATATTTACACGCGTGAGGATGCTGAATTCCTGACCCGCGCAGGTTCTTTGTCCCCGGAGCGTATCATGGGCATTGAAACCGGAGGTTGTCCGCATACCGCCATTCGGGAAGACGCCAGCATTAATCTTGCAGGGATTGCGGAACTGACCGAGCGGTTTGAAGGGCTTGATCTGGTTCTGGTTGAAAGTGGCGGCGATAATCTGGCTGCCACCTTCAGTCCCGAACTGGCAGACCTGACCATTTATGTCATTGATGTGTCGGCAGGCGATAAAATTCCGCGCAAAGGTGGACCCGGGATTACCCGGAGTGACTTGCTGGTCATTAACAAGATAGACCTTGCGCCATATGTCGGGGCTGATCTGGGTGTTATGGAGCGGGACAGCAAGCGTATGCGGGGGCAGAGACCGTTCATATTCGCCAATATTCGCGCCAGTGAAGGGGTGGAGGACATTGCCGCGTTTATTGTGGAGCAGGGTGGCCTGTGAAAACTGTGTCTTATTGGTCTGTTGAAGAAAAAAATTACGAATAAACCCTATAGTAAGTAATTCTACGCATCCCATCCTTCCGGTTCGATTTCGTAATATTCCCCTTGTCGCCAGAAGGTGACCGCAGCCACAAGGGGGTAGCCATGATTGCGCTTGTGTCCCGGTTTATGACAGACCGGAAAAAAGAACTGTTTTACTATGGCAGCATTGTATCGGTTGGTGTGGTGCTGGGGGGCATAGTCTCTTCACAAGCGCACGCGGTTGCAACAGTTAACCTGGGGAAAGATCAGTTTTTCACCCTTGGTGTTGGTGTGCGGGCGCAATACTTAAGCCATGATTCCACCGTGGCCGGTAATAAAGGCGCTGCCAGCGCAGATGATTTTCGTATTTATATGGGCGCGCAGTTCCATAAATACGTCAAGGCGACCTTGAACCTTGAACGGCTGCGTGATGGGAACTGGAACGTTCTTGACGGTATTTTACAGGTAGAACGCTGGAAAGCCTTTAATATCTGGGGTGGGCGGATGCTGACTCCCAGTGATCGATCAAACCTTGATGGTCCGTATTTTCTCAGCACCTATGCGTTCCCGCTTGTTGCGCAGTATCCGGGTGCCTGGTCTGGCCGAGATGATGGCATGGCGGTCTGGGGGCGGTTGCTTAAGGATCGTTTCCGTTATGTCACAGGGATTTACCGTGGCCATAACTGGGTACCGGGGGGCTCCAACTATGGCGAGCATCCACTTTTTGCCGGGCGTGTGGAATATAACTTTCTGGATCCTGAACCCTCTCCAGCGTATTACACAGCCAGTACGTATTACGGCAAAGCCGATATTCTGGCCATTGGTCTTGCCGGGCAGTATGAGGCCGATGGTGTAGGCAGCGCCGAGGTCAAGGGGAGCTACAAGGCGTGGAACGTCGATGGCCTGTTTGAGAAAAAAATAGGGAAAAATGCAAAATATGGTGTCTATACCTTGGAAGGTGCATACTATCAGTACTATACGGATGGTGTGAAAGATATTTCTGCCGGGTATAAACAGCGCTCGCCAGCCTATGGGAATGTGGGCGGTATTAATGCAGGAACGGCCTTTTTAGCCAGCACAGCGTATCTTATCCCCTATAAACTTGGCTGGGGTCGTGTGCAGCCTCTGGTGCGGTATCAGGAATTCCGATTTAAAGAAGGTATGTATGGCCCCGGTCACCCCAAGACGACGCAGTTTGATGCGGGTGCAAACTACGTGATGGATGCCCATAATTTACGGTTTACGTTTGATTATGTGCGGTACAAATCTGCGAACACACCGGCGCAGGGGGCTTTCCTGCTTGGCATGCAGTTCCAGTACTAAGCATGATTGGTTTGTTATACCCATTTATCAGGCGGGTTGGAGCTAGAACCACGCAGGGGGTCGCAATGACGGGTTTAAAAAAGATAACTGTTTTTACATTTCTGGCACTTTCCTGCATTGTCGGGCACAAAGATCTGCATGCAGCAGAACCTGCATTTGACAAGCTTGATTGCCGCCATCTGTTTGCGGAGGATGTGCTGCTGTCCGATGAGATGGGGGCGTTGAACAGGCAGGAACAGAACAGCATAGCTCAGGGTACAGCACCTGCGGAAAACCAGTTTTTCATCAGGCTGGATCCGGTGCCGGGGTTTGGGATCATGAAAGGTGTCACCCTTTCTCCTGCCGGGCAGCCCATCAAGGAAGATGGCAGGGAGCATGATATTGATCATATCAGGCAGGAACTGGCCACTGTGCGTCATTACGAGGCAGACAAGGCCTGCCTGAAGGCAGGTATCGTTGATAATGACCATGACCGCCTGTCTGATGACGCGTCCAGGCCCAGTCCGTAAAATTCAGGGTTCTTGCAGTAGTCGGGATGCGGTGGCTGCTGCCGCCGCTCGCGAACTCAGGCCTGTTTTGTTGTAAATCTGCTCTATATGTTTATCAATCGTGCGGTGGCTGACCTGTAGAATGTCAGCAATATCCCGACTGGTTTTGCCGCGTGAAATCCAGAGTAAAACCTCAGCCTCACGGGCGCTGAGGTTTAACTTTGTACGCAATATGTTTTCGGGAAAAACGGTCTGCTTGGCAATGCGCAGCAGCAGTTCATCTGGTCCTGTGGCACCAACCAGCGTGAGTGCCACGCGGCTCTCCTTACATTCCTGTTGCAGAATAATGGTGCCGGGTGCGGGAAGTGGAGTGGGCAGTGCTTTAAGGGCATGCGGCATTGTGGCCAGTATCAGGCTGGCCTGAGGGGTCGCCCAGAGCACATCGCCTGAGCGTGTGATCGCAAACAGGTAGCGTCCGGCCTGATCAAGCGCACAATGGGCTGAATGGATGCGATCGGCGGCTTCAAGCCTTACACCAATACGCGCCATAACTTCTTCCAGCCTGAGTGGCTTGGTAACGTAATCTGCGGCACCTGCTTCAAAAGCACGGAGCACGTGCTCGGTTTCAGTAAGGCCTGTCATGAATATGATCGGGACACCTGTCACACGGCTGTCATGGCGCAGGGCCTCGCAGACATCCCACCCGGTCATGCCGGGCATAAGGGCATCGACCAGAATCAGATCTGGCACAGCGTGGCTGATGACCTCAAGCGCACCTGCACCTGATTGTGCCAGCAAAACATTATAGCCCTGCTCTCCCAGTTTTTCATCCATCAGCCCCAGAACGGCCGGGTCGTCATCTATGACGAGAATGGTTTTGCGGTTTATGACGGGTGCGGTCATGATGTGGATATTTCCAGATGATGGCGTAAGGCTTCAAGCTGGTAGGAGGAGACAAGCTCAAACAGAGGAGCCAGAGCCGCTTCAAGGGCTGGCTGCTTTGCCTGCAATGTTGTGAGCTGTTCCCGGAAAAGCCTGAGGTTGCCACTGTTCAGTGATGTCAGCAGTACGGCCTTTTGGGGGGCTGATAAGGTCTGGGTTGCATCGGGGGACAAAGGTTCGGATGGGGTCAGGGAGATCGGTGCTGACTCTGCCTGTGGCAGGTGCCATTTCAGGTTCAGCATCTGCCCTATTTCGGTAATCAGCGCGGACAGGTTGACAGGTTTGCCCATGACCGGACAGTCATCAAGCGAGGGGACGTGCCGGTTGGTGCTTTCTACCAGATTGCCTGTCAGGAAAATAATCGGGGTTGCGGAAAATTCCGTTTGGCGAATACGCAGGGCCAGATCCCGCCCATCCATACCGGGCATGGACAGGTCAAGCAGTAGCAGGTCTGGCCGCACCTCTGGGAGACATGCGAGGCAGTCAGAGCCACTTTCTGCCTCTTCAACGTTAAAGTTACACCGTTCCAGAGTTTCACGCATGATCAGCCGGTGTTCCATGTTGTCATCAACAACCAGAACGGTAAGGCGCGGTCCGTCATAGCCTGTCGGGAATGCTGGCAACTGGGGGGCTAGCGCAATATCACGGTCGGAGAGCATAAGCCGCACACGGAAGCGGGAGCCAACGCCCAGCGTGCTGGTAAAGGTCAGCTCACCGCCCAGAATTTCTGTGAGCAGTTTGGTAATGGTTAATCCAAGACCCGTGCCGGGCATGTCGGCTGTCATGCGACCCCGTTCAAAGGGTTCAAAAATGCGGGTGTAATCTTCCTCGGCTATACCCGGCCCGGTGTCGGCGATAATAAATTCTGCAATCTGCCCCTGCCACTGGGCAGAAAACGTTACACTCCCGTGGCGCGTAAACTTGATGGCATTGGAGAGCAGGTTCAGCAGGATCTGCCGCAGGCGATGTTCATCACAACTGATCACAGCGGGCAGGAAGCCCGGCTCCCAGTTGAGGGTCAGCCCTTTTGCCTGAGCTTGCAGGCGCATCATCTGGGCGACAGATTCCAAAAACGCGGGCAGGGCAATGGTGTCTGAGTGCAGTTCGATACGTCCCGCCTCAATGCGTGAGATATCAAGCAGGCCGGATAGGATACTGGTGATATGCTCACCACTCTCGCGCATGATGCCGAAGGTTTTCTGGCGTTCTGCTGGCATGCGTTTATCGTGTTGCAGGAGCTGAATGTAGCCCATGATGGCATTGAGCGGGGAGCGGATCTCATGGCTTATGCCGCTAATATAACGGGTTTTGGCAAGGCTTGCTGATTCGGCTTTTTCGCGTGCGAGTTTCAGGGCCTCGTCTGTGCGGCGGCGGGCGCGGATTTCGTTCATGAGCAGGCGGGTCTGGTGCAGTGTTTCGCGCGTTGCCGTGCGGCGGCCTTCCTGGGTCATGACCAGCAGCCATGCCCCGATGGCGCAGGCTAGAAAAATGAACAGGAAAACATGGCGCCAGGGGCCATCAACCTGCCATGCCAATCCACCCAGCATGAGTGCCGAGCCCGCAAGCATGCTCAGAAACCGCCCAATGGGGGAGAGAAGCCTGCGGCGCAGACGTGCGGGAAGAAGGCGTAACGGGGTCAGTAACTGGACTTTCATGCGCATGGAAACAGGCTTGCAGCGGTCGTGGCAACGGGCATCAAGCGAGCAGCAGAGTGAGCATATGGTGCCACCATAAGCGGGACATTGTGCCATATCCTCGGCTTCAAAATGATGTTCGCAAATCACGCACTGCATGGCTGGCTGCGCGGCCCAGTCCGCTGGCTGGGTGCGTGCCAGATAAGTCAGCCCTCCCGTACGGGATACCATACGTCTATAAGGCATTGATTTTTCAACAAAAATCATACTTGTCTTCCCTCACTGTGTAACCTGTTCGTGTTACATAAGGGACGCCAGTTTTGCCTACACCCTACATGGTTCGACGTTGCCATACCTGGTATCTCAGGCTTCGGGTTCCTGCTGATCTGACACCCTTTGCAGGTCAGCATATTGTTCGTTCCCTCAAAACCAGTGATAGAACAGTCGCAAGGGCAAAAGCTCTCGGACTTGCTTCAGCGTTCAATGGTATCTGGATGGAACTCAGACAAAGACTGGCAGAAAAGCTTCAAGCCTATTTCAACAGGGAAATCCCCGTTGAAGAGATGAAAGCCTTTGTGCATGAGCACGCTTCAGAAATCGAAGCCATGCCAGAGAACGTCAAAAAGCATTTCTCCGACTGGCTGAACGTTGTCATGCAACGCAAGACACAGGAAGCACAGGATGTCCGCGAGAGTGCTGACATGACAGCAACCCTTGCAGATATGTGGAAACAGGCCAAACAACAGGGCATGTTGGAAGGCATGGAAAAAGCCATTTCCCTTGGTGGATTGGCTACACAGGCTCCTCCTGTTCCCTCTATCCTCTCCACTTCTCCTGCAAGCACAGAATGCTCTGAGCCATGGACAAACCTGATTGAACGTTTCCATGACGATAATCCGGGACAGACAGAAAAAACACGTGTCAGCTACCGCATTACCTTCACACAGTTTCAGGAAATTGTTGGCAATAAAGCCCTGAACCTCCTGACCAAACAGGACATTAAAGCCTATGCGGACTGGCTGAAAAACAAGCCTTCCTTACGTGGGGGAACCTTGGGTCATGGCACGATTGTCCGGCATCTTGGGGAAGTGAAATTTTTTCTGAAATGGTGCGTCCAGTCAGGTCTGATTGAGGATAAAGGCTTTGCAGATGTCAAAGCCAGAGCCAAGACCCAGAAAGAAAAACTGACCAGACAGGAAGAAGTTCGCAGGGCGTTCACCAATGACGAACTGAAACAGATTTTCAACAGCCCCCTGTTTTCCGGCTACCATAGCGAACATTTTAAAAGCAGACCCGGCCACCAGACAAAACGTCTGACTGACTTCTGGTTTATCAGCGTTCTTGCCCTGACTGGTGCCAGAATTGGGGAAATCTCTGACGTTCCTGCCAAACTCTATGACCTGGAAGGGATTCCCTGTCTGGATTTACGCCAGACAGGAACAAAAACAGGCAATAGCCCCCGTCTGATTCCCATCCTGCCAGAACTGCGAAAAATTGGCTTTCTTCATTATGTCCAGAAACAGGCTCAGGCTGGTCTAGGGTTAATGCAGTCACGCAGAGGGGAAGTTATCAAGCCTGAATCATGGTCAAAGCGTATCAACCGTTATCTTGAAGATATTGGACTGACAGACAAAAGCCTTGTGGCTTATTCCTTCCGTCATACCTTCAGACAGGCTTTAAGAACCTCTGACCTGAACATGGAAATCATCAATAAAATTTTTGGACATGAAACGGATTCTGTTGGGGCTGGATATGGCTCCAACCTTTCCAGAGGGGAAGCACAGGCTTTTCTGGATAAGGTGAAATACCCCATTTTCCTTGACCATCTGGCAGACAAAGATGGAGTATTCCTTAAATAGCATCCTGCCTGATGGTTTCAAAAATACTGGTCTGGCGTGTGAACTGGTTTTTCTGTTGCATAGCCTGAACACGTCTGACCAATGTGGCTAAAGAGACACCCGCAATGGAAGAGGCATGTCTGTAGCTTTTTCCAGAGGCTAAAAGGTCCAGAGCATGTTGGACTTTAACAGAACTAACTTTGGGTCTGCCTATGGGGCGACCTGATTTTGTCCCATATTTCTGGGCATGGTCTATGCCACACCTGATACGCTCATTAATCGTCTCACGCTCATTTTGAGCAATGACAGACATCAGCAGATAACTGACACGGCTTGACCTGTCTGACGTATCCACGCCCTCTGTCAGACTCCTGACTGTAATCCCTTTTTCGTTAAATTCTTCCAGCAATCGTGCAAGATGGGCTGTTCTTCTCCCAAGCCTGTCCACTTTCCAGACAGTCACAACATCCCCCTTGTGCAACAGATTTAATAATTTGTTTAACTCCGGCCTGTCTTCTGTTGCACCAGATATATTTTCAGTAAAAATTCTTTCTTTTGGAATCCCGCTTTCCAGCAATCGATTGACCTGCATATCAGTGGACTGGTCTCTGGTGCTGACACGTGCGTAACCATAATTCTTCATTAAAACATTCTCCTTATTTCATTTGATTTTAATATCTGGTATTTTATATGCACACATTTGAATCTGGGGTCATAAAATGTTTGTTTTCTTGGGTCTTCTTCTGTCCGCTGAATTATTCGCACTTTCTATTCTATTCATGATTCTTCGCCCTGAAAATAAATATTCACCATGCGTAATAATATTGCTGCTTTCTTGTCCAATTATTTTTTCTGGATTATCTTATTACCTCCAAGTTTCTCATTGAGAGGGATCAAGAGCGGAAGAATAATAAAAAAATAAATTGGTGTTCCACAAAAAATTATTAGAGAAAACGGAATGGTTGCATAAAACCCAAAAATTATAATTGATTTATAATCCAAAAGGCACAACAGAAAAACAAACACGAACCATATCGACGTTAACGGTATAAATTTTTTATTCGATATATCAATTTTTTCACTCATAAAATATCTCCTTAAATTATCGATCAGTTATTAATTTTTAAAATTAATTATGAATACATAGTATTGAATACAATTTAACCCTTATGTTTACAGTGTAAGGGGTTTGTGTTCCTAAAGGCAAGTTTTTGAAACAGTATTTATTTCAATATTATTGAATATATTCATCAATGTATACTACAATAATTTACGTATATATACATTGGAGGATTTTAAATCATGATTTATTATAAAAAGAAAGCACAGCAGGATGTTGGAGCAACAGCCATAGAATATGGGCTTATTGCCTCTTTGATTAGCGTTTTGGCTGTTGGTGGCATGTCAGCCGTTGGTATAAATTTATCAAATACCTACTGCACAATATCCAAACATCTTGGTGGGTCTGGCGAATGCTCTGGTAGTGGTTCAAGTGGAACTGGTGGTAATGGTAGCCCTGCTGGTTCAGGAAATAGCACCAATGGGAATGAAGGAAATAATTCTACAATACCAACATCTGTTACAAATTTTACAAAAGAAGATATGGATAATTTAAAAAAATCTTTGTTGGACAATTTTTATGATGATTATGTAGATAGTACTTTAGGAGGAAATAATACTTTAGGAGGAACTGATGGTTTTGCAGATAACTCCATATTTAACCAAAGCGTTTTTTTGTCCCAGATGACATCTTACAATAAGAAGAATCCTAATGATCAAATTACAAACGTATTTGGACTTTATGATGCAAAAACTAAACAGCCTATCACTTCTTGGTCAAAAGCTTCTCTAGGTCTAAGTGAAAATGATGGTGACAATATTTATATAGGAGATAAAAATCAAAATAATACTAGTCAATTTTTAGAAGTTACAACACAACTAGGTCATGTATATACCATTGATAATTTGGCAGACACAATGACACCCAATCTCGTTAAAGGTTCATAATAAAAAACCACCAGACCGCTTTGGGAGGGGGTCTGATGGTCACTTATGTCGCTACAACATAAAATCATTATTTAACAACAAAAAGATAATGTCAAGAAAATAATTTAAAAAAGTTCGATTTTCTTGCATATTAGCAAATACATTTATTATTATATATTTAAGGCATCATAATAATAAGGTGTTCAATATTAATATTTGGAGGATTTTCATATGAAAACTTTAGTTAAAACATTTAAAAACAAGGTTGGAGCAACCGCTATCGAATATGGTCTGATTGCTGCCTTGATTTCAGTCGTAATTATTGGTGGTGTCACATCAGTCGGTGGAAACTTGAAGACAACATTCTCTAGTATCAGTACTGCAATATCTGAAGCTAACTCTGCTGGTTAATCACCAGTATATGCGTCATACGTTATGGGGAACCTTTCGGGGTTCCTTTTTTTATGGGTTTCACATCACATCTTCAAAGTGCTTCCATGGTTTGCAACGTCTGAATTAGTCTGTTTCATCCATGTCATGACTTCATTGGTCTGTTGGAGAATTTTCGCATTTTCTGCGTCTATCTTCCTGTTCTTCCAGTCTGTTAATTTGTCTTCCAGATAGTCCACATTTATGGAAATCATCTGTGTCAGAATATCCTTGCCATGCAGGTTCAGGAAATCCTCAAACGTGACAGAATTCCCGTTCTGTTCGGCATGAAGCTTCTGATAATTTTTGTAGGACGATTTGTATAAAAGGTAGCTCTCGAACAGCACTTCGTCCTGCTGGTCATCGCTCATCATGTTCCATGTCGCATCACTGATGGGAGCAGGAAGCCCAAAATTAATGGCAACAGGATAAACCTTCTCTCTGATGGTCACAGTGCCACCAAAAAACAGGCTCAGAAACAGTTCCACCAGCAAAAGCAGAATGTTGCTGTCAATGCTGTTGTTCCATTGGTCAAGCCAGTATTCCTGGTCTTCAAGGTTCTGATAGGCCCTGCGATAAAAATACCAGTCTTCCTGTTTTGCCTGTTTCAATCGGGCTTTGATGTCCCTGATATAATCCGGGGTTATCAGAACAATATGGGACAGGCTGGCAACATGGGTGATGCGTCTGTTCAGTGTTCCAGTGCAGACAATCTTTTTAATATCTGGCTTTGTGCTGACAGGATTTGAACCTGTTGCTGTGCGATGGTTTCGAGTAACTGCTGTATCTGGTCGATGGGTGAGGGTTTGTCTCCTGTCTGGTTGCTCATCAGGTCGAGAATGTTTTGTGTGTTCTTGTTCGCTCCATAGGCTTCCTGGTAGGTCTGCCGGTATAAAGAAATTCTCTTGGACTGTTCCGAGTTCTGGAAGTGTTCTTTCATTAATTTTTCCTTTCTTTTGAATGTCTGCATAAAATGGGAGGTCATACCCCCTGACGTAGTCCACAGCCTGTTTTGCTGTAATTTTCAGAGGTTTTCCCTCTGCTTTGGAGGCCATGTTGACCAGCCTGTTCAACGCATGAACATTGCCAGTCTGGTCTATGACAACCGGCCCCTTATCCCCCATAGCCAGATGACAACCATGAGCCTTTAACTGCTCCATGAGAACAGTCGGGACAAAGCTCTTCCAGCCCTTGAGAACGATTACAGCCAGACCAGCCTTATCAATATGGGTGCGTTCCTGTTGGGCACGTTCCTGGGGCTTCAGTTTCCCTCTGGTGCGTGTTCCTTCCAGTCCTGCATCCCTGAGTATCTGGGCTTGGGCTGTTTTCCCTTCGGCTTCCAGAGCCTTGATAACAACATCATTATGCCTGCCCGACAGGATAGGTTCTCCTGTGCGTATTTCTGCCAGTCGGTTCAGCTTCTCACGTCTGATGAAATCATTATCCATTCGGATACAGGAACCCGATGGCAACAGAAGGGAATACACCCTGTGCTTGTGTTCCCGGCCATGTTTGACATGCACAACTTCAGTGAAGGGCTGTTTCTGGAGAAAAAATTCATTTTCGTAATCCTGCCAGAAATCAGCCCATTGGTCTGATGTCCAGTCGTGTGCGGGGTCTGCATGAACATGGTGGAGAGGTTTGGAATGGCTGGCATAACTGCCAATAGTGGTGAGTTCCTTAATCTGGTCTTTCGTGCCGGTTTCAATCAACCCACGTGATGCACCAACCATGACAGCATCATTCTGACGCTTGTAGTCCAGAAGGTGACGCCATAGTCCTGAGCCACCCTTGCCACGTGTAGCCCCGCTAATCATTATTTTCCTTCAAGCTTTTTGCGGAGCCTGTCCAGATTACGCACAGCATCACGCACATCCGGGATAAGGGATTCTGCTTCAGCATGAGCCATGACATGACCCTCCTGACGGGATTTGATGGCATATTGCACCAATGCCCCACACAGTTCAGCCGTGCTTTCCCTGAGCCTGTAAAGCTCCTTGATGTATTCCGGCTTGGGTGGTGTGCGTGGACTATAGGCTTTGACTGGCTTGACCTTCTGATATGTATCAGATGGAGAAAGAGCACCTGCCAGACACTCGCGCACAAGACTGTTGGCTGTGATGTCACGCTGTCTGGCATGGTTTGTAATGCACGCATATTGTTCATCATCCAGACGAACCAGTAACGATTTTTTCAGTTTTCTTTTTTCACTCATGAAATGGGTCTCCTGCTTAAATGGGGGTCAACGGGGGAAAAGCATTTTCCCCCTTGCCAGTTACCAGTAGACGCGAAGCGGATACTGGTATGCCTGGCTATAATCAAAAAATAACAAAAGGGATGGCAAACAAGATAAGAAAACATAAGCAGGTATAAAAAGGTATTTTACAGGTATAATGCAGGTGCTTCTTATAAAATGTGTTACAAGCACGAACACTTAAACAGTATTTTGTGTTGATGTGATTTTATGAAAATAGGGCAGTAGTCAACATAAAACCCTGTTGACTATGAAGGGGAAAACATAAGGAATGGTCAAGCGGGAACGCTGTTGACGGCTTCCTGATTTTTCTGTTGGCGTGACTTCCTGCGAACAACCTTGCTGACAGCCTCCTTGAACGCATAGGCGTGTTTTTTAAGTTCCGCGAGGTCTTCAGGATTGTCCTGGATAACGTCCAACAGGGTTTCAAGGTCCTGGAAGATGGAAGGAAGGGTCGTTACCTGACTTCTGACACGTTCCCTGTTTACGGCTTCACTGGTGACACGCCACCATTCCAGAACCTCAGCTTTTTCCTGCGTGGTGCATTTATCCAGAATGCCACGGGAAACCATGGAATAGTAGCAGGGGAAAGAGCCAAGGGTTTCCTTGATGGCTCGCTTCTTTTCAGGGCTGTAGGTCCAACGACTGATTTCCCATTTGGGTGTGCCTTTGTTGTCTAATAATCTAAATTGCATGGTAAAATCTCCTTATAAAATAAATGGTCAACATTTTATGAATGTGACGTTCAAATGTAATTATAAGTAAATAATAAACATAATTTCAAATATATTATTATATTTATTTTAAAAATAAATAGCCAACATAATTGTATGCTTATGCGTCAGATTGTAATTTGGCGTATGCTGACGTAATGACCATCTCGCCTAAAGACAGTTTGCCCACTAGGCAAAGAGAATACCAAAGATATTTCTTTCTTTCCCATGTCTGTCAAAATTTTTCTATCCGCATATACGACAAACTGATTATGGTTTTTATTGAAGATAACACGCCCACGGGGCCATTCTTCATATTCAGACCAAAGGGGAACGCGAGACACTAAGAGTGTCTTTTTTTGTGTTCGGATTTTTTCCCAAAAATCATAGTGTCCACTCCATGTAACGGAGTCACCATATTCCTCCCCTTCTTCAACCGAAATCATATCTGTTAGAAAACGTGATTCTCCATTTTCTATGATAAGCCAAAAAATACCAATTTTAGGAGAACAGGATATATTGATATTAGTGTCACTCATCACGCACTACATCTCATATTAATCTTAATTTTGAAACATAAAAATTTTGATGCGTCAATTGTTAAATGCATGTCTACAGAGCACATCAGAAATCTCATAAAAATAGAAAAATTTTCAATCGTAAACGCTCTTTAAAGCCTGTTGGCAAACATGACGAGTTCGCGTCATTATCGACCATCTCTAATGGAGTAAATTATATGTCTAACATTAATCCAATAGACCTTCTTCCTCCTTCTTTGAAAAACCACCAGTTTGGTGGCCCTGGAGACATTGGTTCTCCCGAGAAACGCTCCTTATGGTTGTGTGGCATTGAATATGGTGAGTCAGAGAATGAAAACGGAACAGAAGCCGAAATTGAAAATTATACGGTAGGTCTCCAGTGGCGTAATTGGACTTACAATCGGAATGCTTTCAAATTAATTGCATCTATCGAGGGACAAAAAGTCGAAGATGCATTGTCATATGCAGAACAGAAAAAGATTTTTGAGAGTTCAACAGCAGGCTATTTCCAGACCAACTTATTCCCTGTGGAATGTCGCACCCTTGAAGCGTGGTCTGAAGATGCGAAAATCAGAACGGGTTTCCCTGACAAAAGAGCCTATGCCGATTACATTCGGTCAATCTGTTTCGAAAATATGCATAAGCAGTTACAGGCCAAAAAACCTCGTTTGTTTTTAGGTGTTGGCATTACCCATGTGGGTGATTTTTCGCAGGTTGTGTTTGGAAAACAGGTTGAACTGGAACGCCATGACTTTGAGGTTGGTGGACATAGGAAGACTGTTTTTCTTCGTCCGGGAGAAATACCATTTGCTGTAGTTTCTCATCTTTCGTCCCCAAGTGGTTTGAATAGCAATGAATCTCTGGAAACGGCAGGACATCTTATTCGAAAGATGATGCACAAATAATTGGGAAATCCGTGCAGGGATATCCTCGACATTCCTGCACATAGCGTTTTTCTTAGAAGTAATAATAGGAAAATTTATATGTCTGAAATTGAAGCAAGTAAAAATTTTTTAGAGGATGCAAAAACGCATTTTCCAGTAAAAAAACCATTAAACATATTTAGTCTTATGAAGTTAGATCATTATGAAAATCCAATAACTGACCTTTTGGCATTTTTCTTATATGACAAAAACGACCATGGTTTAGGCAATGTGTTTTTCCAAGGTTTTTTGGACTGCATACCTAATGGCGATATTTTGGGGAGAGAATTAATTTGTAAGCCCCAAAGGGAGGTATCGACCGAAGATGGAAAACGGATTGACTTGATTCTATCAGGAGCAGATTTTTCTATTATCGTAGAGAATAAAATCAGACACTCTGCCGTGAATCCTTTTAAGTCTTACGTTGAATATGCCGAAAAACATTTAATGGAAGACGAAGTAAAGATTATTTACGTTTTGCTTTCTCCAGGAGGACAATCTGAAAAGAAAAATTGGATTGGAGTGTCGTATCCCAATCTTGTTTCTGCAATTCGAAAACGTTTACTGACTATTTCTCCTAAAAAAGAAAATAAATGGTATATGTTTTCTGAAGAGTTTTTGAACCATTTGGCAAGTTTAACGGAGAAATATGAAATGCAAGATAAAAATAAAGATTTTGTTTTTAGTAACCTTGCGAATATTAGAAAATTAGAGCGTATCAAAAAGAACGTTTACAACATATACGAGCGTGACATAAGTGAAAAAATATTTCCTTTTCTGCAAAATTTTAAAAAGAAAGTATCATGTAAAACATCCTGGCCGAACGGCCCGCGTTGGGAAATAGAATCTTGGAATGGAGCCGTAAAAATTATTCTGTATTATAAATCGGTTGGTAACAATGTCACTCCACAAATCCGCATTTATGTATATAAAATAAACATTGATAAATATAAAAATGAAGATGGTCAGATATTATTGGAAAAACATTTCTCTGATTGGTATAATAAAACCAATATAGATTCCAAAAGAAATAAGTTTGAAGTGGATTGGACCAGTGATGTTTTTGTTGAAGATATGGTGTTTTCAAAGCTGATATCTGGCATAGAGAAAATTAACACTTTTTATAAAGATTTCATTGAATAATTCCCATATTTGATGTGTTTTTTTCTGGAGCAAACTGTTGCCAACGATGAGCCGGAAAAGGAATGACCTGAGCCGGTTCATCCATGGGTTTCCCAAACATACCAACCAGTTCACTCGATAAATTCCTGCCAATATTAGTGGCTGAGTTCATGTAAAGATTCATATTCACCCAATGACACGTCTTCATCCAGCCTGTATCAAGGTCAAAAGCCTTGCAGGTGTTCAGAACCATCTGAGCATCAAACGCCACATTAAACGCATAGACAGTCCTGCCAGACAGAAGTTTGACCACTTCAGGGTAAATCTCCTGCCATGTTGTGACACTCTGGTTTCCCATAAGTGTGGCGCGTGTCAAAATATCTTTCGTCATGTGATGGTGGTCACTGGCTTCCTTCTGAATGGAGACAGAAGGCTGACAGAAACGATTGAACAGCAAATTACCCTTATGGTCGGTAATCGTAATCTGAATTACCTGGTCATGGTCTTCCCTGCCAGTCGTTTCAACATTCAGGACCAGATACGCTTTTGCAGGAATTTTCTTTTTTTCTGACATAGGACACTGAGCCAGTTTTTCCGGCTTTTCTATCTGTCTCAACAGGGCTTTCACTGCGTTGTCAGTGTCCAGACTGGTCATGAGACGGGAAAAATCATTGTTCCACCAGAGCATGGAAATCTCTGCGGGTTTCAGTCCTTCCCAGATGTCTTTCAGGATGGTTTTCTGAACCTGAGAGAAGCAGTTCCTTAATTGCCCAAGAGCAGGCATCAGCATCCTGTCATACCCAAAATCCATACGTTTTTTGGTGATGAAAGGCTGAAGATAAGGCTCAACCAGTTGTTCCAGAACTTTACGCTTATAACCAGCCTTGTCCTTGACGTTTGCAGGAACGTCTATGAAGTTTGGAAATAAACCCAGAATGTCATATCCAGTATCTTCCACTTTATCCGCAACAGATGTTCTTGGTGCGTTCACCATGACAAAATCACGAATGTAAAAAACCGTGGAACGTCCCACCTTACGTTCATCAGAAAAACAACGCAGGTAACGTCCTGCCAACGGACAGGAACGATTATCAGGGATTCTGATGCCTTCAGATAACAGGGAAAAAATAGTGCTGTAATTTATCATAGTATTACTCCATTCAATAACTCCTTAAATATACGTTATTTATAAACTATATTTATCTTAATTGCAATATTTATATATGTTTATATAAATAAATATATCAAATATCTATAATATTAATGGAAACAATCAACGGGTTTGTTTGTTGTTTCAGTTGCTTGTTTTGCATGAAATGGTCAACAGGGTTTTCTGTTGACTGGTGAGAGAAAAAACACAGCAAGGTTCAACAGGAAACCTGTGCGACTATATGACAAAAATATCAGGATTGAACGAAATACCCAGGATATCAGCCACGAACAGATTTTCTGGAATAACCCGGATGGGAAAGCATCAGACATGCTGTTCCAATGCGAAATAAGCCACACACAGACACGAAACAGGAATGAAGGGTATAATCTTCCCTGA
>NZ_JACHIE010000018.1:21222-52166 GCF_014207635.1 Acetobacter lovaniensis
AGAAAAAGAAAAAAAAAGAAGGATGGGTGGATTTCATAATCCATAGTTATCCGTCCACACCTGTCTCACGTCAAAAACAAAACCAGAACCTTACAAAGTCCCTGATTTTTTCATTCTGTAATAACCCGGATGGGAAAGCATCAGACATGCTGTTCCAATGCGAAATAAGCCACACACAGACACGAAACAGGAATGAAGGGTATAATCTTCCCTGAAAGGGGAAAAATCGCATCCACGGGTCAATTATGGAGATTTACAGATGGGTATGGAATGAACCGAATGCAGGGAATTCCACGAAACAGAAAAACGGGTCTGATTAATCTGAAAGTGATAGGGAAAAAGAAAAGAACCAAAAGAAAAAGAAAAAAAAAGAAGGATGGGTGGATTTCATAATCCATAGTTATCCGTCCACACCTGTCTCACGTCAAAAACAAAACCAGAACCTTACAAAGCTCCCGATTTTTTCATTCTGTAATAAGTCGCTCTGGAAATGTTCAGGGCTTCCCATGGTTTGGAAACTGACAGATTATTTTCCGCAAGCCATGCTTCTCGGCTTTGTCCCTGACTGGTTGGTCTTTCTACATTTCCCTGTTCATGACGTTTTATGCGTTTTCTGAGCAATCTTTCCTCATGGTCAATGAGGACACTCAGATGTTTCATTTCCTCGCGGGTAATGCCTAATTTCTGAATAATGGTCTTTGTGCCAGTCGTGTAGCCCTTATGTCGCTTTTTGGCTGAATAGTCCTGACCGGCTTTCTTGTAGAGGGTCTGCATGGCATTGTGCATATGTTTGGCAAGATATCCCTCATCAATCACACCTTCAGCCCATTGTTCCAGATTGGAGGGAAGATTGTCAGGGTTGGATATCTGCGCCAGAAGAATACCAGCTTCATGGCAGAAAATATCACATTCCCCTTTTCTGACTGGCCCCTTGTAGCGCATGAAACCAAGCGTTTTCAGGTCATACAATCCTTTCTTGGCCCATGAGGCCCATCCCTTGAAACCCTGGGCTCCACGTTCATCGGGAACAAGTTCATTGGTTTTCCTGCGAGCCAGATATTCAACCCTGGCTTTTTCACGTCTCTCCTGCCTGGCTATCTTCTGCTTTTTGTAATCCTCGTATTTCTTTGGAAGAACCATGTCGCACAGGGTCGAGAAGTCATAGAACTGACCTCTGTAATCAAGGAACTCGCATCGATGACGCCTTGGATGCTGAGAGTTCACACTCCCAGGAAGACGAAAGACACGTGAAAAATCATAGGTCGCCTGGTCTGCTCCCCATGGGATGAATTTTTTTAACAGTTCTCTGTGGGTAGCCTGAAAACGTCCCTTGCATCGTGCTGGAACAGGACATTCAAACGTATAATGCAGATAAATGCCCCTGCCGGAACTGAGGATATTGGAAGGACGGGGAATTTTGTTGTCATCGCAGAACTTGAGCAGGATTTCATAATTTTCCCCAAGCTCGTGATATTGAATGGTGGGGTTGGTTTCATATTTGTAGCAATCAAGGTCTATGCAGATATGGTCAAAAACCGCGACAAACTCACCCCTGCGACTGCATTTGTAAAACCAGTTCATGGAGATATAGGAATCTTCAATGTCCTGGGCCATGTCAAAAACGGTTTCGTATTCCGAGATATGGTAAGGTTTATCCCACCATGTTCTGCCTTTTGCATCAGGTTGTTTTAATTTCTGACCAATGATGAAAAACAGATTTGGATTGTAAGTCATGAACCTTTTCATCCTCCAATCGTATGGATATCTGTCGAGTGCTACTTCAGGTTTTTTAAATGCTAATCCCATAAAATTCTTCTCCTTTAATCAGGATGAAGAAAAAATTACGAGAACTACATTTTTTACTTGACTAATTCATTTAAATACTACATAATCAAAATCATAAAACGTGGTAGTTTTTGTTTCTCGGTGGTTTCGTCTCCATCGCATTTGTTAAAGTCAGATGTTTCTCGCATCTGGCTTTTTCATTATTAAAGCATGAAACGTTAATTTATGCAAGTAAAATATAATCTGTATTTGTAAATCACATAAAACCTTCTCAAGATTTGTATGTTTGTTATCCAATTTCTGATAAACATATTTTTGGACATTCTTTGTCAAACTGCTTGTTGAGCCATTCCGTGCAATAGCCAGTCTTCCTTGCCTGTTTCCCTGTCATACTGGTTGGACAAATCTGTTTAACAGGGAAGCAAACATATGGAAGACACTACGAAAACATGGGGTATCAGGGGGATTTCTGCTGATGTCCGGCAAGCTGTGATTACACAGAGCCAGAAGCAGGGCATGAAAACCGGAGAATGGCTGACAGTGGCTATTCTGGAAAAAATCAGACAGGACAGAAACACAGGGAAAGCCCTGGTGGCTACCAATGGGAAACCTGCTGTCAGTGCAGAGGATGCCTCTGCTGTTCTGGCTTTGCTGGAACGTCTTCAGGGTATGGGAATTGAACCTCCTGACAGAATGAAGAAGCAGGCAACTACGTTGGTCAGGAAGTGCATGACATCAGCCAAGAGAGGAAACGTCTGACAAAAAATTTTTGGACGCGATTTAATGGTTTCCTGTCCTATTGGTTCATCATCCATGAGAAAATTAAAGATGAGCAGGTTATGCACCTACACAGATTTTTTAAGCCTTAAGCTTTGCCAATCAAAAACACATGTGCTACATATGTGTAACACAGTGACTAAAAAACAAGATTTTGTGATTTTTTGTTTATAAAAATCAATATGTTGTAGCATTTGGTAAAAAAGCTCCCGTAAGCCACGCCAGAACAGGTGCGGTAAGACAGGCCGTGAAGAGTGTCAGGAAGGGTGCGTAAGCCGCGGCCAGCCCGCCCAGAAATCCACAGTAAGCAAGAATGCCCAGACAGGCGGAAATAGCCCAGGCTCCAAGTCCCACACAGTTGAAATCTGGCAGTAATGCGCGTTTGAATTCGACAGATGGCGGGCGCAGACCAAGAGGTCGGCACAGGATAATATCGCCTAGAATGGCGCCTATCCACGCACAGGCCAGTACACCATATACGATAATGCCGGATTCAATGGTACTGACCAGTCCGGCTTCCATCAGCAAAAAGGAAATGGTGACGTTGAAAATAACGTAAAATACGCGTCCCGGATGGGTATGCGTCAAGCGTGAAAAGAAATTTGACCAGGCAAGGGAGCCTGCATAGGCATTTGTGATGTTCACCTTGATTTGCGCCAGAGCCACCAGAGCCACCGTCAGTAAAACGGCAAGGGGGGCGGACGTAAAAGTACGCCATGCATAATAATACATAAGCCCCGGCTGCTCGGCCTGTGTTGCGGAAAATCCGGACTGAAGCAGGAGCCACGCCAGAAACGAGCCAGCGAGAAGTTTAAAGGCATCCAGAATAACCCAGCCGGGACCGCCCAGAACAAGGGCGATCCACCATTGTTTCCGGTTGTGTGGCGTGGGGCTTGGTAAAAAACGTAAAAAGTCGATCTGCTCAGCGCTTTGGCAGATCAGCACAATAATGAGCGACGCGGCTGATCCTATGGCAATGGGGTTGAGATGGTCGGTTTGGCCCAGCAGGCCGCCAAACTGTGTCCATGTGGCAAGCTGTGGGTATTGTGCACCAATCAGCACTGCAAGAGGGATGAAATTGAGTGCGAACCAGATGGGCTGAGTGGCTATCTGGAAGCGGGCAATAAAGGTAATGCCCCACATGACCAGCGGAATGACCACAACGGCGCAGAGCAGGTAAGCCAGCCAGAGGGGAACGCCCAGAAGACTGCGTAAGGTACCTGCCAGTATGGCGGCCTCCAGCCCGAAGAAAATAAAGGTAAAGCTTGCGTACAGCAGCGATGTAATGGTGGAGCCGATATAGCCAAAACCACAGCCGCGTGTCAGCAGATCAATGTCCAGTCCGGCGCGGGCGGCCGACACGCAGAGCGGCAGGCTGACGCAGAAAATGACAAGGGTTACAAAAGCAATGGCGGCGGCCGTATTGGCAAAACCGAACGCCAGGGTCAGCGTGCCGCCCATAGCCTCAAGAGCCAGAAAAGAAATGGAGCCGAGTGCTGTCAGGGCGGCGCGCATGGGGGTGGCTGTACGCGCGCAGTGGGCGGTAAAGCGCAGGGCGTAATCTTCAAACGTCTGGTTGGCGGCCCATCGGCTATAGGCGCGGCGGGGGCGTACTATACGCAAATGGCGTATGGAATGCGGCACAATCACTGATTCCCATGATGGCGGGTACGCGGAGCATAGTTTTGTTACGCTTTGTAAGGATAGCCCATACGCAGGAATGCGTATGGGAAGATAGCCTGTCACGGATGACAATAGGCGTAGCAGCAAAAGGATCGTTGACCATGCCCGTCACCATGCCAAATCTTTCCCGTCGTAATTTTGGCCGTCTGGCTCTTGCCTCCTCCGCCGCCGCGTTGAGTGGTGCTCTGGGTGCTGGTTATGCACGTGCTGCCACTCCCAAAGGGGAACCGATCAAGGTTGGTATTCTGCATTCGCTCTCTGGCACCATGGCCATTAGCGAGACGACCTTGAAAGACGTGATGCTGATGCTGATTGCCGAGCAGAACAGCAAAGGTGGCCTGCTGGGCCGTCCGCTTGAGGCTGTTGTGGTAGACCCTGCATCCAACTGGCCACTTTTCGCGGAAAAAGCCCGCCAGCTTCTGTCGGTTGATAAAGCCTCGGCCGTGTTTGGGTGCTGGACCAGTGTGTCCCGCAAATCTGTTCTGCCGGTCTTTGAGGAACTGAACGGTATTCTGTTCTATCCGGTGCAGTATGAAGGGCAGGAATGCAGCCGGAATATTTTCTATACGGGTGCCGCACCCAACCAGCAGGCTATTCCTGCGGTTGATTATCTGCTGAGCGAGGCGGGGGGTGGAGCAAAACGCTTTGCGCTGGTGGGCACAGATTACATTTACCCGCGTACGACCAACCAGATTCTTGTCAACTATCTGAAATCCAAAGGGATTGCTGACGAAGATATTATGGTGAACTACACGCCGTTTGGTCAGTCCGACTGGCAGACCATTGTCTCCCAGCTCAAGGCCTTTGGGTCTGGTGGTAAAAAAACGGCTGTTGTGTCCACCATTAATGGTGATGCGAACGTACCGTTCTATAAAGAACTCGGCAATCAGGGTATTTCCGCAACCGATATTCCAGTCATGGCCTTCAGCGTAGGGGAAGAGGAACTGGCCGGGATGGATACCAAGCCACTCGTTGGCCAGCTCGCAGCCTGGAACTATTTTGAAAGCATCGAGACGCCAGCCAATACGGCGTTCATCAAGGAGTGGCACGCTTATACCAAGCAGCCCAAACGCACGACCAACGACCCCATGGAAGCCCACTATATCGGCTTTAACATGTGGGTGCAGGCGGTGACCAAAGCCGGTACAACCGACCATGACAAGGTGATTGATGCCATGATTGGCATCCGTCAGCCCAATCTGACAGGTGGTATCGCGGAAATGCTGCCCGACCACCACCTGACCAAGCCGGTGTTTATTGGTGAAATTCAGGACGATGGCCAGTTTTCTGTCGTCTGGAAAACTCCGGCACTGGTGCCCGGTCAGGCGTGGTCTCCCTGGGTGGCGCAGACAAAGGACCTGATAGGGGACTGGCGTAAGCCTATTGCGTGCGGCAACTACAATACTGTGACCAAAACCTGCCTAAGCCGTAAGCATGCGTAAGCTGGGTCTGGCCTGCCTGCTCGCGGCCCTGTGTCTGGGCGGCGGGCTGGGGGAGGCATCCGCGCAGGCAGATGACTTCTCCGGTCTGGCTGGCCCGCAATTTGAAGAAATGTCTGCCAGCATTACCGCGCTTGCGGCTCATGGCGGTCCGCAGGGGGATGCAGCATTGCAGGCTCTGGAGGACCGCCACCTTTTTTCTGGCGCTGATGGGGCTCTGTTCATCCATGATGGTGCGGTATGCCAGAACGCCCGCACGGGTGAGGCAGCATCATGCCCCGAAGATTTAAAGCCTGTCAGGCTGAATAACCGTATTCGTACAGTTTTAGCCGGTGCGCATGCGCTCAGGGAGTTAAGCTCTGCGGAGCCGGATGTGCGTCTTAAGGCGGCGCAGGCATTGTATGCCCGTCATGACATGACAATGCTGCCTGCTCTGGAACAGGCCATGAGTACGGAAAAAGTGCCCCGCGTGCATGAAAAACTGATGCAGGCCCATGCAGCAACGGTTCTGGCGCAGGCCCCAGCCGAAGGCACACAGGCAACCCGCCTGAAGGCTGTTGGGTATCTGGCGGAAGTCGGTGGACTGGAGGCGCGTGGTCTACTGGCCAATGTTGCGGCCTCCGCCGTGGAAGCGCCGGAGGTGCGCCATGCAGCACAGCGTGCCGTATCCCGTATTGACTGGCACCTGCGTGTCTGGAGCGTGCTGCAAAATGCGTTCTATGGCCTGAGCTACGGGTCTGTGCTGCTGCTGGCGGCAACAGGGCTTGCCATTACCTTCGGGGTTATGGGCGTGATCAACATGGCGCATGGCGAAATGATGATGATTGGCGCCTATGTAACATGGCTGGTGCAGCAGGGTATCAGAATGACGGTGCCTGCGCTGGAACCCATTGCCATCCTCATAGCTATTCCCGTGGCTTTTGTTGTGTGTGGTGGCATCGGGGTTGTGATCGAGCGTAGCCTGATCCGCTTCCTGTACGGTCGCCCACTTGAAACGCTTCTGGCAACGTGGGGGCTCTCTCTGGTTTTACAGCAGGTTATCCGCTCCGTTTTTGGGCCAACCAACATTGCGGTGCAAACACCTGCCTGGCTTTCAGGCTCCCTGATGGTGGGGGGGCTGGATATAACGTTGAACCGTCTGGCAATTCTGGTGTTTGCCGGGCTCGTGCTGGCGGGACTTATGTTTGTGCTCCGCCGCACCACATTGGGTTTGCAGATGCGTGCGGTGACACAAAACCGGCGCATGGCCGCCCTTATGGGTATCCGCACCCCCAAAGTTGACGCTTTAGCCTTCGGTCTGGGGGCCGGGCTGGCCGGGTTGGCCGGTGTGGCTGTCAGTCAGATTGATAATGTCAGCCCCAATCTGGGTCAGTCCTACATTATCGATAGCTTCATGGTGGTGGTCTTCGGCGGTGTCGGCAACCTGTGGGGCACACTGGCGGCGGCCATGGCACTTGGTATGGGTGGCAAGGTGCTGGAGCCAACCATTGGCGCCGTGTCTGCCAAAATTGCCATTCTTGTGCTGGTCATTGTCTACATACAGAGGCACCCGCGAGGTATGTTTCCTGTGCGTGGCCGGGGGATCGAATCATGAATGCTTTCTCCGGCCAGTCTGTAAGGTCTTTCAAAAGCGTTGTCTGGACAGCAGGTCTGGTGCTGGGGCTTGCCGTTGTTCTGGCGGTGGCCAGCCTGCTGCCAGAAAATAGTCCCTTCCATGTGTCTGCCTTTGCGGTCTCTCTGGCGGGCAAGTATCTGGCTTATGCCATGCTGGCTCTTTCGGTCGATCTGGTCTGGGGGTTTGCAGGGATTCTGACTCTGGGGCATGCCGCCTTTTTTGGTCTGGGCGGCTACGCGATGGGTATGTATCTGATGCGTGAAATTGGCGCGCGAGGGGCCTATGGTGATGCCAGCCTGCCTGACTTCATGGTCTTTCTATCATGGAAGCGCCTCCCATGGTACTGGTGGGGCACAGACCATTTTGCGTGGGCCATGCTTCTGGTTCTGGTCGTGCCTGCACTTCTGGCCGGAATTTTTGGCTGGCTTGCATTTCGGTCCCGCGTGTCCGGGGTATATCTTTCCATTATTACGCAGGCCCTTACCTATGCGCTTATGCTGGCTTTTTTCCAGAATGGGTTTGGATTTGGCGGGAATAATGGTCTGACAGATTTTAAGGATATTCTGGGCGCGGATCTGCACAGACCTGCGACACGCGCGGTTCTGCTGGTCGTGACAGGTGGAGCACTTGCTGCGGGTCTGCTGGCCTCCCGGTTTATCGTGGGGAGCCGATTTGGGAATCTTCTTGTTGCGGTAAGAGATTCTGAAAACAGGACGCGCTTTCTGGGTTATAGGCCAGACCAGGTTAAACTTCTGGTATGGGTTTTTTCCGCCATGTTGGCGGCTATCGGAGGGGCACTGTACGTCATTCAGGTTGGGATTATTAACCCGGGTGAATTTGCTCCGGCCAATTCCATTGAAGCGGTTATCTGGGTGGCTGTTGGTGGCCGTGGTACGTTAAGCGGTGCCGTGCTGGGAGCCATTCTGGTCAATTTTGGTAAAACGCTGTTTACCGCATGGCTGCCGGAATTCTGGCTCTACGGGCTTGGATTGCTCTTTATTGGCACAACACTTTTCCTGCCCAGTGGTCTGATGGGCCTATGGCGGCCAGTCAGGGCAGCCCCCCCGGAAGAGATTACACCGGAGGTGAGCGCACCAGAAGGAGAGCACTCATGACAGATGCTCTATTGCTTGATGTGCGGAATGTCAGTGTAAGCTTTGATGGGTTCCGTGCCATTAATGCCTTGAGTCTGGCTCTCAAAGCAGGAGAAATGCGTGCGATTGTCGGGCCGAACGGTGCCGGTAAAACCACCATGATGGACATTATTACCGGCAAAACACGGCCAGATAGCGGAACGGTGACGTTTAAGGGGCATGACCTGACACGGCTGGATGAGCCGGTCATTGCGCGTCTGGGTATTGGCCGTAAGTTCCAGAAACCAACCGTGTTTGAAGCTTTGACTGTTACTGAAAATCTTCTGCTTTCCCTTAAAGGGATTCGTTCGCCTTTTTCTGTGTTGTTTGCGCGGGAAAGTGTTCAGGAGCGCCAGCGTCTGGCTGAGTTGTTAAGCCTGATTCGTCTGGAAAACATGGCTGATTTTCGGGCTGGAGACATGAGCCATGGGCAGAAGCAATGGCTGGAAATCGGGATGCTGATGGGGCAGGAGCCTGACCTGCTGCTGGTTGATGAGCCGGTTGCTGGCATGACTGATGCGGAAACCATGGCGACAGCTGATCTTCTGCGTGAAATTAACAAGACCCGCAGTGTAGTGGTGGTTGAGCACGATATGGACTTTGTGCGCGCATTGGACGTGCCGGTGACGGTGCTGCATGAAGGCTCAGTGCTGGCGGAAGGCACACTGGACGAGGTGAGCGCAGATCCACGCGTGATTGAAGTCTATCTTGGGCGTTAAAGTCTATCATGCTGGCAGAAAAAAGGGGCGTTTGCATGCTCAGGGTTAAGGACGTGCATCTCCATTATGGCGCAGCGATTGCTCTGCGTGGGGTTTCGCTTGAGGTCAGGCAAGGTGAGGTGACGTGTCTGCTGGGCCGGAACGGGGTTGGTAAAACCAGCCTGATCCGTGCCGTTACGGGTATGCATACCGTCAGTGATGGCCGCATTGAGTGGGAGGGGGAGGATATTACCAGACTGCCCGCCTATGATCGTGCGAAACGGGGCATTGCCACAGTTCCTCAGGGCCGCGACATTTTTCCGCTTTTGAGTGTAAGGGAAAATCTGGAAACGGGCTTTGGTCTGCTGCCCCGCGGCCGACGCAAAGTTCCGGATGAGATTTTTGATCTTTTTCCCGTTCTGGCAAAAATGCTTGACCGGCGCGGGGGAGATTTATCCGGCGGCCAGCAGCAGCAACTGGCTATTGCCCGTGCGCTGGTGATCGGTCCGCGCCTGCTGGTGCTGGATGAACCGACCGAAGGTATCCAGCCCAGTATCATCAAAGATATTGGCAACATTATTGCGATGTTACGCGATAAAGGCGATATGGCCATTTTGCTGGTGGAGCAGTATTTTGATTTTGCTTTTGAACTGGCAGACCGCATTGCCGTGCTGGATCGTGGGCGGGTTGTGTTGAGCGGGCAGGCATGTGATTTCGTGGCAGAGGATGTGCGTTCGCATATTGCCATCTGATGTGGTCCTGACCGGGCAACAGACGTTCTGCAGCGAAGTCTCCTGTGTTTTTACAGTGAACCAGACGTTATTTTGCACTCAGGAAGCAGACAGACGGCAGTCGCCCCCCTGCCAGTCGTGCCGCGTTACATCTGCAGGTTCCGAAAGCGGACCGGGGATACGCCCATCAGTTTTGCAAAAGCTTTTGCAAATGCACTCAGCGATGCATAACCGACGTCAACGGCTACCTCTGTTACACGCCGTCCCTCGGCAAGCTGGTTTGCTGCGTGGAAGAGACGGGCCTGTGTCATCCAGTCCTGCCATGTCATTCCGGTTTCTTCATGGAAATGGCGGCGGAAGCTGCGCTCCGACATTCCGGCATGGTGCAGCGCCAGAGGCAGGTTTGCCTGACCGGGGCTGGCAAGGGCTGCTTCCATGGCGCGCATGATGGACGGATGGGTCGCACGGGGGAGCGTGAAAAGCCGGTCTGGTTTTGCCTGCATCTGTTCCATGCACAGCATGCTCAGGGTCTGGTAAAAACTCCGGGCAATAAGGGTATGCTCTACTGATCCAGGCTGCCAGCGCAGGGTGTGGAGCAGCATTTCCTGCACCATTGTTGTTATGGGAAATGTCTGGATATGCTCTGTGTGGTCATGCGGGAAACATGCCGGATCAAAATAGATGGAAACCCCGTCCAGATTACGGATCATGGTCCGATGGCGTGTTTCTGCCGGGATCCATATGGCATGCGCCGTGGGCAGCAGATGATGGCCGTCCGGACCTTCGATCAGTGTTGTGCCGCGTCTTGCGTATGTGATCTGGTGGCACGGATGGGCGTGCCAGTCATAAAAGATGGCGGAAGACGGATTGCGGAATGCAAAGCCGGGTTTTCCCGGACCATCCAGTCTGTTCTCGACGAGGACGCTTTGTGTTTCTCTGGCTGTCAGGCTTTTCATTGGCCGATATCCGTTCATCTATGGCCGGATGGCGTTAGACGGCCAACCATCCTTTTCTTATCCTGAAACGCCAAGGAAAGGAATAAAGATGTCTGTTTCTCGCACACCTCATGACACCCGGATTGTGGAGCAGTTTACACGCTGGGCGAAGCCATTTGCCGAGTTGGCTATCCACGCGGAAGCGGAAAGCATGGCACAGACACTGGCCGCCTGCGCAGTGACCGCAGATATGACGGTGCTTGATGTTGCTTGCGGTCCGGGGATTATTGCGTGTGAACTGGCTCGTACGGGTGCGCAGGTTACGGGCATCGACCTGACACCCGCCATGATCCAGCAGGCACGGCTGCGCGCGGACAGTATGCATGTGAGTGTAGCGTACCACGTTGGCAATGCGCTGCATTTACCATTTCAGGCGGATAGCTTCGACCGGGTTGTGACACGATACAGCTTTCACCACATGCAGGACCCCGGGCAGGTTCTGGCGGAAATGGTACGTGTCTGCCGTCCCGGTGGCCGGATTATTGTGATAGATGCCACCCCGGCTCCTGAATGTCAGGAAGGGTATGATCGGGCGGAAACACTCCGTGATCCCTCGCATACAAGTGCTCTGACACTGCCGCAGTTAGTGTCCTTGGGGGCCGAGGTGGGGCTGTCGCCTGTCGAGATGCACCAGTATCGCCTTGAGTCCCGTCTTCAGGATCAGGTCGCCCCGGAGGACTGGAACGCCTTGCAGACTCTGTTTGCAGAGGACATTGCAGGCGGTCAGGATTGTCTGGGTATGGGGGCATGGGAAGATGCAGATGGGATCCATTTCTATTTTCCCATCTCCATCGTGGTATGGAGCAAAAGCACGCACGAAAAAGCAATCGCTGGCGCGTGAGTGACTACCTTGTCCGTCATCAGGCGCTCCTGTTGCCTTGTGGTATCATCCCCCTCGCTCGTGAAGAGGGGGGCATCATCATTCTTTCTACCTGCAACGATCAGGGTGAAACCAGTTTTCCGCGCAACCGTTCAGTCTTTTTCAGTCACCGGTCTGTTTCAACAAGGGCCTGCTGCAGATTGAAATCCGCGCAGATAACTTCGATGATGTCACCACTTTGCATTTCGACTTGTAGGCGTAATTCCTCCTCGAGGGCACAAGTTGTAATTTCGTTGACCGATACGCTTGGGCCCCACGGATGGAGCCTGGGGCATTCCAGATTTCTGACTCTCTGTGCAGTCAAAATGACAGGCCCTTCCCCGGTAACAAGATGGAAAGATAACAGACCTGACTGCCAGTCCAGTGTTAATCGGGTTAAACGCGCATCATGCAAAGCCCTTAACGTCATATTCATTCCCAATGAGCAAATGCGTTTCGAACCTTTCATAGCATTTTCCATGCAAGTACAGCACATTCAATCAGTGGTTCTGCGCTTTCTTCAGGTGGACACTTCGTTAACCGATCGGATAATCCGGTAAGCTGATTGCACAATGCGCAGCAGAACGCGTGTCATCAAAGAGCATCTCAGGACCGTTGCGTGCGATTTCAGCCAGCAGGTGGTCACGCATGTCGATATCGGCCTGAGTGCGTGGCAGGAAAAATGCTCCCCGTCCATCGGTCGCCAGTGCCTGATTTGCTTCAACAAACGGCCGTAGGTTACGCTCATACGCCTCCAGTCCCGCTGCCGTATTTTCGTGGGAAGCAAGCTCTCCAGCAAGAACATAGGCTCCGACAAGAGCAAGGCTGGTTCCCTGCCCGGACCGGAAAGAAGGTGCGAAAGCCGCATCCCCCAGCAAGACCACTGATCCTTTTGACCAATGCGGCATCCGGATTTGGCTGACACTGTCAAAATAAAGGTCGTCAGCCGCTGCCATCGCCACCAGCAGACGCGGAACCTCCCAGCGCATATCCGCGTAAGCCGTGCGTATTAAGTTCAGTTGCGCCCGGACATCACGAGGGGCTCCCTGATCTGTCACGAAGGTCAGAAATCCGAACATCCTCTGGCTGTTCTGAACAGCAAACAACCCAGCCACACGTCCTGGTTCTGCATGGAAAATGCCGCCATGCGAAAGGCCCCGATCGTTTTGTAAGGAAAAAATTGCAAAATCGCACCCGAGATCACGACGGAACTGATCCTCCGCCCCGAATACAAGACGGCGTGTGCGTGAATGAAGTCCATCTGCTCCTACAACAATGTCGTAACGTTCGCTGATGCCACTGGTGAAACGAATATGCACACCCAGACCATCGTCGTGGAGCGTCTCTATTGAATCATTGAAGCGATACCGGACAGTTTCTGTGCGGGACGCATCGTAAAGCAATGTCGCCAGAGTTCCGCGAGGCAACTCGACGTCGCGTTCATTGCTGCCAACCGCGTCGTAAACAGGCACAGCGCCGATCTCGTTGCCATCTCCATCTACAAATGTCATCAGGCGCGTGTTGATATGTGCTGCACGGACCTGTGGCAATAATCCCATGCGTTCGACAACATCAATCGCGGCACCGCGAATATCGATCGGGTAGCCTCCGGTACGAATGGTGGAAGCATGCTCCACGACCGTGACGTCAAATCCATAGTGAGCAAGCCAGAATGCAAGTGCTGGCCCGGCAATACTGGCCCCCGAAATCAGGACACGCCGGTTTTGGGTTGGAAACTTTCTTTTGCTCATGTTATCCCCCGCATATTAGATTCGTCACGTATCTTATAGGTCGTCAGCAGAAAAGCAATAAGATTCATAATGTATCTTAAGGAGGTGTCATGCGCGTTCGAGGGCGAGTAAGGCGGCGCGGAGCCGTGTTGGAAGACGCAATACTGGAAGCGGTCTGGGCTGAACTGTCAGAAAGTGGTTATGCCGGTCTTACAATGGAAAACGTTGCACGCCGGGCGGGGACCAGCCGCACCGTGCTCCACAGACGCTGGCCTAGCCGCACGGCGCTTGCGACAGCCGCACTGGCGCAACGGTTTGCAAACGATACGACCATCATTCCTGACATGGGAAATCTCCGCGACGAACTCTGCCTTCTTCTTCGCCATATGTCCGATCGGGCCAGCAGTGGAGACCTTCAGCTGTTTTTCGATATGCAAAAGGATCTGGTGGCAGAGCGTTCGAGTTTTGCGGAACTACGGAACAGCATTGTCGCGGGCAATCAGTATCGCGCTGTTCTGGCACGGGCGATCGAACGGGGAGAAATCGACGCAAGCAGGCTTACCCCCCGCATTGCATCGCTTCCGCTGGACCTTGTGCGCCATGACCTGATGATGACCTTTAGACCCCTTACGGAGAACGCGATCCACGAAATCGTCGACGGTATTTTTCTACCACTGGTTGGCCTCAGATCACGAAATCTGTGATTACAGTGTAATGAAAAGAACCTATTGCTACAGACCCTGCCATCCATAAACAGACTTATGGCGACGCACATACGAATACGACTATGGGGGTAAGACAGAGGAGCTCTTTACGTGTAATCTGGAAACATGAAGTCTTCACCGATTTTCCTCTCGCGCTTGGCTGCTCCCTGCCTGAAGTGTTTCTGGACGGAGTCGCCTGCAAGAATTTTCCGGATCACGTCTGTCAGCGCGATTGCCGTTCGGCTCCGGGCATGAAGAAGACGGACAAAAAGGGGATTCATGCGGTTTTGCGAGGATTGCGCATAAGGCCGAACGAGGCGCTCATAAGCCGTGAATGCCTCCGTATAATGTGTGTTTCGTTTGATTTCACCAGCAAGCACATAAGCGCCGACCAGAGCCAGAGCCGTTCCTTCGCCTGTGAAGGCGGTTGGACAATAGGCGGCATCGCCTAACAGGACAAAGCGCCCATGCGACCAGCGCGACACTTTGACCTGACTCATCGGCCCGAAATAGAAGTCATGAACCGTCTCCAGTTCTGCGCTGATGCGGTCTGCGCTCTGTCATGCATGCACGCGAGTACGATAGTGCTCAAGAACATGCTCTACTCCTGTAGATGAGAAAACGCTTTTTAAGCCCTGTGCAGCGCCTTCAGCGGCTACAGCCGCGCGTGCACACAGGGTGCGTTCATGCTGGCTAACCAACGACCAGTCATGAGTCGCAGTCAGAGCTTCCGCCAGTTCAACCGCATCAGCGAGTGCAAGATTGACCCCCTCGCCCGAGAATGGAGACATAAGATGCGCTGCATCACCCAGAAGGGTCAGACCCCTCTGACTTTTCCACGAATGCCTCACGGGTAAGGCGTAAAGCGGCCTTACACCTATAAAGTCTCCTGTTTCAATCACATTCCGCAATTCTGGTGCCCATTCGGCAAACGCGTCTTGCAATGTTTGCCGTACGCTTTCACCGGGCCAGCTTCCCCACTCTCTGGCCAAACTCTCTGTCAACCTGATGCCAGCATACCCACGAATATGGCCATAACCGTTTTTTTGCGTAATGAGCGCACGGTTATCGCCCACCGCGAGCATCTTGCCGTTACCAGTCAGTTGACTGATCCGAGGATGACGGTTCACATCGAACCCCAGTTCAACCAGCGTAACACCTTCATAAAACGGCACGGCATCGCTTAGCAGAGGTCGAACACAGGACCACGCACCATCTGCGCCGATGACGACATCAAACTGTTCGGACCACCCGTGACCATACACCATGAAACCACTTTTTTCACGGGCAATCCGGGTTATGCGCTGCCCCCAGCGAACAGTCCCCGGCGTGAGGGAATTCAACAGGATCTGGCGCAGCACGGATCGATCAATTTCCGGTCGGTCATCCGCAGGCTCATTGCGATCAAACAGGAGCATGCCCTTGGCGTTGTAAAGGCGGTCTCCCTGATCTTCCGGCCGGGCTGCCGCAGTAAATGCCTCTCGCAGACCGGCCCATTCCATCGCGCGCTGGCCAGTCTGGCCATGCATATCGAGAGACCCCCCCTGAGGGCGTTCCTGTGCATGCTGATCCCGCTCCAGCACGACGGGACATTTGCCATGACGTTGCAGCAGCCGGGCAAGCATCAAACCGCCCGGGCCACCCCCTACAATTGCAATCCGCTCCATTGCCATATCCTTGTGCACCATGTACATAGGTCCCTATATACCTAAACATAGGAGCCTATGCAATGGATAGCCCTGATGACTGGGATCCTCTTCGTCACCCTGGCCATTATTTCAGCCGGATCGCCCGTGGGCTGACGCGGGTGGGTGACGTACGATTGCGGCATCTGGGGTTTGCGACAGCCCAACTTCCGGTTCTGACGGCCCTCAAGGACGGAGCAGGGTTATCGCAAAAGGAGTTGGCAAAATGGGCGAAGGTGGAACAGCCGACCATGGCCCAGATGCTGTCCCGTATGGAGCGGGATGGGCTGGTGCAGCGCGTGCCAGACCCTCAGGACAAACGTTCAAGCCTGATTTCATTGACAGATGCGACACTGGAAAAACTTCCGGCAGGGCGCGCAATTCTCCGCCAGGGCAATGCTGAAATGACAAAAGGCCTGAGCGAAAAGGAAGTGGAGATGCTCGTTTCGCTCCTTAGGCGCGTGCTTGAAAACGTTGAGTCTATGGAACCGTGAAAAAGACTCTCATTCCATCAGCAGTCGTGCACCAAGGGCTGCAAACAGTGCTACAGGCATGGCTATGGCGCCAATTCTGAGAAATTGCATAAACCCGACATCTTCACTGCCCCGACGGATCACCTGAAGCCACAGAATTGTGGCCAGTGACCCTGTGACTGACAGATTGGGGCCGAGGTCCACACCGATCAGGAGCGTGTCAACCACAAGGCGTGGCGGATGAGCCTGCGCCACTGCCTCACTGGCAATAAGTCCGGCGGGTAGGTTGTTCATGATGTTTGAAACAAAGGCCAGCAGAGTGCCAGAACCAAAAGCGGCCGAGACAGGGTTGGACTGGGCCGCACTCCGGAGCATCCGGGCGAGTGCTCCGATCAGTCCCGTGCTGTCGATGGCCTGCACCAGCACGAACAACCCCGCCACAAGTGGCAGAACGCCCCACGCAATCTTCCGTATCAACAGGAGTGGTGAGCGTCGTGCCAGCGCGGAGACACCCAGAGCCGTTACAACACCGGCAAGTGCCGTGGGGAGCCCGAGGGGTCGATCGAAAGCAGAAATCGTAACAAGCAGGATTGCTGTCAGCACAATCCCGGCGAGTGCTGCCCTGCCTCCCGTGGTCAGGCGTATGGGCTCAACCTGATACGCACAGTTTTTCCTGAGATGGTCCCGTTCAACAAGACGGAGGACCAGATAGGTCATCACGATCGCCATGACCGACGGAAGTGCGAATGAGACCATCCACGATCCCAGAGCCGGAAGCGCCCCGTCGTACAGAACCAGATTAGCCGGATTGGAAACCGGCAGAACAAAACTGGCGGCATTGGCGATAAGCGCACATGCGAACAGCAGAGGAAGGGGGTCCGCTTCTGCTTTGGTCGCCACGGCCAGAACCGCAGGTGTCAGTACAACAGCCGTTGCGTCATTGGACATGAATGTCGTCACCACGACACCCGCCAGATAGACCAGCGTGAACAGTCTTGTCGTTGAACCCGCAGCATGGTTGACAGCCCAGGTCGCTATCCAGTCGAACAGACCATTCGCCTGTGCTGTCTCACTGAGCAGCATCATGCCGGTCAGGAAGAGATAGACATCTCCTCCCTTCAGAATCCCCGCTCCCGCCATGGAAACGGGAATTAACCCGGTCACGACAAGAAGGACTGCTCCTGTCACGGCCCACACCCACTCAGCAACCCGGAATGGCCGGATGATAACCCCGGCGGTCGTCAGCACCGCAATCGCCCAGATTGCTTCATGATGGACCATCATGCTGTTACACGGTCCGCAGAACGCATGACCGGCGCCGCGTAGACCCACAGTCCCAGCGACAGGATGGCAAAACAGCCCAGAGTGTAAAATGCCGTGGAATACCCCATATCCTCGGCAAGCCATCCCCCCAGAGCGGGTGAAAGGCTTGCCCCAATACCTTGTGCAGTCATGACAACACCCTGCCCCACATTGATCCGTCCCGTGCCGTTAAGAAGCCGCGCCACCAGACCGGGGACAGCAACACTCTGAAGTCCAGCCCCTATACCGTCCAGAAACTGTACTGGCCATACGCCCCAATGCTGGATGAATGTCCCCGCGATCAGGCCACGCAGCGGCAGGGCGGCAAACGAGATCAGTAATACAACCCAGTACCCACGGCTTGCCACGAAGCGCATGGCCAGAAGACTGACGCCGATCATCACGGCCTGCGCCACCATGACTGTCATCGCGGTGAACATCGCGGGATTCCCTTTCCCGGCACTGACCACCGCCATACCATAAAGCGGCAGCATCGCAGCATTGCCGAGATGAAAGAAACACAGGCAGACTGCAAGTATCAGAAGAGGCCTGTGCCGGAGAAATGAGCGTAGTCCTTCAGCCTTCCCGGTGGCGTACCTGTCTGCCTCTTCCAGCCCGCGGGCCGCCTGATGGTCAATGGATTTTTCGGGTATCATGAGCACGGCCGCAATGGCGAGCAGTCCGAACACGACTTCAAGGAAGAAAATCGCTGACAGGCCAAACCGCCACCCGAGCCAGACGGACAGCCCGGCTCCAACCATATTCCCTGCGTGGTTCCAGGCCTGATTACGGCCGATCTGTGCGTTAAAACCTTTCTGACGCACGATCCCGAGTGTCATTCCGGCCATCAGCGGACCGATTCCCGCCCCTGCCAGAGCCGTGGCAAGCTGGCTGATGGTCACGACAACAGCCGATTGTGAACGCAGTAACAGCAACGAGGCGGAAATGGTGCATAACGCTGCGACAATGACGAGCAGGCGTTTTTTTGTCGTCTGGTCAATAAGAGCACCGGCGGGAATGGTGGCGATCATTCCGGCAATGCCACCAGCCGTCATGACAGATCCGATCGGTCCCGTCTGCCAGCCATGACGCTGAAGAAACACACCCAGAAAAGGACCAATACCGGCCTGTACGTCAGCCATGAAAAAGTTCAGGGCGCATAATGAACATAATGCGCGGTCTGACAGAATGCCGTGCGGCTTTCCTGTTTTCACACCAGCACCACAAACGTGCACCATTGGGCATCTTCTCCAGATCGCCAGACCTTACGGCACAGGGTGCCCAAGTTACAGGAGCCTTATAAGCAGATGAGCAGGGCGTTGTAACAGATAGGCTGGGCACTCCTGAACCGTAGCGTATAGCAGTATACGCATTCTTGCCTGTTTTAATTCAGACCCCTGCTTTCAGGGCGCGCCGGGCACGTCCTGTTGTTGATGATATCGTCCTTATTGGTGTCTCTGGAACAGGTCGGGTGTTAAATGATATTGACAATCATTCTTAATTGTAGGAAGGGTCGCAAAATTTCCTATCGTGAGTTCTCCTATCATGCGTTTCCGTGCTGTTTGTCTGAACACATTATGCGTGTCCACGTTGCTGTCGGGAACTGGACCTTCATGGCTTCTTACTCTTGGTTCTGCCCGTGCAGAGACAGGCTTATCCGGGCATGAAGCTGCATTTCACGATACTGGGCAACAGGGACAGAAGAAGAAGTCCAGTACCCAGCCGCATGTTCCGGAAGGGGCGGGGGTAGCGGTCAATACTGGTAAGGAAGAAGACCTGGTTGTTAAAGCATCACGCAACAACCGGATGTATGTCTCAAGTGGTGGGGATCTTGGAGCGCTTGGGTATAAGAAAGGTCTTGATGTACCTTTCAATATCCGTAGCTATAATGCCAGCCTTATCTTGAATCAGCAGTCACAGACGTTAGGCGATGTTCTGCTCAATGATCCAACTGTCAGAACAACGACAGGGTACGGGAATTATGCCCAGCTTTTCCAGATACGCGGTTTTACCCTGTATGGTGATGATATCGCAATTGATGGTCTGTATGGCGTAACGCCCAGACAACTTGTTTCGCCCCAGCTTTATGATTCAGTACAGGTGCTCAATGGCGCAAGCGCTTTTCTGAATGGTGCGGCACCGGGTGGCTCTGCCATTGGCGGGAATGTCAATCTTGTCTCCAAGCGGGCAACGATAACGGATATAACCCGTGTTACGGGGGATTATACAAGCAGTTCCCAAGGGGGTGGGGCTGTTGATATCAGTCGCAGGTTTGGCAAGGACCGAGCTTACGGCTTTCGTTTTAACGCGGCCGGTATGGATGGTGAAACACCAATTCATGGCGAACGTCGGGCAGATATCGCCCTGGGCGGTGCGTTTGATTGGCATAACGACGATACCCGTATCAACATGAACATGAATTACCAGAAACAGCAGGTTTTTGGTGGACGTAGCGCCATTATCGTGTCCAGTCTTGCCTCGGGTATGCCAGCACCTTTGCCGCCCTCACCATCGCAAAACTGGGGGCAGCGCTGGGCCTATACGGACCTGTCTTACCTTTTCGGCACCATGGGTATCGAGCATGATTTTGGAAAGCATGTTACAGCCTACGGAAAGTTTGGGGCGCAGAGTGGAAACGAAATGGGTAATTACGCCACCACGACCCTGACGGATGCTCATACAGGAAATGGTCGTGTAGGCGCTATGGCCACAGCCTATAATGTCATGAACGAAGCGACACAGGCTGGTGTGCGCGCCCATGTGAACACGGGCTTTATCAGGCATGAAATCAATGCCGGTGGGTCTGCAATCTGGGAGGAATCCGATGCAGCCTATGCCATGAGTTTGGTCGGGATGTCCGGAAACATCTATCAACCAACACAGTTTACCCCAAACGAAACGTATGCCCGCGGTAACATGCGTGATCCGGGTCGTGTCTCATGGAACAAGCTGTATAGTCTGTTTCTGTCAGATACAATGACCTTCTGGCATGACCGCATCTCTCTGACAGGCGGGTTCCGTTATCAGGATATCCTTTCCAATTCCTATGCCTATGGCAGCGGTCAAATGCAGACACACTATGATTCCTCTGCATTTTCTCCTGTTATCGGTCTTGTGGTTCATCCGATCAAACACGCGGCCGTGTATTTTAATCGTATTCAGGGGCTCTCGGCAGGTTCTGTGGTGGGCTCCAGTTACGTCAATGCCGGTCAGGTTTTTGCACCGTATGAAAGCACACAGTATGAGGTGGGGGCCAAATACGATATTGGTCGTTTTTCAGCGGGCGTCGCATTTTACCAGACTTCCATGCCGTATGGGATAGTTGAAGCTTATGGTAATACCGGTCAGTTACTCTATACCCAGAATGGGAAGCAGAAAAACCGTGGTATGGAATTGACGTTTAATGGCGAAATCCTGCGTGGATTGCGTTTTAATGGCGGGTTGACTCTTATTGATGCCAAGCAGGTACGCGCCGGGAATGAAAATAACAACGGTAAAACAGTTATCGGCATTCCCAATTATACCATTAATGGCAACCTCGAATACGATGTGCCTTTCATCAAGGGGTTGACACTGGTTGGGCGTGTGATCAGTACGGGCAAGCAGCAGTTCAATAATGCCAACAGTGCACATTTATCTGCATGGTCACGGTTTGATCTTGGTGCGCGTTATACGTTTCTGGTGCGTGGCAAGGCGCTTACCACGCGGTTTGAGGTCGATAACGTCGGGAACCAGCGTTACTGGGCTTCGGTCTATCAGAGCAATCTTATCATGGGTGACCCTGAAACCTATAAGTTTTCGGTCACGGCTGACTTCTAGAACAGGGCGTTTCGTCCGTGTCTTTCATGGGGTGAGGGCCTTCGGGTCTTCACACTATTCTGAGACGTTTCCGAGGTGGCCATACCGCTATCACTTCCTGCCTCGTTTCTCTATGCTGGCGGGCGTTGGCGCGGTGCTCTGTTGCGATCCTGATCGCGTGGCTGTTCCGCGCCTTGCCGTCAGGCGGTCATCAACGTCATTGATGAGTGAGCATGGCGTCTTCCTTGTGGTCATGTGCCTGTGCTTCTAACCAGGCATGAATGGCCTGTACAAGTTCCGGACGTGCGGTCGTGTAAACAATTCTTCCTCCCGCCGGGAGTTCCACATAGACCACGTGTATGGAAGGTGCTCCAGTGGCCATTTCCTTCAGGCCGGGCATCGAAGCTCCATGAATGCGCGCAGGTGTGGCATAATCGCCCTGGGCGCGCCGTTGGGCCTCCGTTTTCAGATGTTGCCGGATCAGCATGATCTGTCGGGCGTTTCCGTCGGTGGAGATCACATCCTGCTCTCCGCCGTCAGGGAGAGGCGTAAAGATGTGCAGGGAGTGAATCAGGTCAAATGGCATGACCGATGCTCCCATGTGGTGCTGCATCATCTGGGCATGCATGGCGCTATGATCTTCATCCGCCATCATGGGCATCTGCGACGTCGTCTGAGCTTCGGCAATTGGCGGGAGGAAAAAAGAACCCGCCGTGATGGCCAGAGTGGCCACGAGAGCCAAAGGGCTGCCAACCTGTGCTGACATCATTCTATCCTTCGAGAATAAGCTCAAGTGTATTGGACTATATGTATGGTTGTAACTGGGGCGTAAAAATTTCGAGTTCGGAACGCCGTCTGCATGATCACTGTTAGGTAAGGTCTCGCCCGGCAATCATGGGGGAACTCTCTCCGGTCAGGCGTCCGTGTGTTTTGTATCATATAAAAACACGTTATGTGCAAGGCAAAAATCACGATCCATACAGACTGTAGAATCTCTTCGGGGGATTCAGGGCAAATGCTGTGGATGTTGCGGGCTGATGCAATGCCGGGCTCATGCTCTCCATGGTTTTATCTGTAGCGTACGCAAGCAGTGTGGCAGAACCTGCTGTGCGTCCTGCGGTATGAGAACAAAGGCGTTGGCTTAACAAGAGACAGGTGCAGGTGTTTCTCCGGCTGGGAGGTCCCTGTCTGGAATGCAGGCAACGTGGAAGAGACTTTACAGCAGGCATCTCCGAATGCATGAGGCCGGGCGATCTGGCATTGTATTTTTCGGGCGTTGACGTAAAGCAGCCCAAGCATCAGGCCACTACGGGGGTAAGAAGCGTCTGGAAGTATTTATTCCAGTCGGTCGATAAAATTGATGTCGCGTCGCGGCCTCAGTGAACGTTGGAGATCATGCGGCATGAGCATCGGTGAATACCTTCCCCCAGAGATCAAAAAAGCCAGTGTTGTCAGTAAGTTACAGCGTGGTGATTTTCTGTTCCAGCGCAACACGCCCGCCATCGGGGTTTATGAAGTGCTCGAAGGGCGCGTCAGCATGAGTAGGCTTGATCCGGTTGGTCGCGATGTCATTCTCTTCGTAGCCACACCGGGTGAGACGTTGGCGGAAGCGACAATTTTTGGTGGAAATTATCACTGTAACGCCGTTGCGCTCACACAGGCCACCGTCAGGCTGTATCCCCAGCCGCTCCTGCTTCAGGAATATGAGCAGAATCAGAAGTTTGCGATTGCCTATACCAGAATGTTGGCACGTCAGCTGGTGAATGCCCGTGCGCGGATAGAACAGCGGAATATGCAATCCGCGCGTGATCGTCTGAGGCATTTTCTTTCATTGAACATGGACCCCGAACGGTTGAGCGTTAAGGTCACAGGCACACTCAAGGAACTGGCTGGCGAACTCGGGCTTACTCATGAGTCGCTTTATCGCGCCTTGGCCCGTATGGAAGAAGAGGGCGAAATTTACCGTCAGAATAATGAGATAATGGTCAGGCCACCGGCAGGAATGTCGTCAGGATCGAAGGAAGAATATTAAAAAACCGTTTGTTTTCTGGTGGGTATGAGGCCGCCTGCCCAGCAGGCACAGGGGTTTGGATAAAGTCCGTAACGATGGTTCCGGGCAATTAAATTAAAATTATTTAATAATTATGCCGATATGACGGCCGTCATAAGCGATTCGGGCACTTATATGCTACGTCCATATATAGGGTAATATAGACACCGGAGGGCCTGTGTGCCCGCTTGGGATTGGATGATGAACATGTTGAACTGTGGAAGAAAACGTTGCGATTATTCAGTTCGATTCCGGTACGTTCTGTAATCGATACAACGGTTCCCCGACCTGTTCTGCGGGACTATGCGCTTACCTGAGCATAGTCGGTACTGAATGCCAGTTTTTTGCGGAGACGTGGCCATGACTATATTTGCACGTATATTGACACATACCGCGGATTTCCTGCGCCATTCTGGCTGGACCGGGATGTTCCTGCGGAATGCTCCTGTTTTCGCGTTATGCCTTGTGGCTCACAGCGCATGGGCAGCCCCTGTATCACAGTCGGCGGAGGCTCCTTCTTCCCTGTCCGAGACCTATCAGGACTGGCAGGTATCATGCGTTCAGCCATCCGGGCAAAACGCCAGACATTGTAATGTGAGCCAGCAGCAGATGGATAACAAGAGCAGGCAGCGTGTTCTGGCCATTGAGCTGTCTCCGGTGGGGGACAAGGCCAGCGGTGTCCTGCTTATGCCTTTTGGTCTTGCTCTTGAAAAAGGCGTGCAGATCAAAGCGGATAATACAAATCTGGACATGTCCTTGCAGTACAGGACCTGTCTGCCACAGGGCTGTATTGCCCCCGTTGTTTTTGATGCAGGCACGCTCATCGCGCTGCGCAAGGTCCCGAGCCTGAAAATTATCGCCCATGCTGCTGACGGCAGCCAGAATCCCATTTTTTCAGTATCACTCAAGGGTTTTGGCGTAGCACTCGACCGTGCCAGTTCCCTCATCCGTTAACCCCGTTTTTCCGGTAAGGTCTCATGCGAAAAATTGATTTACCGACCGTGAAAGCCTGCCTGTTTTCCTCGGTTTCTGCTCTTGCCCTTGTCTGGACAGGGGGTTTTGCTTCTGCAGAACCTACAGGTGGGGTTATCGCCGCAGGGAATGCGACAATTTCACAGTCAGGCGCGGTTACGACCATCAACCAGAGTTCGCCTAACGCCGTTATCAACTGGCAGGGGTTCTCCGTTGGTCGGCATGAGACTGTCAATTTCCAGCAACCCAGCGTCTCCGCCGCCACGCTCAACCGTGTGACCGGCGGGCAGGAAAGCATTATCGCAGGGTCGATCAACGCCAATGGGCGCGTGTTTCTGGTCAACCCTGCGGGTGTGCTGTTTACCAATACGTCGCAGGTGAATGTCGGGGGGATTGTCGCTTCCACACGCAACATCACCGACAAGGACTTCATGGCCGGGAACTACCAGTTTTCCGGTGATTCCACGGCTTCGGTCATCAATAAAGGTCACATTCACGCAGCCAGCGGCGGGTTTGTCGTGCTGATGGGGAATGTGGTGAAAAATGACGGGGTTATTTCGGCCCGTCTGGGTACGGTCGCGATGGCGGCGGGTGAGCGGATGACCCTCAATTTCGGGGGGAACGCGCTGCTGGATGTCACGATTGACAAGGGGGCCTACAATGCGTTGGTGGCGAACAGGAAGCTGATTGTGGCCGATGGCGGCCGCGTCATCCTGAGTGCACAGACCGCAGACCAGATTATGTCCGCCCAGGTCAACAACACCGGCATTATTCAGGCCCGGACACTGGCGGACCTGACAGGCGGCCACGCGGCTTCCGGGACGGTGCAGGTGGGGCAGATCCAGCTTCTGGCCAAGGATGGCACCGTAAAGGTGGGTGGTACGCTGGATGCTTCCGCTCCCAAGGGGGGTAAAGGTGGCTCCATAGATACCTCGGGCAAGACGGTGCAGGTCGCCAGTACGGCGCACATTACCACCAGGGCGGCTTCGGGGCAGAATGGGACATGGCTGATTGACCCGGATGGTTTTACCATCGCTGCCTATGGCGGGGACATCAGCGGTAAGGTGCTGAGCGCCGAACTGGCCAATAATAACGTCACAATCGCCTCCACCAATGGGACAGGGACCGACGGGAACATTACTGTTAACGATGGGGTAATGTGGTCGGCCAATACGCTCACACTCAACGCGACGAACAATATCGTTCTCAACGCCGTTATGACGGCAAGTGGCAGTGCAGGCTTTGCAGGTAATTACGGGCATGCGCTCGACGCAAACGGCAATCCCACGACCATGGTTACGGGTACTGGCTACAATGCCGATGGCACACCTTACGGGCTTTATACGGCTTTTGGGGTAGAGGGCGTATCGCAGGGGTCGTCCACCAATGCGGTGTTAGGAACATTCGCGGGCAGGCTCAATATTTCGGGAACCGGCCGGATGACGCTCAACGGCCAGAACTACACGGTCATTGACGATGCGGCGGGGTTTCTGGCCGCAGCGGCCAGCCCGGGTGGAAACTATGTGCTGGGCTCCGATATTCAGGACCTGAGCGCCACCAACTGGAGCCAGCTTGGCACCGGCAGCCAGCCATTCAGCGGTAATTTTAATGGTCTTGGGCATGTTCTCTATCCGTTTTCGAGCAATTCCGGGGGGTTGTTCGGTAATATCGGGAACGGGGCGACAGTTTCGAACATCGCGATAACATTCGGCAACGTCACCATGAACAATGCCGGAAACACAGGTATTCTGGCGGATGTGAATAACGGCACCATCGCCAACAGCTTCGTCGGTGGAGGCATCTCGTCAGACCAGCCGAAAATTACAAGCACTATTCTGAATACCGGCATTCTGGTCGGGCTGAATGGCGGGCTGATAGCCAACAGCTATGCGACCGGTTATGCGGCCATCAGTTATGTCTCCGGTGGGGATGGAGACATTATACCCACGAGTTCGGGTATCTCATCGAATATCGGTGGCCTTGTGGGCAGGAACTCCGTTACTGGCGTGATCAGGAACAGCTTTTCGTCCGGAGATACTGACGGCTATTTCATTGCAGATGCTGGCGGTCTGGTTGGAGTGAACGCAGGCATTATTGATGCGTCCTATGCGACAGGTCTGGTCGGGGCCGGGGTTGCAGGCATAGGGGGCGGGCTGGTCGGGGATAACCAGAGTACAGGCATCATTACGAATTCGTACACCACTGCGGCGGTCGGAGGATATGATTTTGGCGTTGAAGCTGCGTCCTACAGCGCGGGCTTTGCCGCTACGAATGAAGGCACGATCAAAAATGCCTACGCCGCAGGGCAGATGACCTGTGTCACGGCCTGCTCGCCCCATATGGCGGGCTTCGTCTATAATAATTCCGGTACGATTTCCAGTGTCTATACGGCGGTAACGACAGATGGGAAATCGCAATACACGTATGCCAACGCATTTTCATCGAATAATACAGGAACTATCGTCAATTCTTACTGGCTTGGTGATGTTGATCCGATCACAACAGACGGGTCTGGAACCGGCAATGGGAGCCTTGTCCAGAATCTGTCTGGGGGAGATCAATATACTCTTTCCAGTTATGGCGGGTTTGATACCGGGATATGGGGTCAGGCAAATGCTTCGGGCTACCCCATCCTGCAAAATCTGCCCGTCTATGTTTCTCCTGTGGCGGGTGCCGCCGTATATGGCGAGGACATGGATTATCTGGCCAGCGATCTGGGTTATGCCAACGCGGTATGGGGGCTCCAAGGGGGTGATACGCCATACAATGGCGCATTATCCGCGAATTATGACGCCGACCTGAGTGCCATCTCCTCGCAAAGTGGTGTGGTGAACGCGGGGACTTACGCGGCCTCTCTGTTGCTGTCCGCATCGCCGTACACAAACATTCAGGGCGCAGTTACAATTTCTCCTCGTCCTATTACATTGGCCAGTACAGGAGTGGTCACGGACAAGACCTATGATGGAACGACGAATGCCCAGATCGATCCCAGCGCCTCCGGTGCTGATCTTTCAGGCCTTGTCGGTTCTGAAACCCTGAATGTTAATTATGAATCCGCTGTTTTTTCGGACAGGAACGCCGGAACGGACAAAAACGTTATCGTGACCTATGTCCTCTCTGACGGGTCAAACGGCGGGGTGGCTTCGAATTACACGATTGGTAGCAATATCACGACGGCCAGCATTACACCGGCCTATGTCGAGGTCGCGAATACGGTGTCGGACAAGGTTTATGACGGATCGGCCAATGCCGCGGTTACGGCCACGATCGTCGGGGGCGTGTATGGTAAAGACCAGATCGGCGTAACGGGGACGGGAACATTTTCCTCGGCGGATGCGGGGACGAACAAGGCCGTCACGATTACCGACACGCTGACGGGAAATGATTCGGCCAATTATCAGGTTCAGCCGCCTGATCAGATGCTGGCCTCCGTAACGCCCCGCAGTGTGGAACTGGGCGGCTCCGTTCTTGCAGGTGGAACCACAGTCGTGCCTGCAAGCGCGCTTTCAGTCGCCAATCTGGTTGCTGGCGACAGCCTCTCCCTTTCCGGCTCGGTCGTGCTGGCCTCGCCCTCGGTGGGCTTGCAGAGCATTACCGATTTCTCGAATCTCACCCTCTCGGGGAGCGCCAACTACACGCTGGCCGGGGCGGCGGGCAATGTCGCCCTCGTGGCCGAGACCTTGCCGCATGATCCAACGGTAGTCAGCGGGAGCATTTCCTCTATCAATACCGATCTGACCGCCAGAAGTCTGACCGTCAATCAGGGGACCGAGCAGGCCATCATCAACTGGCAGGGCTTTTCCATCGCGCCCTCCTATTCCGTCATTTTCAACCAGCCTGATAGTGCCGCCATCACGCTCAACCGGGTTACGGGGGACGCGCGGAGTGTGATCGCTGGCAGTCTCACGGCCAATGGCAGAATCTTCCTCATCAACCCGGCAGGGGTCATGTTTACCGCCGGGTCGTCGGTCAATGTCGGGGCGATTGTGGCCTCCACGCAGGATATCGCGGATAGTGACTTCACGAATGCTCGCTATCTTTTCGGAACCAGTCCGGCGACCGGCGCGCTCGACATGATTGGTGGCTCCATTACCGCTGTCGGCGAGACCGATAGCGGTAGCGGTGCCGTCACTCCGGGCTATGTGGCTCTCATTGGCAATGGCGTGACGACCAGAACGGGCGCCTCCATGACCACCGCTGGTGGCGAGGTGCTGCTGGTGGGCGGTGAGGGCGTCACACTCGCGCTCGACCCCGCCACGGGCGCGCTGACCTCTTACACCGTGGCCGCGGCTGACAAGCCGGTCAGCGTGGGCGGGACGATCAACCTGTCCTCCGCGACCGGGGCTGGCGGTACCCTGCAGACCGCCGGATTGGTCAGTGTGGATAGCGGACTGAATGTCAGTACGGCGGGGGCGAATGGTTATGGGCCGGGAAGCTGGCTGTGGCGGTCCGATGGGGATTTTGCCGTAACGCCAGACGGTGGGGCGCTGACAGGCACCCTGCTGGACCAGATGCTGTCGAAAACCAACGTCACGCTCTCTTCCGCCTCGGGTAATATTGTCATCGGTGACGCCATGTCCTGGGCTGCGAATACACTGACCCTTTCCTCGAACAAGGATATTGACGTCGACAACGTCATGAGCGTGACGGGCAGCGGTGGCCTTACGGCCACATGGGGACAGAGTAGCTGGACTGCCCCCACCTTTTACAGCACCGCCAACAATATGATGGCTATCCCGCTTGTGCCGGGGATGGTTACCCTGCACGGAATAAATATGGGATTTGGAAAAAATGCCGATGGAACAAACAATGATACGTTCGCGGGGCGCATAGATTTCAACAGTAGCGGTGCTGTGCAGATGGGTGTGACGGGTGGCAAACTCGCCAGCTATACCGTTATCAACACGGTTGCCCAACTGGCTGCCATAACGGGCAGGAACCAGACGATAGGCAAGAATTATGTTCTGGGCTCGGATATAGATCTGAACTCCATTGCCGACTGGACGCCTCTGGCGGTGGATGGAGGAGGGTATACCGATATACTGAGCGGAGCCTTCAACGGTTTTGGTCATGTCATCTCCAACCTGACATCCACACAGGGCGGGCTGTTTCTGGCCATAGGCTGCCAGCAGCCTTCCTGCACCAGCCAGAGCTATCTGGAACAGAATGGCGCTTCAGTTTCCAATCTCGGCCTGACCAATATCACCATAGCGGTCAGCGGGAACGATACAGGTGTACTCGGGCTGGCCGCGTTCAGCAGTAACCCGCTCTTCTGGAGCTACCCAGACAGCACGGGGGGCATTGCATCGGTCGCGGGTGGTATTTTCACAAATGTCTTTACGACCGGCAATATCACCGTCTCGCGTACACCCGCCTCAAGCGAGCGGGACACCTCCTCGCCCGGCACTACAGGGAGTGATTATTCCGTCGGTGGTCTGTTTGGCGCGATGGTCGCCGGTTATGCCAACAACACCTATTCGACCGTCAATATTACCTCAACCGGCTACGCCGATGTGGGAAGCTGGGCAGGGGCTACGGCCGGGTTCGTGGAAAACAGCTATGCCAAAGGCAATGTCAATTCGCTGAGCAGCCGTGCCACGATCAATTCCTGGGTCGGGGGGTTCACCGGGTCGCTGTCTGGCGCGGTCGTGAACAGCCAGGCCTATGGCAACGTGTCCGGTAGTGGTTCGGCTGGCGGCTTTGCCGGGATGAGCCAGCCCGGAACCTATATTTTCAGCAGTAAGGCTTATGGCGATGTGTATCTCGACAACAGCTTTGTCGATACGGGGTTTGGCAACAATTTCGGGGGTGGCTTCATCGGTTGGAACTACGGCACGCTTCTGTACAACAGTTCCAGCGGCAAGGTGACGTCGGCTACGGGCGATACGACCTTTGTTGGCGGTTTTTCCGGCGCGACAACGTCGGGCGACGGCGCCATGTCGATCATGAATGCATGGAATACCGACAGTAGCGGCATGACGACGAACGGCTCCGGTAACGGCATTCCCGAGGGCATGGGCGGGAACTCCACTCCCATTCTGAACGCTTTCAACACCCTCTATGGCACATCGCTTACACCAGCCCAGTTCCATCAGGGGGCGGTGGGGCTGACGGCATCACAGTTCAGTACCGTAGCAACCCAGTCGCTCTCGACACAGATGCAGAGTCTGAGCAACGTCATGAATGGCGGGCAGCCGGTTGGTTCCACGGGTGGGAACAACAGTAATCCATCCGGTGGCGGTAGCCCGTCCAATGGGCAGGGTACGGGGGGCACCAATTCCGAGCCGGGTGGGAACAGTTCCTTCCCATCCGGTACATCTTCGGCCACGAATCCATCATTGGCCAATATTGAACGCCTGCCCCCCACGCAGCGGCAGGCTGTTCGGGCGATGGGGAATATTGCCGCGGCGAACACGGTTCTCTTCTGTGGTTGCCGTCCGTTATGCAAGAGTTTTCTGACCCATATTGACGTGTGATCGTGTGCGGTCTTCTGTAAGGCCTGTTGATGTGGCCTT
>NZ_JACHIE010000019.1 GCF_014207635.1 Acetobacter lovaniensis
CTGACCGCTCAACTGTCCAAGAGACCTTCCGTGTCATTTCATTTCTGCCTGTGGGTCAGGGTAATCGCTTCATGGAGGTCAAGCTGAGTCTGATTACCGCTCAATAAGCCCGTAGGCTCCTGCTCATACGGGTCTAGGTGTTCTCTGTTGTGTTGGGTGCTTGTGCGTCTGTGAGGGCGGGGTTCCAGTTTGCTCACTGCGCTCGCCTGTAGTTGGTCTGCTGCTCAGAAGGTGTGTTACGAAAAGTCTCTATAAGGGAACACTTGTATGGGACTTTTCGTAACGTACCTTTTGACGTGAATAATGACAGTCATGAGTGTCTGGTAGTATATCAGGGCTTATGATAAATCAGGGGGGATAAAAATAAATAGGTGATATTATGACCACTACCGTTGCTCTTTCAGATAATGCGTCGGATATTGTGTTGGCTCTGAAAGACTATTGCAAAAAAAATAAAAATCAAATTGATACATATTGGGATGTCCCAGAAGGGCACGGAAACTATTTAACACATAAAATATCATGGGATTATCATATTTATGACATAGAAGAGGCTCATTCATGCAATGATTTTTTCACACTCGTAAGCAGTGAGTCACTGACCAATTACAACTTACCATACGACAAGCTCTTTATTGTTTCGAGATTTAAATACCCAAATGGCTCTATGCATTATCTTGTATCACTTTGTTTTCAAGCATCAGATATTGATGATCATAAAACCATAAAAGTTTTAATATTCCAAGGCACATTTAAAGAAGATGGATGGTCTTGGTATTTGCATGGCTATTCTCCTATAATAGTTGAAGAAAACGTACCTGATAGTTTAAAGGTTGGGTTTGTTCCATTGTGCGCCCCCTTCATTGACATGACACTTGGTGAATTTCTCAATTCATCAACAGCAGATCGTGGATTGTTTCAAGTTTATTATTTGCTTTGGTTATATAATGCTAAAACGAGAATGGTATCCAGTTCGGTGCCTCCCGGTGCTCTCGCCAAAAAGCATAATAGGAAGCCATCTTCCAGAAGATCGCCAATTAAAGCACCCATAATAATAACACCAAGCCCTTCAACTGTTACTATTCTGTCTAGCAGGCCAACAGTAGGTAGTGGAGGGTGGACAATGAGGCCGCATAGTAGATCAGGCCATTGGCGGACATATAAGAATACTGGAAAACGTATTTGGGTTGAATCATATGACGTTCATGGTGGGGCTACAGGGCCACAAACATATAAAACATCATGAATAATATCATGTGCTCCACTCATAAATATTGTTTTGGAGTGCAACATGGATATCATCGTACCTACCTTGGCATTAGACCAAGACGCATTAAAACTGGCATTTAAAGAGTGTGGTCGGGTCTTCGTAAGAGAGGCCCGTCTACTGCTTAACCAGTATGGGGATGGATTGCCTCATACCGAAACTGGTTATCTTGCCAGTCATCTGAAATGGTCAGTCAGGCAAAAAGGCTCCGTGTTATCCTTGGTAGCAAGAGCAGATGCCAGATACGCGACAGCATTGTTCGCGGGATCAGTCCGTCATGGACATCAGGTGAAACCCCGGCCTCTCTTCGATATCGCATTGGAAAGATGTGAAGCTAAATTCCGAGCCATTATAGCCAGTCACCTCAATATCATTGCCATTTAAGGCATTTGGTAATAGACCCGGATATGTGTTTATCATTCCCTTGAGATGAGGTCATAATGTCATTCTCTTTCTTATCCGGTGTTGAATTTGTTGATGAAAAAGAAAAGCCCAAAGGGGCGTCTCCGAGAGACAAGTTCATTACCAATGTTGATCAGCAGATTAAGAGCTATGAAAGCTCTGCTGAGGGGAAAAAACATTCCGTCACGACTGGCAAAAAGACACGTGAAGTTCGTTTGTGGTTTTCAAGCACCGACAATGAGAACTTCATTGGTGACCTTCGCTTCGCAGGCATGAAAATCGAAATTCCCGGCAAAAAAGGTAAGAGCATCAAAGTCACGGGCGGTATTCCCGGCTTGATTGCTTTCTTGGGACAGGTCAAAGAAGCAGCCATCAAAGGCGAGCTTGATAAGGAAATTAACCGTCTTCACGCGGCTGTTAAAGCTCGCCGTGCTGGTAAGACTACAGCTCAATAGGCCCGTCTGTCTTTGCCGGGGTCACGGGTAACTCATTGACCCCGGTATTCAGGTAGTTGCGTGTTACCAAGCCATGATGACTTCGACACAAGCTACGGACATTCTCAAGGTCATATTTACGATCAGGCGCCTTATCCAATGGCACGATATGATCGACATGAATGTGCAGGGAGTTGTAATTTCCCTCATCCCAACACATCACGCAGAACGGGTTTCTCTTCCGATAATTCTCTGAAAACTCACGCCATGTACTATCATACTTTTCTGTTCGCATGTTCCTATGAGTGCGGTTGTAATGATAGTTCCTCTGTGTCGATGAACACCTGATTTTCTCAGCCATTGTTAATCACCTCAAGTGTCGTGTTGACGAACAGGGGGTGAATGATCTTGCTATTATTGCGTAGCAATATGTCATCGGCCATCGACCCATCTTGATAGATATACTGCGCCAGCACAGGTAAGGGTATCTTGTCCGTGGGATCGACATAAAACTCCACAACCTGTGGTAACACTGACCCGCGAGTGCTGATATCCGCGATAGTCTTGGTATAGAGGCGCTTTAAGCGATTAAATGCCTGAGAGTCCAAATTGCTATCACCCATTTGAGCCTCAAAGAGTGGCTTCAATGACGTGAGTATATTCTCGGCTTGTGACGAGGAATCAAACTCAATCTGACTGACCGCTGCGCCTATATAACTGAGGATCACGATCCTTAGGCTTGTCGCCGTGGTCTCATTCATTGTCGGTACTAATGTTCTACTCGTTGGATCATACCCAACTTTTTCCATCATGCCGATAAAAACTGACAGACGTTGAACCGGGTCTGGGTATAAGTCTGTGATGTTGTCCATAATATCAATGATGCTTTGCATTATCGGCCTCCGATACGTGGCTGTGATGTTGTCCTTGTTTTAACGTCTCCAATTTTCGGATTTACCGGCAATGTGTGAGAGCCCATTGTCGCACTGGTAACTTTGCCCTCATGATTGACATTGAGGTTAATCGTCATGTCACCCGAGACATTGGCATTTGCTGTAGTTTGCTGGGCCTGACCCTTAGGTGTGCCGCCACTGTATTGCTGGTATTGTGAGAGAGTGGACCGTGCGTTGTTGAGGCGAGTGGCGTACTCCCTGCCCCTGACCCCGTTATCAAGGTATTCCTTGGGACGTTCGCCATCGAGAAAGCCCTTATTGGCATCTTCTAGTGTTGAAGCCCCGTAGAACTCGCCACCGGCCTTCTTCTCGCTGGTTTTCATTTCCCATAGGTTCGCGTCTAGCTGTTCCTGCCATGACATTTGGTCAAGACGCTTGCCGAACTGCTTCTGTATGGCTTTTTCGCGCGGTCGCTGCTCTTGCAAGATACCAACAGCATGGCCGTTGTCACCGATGGCCTTCTCATTGAAGCCTGATTCCTGTTGGACATTACCAACAATCGTGGCGGCCTGCTCTGGCTTGAGACCTCTCTGTTTGACCAGAAAGTCCATCATTTCCATTTTGCGCTGTTGCTGCTCTAGGGGGGAGTATCTACCCGAGGAATGATACCTACGATCCATAGACATCTGCTTTTGTCGATTAGCCACGATACCAGCGTCAGAGCCATCGTATTTGAGTTCCTTGTAGAGACTATAGCCCGCATACCCAGCCACACCCGCAGCAGCACCTAAAGCGAGAACAGGCGCGACAGCTCCACCACCGATTGCCGCCCCACCGAGCTTGGCAGCTTGAGCAGCGACAACCGCTGTTCTCATGCCCGTAAACGCCTTGGTGATCATCGCAATATCTGCGACCACACCAACCGCCCATGACGTGAAGCTAATAGCCTTGATTGCGAGAAAGATACCTACGAGGCCCGTGGCACCACCTAGAAGATTGTAGAGCTTCTTGGCCTCGCCAAAGAACGACCTTACGCCATCGCTAACCGCTTTCCAGTCGATGTTCTTGATTGCTTGGGCGACATCATCTGCGACACCTTTGATGTCGGCCATAATGCTATCGACGTTCTTACCGTCATTTGACCAGTTGATGAATGAGTCCAAAAGGGAATTGACTGCGGGTGCGAGAGCAGCTTCCAACTTGGTAGTCAGCACACCTGCTCGACCACCTGCCATCTTGAACTTATCGGATAGGTCTTCAGCTTGCTTGACGAACGGAGCCATATCGCGGGCATTGTCCTGCGAAGCCTTTTGCAGACGTTTGAAGCGGGCTAAATCCTGATCCATAAGCGCAGGATCAAGGCCAGCGGCACTCAAGAGGTTACGACCACCAGCTTGATTTACGGTGCCGTTTTTAAGGAGTTGCTGAACACGAGCAATGGCTTTGACTTGGGCATCTTCGAATTTCATATTGGGATTAATGCCCAACATATTGTCCGCGAACTGCGCTTGTGCGTTCATGCCCGAACCAGCTTGTGCTTGTGTATCTTGGTAATTCTTGAGACCGCCAATCTGATCCAAGCCTGTGAGCTTGGACATCTGGTTTAACTGGACAATCTTGTCACCTGCGACACCCAAGAGCGCAGACGCATTGCGTATTTCCTGACCCCAATTTGCAAAGTTCTGTGTGAGCTTAACAACACCCATCACCGAACCCACACCAATGACACCAGCGAGCGCCTTGGTCATACCCATAAGCGGTGAAGTGACCTGACTGATATGACCCTTGAGCGATGTGAAGCCCTTCTTCATATCGTCTAGGTGCTTCTTGCGGGCTTTCATCGATGCGTCATAGCCAGACAGCTTATTGTATTGGGCTAGTTCCTTCTGATACGCCCGCATGGGTGCTTGTGCGGCCCTGAACTCCTTATTGAGTGTTTTGAGCTTTGCTGTGGCGGCATCAACCAACTCCACTCTGGTCGTAAATGTCCCATTTGCTGCCATGTTATGCTCCTAACTCAGCATTCGCGGCAGCGAGTGACGTGCTTAAACTCTGCTTTGCGGTATTGGTTGTTGTGATCGTAAGGGACTGAGCACTGCTGAATTTCTGCGCGTCAGTGGAACCTGTGACCTTGCTTGTAACGGTACTGGTCGTGGAAAATGGGTTCTGAGCATATCGACCAAGCGTTGAATGGCTCATCACTGAGTCGATACCGGATATTGCGGTCGTCGTAACCGCAGTGGTCGCCATACCAACAGCCCCATTCAAGAGACTGTTCGCGGTATCACCGAGACCAAAATCAAGGTCATCAAGACCGCCCATTGCCTCACTGAGCAGATCACCAGCGGTATCAAGTAGGCCAAGGGGCGTTATGGGAACTTGCGGCAATACAGTCGCGGCGACAAATTCCATTTCAACTTGTATGATGCCCTTCTCATTCATCTTCTCAGAAAATTCAGAAAAAATACACGCCGCTCGATACATACCGCGACTTGGATGAAGTAATTCCCCAATGCCTTTGACACGTAGAGCCGCTTCAAGAAGGTCTCGGCTCATATAGAGGTTTGAGTCATTGCTTATAAAAGCAGAGAAGCGAAACCTAAGTGTATTGGCCCCAAGGTCTTCTAGGTACGGGTTTGTCTGATTGGGAAACTCATGCACGATGATAGATCGGTTCATGCCGCTATCTGAAAAATCCCGAATATAAAATGGCACTCCACGAAAACTACCCACTGGACTGACTGTCATAAGTAATACCTCAATAAAATATACGATCGTCGAATATTTATTGAGATGAAAATAACAATTTCAGAGCTAAGAACGGTGTTTTGGCGTCTCCCGCATAAATAGAAATGAAGAAAGCGTTGTATTGCTTTCCGCATTTCAAAGGAGAATTAAAATGCCAAAGAAAAAAATAACAGCCAAAGATTCATTGAAGGCTAAAACAGAAATTAATACCAACACACCCATTATCAATGGGCATCACTGCTTGGATTATCTCGGTGGATATTCTGATGTCGGATATGGCTGGGTTCGTGACAATTCAACTCAGAAACTGGCACATCGTGCGTCATACGAAATCCATCATGGCCCTATACCAAAAGATATGCTGGTGCTTCATGCGTGTGACAGACGTTCGTGTGTTGAGCCACGCCATTTGAGAGTGGGCACACAAAAAGATAATGCAGCAGACAGAAAAGCCAGACCCAAGGCTCCGCTCTCACCCAGTGATAAGACCGCAATCATAAACGACACTGACGATTTCAACGCCATAGGACGAAAATATAATATCAGTCGCAATACGGTAAAACAAATTAAAGGGTTAATTCCATGAATAACTCAGATATATTGGGTCTGTATTTTCAAGGCCGTTTAACAAAAAACACATTGATAAACATCATAAATTTGAAGTCCGTTTTGTCGAGCATTGATAACGGAAACATACCTAGCGATGAATATATGAAGGCATTGATGTCCTCATTGTTCCCAGAACCACAAGATCAGGAGCAAGGAAATGGATAAGCTCAAAGAAGGAACACAACTACTCGAAAACACAGCAAAGGACTTCACGGAGTTCTGCCTAAAGACAACCGAAGAACTGAAGACGCCATACGAATTGCTCTGTGAGAAGATAGACGCAGTTATCGAAGAGCATAATGAGCTTATTGAGGATATGGGAGTTATGACAGCAGAAGATAAGATTGAGGTTGAGCAATCTTTGAAGAGATACGACACACTCTGCGACATAAAAGAAAGGTATGAAGAAGATAATAGTGTTGATATTTTGATGGAATTTCTCACAATATATTAACAAATAATTATTAAGACTATATTTTTCATGACGCGATTAGAAAACGACACTAAAAAGCCAGTATGTTTATTTCAGGAGTTAAAATGTTTAAGAATATGCTGGCCGCAGTTGGCCTAATTTTACCCATATCAGTTCATGCACAGACTTCGACTGTGATCTTTGACCATCACACTTATCATTTCAAAATGACACGCGGCAACATATGGGAAAGCCCTTTAACGCCGGGTATTTTGGACTGGAATTTCTCATCAGGTGATCATACGTTTGTCGTTCATATGGCCGGGAGATCAGCTTTTTACGGAGGCGTTCGTGACAGCCAGATACCCGGTATGGGAACTAATGCTCCGGCGAGTAATCTCCGCTGCTCATATGATCCCTATAACTCTTTCATTGGTTGCAAGGGCACCTTAGATGGGCATGGGACTTTTGATGTGATGGTGAGCGGGCAATGATAAAAATAGCTCTAGCTGCTCTTGTGGCGATCATGCCCATTACAGCCTACGCGGAGACAATGAGTAATCATAAAGGTCATTGTCTCCCCGCAAGCCATATCGGATTGGCAGATGTTAAATCCTCTCTCAGCATTTCGCTTAATGACTGGGATCATTCCGATAAAAATAATCACCCCATTGAATGTGATACGTCTGTATTGCTGACCAATGACAAGATGGTTTCAACAATGGCATTTGGTGATGAAAAAAATGTAGCAATCACATTCCATATGACATTCAAAAATGACCACTTTGATATTGATGGTGTGTGGATTGGCAATAAGTTGGAATACAAAAAAGCTCTTGGTCAATGTTACAAAAAGGATGAAAAAACATTCGTTTGTGGTGCCGTAAGTGATACCGTTGTAAATGGGAAAGTTAATATCTACGAAGTTGTGTATCTACTCGATTAAATAAAAACCCCAGACTCATACTCTGGGGTTTCTTGTGAGCAAATAAATACATGATAACAACATCTGGAGGTTATCATGCTCACAATTCTTACGACTTTTGGAATTACCGAAGTCCTGAACATTGCTGCAATCGTAGCTGTTATTTTTTATCGCAAGAAAATTAAAGCAACGGCTGAAACAGTTATCAGCGATGTAACAACTGGCGCTTAACAATGGCAGCAATCCTATTACCCATACTGGAAAAGTTTGGAAAATGGGTTGTTGTCATTGGTGTGATTGTCGGCCTCTTTTTATGGGGCCGACACTACCAGCTTGATAGCAGACTAAAAGAAACCCAACTGGCCCAATCCCAACAGACTATCACACGGATGAAGTCTGATTACGCGAAATATCAAGAGCAACAAACAGCACTCTTGAAGCAGGAGCAATCACGTCAAGCCAAAACCATCATGATCATCAAGAGTATCGCCAATGCAAAAGAAACAAATTCATGCGCTTCTAGTCCTGCCATTAGGAATGTTCTTAACGGGTTGCGCGACCACAATTCCACAGCAAGCCCCACTGACAATTCCCTCAAACATGCTTCTCTGTCAGGCAGCTCCACAAGTACCAGATGATCCCACGGATAAAGACCTGGCCTATTACATTCTCGATTTAAGTAATGCCGGTGATGACTGCCGGGACAAGCTAAAAGCCATTAAAAACATTGAGGAACCAACAAATGGAAAGAAATGACCTCGCAACAGAGATAGGTAAGCTCGTATTAGAGCAACTCGATAACGAGCATCACGCCAATAGCCTGAACAATGACATTCTCCGTGACCACTATGAAGCATGTCACTCCGAGACATCCCTGAATATCGTCAGTGATCCGTGGCGATACCTTGCTGAAAAGCACAACGATTTAGTTGATGAGATGAGGGTACATAGCAGCAAAGCCACTTTGAAAAATGAGGTTATTGAAGAGAAGCTGGCAGACCTGAAAGCCGCCTATGAAGAGCATATTTTAACTGGTGATGATCTCTTCATGCTGGTCATCAAGCATAAATCGCCATGTGAAAATCGAAGAGGTGTTAGATGGCCGATATAAGAATGACCTACGACAATCAACAGCAGAGGGCTGATATCGACCTTGAAAGCCTCTTGGGAACGAACATCACTGTTGATGTCCAGACAGGTTACGACCTCTCAACTGCCTGCATGATATCCCTGATGACTGATCGAGTAGCTGACTCAGACTGGACACTGAGCATTGACCAGAGGGGCTGGTGGGCTGATGCCTATAGAGAGCAACCAATCGGTTCTCGTATCTGGCAACTTGAACTGCTCTCGGTCAGCGATCCCTCAGAATACCTTATCAGAACAAAAGCCTATTGCGAAGAAGCCCTACAATGGCTTGTCGATGATGGTATCGCTCAGTCGGTATCTGCAAGTGCCTATTTCACGGATACCACGAAGAGAAACATTGGCGCGGACATCACTGTCACGAAGTCCAATGGCCTAACTGAGCAGTTCTCTTATGTATGGGATCAGAGCTTATAAGAGCCTTTATATTTCATATAAACAATGAGCTGCGCGATAAAAAAGTGTAAAAAAATTAGATTATTTAAACTTTTCTATTTTTATATTAATTTTTTTCACTTCCCATAAATTAAAACATACAAACGAAACAAAGATTCATATTTCCCAAACTCTCATTTTTTTTACACTTCGACCATATAGACAATCACAAGTGTAAAAAAAGCTGAATATTTAACAATTATTATTTTTGGATTATTCGAAATCAGTTTTAATAAAAGCAAATTATATAAACAGAGTTTATTTTGAAACCCACAAAAATAATATTTTTTTACACTTCAATCAGGTCTTGGGCTGAATTTTTGACTAACATTCCACACGTCAGGGAAACAACGGGTGTGAAGTGTGAAAAATTACGATTTTTTACAGACAGTTGAAGCATAGTGAGTGTAAAATATTGAATATTAGGAGATATTTCGATGGCTTACGTGATAACAAATTTAATAGATGGCTCATTATTTTTTGGATTTGATTCCAAGGAATTAATGGATAGAGCCAAAATACATGATGAGCTTGGAACGGATATTAGGAAATACGGTATTGAAAACTTTGAATACCAAACGCTAGAAGAGCCATTATCCTTGGTCGAGGCAAAGCGCCTCTTCAAAAGCGGCACTTATGGTAATGTTCCCAATTATATGGGCTGGACTGCTGACCCATATATTCGGTCAGTTACAGCAACACGAACTGGCAACAAAATTCACATTCGCATTGATACGAATGGCGTTGAATACGCTCAGTTAAGCGGAACTCTTTCTGGCGATAAAGTGCGCTGGTTCAAGGAATACAACCGACCCAATAGACAAGGCACATCAACACGCAAATTCCGTGAAATGCTGCGTGATAGTAACCCCGAGGAAATTGCACTGATAGTGAATGGCCGCTGGCATAAGAAAACAATCGAATTACCCCATGATATTGGGGTAACAATCAAAGGTGACGATTTAACATTTTATTTTGGGGATGATGTTTTCTATCTTAGGAAAATTAAAGAAGACTCTTGGGCATCATAAAATTACACTTTGATCTTTTGTTACACTGACCGTTGGTGAGGCATTACCGATACATCATTGCTGGCATTGGATTCCAATACCTAGGCAATTACGATTCGTAGTTTTGGCTTGCACTTCTAATCACAGGGGTCAACCGTGAGAGGGCGATTATGGATAATTTGTAATAATTTAATGCATTCACAAATAGCCTTATTTTGTTTATATACAGGGACAGAGACGAGGGCAAGCCCCTCGCTCAGGTGGTCTTTGACAATAGGATACGGAAGGCAGAGCGAAAGCTCTTTTGCGTGGAAATGGCTACTCGCAAGGGTTTCAGGTTCGTTTCCTGATCACGCATCCAAGACGTGACCACGTCTTGCCTCGGTGTAATTTCATGCCGTTGATATTTGGAAAATTCCAATGTCTGACAAGGCAAATTCAACTTCCGTGTCCTCAAATCAAGATCGTTTGCTGGAAATTTCCAGCAATAATGAAGTCGAAGATACGCTCTTCGATTTTCAACAATCGTTTGCCCTTAGCGTTACGGCCATTAAAGAACTGGCCAACACACAGTATATACGGGCAGCGACAGAGCTTCGCGGGATCAAACGCCAGTTGGTAGCTGGTATCGTGATTGCGTATGAATACGCCTGTGAAAACAATCTCGATCTCGTGAAAAACGTGATCGAGGAAAGCCGCAAAGAGAGTGGTTATCCGAGCGGAAACCTTGGTGTCAAACACGGAGATTTCTCGCTTTTCGCAAGAGCTTGCTTAGGCAAGGGAGTGGCGGACTTTAACAAGAACAACCCGCCCGCAATCACTCAACTGGTGGACGATGCCTATGCGGTATGGAAAGCCAGTGAAGACCGTAGTCTGCTGACATTCGGGAATGAATCGAAGCTCGCGGAGATAATCCGCGAAAAAACCTACGCGTTCTTCCACAAGAAGCTCGACAATCACTCACAAACGTCTGTGAGTGATACTAATGTTGTCAAGTTGAGCGCAGGGTTGAAAGACCTAACGGCGAATGCTGCCTTGATAGGGCGGGAAGTGGCTCTGCCAAACACTGACCTGATGGGTGAGGATAATGAGGTAATTCTCGTTACCAAAAACGGTGTTTGCCGTGTTGTGTTCGACCCCAACGCTGGGGCGGGTAAGATTGTGAAAGCAGCGACCTTTGAGGGGAAGCTGATGGATCAGTTGAACAGCGTTCTGGCAGGTCTGAACTAATGGCGCCTCTTTCTCAGCGTCAGACGGCGGGGGCGATATTCGCCCCGGCTGTTCAGCCCATTTTCAGCTCCAATGTCTGTAAAAACCAACACAGATTTAGGAGTTTTGGTGATACGGGCATTCAAGTTAAAGACCTTAACTTTCTCCAAGCGGGAAAGGTCTTTAATCTTGATGTCTTTCTTACCTCCGCTCACGTTTATCGTGACGTAAAGGGGGTGGATATCACCCACACAAGAAGACCTGATCAGGTTCATATTGTTGATAGCGGGGGATACTCGGTAATCAACAGCACGATCAAAGCCGATCAGGAATTCGCCCGCAAAATGTGGGAGTATCAGGTCAAGCACGCTGATGTTGCGCTGACGCTTGATGTTCCATTGGGCACCATTGAGGCAGGAAAAAATCCTCACTACAGGACGTTCCATGATTGCCTAGATGAAACGGTAAACCTGCTTACACTCTATAGTGAGTGGAATGGCAGCCTCGGGCTAGGTCAGAATATCCGTTGGCTAAACATCATTCAGGGGAGGAACCTTTACGAAAGTCAGGTTTGGTATGACAGGGTGAAAGGGTTCAACTTTGAGGGGTGGTCCTTTGCTGGTAAGTCCCGAAAAGACATGTCAACAGTAGTCAGTCGGCTATTTGACATGAGGAGGGATGGCCTCATTCGGAAAGATACGTGGTTTCATTTCCTTGGCCTAGGCAGTTTGAAAGCCTACGTGGCTTTAACGGCCATAAGAGACGGGTTGCGCCAATTGTTAAACTCGGAGGAAATTCAGGTTTCCTTTGATAGTGCGTATCCGTTTAACTCGGTCTCGTTGAGCCGCCAGTATTATCAAATTGACGATTGGCGGCCTGACACTTACGGATTTTCTCTACATGAAATTCCGCATGGCTTATGGGCCTTGGGAAACCAAGACTATACGGGGATCAAAGGGCCGGTATTACCCTTTATGACGTGGGATGCTCTCGCATATGACCTGAGAGGGGCTTCTGCGGGTAGGCGAATGGAGTTGGGTGGTTTGAAAAATAATCTCCTTTTCCAAAACCACAATGTTTGGAGTCTTGTGACCGCAATGGCCAATGCGGGTGATCAACTCAAGATTCCTCGTAAGGATAGGACTTTGCCAGCACTATTTTCTGACATCTATGATGTCATATTCGATGTGGTGTCTTCTGGCAGTTCGCACAAACTTGCTAGTAATTTTCATAATCTGGCAGCGATCATCATATGATCAAAGGGGGCTTTGGCCCCCTTTTTTATTTCTCATGTGGCTCAACCTCAACGAATGGAGCCAACACTCTCATTCGATCCATTAACTCGTCTCGTGTAGCTTGTTTGATGTTCTCACGGTTGTAAAAAAGGCTTTTGCCATCTGTTTCTACACAAATATCATCATCGACCTCTCTAGGTTTCAACTGCGTCACTAACTTACCTATTTCCGGCTCATCAAATAAAAACATAACTCTTGCCTGGACTATCAATTTAATAACCGGGTCCATCTCGAAACTCCGCAAATACCCTTAGAGTCCTCTACAGAGCTTCTGAGCCTTTGCACGCTACATTGGAGCAAAAACACCTTAGCCCTTACGAGCGGGGCTTATAGGGCATTACTGATATTATTGGGTGTTGACAGCCCTTTGCTGCTTGGGTAAGAGCGCAGGCAATGCTGGTTTAGCTCAGTTGGTAGAGCAACCGCCTTGAATTACGAGTGCCTAAGGGGAAACCCTTGGAGTAGAACGAGCCAAATTCGGTGAAGGCTTAGGGAGTAATCCCATGCTAATACCGAGCGAAGCCTAGGAAACTAGGAACGTGTAGAGACTAGACGGTTCGCACCTAACGGCTTCGGCTTATGGTGAAGGTATAGTCCAGACCACGAACGGGCAACCCACGTTGCCCGGCGGCGAAAGTCGAAGTGGGAAGGTAAGCGGTAGGTCGTGAGTTCGAGTCCCACAACCAGCACCATGTGACCCCGGCCTTTATGGCCGGGCTACACACTCAATCATCATTACTAATTCTAACTGCCAGTTCGGAAGCGTACATCTTCCATTCAGGTTGTAGCTGTTCTGCGAGTTGTTCTGACGTGGCATCCACGTAAAATTCTTGGAGCATTTTGGGGCTCGTGCCCATATTATGAGCCAAAGCGTAAAATGGTACCTTGGCTATAATCATCTGTGTGGCGAAGAAGTGCCGTAGAGAATAAGCGGAACGCTTTGCCCCTGTGTAGTCATATAAAAGACCTGCCTCTTCCAATAAGGCATCGAGTCCATTTCGGAATGATCTTTGAACATTCCCTCTGCTGTTTATGAATGGCGACTCGGTAGGTAAGGGGTTTCTGCCAAGCTCTTCTCTGCACAAATCCCATAAGTGTTGGATTGACCAATAGACCTCTGGCATCGGTACGATGGTTCTGTTTTTGTCCTTGCCGTGGACTTGTAAGCGAATCCGTTTCCCGCAAGCCAAACGGGCATCGTCACTGCTACTGTCGATATTGGGTTTAAAATGAAGAATGTCTTTCCACAGAAGGTTTGCTGCTTCTGGTGGTCTCATGCCTGTGAAAGCCATTAACTCCACATAGGCACGTAGTCTTAGTCGATCTCTTCTGACGCGTGGGTGTAAGAACTCGTCGCCTAATGCTCTTCGAGTCGCTACGATATTAAGCCTTCCATATTCCTCCCATGTAAAACTCGGTCTGGGATTGGGCTTAATGGGTTGAGAGTTAACCTCAATGACCTCGCTTATAAAGCCTTCACGACGAAGCCATGTGAAGAAGGAACGTAAGGCCATGGCTTCATCAGCCTTAGTTGATCCACTCGGCGGTTTACGTGACCTTTGACTGACGGGTCTTGTTATCGTTTTACCATCACGAACATAAGGGATCGTCTGAATGTCTCGACCCGGCCCCTCAGTCCAATAGACATTGCGCCAGTCCCAATATCTATCGACTTTGGTACTTGTTATATGTGTGACGCTTTCTTTCTCAAAAAACTCACGAATATATCGGTTCGTGATGCCGTAGAGGTTCTTAAACTTCTTCTCGGATATTATGCCGTTTTCCATCTGCTTGCGTTGATAGCGAAGGTATGAATCCAAGCATTCATTGAAGGACTTAGGCTTTGCCTTGATACCAAGTTTATCATTGTGGACAGCTTGCGCGTAGAATTCGAAGGCTAGTTTTGCGGCTTCTCGCTCATCTCTCGTGCCTAGCGATTTGATGATCTGGCCCTGGCCCCTTATTGAGAACCTTACCCAATAAGTTGTGCCTCTTTTGAAGAGGCGATAAGGCGTTACGCTATCGTAATACACCGCCATGCTGTTGCTACCCCGTGCTGTATTAGCTTTGTATTAGCGTAATGCTGTGTTCCGGGGAGGGCAACGTCTAATAATTTTCAGCAATAACAATGACTTATATCCAAAGTGGCACCGTAATTGTATAAGTTACAAGGCGGTTGCTCTACCACTGAGCTATAAGGGCACAAGCGCATAGTCTGCGCTAAGGCCGGACTATAAGCGATAAAAGGGTAAGAGCGTCAAGTCCTGTTTTTTGGAATAATCGCGGTTTTTTTGGCCCATACACATATTGCATCGTTTTCGTGGGTGGCGCATCTAGGCGGACATGCCGCACGTTTCCCCAAGCCCCGCTCCCGCCCTGTTTCTGCACGATAGCCAGCGCCGCGCGACCGTGCCGTTCCAGCCGCTCGATCCCGCGCATATCAAGGTCTATTACTGTGGCCCCACGGTGTATGATCTGGCCCATATTGGCAACCTGCGCGCCATGCTTACGGCGGATGTGCTGGTCAGGCTGCTGCGCACGCTCTACCCCCGTGTTACATTCGTGCGCAATATTACCGATGTGGATGACAAGATTACCGCCCGCGCCCGCGCCAATGGGGAAGATATTGGCGCGCTTACCCAGCGTACCACGGCGGAGTTTCATCAGGATCTGGCATCCCTTGGCGTGCTGCCCCCCGACATAGAACCCCGCGCGACCCATAATATTGGCGAGATGCAGGCCATGATCGCCCGGCTGATTGAAAACGGGCACGCATACGCGGCACAGGGGCATGTGCTGTTTTCGGTCGGGTCGTTCCCTTCCTACGGCGCACTTTCCGGCCGTAACCCGGATGAGCTGGAAGCGGGTGCACGTGTGGAAGTGGCACCCTACAAAAAAGCACCGGGTGACTTTGTGCTGTGGAAACCATCAGATGCAGACCAGCCGGGGTGGGATAGCCCGTGGGGCAGGGGGCGTCCGGGGTGGCATATTGAATGCTCGGCCATGTCGCACCGTTATCTGGGCGATAGTTTTGATATTCATGGTGGTGGGTCGGACCTGCTTTTCCCGCATCATGAGAACGAACGCGCGCAAAGCCTGTGCTGCTTCCCGCATAGCCAGTTTGCCAATTACTGGGTGCATAACGCCATGCTTCTGGTGGACGGTGAGAAAATGTCCAAGTCACTGGGCAATTTCCTGACCATCCGCGATGTGCTGGCGCAGGCTCCGGCGGAGGCATTGCGCCTGCTGCTGCTGGGCACGCATTACCGCTCCACCCTGAATTACACGCAGGCCGGGCTGAATGAGGCCCGCAAGACGCTGGACCGGTTCTACCGTGCCCTCTCCAGCGTGCCGGATGTGCCCGCAACCCCTGTGCCGCAAACCGTACTGGCCGCATTGGCGGAAGACCTGAATACCCCCAGGGCCATTGCCGAACTGCATGTGCTGGCTAATCAGGCCATGGGCGGGGACCGCGAGGCCGCAGGCGCGCTCAAAGCCGGTGGGGCGTTAATGGGTCTGTTGCAGGGGGACCCGGCGCAGTGGTTCCGCGGAGAGTCTTCCGCCGAGGAAGATGCCGCGATTGAAAACCTGATAACGGAGCGGCTGGCCGCCAAAAAAGCGCGGGATTTTACAAGGGCCGATGCCCTGCGCGACCAGTTGCAGGCACAGGGTATTGTGCTCGAAGATACAAAAGACGGCACGAACTGGAGGCGCGCATGACCGGGCGGGACGGCGGGGCACCTCTGGAGCCTTTGGGCAACACACCTGTTGTTATTCTGGTCAGGCCGCAAATGGCCGAGAACATTGGCACCACGGCCCGCGCCATGGCCAATGGCGGGCTGTTTCACCTCAGGCTTGTCAGCCCGCGTGATGGCTGGCCACAGGACCGGGCATGGCGCACGGCCTCGGGTGCAGACAGGATTCTGGAAGCCGCCACAGTGCATGACAGTGTGGATGACGCCATAGCCGACCTGCACCATGTGTACGCCACCTGCCCACGGCCGCGCCATATTGTAAAAACGGTCATGACCGCGCGTGGCGGTGCGGCGGAACTGCGTGCGGCAACCCAGCGCGGGCTCAGGGTCGGGCTGATGTTCGGCCCCGAACGCGCCGGGCTGGATAACGAGGATATGGCACGCGCGGACGCGCTGATCCGCTACCCGCTTAACCCGACCTTCATGTCGCTCAATCTGGCGCAGGCGGTCATGATCATGGCGTATGAATGGTGGATGGCGGCAGACGCAACACCCCCCCGCACGCTCATGACCAACGAGACGCACGTAGCCACCAAAGGTGAGCTTGAGAACTTTATGGGCCACCTTGTGCGCGAACTGGATGGATGCGGCTTTTTGCGGAACGCGCAAAAACGCCCCGGCATGGTCCGCAACCTGCGTCACTTTTTTACGCGTGGGGAAGTTACAGAGCAGGAACTACGCACCCTGCATGGTGTTGTGCGCGAACTGGCACACCCCCGCCGGATGGAGGACTGACCACCCCGCAAGGGAGGCGGTCTGGCCCCAACCCGCAGCAGATTATGCGGCGGACTGGGGTTAACGGGTGTGGCCTGCTGCTACAGCCCACACCGGATACCGCGCAGGAGTTAGTCTGCGGCCAGCGCCATGTGCTGCTGTCTCATGGCGCGGGTTACGTGGTCTTCCACCGCAGCGGTAATCTTGTCTGCCTGTTTGGCAAAGATATGATCCGCTTCGGGGTACACACGGTAGTCCACTGCAACACCTTTCTGGGTGTTCAGCTTATCCACCAGTTTGTGGATGGCGGGCTCGGGGGCCATGTCATCCTTGCCACCGGCAATCATTAGCCCGCCGCACGGGCAGGGGGCCAGAAAGCCGAAGTCATAATGGGCCGCAGGCGGCGCAATGCTGATCCAGCCGGTAATTTCCGGACGGCGCATCAGCAGCTGCATGCCCACGAACGCCCCGAACGAATACCCGGCAATCCACAGACCGCTGGCGTTGGGGTTGATCATCTGCATCCAGTCAAGGGCTGCTGCGGCATCGGAAATTTCGCCAATGCCCCCGTCAAACCGCCCCTGCGAGCGGCCAACCCCACGGGAATTGTAGCGCATGACGGAAAAGCCCATGTTCTCGAACGTGCGGTACAGGGCGTATGTAATCCGGTTGTTCATGGTGCCGCCGTGCAGCGGGTGGGGGTGCAGCACGAGGGCAAGCGGGGCGTTGGGCTCGTTTGAGTGGTGATAACGTCCTTCAAGACGTCCATCCGGGCCGGCAAACATAACCTCAGGCATGTAGGTTCCGCTTGATCTGGGAAGGGCGTCCACGGGCATGACGCTTCCGGGTTTGATAAATTGCCCCGGCAGGGAACGATGCCACGTTCCGGGTCGGAACATGCGGGCAAACCAGAGGCCCGCAAGCTTTAATTCTCAGTCAGCCTGTCTCCTTTTTCCGTTTCTGGGGGAAAACGGAAAAAGGAGCGCATTACAGACACATGGTGCCCGTCCCACGACCAGAAAAGGGTGTGCGGCACACTCCGGCGTTGACCTTGCGCAAAACGCAGGCATAATCATACGGGCTGTTGTCCGTGAATGCTGCGCATGCGGGAAAACCCGTTTCCAGCCTGCCGTCTCCATTGTGCCCTGTGGTGCTGACCATACGGCACTCTATAGCGGCTTGGGGGCCAGAATTTCCACATAAATCGTGACAATGGCCGTACTGCACGGCCTGCAAAAAGCGCAGTTCTGGTATGGTTACGGGTGGAAAAAAAGCATGAATGACAAAACAGACGATAGGGCAAAGGATTTTTCCCAACCCGTCTATCTGGATGCCAACGCGACCGAGCCCCTGCGGCCTCAGGCGCGCGCGGCCATGCTGGAGGCTGCGGACCTTACGGGGAATCCTTCTTCCGTGCACCATGCGGGGCGGCGCGCACGCGCCGTGCTGGAGGAGGCGCGCAACACGGTAGCGCACCGGCTTGGTGTGGCTCCGCTCAACTGCGTGTTTACCTCTGGCGGCACGGAGGCCAACGTGCTGGCCATGCACGGGCTTGGGCAGGGGCGGCGTTTTCTGGTTGGTCGCACCGAGCATGATGCCGTGCGCAAGGGTGTGCCCGATGGGGCGGACAGGGCATGGCTGGAGGTGGACAGCCACGGGCAGGTTCGTCTGGACCTGCTGGAGGCAGCCCTGAGTGCGCCGGGCGCTCCCGCCTTTGTCTGCCTCATGCTGGCTAATAATGAAACAGGCGTGCTCCACCCCATGGCCGAGGTGGCCCGCCTGTGCCGCCAGTATGGTGCACATCTGCATGTGGATGCCGTGCAGGCCGCAGGCCGCATGGCTGTGAATGTGGAAGAACTGGGGGCGGATAGTCTGGCCTGCTCCGGTCACAAAATGGGTGGGCCAAAAGGGGCTGGTGCCCTGCTGTTGCGCGGGCCTGCCCCAAGGCCGCTGGCCCCGGTGTTTGAAGGCGGCGGGCAGGAGCAGGGGCGCAGGGGGGGCACCCAGCCCCTGCCCGCCATAGCCGGGCTTGCCGCAGCGTTGTGTGATGCTCTGGACAACCCGCGCGATCTGGCCCCCCTGCGTAACCGGCTGGAGCAGGCTGCACAGGCCACAGGAGCCTTGGTGTGTGGCGCAGGGGCTCCACGGCTGGGCAATACGGCATCCCTTGTGCTCCCCGGTCGGCGCGCGCAGGGGCAGCTGATGCGGCTGGACCTGGACGGGCTTTGTGTTTCCGCAGGTTCGGCCTGTTCGTCGGGCAAGGTGGCGTTCTCCCATGTGCTGGAGGCCATGGGGCTGGGGGAACAGGCGGGGCAGGCCATACGCGTGTCCCTGCCATGGAACGTGCGGGAGGCGGATGTGGAGCGGTTTGTGCAAAGTTACGCACGCATGGCGGCCGGGGCTGGTCTGGCTCTGGCGCAATAGGGGGCCGGGTATGGCGGCATTGTATTTTGACCACGCGGCAACCACGCCATGCGACCCGCGCGTGCAGGCGGTTCTGCTGCGCGCTCTGGCGGAGGAAAACGGCAACCCGCATAGTACCACCCATGCCAGCGGCATCCGGGCGGCCCATATGGTGGAACATGCCCGCGCGCAGGTTGCCACCCTGTTGGGGGTAGAGGCGCGTGAGATTGTTTTTACCTCGGGGGCGACCGAGTCCAATAACCTTGCCATCAAGGGAGCGGCACGGCATCTGGCGGCACAGGGCAGCCCGCGCCGCCGAATTATAACTGCCGCGACCGAGCATAAATGCGTGCTGCAAAGTGTGGCGGATCTGGCGTATGAAGGGTTTGAGCCGGTTGTTCTGCCGGTTAACCCCCTTGGGCAGGTGGAGCCGGAGGTGCTGGCCCGCGCTTTGGCAGAGGCCCCCACGGCTGTTGTGTCCATTGCCGCGGCTAATAACGAAACCGGGGTTCTGCAGGACCTTGCCACACTGGGTGCGCTGGTCGTGCAGGCGGGGGCGCTGCTGCATACCGATCTGGCGCAGGCGGCGGGTAAAATTGCGCTGGACCTGCATGCCCTGCCCGTGGCTCTGGCCTCCATTTCCAGCCACAAGCTGTATGGGCCAAAGGGGGCGGGAGCCCTGTTTGTACGTCGCCGTCCGCGTGTGCGCCTGACCCCCCTGTTCTCTGGCGGTGGGCAGGAGCGGGGGCTGCGTTCTGGCACCCTGCCGGGCTTTTTGCTGGCAGGATTTGGGGAAGCCTGCCAGATTGCCAGCACGGATATGGCGCGTGATGGTGCACATCTGGCCAAAGTGCAGGCGGTGTTTCTGGCCCGTCTGGGTCCGCAGTTGCCCGGATGTGTGGTCAATGCGCAGGAGGCTGTGCGCCTGCCGGGTATTTTCAGCCTGCGCCTGCCGCCTGACCTGCGTGCGGCGGAGGTTCTGGCGGTCATGCCCGGGCTTGAGGTTTCCCTTGGTTCGGCCTGCTCTTCGGCCGAACTGGCCCCCTCCTACGTGCTGGAGGCCATAGGGCTGAGCTTTGATGAAGCAGGAAGAAGCTTGCGTCTGTCCCCCGGACGTTTTACCTCCACCGCCGAAGCAGAACGCGCGGCGGACAGTCTGGCACAGGCTGCCCTGCAGGTGCGGGCCACACCCCGACGGCCCATGCCCGCAGCCTAAGGCCCGGATCATACAGGCCGCCGCCGCCATGATATTTTTTGGCAGGATGAAAACCAATGCCCCAGATGACGTTTGTTGAGCAGGACGGAACAGAACGCACGGTCGATGCCCCGGTTGGCCTGTCCGTGCTGGAAATTGCCCATAAGCATGATGTGGACCTTGAGGGTGCGTGCGAGGGGTCTCTGGCCTGCGCGACCTGCCACGTTGTGGTGGACCCCGCATGGGCGGACCGGCTGGAAGCCCCGACCGATGATGAAGAAGACATGCTCGACCTTGCGTTCGGGCTGGAAAAAACCTCGCGCCTTGGCTGCCAGATTGTCATGACCGAAGCCCTTGATGGTCTGGTCGTGCGCCTGCCCGGCAAGGCCTGAGAGCAAAAAGGGAAGGAAAGCCCGCCCATGCGTATTCTTGTTGCCATGTCCGGAGGGGTGGATAGTTCCGTGGTGGCTGCCCGCCTTTTGGAAGAAGGGCACGAGGTTGTGGGCGCGACCCTTCAGCTCTACGATTCCAGAGGGGCGGCCAAAAAGGGCGCGTGCTGTGCGGGGCAGGACATCCGCGACGCCCGCGCCGTGGCCGACCGTCTGGGATTCCCGCATTATGTGATTGATGCGGAACGCCGGTTTCAGGATAGCGTGATCGAACGCTTTGCCGATGCCTATGCGGCGGGGGAAACCCCGGTCCCCTGTGTTGCGTGCAATCAGGGCGTCAAGTTTACCGACCTGCTGGGACTGGCGAAGGAAATCGGGGCCGATGCCATGGCCACCGGCCATTACGTTCGCCGTGTGGAAGGCCCGCAGGGTGCGGAACTGCACCGCCCGGTGGATGAGACGCGTGACCAGAGCTGGTTCCTGTTTGCCACCACCCGCGACCAGCTTGATTTTTTGCGCTTCCCTCTGGGTGACATGCCAGACAAGGCCGCCGTACGGCGCGAGGCCGAGCGGTACGGGCTGGTTGTGGCAGGCAAGCCAGACAGCCAGGACCTGTGCTTTGTCAGCGATGGTTCCTACGTGGATCTGGTGGAGCGCATGCACCCCGAAATGGCCGGGCCGGGCGAGATTGTGGACCAGTCCGGCCATGTTGTGGGCGCGCATGAGGGCGTGATGCGCTTTACCGTGGGCCAGAGCAAACGGCTGGGGAATGCTGCCCGCCTGCACGGTGAGCGCCAGATGGTGGTGGGCGTGGAGCCGGGCCGCAAGCGTGTTATTATTGGCCCGCGTGCGCATGCGTTTGTCAGTTCCCTGTCCGTGCGGGATGTCAACTGGCTGCTGGACCCTCCGGCCGAAGGCCTTGTCTGCAAGGTGCAGATGCGCGCGCGTGAAGAGCCGCGCACGGCCCGTGTGGTCCCAACCCACGATGGCGCAACCGTGCTGCTGGACGAACCCGCCATGCCCGCCCCCGGTCAGGCCTGTGTGTTTTATCAGGGGAGTCGTATTCTGGGCGGCGGGTTTATCCGCCGGACGGACCAGCAGGCTACGGCTTGAACAGAACAGGAGAACACGCACATGGCGGAAGGTCGTCTGGTTATTGGTACGCAGCGTTATTCGTCATGGTCCCTGCGCGGCTGGCTGTGTGTGCGTCTGGCCGGGCTGGATGTGGGGGTGGAGGTTGTGCCGCTGGCCGGTGCAGGGCAGACCGCAGCCCTTAAAACCCTCTCGCCCAACGGGTGCGTACCGTATCTGGAACACAGGGGGGCCGTGGTGTGGGACTCGCTCTCCATCGCTGAATACTGTGCCGAGCACCACGCCTTTTTATGGCCGGAGGACCGGGCCGCGCGGGCATGGGCGCGCTCGGTGGCGGCGGAAATGCACTCCGGCTTCAGGGCCGTGCGCTCTGCCCTGCCCATGAATCTGGGCCGTAATCACCCGCTGGCCGCGCCTCTGGCCGAAGATGTGCACAAGGATATAGCGCGCATTAACGCCATCTGGACCGAAGGGGCCGGCCGGGGCGGGCCGTTCCTGTGCGGGTCGGGCATGGGGAATGCGGATGCCATGTTTGCCCCTGTTGTCTGCCGTTTTCTGTCCTACGACGTACCGGGGCTTTCCAGCACGGCGCAGGCTTACATGCAGGCCGTGCGCTACCACCCGCTGATGGTGGAATGGTACGCTGCTGCTGCGCGTGAGCCGGTGGAATGGCAACTGGATATGTACGAAACCCTCGCCTGAACACACCATGGCGGGCAGCAGGGCAGCAGGCATGAGCGTGCGCAACCCGCAGCAGGGCAACGGAGTGGGCGGTTCCCCCGCAGCGTTCACTCCCCCCTTGCGGGTGCTGACTGTTCTGCCCCCGCGTGAAAGTTTTGCCCCTGATGAGGCCGGGGCCATAGCTCTGCTGGTGCACCGCATGGCCGGGGCGGGCGAAGTGGTGGCGGGCAGCTCCCCGGCAACCAGCCCGTATGATGATGTGCCTTTTGCGCCTGTGCCGCCGGTTCTGTTCCCGTTCAGCCATGCGGGGCGTTACCGGGCGGGCGTGGTGCGGCTGGTCCGCAGGCTGCGCCCCGATCTGGTGGAGGTGCATAACCGCCCGGATCTGGCGTGGGCCATAAGCCAGCGCTTTCCCTACCTGCCGCTGGTGCTGGTGCTGCACAATGACCCGCGCAGTATGCGCCTGATCAAAACGGCCCGTAAGCGCATGTTGCTGGCCCGCAGGGTGGCTGTTGTTGTGGTGTCCGAGTGGTTGCGGAACCGTTTTCTGGAGCAGGGCGTGCAGGCGCAGGTTAGCGTGCTGCCCAATGGGCTGGACCTTGCGGCATTGCCAGCCCCCGCCCCTGTAAGGGACAATCTTGTGCTGTTTGCTGGCCGCGTTGTGGCAGACAAGGGGGTGGATGCCTTTGTGCAGGCCTGCGCCACCCTGCTGCCCCGCTACCCCACATGGCGGGCGCAGATTATAGGGGCAGACAGGTTTGGCTGTATGTCCCCCCAAACCGAATTTCTGAGCAGAATACAGGCGCAGGCTCAGGCCGCAGGGGTACAGATGCTAGGCTACCAGCCCCATGCGCAGGTTTTGCAGGCCATGAGCCACGCGGCCATTGTGGCCGTGCCCAGCCGGTGGGCCGAACCTTTTGGCATGGCCGCACTGGAGGCCATGGGCTGTGGGGCTGCGTTGGTGACATCACGCAAAGGGGGGCTGCCCGATGTAGCCGGGCAGGCAGCACTTTACGCTAACCCCGATGACCTGCCCTCCGTGGTGGAAGCGCTTGACCGCCTGATGTCCGATACCGAACTGCGCAGCCGCATGGGGCAGGCCGGGCGTGTGCGGGCACAGATGTTTGATAGTGCAGTGCTCCGCACCAGACGCCACAACCTGCATGCAAGGCTTGCGCAGGTCTGGCCCGATACAGGAGCACTCGGGCAGCTTTAAGGGGCGGTGTGCCGTGGAGTGGGTTTTTCAGCCCTGTTCGGTTGCGCGCCAGCCGCAGGCGTGCAGGGCGGGGCGCATGCCCGCGCGTGGGGGTGCGGTTACGGTAACACCGTTATCAATGGGCAGGTACAAGCTTCTGGCCAGCAGGTGCAGCCCGGCCGCGTGGGGCTTGCCGTAAAGCGCGTCCCCCACAATGGGCCAGCCCATGGCGGCACAATGGACACGGGCCTGATGGGTGCGCCCTGTTTCCAGCTCCAGTTCCAGCCAGCTTGTCTGCCCGTCCCGGCCCAGAACCCGCCATGTGGTGGCCGCAGGAGCCCCCTTGTCCGCTACCTGCACGGACCAGCCCGCTCTGGTGCTGGTTTTGAGCAGTGGCAGGTTAATCCGCCCGGTGGGTGCCTGTGGTCCACCATCCACCACAGCCCAGTAGGTTTTGCGTGCGGTTTTGTTTGCAAAGGCTTCCTGCATGGCCAGTAGGGGCTGTTTGCGCAGGGCTATGGCAAGGCAGCCCGATGTATCCGCATCCAGCCGGTGGGCAAGCCACGGGCCATCCTTGCGGCGGGAAAGCTGGGGAAACCAGTCCTCCACACAGGCACCCCCACCGGGGCCGGTGTGCACGGGCAGGCCCGCGGGCTTGTCAAGAATAACCACATGGCTGCTCTGGTAGAGCAGGGGGGGCAGGGGGGCAGGCATACGGGGTTTTAGTCTTCTTCGCGGTTGGAGCCGATCAGCACCTTGCGGCGGCCGACATTGTCTGCCCGGCTGATAATTCCTTCCTTTTCCATCTGCTCAATCAGCTTGGCCGCGCGGTTGTAGCCAATGGACAGGTGGCGCTGGATGAAGGAGGTGGATGCCTTGCCCTCACGTGTGACAATGCTTACCGCCTCGCTGTACATGTCGGCTTCGGCGTTTTCGTTCCCGCTGGCACGGCTGCCAGCGCTGGAGGAGGAACCTTCCTCCATGGGTTCGGCCAGAACGTCCTCATCATAAATGGGCTCGCCCTGTTCCTTGAGGAAGTTGACAACCTGCTCCACTTCGCTGTCGGCCACAAACGGGCCGTGTACGCGGGTAATGCGCCCGCCACCCTGCATGAACAGCATGTCCCCCTGCCCCAGAAGCTGCTCGGCCCCCTGCTCGCCCAGAATGGTGCGGCTGTCGAACTTGCTGATCACCTGAAACGAAATACGGGTGGGGAAGTTGGCCTTGATGGTGCCGGTAATCACATCCACCGAAGGGCGCTGCGTTGCCATGATGACATGAATCCCCGCCGCGCGCGCCTTCTGGGCCAGACGTTGCACGCAGGCGTCAATTTCCTTGCCTGCGGTCATCATCAGGTCGGCCATTTCGTCAATAATGACCACAATATAGGGCATGGGGTCCAGAGCGACGGACTGTTCCTCAAACACCGGGTTGCCGGTTTCGGGGTCAAAGCCGGTCTGTACGCGGCGGACCACCACCTCCCCGTCTGCCCGGGCTTCCGCCGCACGGGCGTTGTAGCCTGCAATGTTGCGCACCTGCAGGTGGGCCATGGTGCGGTAGCGGCGGTCCATTTCCCGCACAACCCATTTGAGCGCGTTAACCGCCTTGGGGGGCTCGGTCACAACCGGGGTGAGCAGGTGGGGGATGCCATCGTAAATGGAGAGTTCGAGCACCTTGGGGTCAATCATGATCAACCTGCATTCATCGGGCGAATGCCGGTAGAGCAGGGAGAGGATCATGGCGTTCACGCCAACCGATTTGCCCGAGCCGGTGGTGCCCGCCACCAGCAGGTGGGGCATGCGCGCAAGGTCGGAGAACATGGGTTCGCCCGCAATATCCTTGCCCAGTGCCAGAGGGAGCTGGCCGGTATCTTCCCGCCATGTGGGCTGGTTGAGCAGTTCGGACAGGTAAACCGTCTCACGCGTCTGGTTGGGAACTTCAATCCCCATCACGTTGCGGCCCGGCACGGTGGCAATGCGTACGCTCAGCACGGATAGCGAGCGCGCCACATCGTCCGCCAGCCCGATAATGCGCGCCGAGCGGATACCCGGTGCGGGTTCAAGCTCATAAAGTGTTACCACGGGGCCAGCACTCATGCCCACAATGCGGCCCTGCACGCCATAATCGGCCAGAACCTGCTCCAGCATACGGGCGGTGGCGTTGAGCAGCTCGGGCGAGGGGCCGGTATGGGCGTTGCTGGGGGCCGCGCGCAGCAGGCTCATGGGGGGGAGTTCCCATCCGCCCTTGCGGGTGGGGGTGCTGCGTTCGGGGGTGGCGTGCGTGCTCTCGGGCTGGCTGGCACCGGAGAACAGGCGGCCCAGCAACCCGCTTTTGGCGGGTTTTTCCGGCGTGGGATGCTGTGTCGTGGCGGTGGGCAGGGTAAAGGCTGTGTCGGCCTTTGTGGCGGGCTGCGGGGTTATGGTCGTTGCCCGTGCAGGGCTGCCCGGTGGTGCATCCAGCGGTGCGGGTGTCAGGGTATGCATGCTGCGCTGGCTGTTTTCCTGCGCACCGTGCAGTACCAGTGCCGTGCCTGTGGCATGGTGGGTGGCGGGCTGATGAGCGGTATAGGGGGCAAGGTCGTGCTCGTCCTCCTCATCATCAAACAGGGGGCCGGAGGGCAGGGTGCTGCCATAAAACGCGTCCGCCGCAGGCTGGGCGGACTGTGCGGTGTAGGCACCGGGCTGTACGCTGGCTGCCGGGGGGGCGGAGTGTGGTTTGTGGCTGGCATAGTAGCGCACGAACCGCCTGCCCAGTCTGCCCGGCAGGCACACGACAAATGCAAATGCCCGCCAGATGGCATACCATTCATGACGCCGCAGGCCGGTGCCAAGGGCAAGCAGAAGCCCCGCAAGCAGTCCGCCCAGCAGCCAGACAACCATTCCTCCCGCAGGCCCTATGGCGGCCATGCCCGCGGCAATGGAGGTCTGGGCTATGGAATGCCCAACACCCCCGCCAATACCCGCCTGTGTAGGCCATTCCACGCCGGGCAGGGCGGTAAACAGCAGTGGAATGGCGGCAAGGAGTGCCCCGCTTACGGGGAGCAGGCATAAAATGGCTGCCACCCGCATGCCAAACACCATCCATGTTTCGTGCCCGAGCAGGCGGTGGCTCATGAAGCGCCACCCCCATGCCAGCAGAATAAGCACCGGCACCGTGGCCCCCAGTCCGATTCCCTGCAACAGCGTATCGGCGACAAATGCGCCAGTCATGCCCAGCAGGTTGGTAGGGGGCTGGTTGGTGGCGGTGTTAAAGGAGGGGTCGGTCGGGTTGTAGGTCAGCAGGGCGGCCAGCAGGGCACAGGCCAGAATGCAGAGCGCAACGCCGCCGCTTTCTTCCATGCGCAGGCGCAGGGTACTTTTGTGGAGAGCGGGGGATCTGGTGGTATTTAAAGGGCTTATGCGCGCCAAGGGTGCCGGTCCTGACTCCAGAGGCCGCGCCTGCTCCCTGCCATGGGCAGGAATCGTGCGCGCGGGTGGTTGTAAAGGGTGACTGCTTTCTTCTTAGCAGTCCTGCCGCGTATTGCGAACCGCATCCTTTGCACAAGATTGCGGCCAGAGCCGGGCGGTGTTGAACCCATGTCAAAGAGGTGCGTCCAGAGCCGGGAGCATGGCCCCCCGGCGTGGCGGGCGTGGGCGTAAGGGGCGTGTCGGCTTGTTCAGCGGAGGGGGATCAACAATATTAGGCCAGTATATGCGCATTGTGCGGACAAGTCTGGGACTTTGCGCGTTTGCCTGTGTGGCGTGTATGCCGCATGGGGTCAGGCAGTCTGGGGCAGGACTGCGGTGGTTCGGGTAAGGGATTGTCGCGGGCACAGCCCCGATACAATGGCGGGTATCTGCTGTTGGTCATCTTCCGCACCGGGGTGTGCCGTGTGAATGGATGCAAGTAATTTGGCCAGTGTTTTGCAGTCTATGCAGTCCTCTCCTTTCCTGCGGCATATGCTGGCACCCTGCTTTGTTCTGCAAAAACCCGGTTCCGAATGGCCTGTCCGTGTTCAGCCCGATGGGAGCATTGCCTGTTCCGCCGACCCGCTTGAGCCCGCTCAGGCATGGTTTTACGCCCGGTTTGCGCTGGAACTGTCCGCCCTTGTGCGTGCCTGTTGCCCGCCTGCGGGGGCAGGCATGGCGGAGGGGGCAGATGGGCAACGCATGGCGCGTCTGCTGCTGGCTGCGGCAAGGGTTACGGCCTGTGCCTGGCAGACGGGGCCATTCTGCCCCTCCGGTGGGTCCATGCCCATGCCGTGTGCATGGGGGCATGGTCTGGCGGGAACCACAGTGCCCGATACCGCCCGGCTTGCCCGGTGCCTTATGGAACTGGCTTTTTTTGTAGCTTCCACCTTGCGCCCGCATGGGGTGGATGTGCCCGCCCTGCAGGCATGGGCCTGTACTGCATGGCCGGTGTTGCAACCTGCGGAATGGCTGGTTGTAAGCGGAGGGGACGAACGGCTGGACCCCGGCGCGCAAACCGGCCTTAACCGGTATGGGTGCCAGCCTCTCCCCCGGTACGGGGAGCTGGATTTTTCCTCCTCCACCGCATCCACCCCCACACTGCCCGCGGCGCGGGCCATGCATCAGGCGGCTATCCGGCTGATCCGCCTTGCGGTGGAGGGGCAGGGGGCCGGGGCCGTTGTGGAGGAAACCAAGACTTTTCTGGCAGGGTTTTACCATCTGGATGGAGCTGGGCGTGTTGTGCTCGCCCCATCGGGGACCGACTGCGCTCTGGCCGCCACGGCAGTCATGGAGTTGCTGAACACACCGCTGACAACCATCGTGCCCGGTGCGGAAGAAACCGGGAGCGGCGTGCCGCTGGCGACCTGTGGCCGCCATTTTGCCTATCGCACCGCGCGGGGGCAGGCAGTGCAGAAAGGCATGCCCATAGACGGGTTTATGCGGGACGCGGAATATGTTGCCTTGGAACTGCGTGGCAGCAACGCGGAGCGTGTGCCCGATAACGACCTGTTTGCCGCCTGCCAGCAGCAAGTGGCCCGCGCGGTTGGGGCGGGGCGGCGTGTGCTGCTTTACATGCTGCATGTTTCCAAAACCGGGCAGCTTGTGTTGCCCGCCAGCAGGGTGCGCGCCCTGTGTGCGCAATACCCCGGTCAGGTGGATGTGCTGGTGGATGCCTGTCAGGCCCGCCTGCGGCCAGAGCTTGTGCGCCAGTACGTGGCGTGGGGCTGGGCGGTTATGGTTACGGGGTCCAAGTTCTTTACCGGGCCACCGTTTAGTGGCGCGCTGTTTCTGCCCGATAGCTGGCTGGCCCGCCTGCACGGCACAGCCTGCCTGCCTGCTGGCCTTGCGGCATATGCCTCGCGGGCTGAATGGCCGGACCTGCCTGCCTGCCGCATCCTGCCTGCGGGCCTGAACGCGGGCCTGTTCGTGCGCTGGAGTGGAGCACGGGCCGAAATGGAGGCATTTGCCGCCGTGCCGGATGCGCAAAAGACCGAGCGGTTGCAGCAGTTCATGCAGGGGGCCACAGCCGCGCTGCGTGCCTGCCCGTTTGTACGCCTGCTGCCCTCGGTGGCGTTGTCCACCCAGCCGGAGGCAGACGCGTGGGACAGCCAGCCGGGCATTTTTGCCTTTACCGTCCTGCACGACGGCTGTGCGCTGGATTTTGCACAGGCCAGACTGGTGCATGGCTGGCTGCTGGCTGATCTGACCTCCTCCCTGCCCATGGACCTGCGGGGGGAGGAACGTGCTCTTGCGGCCCTGCCCTGCCATGTGGGGCAACCGGTTGCCCTGACCTCGGCGCAGGGTGTTGAGGCAGGTATGGGCGCGCTTCGTGTTTCGGCCTCTGCGCGGCATATTTCGGGCACGGGAGGGGGCTATGCGGCTGCCCTCGCAGTGGCAAAAGGGGCATCCACGGCAGACCACCCCGTAGTGTGGATGCTGGCCAAGCTGGGCCTGATCCTGCGTTACTGGGCGGACCTTGCCCATGCACAGCCACCGTGTCACCCGCATGCGGCCCGTGCCAGCCTGCCCGGTGGCGGGTGTATGTCCGGGCAGGCCCCTGCTCTGGGCAGGCCGGGCATTTCTGCTCTTGCGCTCGGGCAAAGCTGATTCCACAACAGAGGCATGAGCGAACACATGATTGCCGAAAAAGCCTCATCCTCTTCTCAGGACCATTTTCTGGATGGGCCTGAACTTCCAACCGGTATTACCCGCTTCTGGCTGATCCGCCATGCTCTGGTGGAAGAAAACGCCCGTATGCGCATGTATGGCAGCATGGACGTGCCGCTCTGTCCCGACAGCCTGATTGCCCAGAAGCCCATGTACCGCGCGCTGGCCCAGCGTCTGCCGCAGGATGCTCAGTGGTTCATAAGTCCGCTCTCTCGCACACGGCGTACCGCACAGGCGATTGAGGAGGCCGGGTACGGCCCCCGCCCGCTCACTGTGGAGCCGGACCTGATCGAGCAGAATCTGGGCACATGGCAGGGGCTGGAATATCACGTCCTGCCTGCGCACCTGACTCTGCCCCCCCACCCCTTCTGGCCTGTTGCCGCCAGTGACTGCCCCCCGGAAGGGGAGAGTGTGATTGAGGTATGCAGCCGTGTTGGTCGCCTGCTGGACCGGCTGGCCAGAACACATGCAGGGCGCAACATTGTGGCCGTGGCCCATGGTGGGGTTATTCGTGCGGCTCTGGCGCATGCGCTGCGCATACATGCCGAAACCGCGTTGCATTTTTCGGTCCAGAACCTCTCCCTGACCATTCTGGAGCGGCTGGATACGGGCTGGCGGGTGGTTACGGTAAACGAGTTGCCGGGTATCTGAACACCGCGGTTTCTGGCATTCAGGTCAAACAGGTGGCTGGCCGTGCGGGCAGCCGTTATTCCCAGACGGATATTTCCCAGACGGAGGGCTTTGGTCCATGTCTTTCTCTCCCTCACACGCCGGGGCGCTGGCCGCCACAGACCAGTTGTTTTTTGCTCAGGAGCAGGCCCAGCTTAGCCGGGATGATGCCGAAAAGCTGACCCGCACGGCGCTGGACGGCATGGACGATGGCGAACTGTTCCTTGAATACCGTGAGAGCGAATCCATAGCACTGGATGACGGGGTTATCCGCTCCGCCTCCTTCAACACCAGCACGGGCTTTGGCCTGCGCGCGGTGCTGGGGGAAGAGACAGGCTTTGCCCATTCGGATGAGATGAGCCGCTCCTCCCTGTTGCGTGCGGCCGGTGCTGTGGGTGTGGTGCGCGCGGGCCGCTCGGGGGTTATGGCCCCCCCACCACGCCCCACCAACCAGCGGCTCTACACGGATGCCAACCCGTTGGGAGATACGGATTTTGCCGCCCGGTCCGGTCTGCTTTCCAGTATTGATGCCTACGCACGGGGCAAGGACCGGCGCGTGGTGCAGGTTATGGCCTCGCTCTCGGGCGAGTGGCAGGCCGTGCAGATCATCCGTGCCGATGGCGCGCGCGTGGCCGACCTGCGGCCACTGGTGCGGCTGAATGTGTCGGTTGTGGTGGAGCATGATGGCAAGCGCGAGAGCGGGAGCCACGGCCTTGGCGGGCGTTACGAGATTAACCGCCTGCTGAATGAGGAAACATGGCAGGGTGCGGTGGACGAGGCCCTGCGTCAGGCGCTGGTGGCGCTGGAGGCACAGGCCGCCCCGGCAGGGGAAATGGAAGTGGTGCTGGGTGCTGGCTGGCCCGGTATTCTGCTGCACGAAGCCGTAGGTCACGGGCTGGAGGGGGACTTCAACCGCAAGGGAACATCTGTTTTTGCCGGGCGTATTGGCACACGCGTGGCCTCCCCCGGTGTGACGGTCATAGATGACGGCTCCATGCCAGACCGCCGTGGCAGCCTGACCATAGATGATGAAGGCACGCCTACAGGCCGCACGGTGCTGATTGAGGATGGTATTCTCAAAGGCTATTTGCAGGACCGGCTGAACGCACGGCTCATGGGGGTTGCCCCTACGGGGAATGGCCGCCGCCAGTCCTATGCGCATATGCCCCTGCCACGCATGACCAACACCATTATGCTCGAAGGCAACGCGACCACGGAGGAGATGATCCGCTCGGTCAAGCGTGGGCTGTACGCCGTGCATTTTGGTGGCGGGCAGGTGGATATTACGTCGGGCAAGTTCGTGTTTGCTGCCTCCGAAGCGTATCTGATCGAAAACGGGCGCGTTACGGCTCCGGTCAAGGGTGCAACGCTCATTGGCAGCGGGGCAGAGGCCATGACCCAGGTTTCCATGATCGGGGGTAATCTGGAACTGGACCCCGGCATTGGCACCTGCGGCAAGGCCGGGCAGGGCGTGCCGGTGGGTGTTGGGCAACCCACCCTTAAAATGACCGGGCTGACCGTGGGCGGCACGGCGTAAGGGCTGCTCCGTTGGTTATGGCCTGCGGTGGGCTGTTCCTGTTGCGCGCGCTCTCATGCTAGAGCGTGTGCCTTGGGTTCTGCCTGCCTGATGCGGGCCGAAGGATAGGGACAGGAAAATGGTCGAGAGCGGATTTCGGAGTTCTTTCATGCGCGAGGCCGCAGCACGCGGTTTCATTTTCCAGTGCACGGATGCGCAGGCACTGGACGCACTTATGGAACGGGAGTCCATCTCGGCTTATATCGGCTTTGACCCCACGGCAGACAGCCTGCATGTGGGCGGGCTGATCCAGATTATGATGCTGCGCCTGCTGCAAAAGCATGGCCATCGCCCCATCGCCCTTGTGGGCGGCGGCACTGCCCGTATTGGTGATCCTTCCTTCAGGGAGGAGGCGCGGCGGCTGATGACGGATGACATCATCCAGACCAACCTTGCCGGAATAGAAGGGTGTCTGCGCCAGTTCCTGACCTTTGGCACGGGCCCCGCGGATGCCCTGCTGGTCAATAATGCCGACTGGCTGGACAGGCTGGCCTATATTGACCTGCTGCGCGATGTGGGGGTGCATTTTTCCATTAACCGTATGCTGGCCTTCGACTCTGTCAAGAATCGTCTGGAACGGGAGCAGGGGCTGACTTTTCTGGAGTTTAACTACTCGATTCTCCAGTCCTATGACTTCCGCGAACTCAGCCGCAAATACGGGCTGGTGCTGCAACTTGGCGGCTCCGACCAGTGGGGCAACATTATCTCTGGCGTGGAACTGGTGCGCAGGACGGATCAGAAATCCGTCATGGGGCTGACCACTCCGCTGCTCACCACTTCCTCCGGCGCAAAAATGGGCAAAACGGCCAGTGGGGCCGTGTGGCTGTCCGAAAAACGTCTGCCGGTATTTGATTACTGGCAGTTCTGGCGCAACACCGAGGATGCTGATGTCGGGCGCTTCCTGCGTCTGTTCACGGACCTGCCGCTTGAAGAATGCGCACGGCTGGAGAGCCTGCCGGGCGCGCAGATTAACGAAGCCAAAAAGGTGCTGGCGACCGAAGCCACGGCCCTGTGCCACGGGCGCGAGGCCGCTCTGGCCGCAGCCGAAGCTGCCCGCCAGACCTTTGAGGAAGGCACGCTGACCGCCGCCGACCTGCCCGTGCATGAAGTGACCCAGCCTGACCTTGCCGCAGGGATTCCCGTTTTCCGCCTGCTGGTGGAGGCAGGGCTTGCCAAAACCAATGGCGAGGCCCGGCGTTTGGTACGGGGTGGTGGGGCGCGCCTCAACAATGCCGTGATAGCGGATGAAAATCGCCTGATTGTGGAGCACGATAGCGTAGATGGCGCCATCAGGCTTTCCGCTGGCAAAAAACATCATGTGCTGGTGAAGGTTGGAGCCTGAACATCAGGCCATCAGGCAGGTCAGGCGGTTTAAGTGGCGTCCTGTATGCGCACTGGCTGGGTTGGGGTCTTTAACCTTTTGAAGAACGCGTTTACCCGGCGGTGGGGGTAGCCTTAAGAAGGGCTCCCCGACGGACCGGCTTCAGGCTTTGCCTGTCTCGGGTGTGTTTGCAAAAGGCTCCGCTGCAATGCGGGGCCTTTTTTGCACGGGGACAGCGCCTGAACCTCTTGAAGGCAGGATTCTTTTTTTCAGGACGCTCGGGAGCCTGAAAAAACAGCGGCGTAAAAACTACGCTCTATGCTGGGGGAATTGCTGGTGCTGCTGGACAGGATTGAACTGTCGACCTCTCCCTTACCAAGGGAGTGCTCTACCACTGAGCTACAGCAGCACTGCTTGCGGGGTTCTAGCCTTTTGGGCGCACCACCGCAAGAGTGGGGAGAACAAAAAAAGACGAAAATTAATCGTCCCTATGCGTTTTTTCCATACGCTCGTGCTGCTCCTGCGCCTCGATGGACAGGGTGGCGATCGGGCGGGCTTCCAGACGCTTCAGGCCGATGGGCTCACCGGTTTCCTCACAGTAGCCATAGCTGCCGTTTTCAACCCGCTGGAGAGCAAGGTTGATCTTGCCAATCAGCTTGCGGGCGCGGTCACGGGTGCGCAGTTCAAGGGCGCGGTCCGTTTCCACGCTTGCGCGGTCGGTAATATCGGCCTCATGAATGCCACCTTCGGAAAGACTGGCCAGGGTATCCCCCGCCTCTTTCAAAAGATCAGCGCGCCATTTGAGCAGTTTCTGCCGGAAGTATTCCGTCTGAAGAGGATTCATGAACTCTTCTTCTTCTGACGGGCGATAATCTGGCGGTAAAGTAATCATGTCAGTCGTCAGCCTTTGCAATGACAGGAAACCTGCCTTGAAAGAATGACGCGGCTTATAGCGGCATCATGCCCGTGCGCCAAGAATTTTATGCACAGATGCCAGAAGAAAAGCAGGAAGGGCGGTCAGTAAGATAAAAGAAAAACTGTTATTTGGAAAAAGTAATAAACAGAAAACATCCGATTATTAAAATTTCAATAAAATCTGATATGTGAAGCGCTGTCTCCGCCACATGGGTTTGTGCTTTGCGCAACAGGTGGTCCAATGGGGGGAAATCCTGACCACCACGCATAAAAAAGGGGCCGTGTGAGCACGACCCCTTGCAGGCACTATGGCGTGTGTTGCGTGCTTAGAACGGGATCTCATCATCCAGATCACCACCGCCCGAGGCATCCCAGCCGCCAGAAGCAGCGCCACCGCCGCCGCCACCGCGCTGCGGGGCTGGCAGGCGGGAAGATGCACCCCCGTTACCGCCGTTCCTGTCGTTGCCGTAGTCCGGGCCACCGCTGGTGTTGTAGCCGCCGTAGCTGCTGCCACCAGTGCTGCCGCCAAAGCCACCCCCGCCAAAGCCGCCGCCACCTTCGCCTTCGCCGCCAGTGCGGCTGTCCAGCAGCACCAGTTCGCCACGGAAGCGCTCCACAATCACTTCGGTCGTGTAGCGTTCCTGCCCGCTCTGGTCGGTCCATTTGCGGGTCTGCAACGCGCCTTCAAGGTACACCTTGCGGCCTTTGCGCAGGAAGCGTTCGGCGACCTCGGCCAGCCGGTCATTAAAAATGACAACGCGGTGCCATTCGGTCCGCTCACGTTTTTCGCCCGAGGCGCGGTCGTTCCATGTGTCGCTGGTGGCGAGGGAGAAGGACACGATTTTCTGCCCGCTCTGGCTGGAGCGGACTTCCGGGTCTTTGCCCAGATTGCCGACCAGAATGACCTTGTTAACGCTTCCAGCCATGGTTCTCTTCGCCTTCTGTAACCTGTGAGTTCGTTTTGTTCCGGTCTGTGTAGCGCAGCACGGGGGGCATGGTCTACCTATTGTGCGGGTGGTCCCACTGCGACTTTACGCCAGCCGCCAGATGGACAGGCGCGCGGCACCGTGCTGGCGTTCCGCCAGCAGTTCGTGCGGGCAGGCGGGAGCGCCCTCGGTCTCATCCGTAAAGGGCAGGGGTTCGTCGCGCCCGGTTTCAATCACGGCTATGGCGTTGGGGGCAATCCAGCCTCTGGCTTTCAGGGCGGCCAGAGCTGTGCCGGGCAGGTTCTTGTGGTAAGGCGGGTCCAGGAACACCAGAGTTGCAGGCGTTGCGCGGGCGGCTGGTGGAACGGTGACATCGCGCGGGTACACCGTGCAGCGTTCTTCCCACCCACAAGCATGGATGTTGGCGCGCAGGGCGGTGAGGGCCTGACGGTCGGTTTCAAAAAAAACGGCTCTTTCTCCCCCGCGGGACAAAGCTTCCAGCCCGAGAGCGCCTGTGCCTGCAAAGGCGTCCAGCACATGGGCACCTTCCAGCAGGGCTGGTCCGCCCCACGGGGCATGGGCCAGCACGTCAAACAGGGCCTGACGCACACGATCCGCCGTGGGGCGTGTGGTGCCGCCAGAGGGGGCGGCCAGCACCCGGCCTCTGCGTGCCCCGGCAATAATGCGCACCATCAGCGGGCCTTGTGGCGGGCTGGGGCGGACTGGTGGGCGGTTTTTTCTGGCGCTTTGGGTAACTGGTCACGCAGGACGCGGGGCGGAATTTCCTCCAGTTCGCCTTTTTGCAGCGTACCAAGGGGGAACGGCCCGTAGCTGGTGCGGATCAGGCGGCTGACATGCAGGTTAAGCCCGGCCATGACCTTGCGGATCTCGCGGTTCTTGCCTTCCTTGAGCGAGACAGTGAGCCACGCATTATCGCCCTTGCGCGAGTCGAGGGCTGCAATAATGGGGCCGTAACGCACGCCTTCGAACACGCTGCCATGGGCGAGGGAGGCCAGCCGCGCTTCGTCCACCACACCAAACACGCGCACGCGGTAGCGGCGCAGCCAGCCGTTGGAGGGCAGTTCCAGCCTGCGGGCCAGTTCGCCATCATTGGTCAGCAGCAACAGTCCTTCGCTGTTCAGGTCAAGCCGTCCAACGCTGATCACACGGGGCATGCCCTCGGGCAGGGAGGAAAAAACGGTTGACCGTCCTTCGGGGTCCTTGTGGGTTGTGACCAGCCCGTCGGGCTTGTGGTAGCGCCACAGCCTTGTGCGTTCCGGGGTTGCAACCGGCTGGTTGTCCACCAGAACAATATCGCCATCGGTGACAAAGGTTGCCGGATGCGTAACAGCCTGACTGTTCAGCCGCACGCGCCCTTCCTCAATCATGCGCTCTGCATCGCGCCGGCTGGCTACTCCTGAACGTGCCAGCCATTTTGCAATGCGTTCTCCCCGCGCTTCCTGTGTCACGCCTGTTCTCCTGCGGCCTGTACGAAGGCCTTGAAAAGTGTTCTGTCTGCCGGGTCTATGCCAAATTCCGGGTGCCATTGCACCCCAAGGCAAAAACGGTGGTCCGGGTCTTCTATGCCTTCTATCACGCCATCTTCGGCAATGGCATTCACCCGCCCGCGTCCGGGGGTGCCAACGGCCTGATGGTGGGCGGAATTAACGGCAATGCGTCTGGCCCCGCCGGTTATGCGGGCCAGAAGGGTGTCGGGCTGGATGTCCACGCCGTGGCTTGCCTCATCCCGCGGGTTGGGCTGTTCATGCGGCAGGGTCGTGGGGTTTGTATCGGGCAGATGCTGGATCAGCGTTGCGCCAAGGTTTACGGCAATTAACTGCATGCCCCCGCATATGCCCAGTACGGGTATGTTGCGTTGCAATGCGGCGGCCAGCAGGGCGCTTTCGGCCCGTGTGCGGCGCGGGCGCAGGGTTACGCTGGGGTGGCGCTCGGACGCACCATAAAGCAGGGGATCAATATCAAACGCGCCGCCGGTTATGAGCAGCCCGTCCAGCCTGGCTACGTATTCCAGCCCCAGTTGCGGGAACAGGGGCAGAGCTACCGGCAAGCCGCCTGCGGTGGCTACGGCGCTCAGATAATTCTCGCGCAGGGCGCACCATGCAAAGCGGGAGTAACGCTCCGCGCCGCCGTCTTCCAGATCAAGGGTAATGCCAATAACGGGGCGCTCTGCTGCCATAAGCCTGTGGTCCTGCACGAAAAGCCATTGGAAAACTGGAACTGTTTCGTGTCAGGTGCCACAGGTGCGTAAATTTTGCATCTTTTCCCGTCTGCCCCGTACCGGGCGGGTGCTTTTGGGCCGCTTCTAGCGGGTCAGAAACACCGGAATGCTGTGGGGCATCATATGACTACTCACAACCGGCCTGGTAGCAGGGGTTGAGGACTCGCCGGGGAGCCTGTCTGCAACAGCAAGACCAAACCCCATTGCGGCCGCGGCCAGAATGAAAGACAGAGAATGCATGGTTCCAACCTTTCCAGCCAAGAGTTGAGAGACGGTCAGATCATCATCCGTGCCCTCCGCAGAGTCTGGTGCGCTGTGCAGGGATAATGGCGACTTTAAGGCAGGATGGCAAAATTATGGTAAGGTTTGCAAGAAGAATATGATGGTGCAGCCCCCGACCTGTTCAGACATGCGGATACCCAGCCATGAAAGGCGCTGCAATGGTGCATGATACGCCCCTCCATTCCGGCAGGGAGTCGGGCATGGAGCTGGCCTTGCAACAGGCCCATATGGCCGCCACGCGGGGGGAGGTGCCAGTGGGAGCCGTGCTGCTGGATGCGCAAGGCACGGTGCTGGCGCAGGCTGGCAACCGGGTGGAAGAACTGCAAGACCCCTCTGCCCATGCGGAAATGCTGGTCATGCGTGCCGCCGTGCACCAGCGGCAGGGCCGCAGGCTGGCGGACTGCACTCTGGTTGTGTCTTTGGAGCCGTGCCCGATGTGTGCGGCGGCCATGGCGCATTTTCGGGTAGGGCGGCTGGTTTTCGGGGCGTATGACCCCAAGGGTGGCGCGGTGGAACACGGCCCCCGCCTGCCTTACCGGGCCGAGGCCCTGCACCGTGCGGAAATTATAGGCGGTGTGCGCGAGCGCGAGGCTGGAGAACTGCTGAAAAGCTTTTTCCGGATCCTGCGGGGCGAGGAGTCTCTGCCACCTGCATAAAACCTTGCACGCGAGGTGGGCTGAAGGCTTTTTTTTTCCGAAAAGGAAACCATGTTAGTTTTCAGGGCGTAAGGTGATGCAGGTTTTGGCGGCCTGTGCTGGCGCAGGTGGCGCCAGAACAGGCCGTGGTCACCCGAAACAAGTCCTGCTTGGGTACAACAAGGAACAGTCAAGATCGTGATGTCGGAAAAATCTGTGACAAACGTTTGCACGCGTGGTGGTCGCCGCAACTGGACCAAGGCTCTGCTGGCTGGCTGCATGCTGGTTTCCGCCGTCGGGCCGTGGGCTGGCAGTGTGTCCTGGGCGGATACGTCCAGCATGATCAAGCCCAGCAACCCCGCCCAGCGGATTCCCGATTTTGTGGAGCTGGTCAAACAGGTCAAACCGGCGGTGGTGTCCATTACCTCCATGATCCGCTCCGACGCCGTGGAAGGTGAAGGCGGTGGCATGGGTATGGGCGGTGGGCCTTTTCCGTTCCCCTTTCCGTTCCAGATGATGCCCCAGCCCTCCAAGCAGCTGATTGAGGCGCGTGGGTCGGGCTTTGTCATCTCGGCCGATGGGTATGTGGTGACCAACAACCATGTGGTCAAAGGGGCGACCAAGGTCACCGTCACACTGGATGACGGCACAACCCTGCCTGCCAAGGTGGTCGGCCGCGATGGCAAGACCGATCTGGCGCTGCTCAAGGTTACGCCCACACAGAAGCTGCCCTTTATTGAACTTGGCGAGTCCGATGACGTGCAGCCGGGGGAATGGGTGATTGCCGTTGGCAACCCCTACGGTCTGGGTGGCACGGTTACGGCAGGTATTGTCTCCGCCCGTGGGCGTGACATCAACGAAGGTCCGTACGACAACTTCATTCAGGTGGATGCCCCCATTAACCGCGGCAACTCCGGTGGCCCGCTCTTTACGCAGGACGGCAAGGTGGTGGGGGTCAACACCGCCATTCTCTCCCCCTCTGGCGGTGGGTCGATTGGTATTGGCTTTGCCATTCCGTCCGATACGGTGCGCAGCGTTGTGGACCAGTTGCGCAAGACCGGCCATGTGGTGCGTGGCTACCTTGGTGTGAACGCACAGGTTATTTCCCCCGTTATGGCCAGCGCGCTTAACCTGCCTGCTCCCGCTGCTGCGGGTGCGCCGCCCGCAGGGGCGCTGGTGGCCAGTGTCAGCCAGGACAGCCCGGCCGAAAAAGCGGGTCTCAAGGCCGAAGATGTGATTACCGACTTTAATGGCCAGAAAATTGCCTCCCCGCATGATCTGGCCGTGCGTGTGGCGGCGGTGGCTCCGGGTACGCAGGTAACAATCGGCTTTGTGCGTGCGGGCAAGGCGCAGACGGCCACCACCAAAATCGGCAACCTCGCCAGCGCCACGGGAGATGCGGGTAAAACAGCAAGTACCGCAGGCGGGCAGCATCTGGGTGTGGCTCTTGCCCCGCTCAACCGCGATACGCGCCAGCAGCTTGGTCTGCCGCAGGATACGCATGGTGTTGTGGTGAGCGATGTGGAGGCTGGCTCTCCTGCGGATCAGGCCGGGATTCGTCCGGGGGATGTCATTCAGTCTGTTGGTGGCCAGCAAGTGGATATGCCCAAGGCGGCCGTCAGTCTGGTCAAAGCGGCTATGGCGGCCAAAAAACCGGTGTTGCTGCGTATTCTGCGGGATGGGCAATCCCTGTTCATTGCCATTTCGCCCGATGGAAGTGCCGCAGGCCTGCCAGCGGATAACGGTGCCGGTAGCGGAGATGATGACGATAATTAAGGAAAACCTGTCCTGAGTTATCAGCAAAAAAGGCCGACTCCTGTGGAGTCGGCCTTTTTTTAATACTCTCATCCTGAGAGGTCGGCGTCTGCTCAGTCCGTTTTCTGCCCGGAGGCGATGTTGAGCAGAGTCGCAACCGAGAGAATGCGGATACGGTGGTTTTCCGCGCTGGCAATCAGCAGGCTGCGGCGGAAGGCGCTAATGGTCCGGCTTACGGTTTCAATGGTCAGGCCCAGATAATCGGCAATATCCACCCGCGTCATGGGGACAGAGGCCATGTTTTCCACCTCCTGCCGCCGGTTTGCGGTCTGGTGGAAGGCTTTCATCCGGTCGAGCAGGAAGGAGGCAACCTTCTCGCGCGCGGTTTTGCGGCCCAGAAGCAGCATCTGCTCCTGTGCTTCGGCCAGCTTGTCGGTGACTGCGGCCAACAGGCGGCGTTCAAAGGTCGGGTAATCGCTCAGCAAAGTTTCAAGCTGGGGGCGCAGGAAGCGGCACAGCCGCACATTATCCACCGTTTCTGCCCCAAAGGAGTAGGTTTGCGCCGTGCTCAGGCCCAGAAACTGGCCTGCATCGGCAAAGCCCGTAATCTGCCTGCGTCCATCGGGGAGGGATTTGAAGAGTTTGACCGTCCCGCGTGTGACATTGAAAAACGCCAGTGCGGGCTCTCCCTCCTCAACAATTGTCATGCCTGGCGGCAGTAATAACTGGCGGGAAGATTGGGCCAGTGCGGCAAGTCCTTCCTCATCCATACTGTTGCACAGACTCTTGTTCCGGATGTCACACACAAGGCAACGCATGACATCCATATCCGCTTTGGGGGCATGAACTGCCCCGCCAGCGGGTACGAAGGCAGATGTCTGGGGAGAAGATGTCATGCGATAAATCCAGAAAACCGTTTAATATCAAACGGTTACGGTTTGTAATAACGGTTAGGGCCGTAAAAGGTCGCCCAACAGCATTGTAACGTTTGTTGACATAAATCAATCATGCCAAGGGATTATTTTAATTGCAGGCCAGAACTGCAAAAAAGTCGAAACCGGGGTCTGTGGTTAAAAAGACACAGCTTTGACTCATCTTTGAGCAGTATGCGCCAGACTTGATTTAAATCAAGGTTGCATTGGCGTGGGCGTGGTCTTTCCGGCACAGAATTACAGTGCAGTGGAAGAGACAAAACACAATGGTCAAGTTCCGTTCCTTTCTGACAGCTACAGTGGCAGGTGTGGCCGCCCTGACGGGTGCCGCTCAGGCGCAGACAGCAACCCCCAATGCTGCTTACGTCAATGCTCCGGTCATGAACCGCATTCCGGATGCGCAGAAGCCTTCTGGCCACTGCGGTATCTTTGAAACCTGCGCCAGCACCAAAATCGGTCTGGGCAAAGGGGACATCATGATCCGCCTGTCCGGCGTTGGCGTTCTGCCGCAGGATCGTGATGCCAGAGTGTGGGCTTCCGGCCCGATCGCTGGTGGTGATCACGTTGCGCTGAAGAACACGCATCTTTCCACCACCAATCAGGCTATGCCGGAACTGACGGTTGAATACTTCATCACCGACAATCTGTCGGTTGACCTGATCGCAACCAGCACCCGTCACGAAGTGTCCGCAATGGGCCCCAACGTACCGGGCGAACATCTTGATGTTGGTTCCGCCTGGGTTCTGCCCCCGACGGTCACGTTTGCCTGGCATTTCCGTCCTCACAAGCGTTTCAACCCCTATGTGGGCGTTGGTGCGACCGCCATGTGGTTCCACAACATGAACGGCGCTCTGCCGGGCACGAAGCTGAACTCCGGTTTCACCGGTGGCCCGTCTGTTAACGTTGGTTTCGATTATCAGCTGGTTGGCAACTGGTTCTTCAATGCTGACGTCAAGCAGATGTTCGTCCGTATGCATGCCTGGGAAAAAGGTGGCGCTCTGGGGACAAGCCGCATCACGGCCCACGAATCCCTGGACCCCACCGTGGTGTCCGCCGGTATTGCATACCGCTTCTGATCTCGGCTGATGAGCGCGGACCCTGTCTCCGACCTGATTTCCCGCTACGGCGGGAATCTGCCGCGCTACACCAGTTACCCGACCGCTGCGAGTTTTTCGGACGCGGTCGGGGCTCAGGATGTGGAACGCTGGCTGCGTAAGCTGCCAGCAGACCTGCCTGTTTCCCTTTATTTTCATGTTCCATTCTGTGATGAGCTCTGCCGGTTCTGCGGGTGTAATACCTCGGTCATGCGGCATGAGGACGGGCGCGTGGCCTATGGCGACCTGCTGCGCGAGGAAATGCGCCGGGTTGTAGCCCTTATGGGTGAGCATCGCGTTGTGCATCATCTTCAGTTTGGCGGTGGTACGCCCACCACATTGCCACCGGCCTCGCTCCGGCAGCTTATGCGTGCCGTGCGCATGTTCTTCCGTTTTTCCGATAACGCCGAACTGGCGATGGAAATGGACCCGCGCCATGTGCCCGCAGGCTATCCCGCACTCCTGGGTGATCTGGGGTTCAACCGCATCAGTCTTGGTGTGCAGGATCTGGACGAAAAGGTGCAGGAAGCCTGCGGTCGTCACCAGTCCTTTGCGCAGACCCAGAGCTGTATCGAGCAGGTGCGTGCCGCAGGTGTTACGGGCGTTAACATCGACCTGATTTATGGGCTGCCCTACCAGACGGTGGAGAGTGTGGGTGAGACGGCACGCCAGATTACCCTGCTCCGCCCCGACCGGCTGGCCGTGTTTGGCTATGCCCACATCCCGTGGAAGCAGAAGCGCCAGAAGCTTATTCCTGAAAGCGCGTTACCGTCCTCTTCGGAGCGGCTGGCCCAGCGTGCGCAGATTGATGCGGTGTTGCAGGCGGCCGGGTATCAGGCCATCGGGCTGGACCATTATGCCCTGCCGGATGATGCTCTGGCCAAAGCCGCCAGTGCTGGCACCCTGCACCGCAATTTTCAGGGTTACACCACGGATTCCTGTCCGGTGCTGCTGGGCATGGGGGCTTCTGCCATTTCCATGACCCCTGAGGGGTTTGCCCAGAATATTCCTGCTGTTGCACCCTATGCCCGCGCTCTGGCCGATTCGGCGGAACTGCCGGTCATGCGTGGAGTGGTCTGTACAGCGGAGGACCGCTGCCGTGGAGCCATTATCGAGCGTATTATGTGCGATCTGGCGGTGGACCTGCGCTCAAACCACATTCCCGATAATCCGGGAATGGACGGGTTTGTGGAGGAACTGGCCAGCCTGCACCTGTTCGAGCGGGATGGGCTGATTACCCGCTCTGACAGCCGCATAGAGGTGACAGAAAAAGGGCGTCCCTTTTTGCGCAATGTCGCGGCTGTTTTTGATACGCGGCAGAAGGAACTGGCCGCTACAGCCACAGGCAAAGCGCCTGCTCCCCGTTTTTCCGGTGCGTTGTAAAGCAGACCGTTCAGATTGGCATTTCTGCCATGCAACTTGATCATCGGGTTGTTTTGGCGCATGGAGGAACAGCTTCTGAACCGCAGAGGCAATGCTGCAAAAAGCCCGGCACCTCTGGTTCTCCAGCATATTTCTGTTTTATCGGAAGGATCGGACAACATGCGTCCTGATGCTCCTTTGCCCGGCCAGACCGGGTCTTTTACCCTGCCGGACAGGTTACGCCACACACCCGCGGCCACATATCCGTTCGCGCACTGGATGCTTGAAAACGTTCTGGAACCCCCTGCATGCGACGCCCTTGTGGACTGGAACCCGGGGGAGAGCGCCATTGCAGGGGATGTTGGCGGGCGGCGGGAAACGCGCAATGCCTTCCGCGTTTTTGTGGACCCGGCCGTGCGCGCAAGGGATGCCCGGCTGGACCGCATGGCCACGCTGCTGGATAGTGACCCCATGCGCCAGACGTTTGAAGCCATATGTGGCAGCCCGCTGGATGAGGCGGCCCTCAGGCTGGAACTGTGTCTGGATACGGATGGATTCTGGCTCGAACCCCATACCGACATCGGGGCCAAAAAGCTGACCCTGCTAATCTCCCTTTCCAGGGGGGAGGACGCGCAGCAATGGGGCACGGACCTGATGACACCTCAGGGCGAATCTGTTGCCCGTGCATCTGGCGTGTTCAATTCGGGGGTGTTGTTCATCCCCTCAGACAAGACATGGCATGGCTTTGTACAGCGCCCGATCCGGGGGACACGGCGGACCCTGATCGTCAATTTTGTCGATAAAAACTGGCGTGCCGTGCACGAACTGGCCTTTGGACCGCGTATGGTCCGGGCCTGACCTTTCCTGTTTGGCGGAAAAGGCGCAAAACGGGCCGGGGTGCCCGTTTTTTGCAATTCTGTGACAAATCGGGTTTAGGAAAGCTACAGAAATTTCAACGGGGATAAAACGGGAATGAGTGAACCTGTGCGTGAGTCGATGGAGTTCGATGTTGTCATTGTTGGCGGTGGCCCCGCCGGACTGGCTGCCGCCATTCGTCTGCGCCAGCTTTCGCCGCAAACCAGTGTCTGCCTGATTGAAAAAGGGAGCGAGATCGGGGCGCATATTGTATCCGGCGCCGTGATCGAGCCGCGCGCACTGGCCGAACTGCTGCCCGACTGGCGCGAACGCGGTGCGCCGCTGGATACGCCTGTAACGGCGGAAGATATGTTCTACCTGACCGAAACAGGCAGTATTCGGGTGCCCATGCTCGACAAGGTCATGCCGCACATGGCCAACCACGGGAATTACATTGTCAGTCTGGGCGAGGTCTGCCGCTGGCTGGCCGTGCAGGCCGAGGAACTGGGGGTGGAAATCTACCCCGGTTTTGCCGGGGCCGAAGTGCTGATCGAACGCAACCGCGTGGTGGGTGTGGCCACGGGGGACATGGGTGTGGGGCGTGACGGCAAACCCGGCCCCAACTACCAGCCCGGCATGGAACTGCGTGGGCGCTACACCCTGTTTGCAGAAGGCTGCCGTGGCTCCCTGACCAAGCAGGTCATGGCCCATTACGACCTGCGCAAGGATGCGGACCCGCAGACCTACGGCCTTGGTATTAAGGAAGTGTGGGAAATCCCGGCAGAAAACCATCGCCCCGGTCTGGTGCAGCACAGCTTTGGCTGGCCGCTGGATAACGGTACGTATGGTGGCGCGTGGCTGTACCATTTTGGCGAAAACCTTGTGTCCTATGGCTTTGTCATCGGGCTGGACTACGCCAACACATGGCTCTCCCCGTTTGAGGAAATGCAGCGCGTCAAGCTGCATCTGGCTTTCCGCCAGCATCTGGAAGGGGGGCGGCGTATTTCCTACGGTGCGCGTGCCCTGTCCGAAGGTGGTTTGCAGTCCATTCCGCGCCTGACCTTCCCCGGTGGTGCGCTGATCGGGGATTCGGCAGGGTTTTTGAATGTGCCAAAAATCAAGGGCACGCATACATCCATGAAGTCGGGCATGCTGGCGGCGGAAGCCGTGGTGGATGCCATGAAAACCGACCGCGCAGAACCGGGCTCCTATACGCAGAAGGTCCGGCAGTCCTGGCTGTGGCAGGAACTACGCACCGCACGCAACATTCGCCCCGCCTTTGCCCGTTTTGGGGCCATGGGTGGTGCTGTGTACGCGGGGCTGGATGCCATGGTGCTGCGTGGACGCGCCCCATGGACGCTCCACTTCAAACATCAGGATAACGAAACGCTGCGTGCGGCTGATCTGTGCGCAAAGCCGTTTTACCCCAAGCCTGATGGCAAGCTGACGTTTGATCGTCTGTCTTCCGTCTTCCTGTCCGCCACCAACCATGAGGAGGATCAGCCGGTGCATCTGCGGCTTAAAAATCCGTCCTTGTGGAAAACGGTCAACTGGGATGTGTTCCACGCACCAGAGGCGCGTTATTGCCCGGCGGGTGTGTACGAAGTGGCGGATGAGCAGACAGCGCCACATCTGCAAATCAATGCCCAGAACTGCGTACATTGCAAAACGTGTGACATTAAGGACCCCACCCAGAATATAGACTGGACCACGCCCGAAGGGGGTGGTGGGCCGAATTATCCGGCTGGTATGTGAATTTCGGTCAAAGTACGATAAAGAACCGTCCGAACCATCCTGCGTCTGCAAGCGAAAGAAGTCATGAAGATACTCGTACCTGTAAAGCGGGTTGTTGATTACAACATCAAACCGCGCGTCAAGGCGGATGGCAGCGGAGTGGAAACCGCTGGCGTCAAGATGTCCATGAATCCGTTTGACGAAATTGCGGTGGAAGAAGCCGTGCGCCTGCGTGAAAAAGGCGCTGCTTCGGAAGTCGTGGTTGTGTCCATTGGTGTGCAGCAGGCGCAGGACACCCTGCGTACCGCCATGGCCATGGGCGCTGACCGGGCCATTCTGGTGCTGACCGATGAAAGCCCCGAACCTCTGGCTGTTGCCAAGGTGCTCAAAACACTGGTCGAAAAAGAAGGCCCCTCGCTGGTTGTGCTGGGCAAACAGGCCATTGATGATGATATGAACGCAACGGGCCAGATGCTGGCCGGTCTGCTGGGCTGGGGTCAGGGTACCTTTGCCAGCAAGGTTGATGTGGTTGATGGCCGCGTGAATGTCAGCCGTGAAATTGATGGCGGAACGGAGCAGGTCTCCCTTGCCCTGCCAGCCATTATCACGGCCGACCTGCGCCTGAACGAGCCGCGCTACGCCTCCCTGCCCAACATTATGAAAGCCAAGAAAAAGCCGCTGGAAACCATTCCCGCCGCTGACCTTGGTGTGGACATGACCCCGCGCCTGACGGTTGTTTCCGTTGCGGAACCCGCAGAACGCAAGGCGGGGATCAAGGTTGGCTCCGCAACAGAGCTGGTGGAAAAACTGCGTAATGAAGCAAAGGTGATCTGAACATGACCGCTCTTGTTCTTCTGGATCATGAAGGCGGCCAGATCAGGAAGGCAGCCCTTTCTGCTGTAACCGCTGCAACCCGTCTGGGTGATGTGCATGTGCTGGTCGCCGGGGATGCCGCTCTGGCACAGGCTGCAAGCCAGATTGCAGGCGTGTCCAAGGTGCTGCATGCGGCAGATGCCCGCTATGCGCATGAGCTGGCCGAACCTCTGGCAGCCCTGCTTGTCTCCCTTGCTGGCAGTTATGACCATATCGTGGCTGCTGCGGGTGCTACGGGTAAGAACGTGCTGCCGCGTGCTGCTGCCCTGCTGGACGTGCAGCCCATCCCCGATGTGGTGAGCATTGTGGACGCGCAGACCTTTGTACGCCCGATTTACGCTGGCAACGCGCTGGCGACCGTGCGTTCTTCTGATGCCAAAAAAGTGCTGACCGTGCGCAGCGCATCGTTTGATGCCGCCCCGGCCGAAGGTGGCAGCGCCCAGGTTGAGGTCGTGGCTGCGGTGGATAGCCCTGACGTGTCCCGCTTTGAGGCCGTTCAGCTGTCTGACTCCGCCCGCCCCGATCTGGAATCGGCACGTGTTGTGGTGTCTGGCGGTCGTGGCATGGGGAGCGAGGAAAAGTTCCACGCGCTGGACCCGCTGGCCGATGTACTGGGTGCGGCGGTTGGTGCGTCCCGCGCCGCAGTCGATTCCGGTTTTGTGCCCAACGAATTGCAGGTCGGCCAGACCGGCAAGATCGTGGCGCCGGAACTGTACATGGCGTTTGGTATTTCCGGCGCAATCCAGCATCTGGCAGGCATGAAGGACAGCCGCGTGATTGTGGCCGTGAACAAAGACCCCGAAGCTCCCATCTTTCAGGTAGCGGATTACGGCATTGTGGGCGATCTGTTCGAGGTTGTGCCGCAGTTGGTGGAAGAGCTTAAAAAATAAGCGCTTCCCCATAGTTACGTGCTTGAAAGGCCCGTATGCCCATCTGGCGTACGGGCTTTTTTATGGGGCTATTCCGTGCCGTAAGCCGCCATGAATACCCTGACTGCGGCATGAATCACTTTTTCTTCATCCTCCGTACTGTTTTCCGGGTTCAGGTTAAAACGGCGCAGGTGGGCGATGCGTGTCTGGCACAGGGCAAAAAACTGCTCGGCGGCAAAAACAGGGTCTTCTGTCCGCAAGGTGCCCAGTGCTTCCTGTTCGCGTATCCAGTTGGCCAGTGTGGCAATGGCGACTCGGGGGCCATTTTCCCAGAACACGGCTCCAAGCTGGGGGAAGCGCGGCGCTTCGGAGACAATAATCCGGTAGAGCATCAGGCTGTCGGGCAGGGTAATCAGGCGTACCATGGCGCGGGCCACGGCGGTCAGTATTTCCCGCGCGGGCGAATCCTCCTGCACGGGGGCAAGAGCCACGGGCAGTTTTTCGCGGCAGCATTGTTCCACAAAGGCGGCAAACAGGTCGGCCTTGTTGGTAAAGTAGTTATACAGCGTTCCCTTGGAGACAGCGGCCTGCCGCGCAATGGCGGACATGCTTGCGCCCTCGTAGCCATGTTCGGCAAAAACCGCACTGGCTCCAGTCAGAATCTGCTGTCGTTTGGTCTCGGACTCTCCCGTGCAGGGGGAGCAGGAAGGCGCGGGGAAGGGAGGAGATAGGGCCATGGATCTTCGGGCTTTGGAGACTTGTGATTGACGCGGTAGGGAAAGACGATAGGGTATGCCCTGACCGAACTGGTCGGTCAGCGTGGCGGTTATAACGCATATTAAAGCAGGCGCATAATTTCGACGAGGGTAAGCGGGTGGCAAGAAGGAATGCACGGCGGGCGGGCGTACTGGCAGCCGGTTTTATTCTGGCAGGTTGTGCTGTAGGGCCAGACTATAAAAAGCCCCAGGCGTGGTCCCCCTCACAATGGCAGAAAGCGGCAACGCAGGACCGGAGCAGCGCGCTGAGTGTGCCCACGGAGCAGGAGCCGGACGCGCAGTGGTGGTCAGTGTTCCATGACCCGGAACTGACCTCGCTTGAACAGCGTCTGGCCGCCCAGAACCTGGACGTGTTGCAGGCATCCGAACAGCTTGCCGTCAGCCGTGGGCAGTTACTGCTGGCTGGTGCAGAGCGTTTCCCAGACCTTGCAGCCTCTGGCTCGTACAGCCGCGTGCAGCACAGTAGCAAGCAGTTGCAGCGGATTGTGGAACGCATTGGTGAAAATTCCGCAGGTTCCCAGTTGGGGGATATGCTGACCAGCCAGTCTTCCGAGGCCACCATCCCGCTGCTGAACAACTGGCAGGATGGTGTGCAGGCCAGTTGGGAAGTGGACCTGTGGGGCCGTGTGCGCAGGCAGTACGAGGCTGCCAAGTCCTACACCAACGCCACCATGGAAGAACGCCGCGGGATTCTGATCGCCCGTCAATCCGAGCTGGCATCGGATTACATGACACTGCGCAGCCTGCAGGAGCAGTTGCGTATTACCACGGCCAACCGCGATGCCGCAGCCAAACTGCTGCAACTGAGCCAGTCGCGCTACAAAAGCGGTCTGGTAAGCGAACTGGATGTGGATAGCGCCCAGTCCGAGCTTCAGCATACCAATGCCCTGATCCCGCAGTTTGAGCAGCGCATTGCCATGCAGATCAACGCCATCAATCTGCTTATGGGCATGCCTCCGGGTGGGCTGAACACCGAACTGGTGCAAACAGCGGGCATACCGCTGGTGCCGCCAGCCGTGCCTATTGGCCTGCCATCCGAACTGGCCCACCGTCGCCCCGACATCCGTGAGGCTGAGGCCGAACTGCATGCGGCCACGGCCGAAGTGGGGCAGGCCATGGCGGACTTTTACCCCAAGGTCACCATTGATGCGGGCTTTGGGCTTCAGTCCTTCTCGTTCCGCGATATGGGGATGTGGAGCTCACGCATGTGGAATGTGGGGCCGTCCATCACGATCCCCATTTTTCAGGGCGGACGCCTGACCGGCCAGTTGCAGATGAAAAAAGCGTCGCAGAAGGCCGCAGCCCTGCGGTACCGCAAAACGGTGCTCAATGCCTGGAGCGAGGTGGATAATGCACTGACCGCATATCAGGCCGAGCAGAAGAAGAACCAGCGCCTGAGCAGTCAGGTGGCAGCAGACAGGCGTTCCATGGAACTGGCGCAAAGCCAGTATAAGCATGGGTTGCAGAGTTACCTGCAGGTGCTTGATGCGCAGCGCAGGCTGCTTTCTTCCCAGACCAGTCTGGCGGATAGCACAGCGACGATCGCAGATGATCTGGTGCGTCTGTATAATGCGCTGGGCGGGGGATGGGAGACCACCTTCCCCGTCTCCAGTCCCAAACACGCCTAACTGCTTGGGCGTACAGGATATTCCAAACCAGCAACGGGCCGAGAGGCCCGTTTTTATTTTGTGTTAGGAACGTTAATTTTCGGGAATGGCGGTTTTCTGGGGTTTTTTGTTTAGGTTATGATTTTGTTTCATTTTTT
>NZ_JACHIE010000020.1 GCF_014207635.1 Acetobacter lovaniensis
AAGCATTGTGTTTGAACGGCCGTCCACATAAATCCATAGGAGGGACCCGAGGGCCGTGCGACACGACCGCCAAGAGTCTGGTGGCGCGCGGCCCTTGGGAGGTCCCTGTGGAGTTGTGGGCAGCACACGGGAACACGGTGCTCCATACCCGCGCAAGGCACGCCAGACAGGCGTCACAACCGGTTGCGTCAGACTGCAAGAGCGAGCGGAACTGCCCTCGTACAAACAGAAAGAACAACCAATGATGTCACCGACTGAAACTACTCGCACACCTAAGGAAAACCCTCGTCAGCCTGATCAGGCCGCCTGTATGCGGTCCGCTTCTTCTTCCCTGCGCGAAAGCCTTACAAATCTGATGCGGGGGTTAGTCTGTTTCTTCTTCGAACTCACCGAAATATGTCTCAAGGCGTTTTTCATTTTCCTGTTTGTGATTTTATGCGCTTTATTCATTTTCTTTTTGGGAGATTACATTTTCTGTAATAGCGCACACACAGAGCGCTTCGGTACCATTCTCAGTATTATCGCTCACTGTATAACTGCGCAGGGCGTTCTTTTCTTTGTGGTTCTGTACGGAATTGCATCACGCTGCAGGAGATTCCGGACTGATCTCGACTCAGTCGCCTCAATAACCGTTGGTAGAACCCAGACCCACACCCCGGACTGACCCAGCCGTTGCCGGTGTCCTCTGGACAACCGGCAACACCTGCTCGACCTTTTCCAAACACAGGAGCCAGACATGGCACGACAGAGCGACCTGTTCGGATGGAAGCGGTCACGCAGTGCGCCGCGCATCCTCGCTCACCTGACCGATTGCGGCGATCACGGCTGTGTTTACCAGTCGGGTATGCGCATGGTCGCACTCTTCACCTGCCCCCGCTGTGAGTGGGAAAGCCGCTGGATCGAAATGCCCAGCGTTACAGCCTGTCGCAAAGGCATCGCCTGTGAGCCGTGCAATGCTGAACGGGCCAAAACCCGGAACAGCGTTGGACGGCCTCACGAACCATCTAATAGCGCGCCTGCGCGTCAGCATCCTCTGCGTAGGCCCGCCAGCGCGCGCACCAGTTCGCCAGTTCCGGAAAACGCTAAGGCAGTTCATCCACATCGAGCCACGCCTTCGCTCCGATCCGGCCATACGCGGTAATGTCGCTCATAACCGTCACCTGCGTAGAGACAGTATGAAGCACGATATTGCGGACGGGATCATACAAAGTATTCGGCCGCTCCCGCACCCACGCCTCCAGAACACGCCACGGGCCGATGTCGCGCGGACCCGGCGGGATGCCACGAAGCCCTGAACCCACCCGGGCAAAAGGCCGGATGTCGGCGATGCTGTCATCGGATTCAAACAGCATAACACGGGTGGTTCTGCGCCCCGGCCGGTTCCGTGTCACACCCAGCAGAGCAGCGAAATACCCACTCCTGCACACGCGGCCTGCCTGCCAGATCTCAAGACCCGTTTGCGCATAGCGCGACGTGTCATCAGGGTTATCCCATATCAGGGTATGCACCAGCCGGGGATACCGGCGCGTCAGGCGGGTCATCAGCGGCACATGGAAACTCTGGTGCATGGGCTCCAGCCCGAAAGACAGCAGCGTTCGGGTCGTGCGGATCCCAAAGACCGGGGGTGGCCAGCCCCCCGTATCGCGACACGCCGCACGTAACCAGTCCCGTAATGCCGCACGATCGCGCGCAGGCCCACGCACCTGTACGCGCACATCAGGTAGCCCCATGTCGCTCATACGCTGCCCTCCCTGCGGGTAACGGCAAACCAGTGACAATACCATTCCCCGTCACCCTGCGGCGGGGGCGGGGCATTGCGCTGCACATGCTGGCCCGGCAGGCCGGGAACCGCCTGTTCAACCAGAATACGCATCATGCAGGCCAGTGCTGTACGATTATGCTCGGGTATGTCTCTGCCATAGCAGACACGCACCAGTTCGTCGGCCAGACGCTCCCGCGCGCTCCAGACCCTGTCGCACGGAGCAATCGAAACCGAGATCAGGGCGGCCTGTTGGCCCCTTACCAGCACGTCGGCGGGCATGTTTGAGGGAACACCTCTCCACAGCGGAGTGACGGCGATCTGTTTGTGCATTGTTCTGTTTCTCCTTCACCCCTCTGCCGCTGCATGGGATCGGGGCGGGGGCAACGGGCGCGCGAAGCGCGAGCCTGCGACCGTTGCGGCCGCCCCGATCCCATGCGAGGCGTCACAACGCTTTGTGGCACCCTATTCGCCTGTTCTTTTCTGCTATGGTTTTTCTGATGCTTGTCCTGCGCACCTTTATTGCCCGTACCCGTCCTGTCGTTTTACTCTGCTGGTATGGGGTATCCGTTTTCGGGCTGAGCCTGCTCGTGCTTTACGGCATCCTCGGCATCGGCCTTCAGGCCAGCCTGATGGTTGTCGCCAACACGCCGCGCCTGAGCCTGCCCGCCCTTTACTGGCTTTCGCATCAGAGCAGCGCGCAGCTGCTCGATGCGATTGCCCGCAAGAGCCAGATCATCGACCAGCTCTTTCGCGGGATCAGCGGCGTCATTGCCCTGGGTGCTATGGCGCTGCGCCTCTGGCGTCACCGCCGTCACGCCGCAAGCCGCGTGTCCACGGGCGACGCTTGCGCTGCGGCCAGCAAAAACTCCACGGCAGTCGATGCGTGACGCGCCGCTGTAAAAATAGCCCGCTTGTCCGCCTTCATGATTTTGATCCAGCTCTGAAGATACGCCGCATGACGCGTGGTCGGCGGCACACCCTTCACAGCACAGATCTGTGCCGCAGCCAGTTCGGCGACAAGCTCTTCCATCTGGTATGCCGCATCACCAAAACGCTGGCCGAACGTCCTGTCCAGACGGTGCGCGGCACCTGTCCAATGCGCCAGTTCATGAGACTGAACCCGGAACAGGTCAAAGGCGTTTTCAAAGGCCTGCGGCTGCGGACACTGGATGTAATCGCGTGAGGGAACGTAATAGGCTTCATCGCCCCCAAACCGGATGTCAGCCCCGGTCGCGGCGACAAATGCGTCCAGTGTCGCATTGGCGACAATCGGCGTGCTGATGACATGCTCCGGCACGTCGACCCCCTCGATCTGGTCGAGATTAAAGACGGTGTAACGCTTCAGAAACGGTACCGCACGCGGATCTTCCTCACTCCCCTCGGAGCGCTCACGCTCACTCTGCGGGACATAAGTGGATGCTTTCACGATCATGGTGCCACGTTCACCGCGGCGCACATGCCCACCCACCTGCATGGCCTGTCGATAGGTCATCCAGCGGCTACTCGAATAGCCCTTCATCGCGCCAGAAAGCCACAGCAGGATGACATTGATCCCCGAATACCGGTTCGTCGTCAGGGCGTTTGTGGGCAGACCGGCAGCCCCCGTTGTCTTCCATGGCCGTGTCCAGGGCAGCGTGCCACTTTCCATCTGGGCAAGAATGGTCTGCGTCACCTCGGCATACAGGTCGAGACGTTCGCTAAGGGCATCAGTGTTTGTGGATGTGCTGTTTCTGGCCATGTGTTTTTTCCTTCCTGACGTCGCCGCCCGAAGAGGCGGCTGATACGCAACCGGAAGGGGTCGCCACAGGTAGGCCAATCACGCGCAGCGCCGTAGCGCAGCGAAGGACCGCAGGTTGATTGGCATGCCGGCGGCCCCAGAAGGGCGTGTCAGCCGCCCCTTCGGGCGGCCAAGTCCCTTCTGAGTGTTTCCTTTGGTTTTATTCCCTCTTTTTCCTTGGCATATCCTTGTCGTGAGCCGGATTGCCTACATTCCCAGCGCACGGCGGTAGATATCGAGCAGGGTTTCCTGCTCTTCCACTTCCGAAGGTTCCTGTTTACGCTGGCGGATGATCTGGCGGATGACCTTCACATCGAACCCCGCCGATTTGGCCTCGGTGAAGATGTCCTTGATGTCGCCGGACAGCGCCTTGCGCTCCTCCTCAAGCCGTTCCACCCGCTCGATGATCGAGCGTAGCCGGTCTGCGGCAATGCCGCCTACGGCTGCATCCACACTGGCATCCATGGTGCTGTCCTCAGCATTGTCCTCATGAAAATGTCCATCCAACATGATCTGTCCTTTCGTGTTAACGCGGCCCGTCAGGGCCGCGGATAAAGCCGATGGCCGTCTTCGAGCAGTTCCAGCCACCGGGATTCCCGCGCGTTCAGTGTCTCACCTGCATCCAGACGGCGCCGCAAAGCGGTGCGATGCTCACCCAGATACCCCGCAAGCTGGCGTTCCGACCAGCCGATCACCAGCTGAATCCGCAACACCCCCCACCGCCCCAGAGGTGGCCGGTTACCACCCGGGCGGACAGTGATCGCCAGCGGAGAGGGATAACGGACATGAACCGCCTGCAGGGCGATCAGCCACGCCCGAAACGGCTCAGGCATCCCCCCTCTCCGCATCCACCTCGTAATCTCATGGCGATCATAACCCGAACGCCGCGACAATTGCTGGAGCGGCCAGCCAATCCGCACCAGAGCCGTGCCGATCAGCACAGCATCGCCGTGGCTGACAGGCCGCTCCCCGGGTTTATCCAGAGCGGTCACAACTTGCACACCATTCTGCCCACAGATTCTGGGGATAACTTCCGGTCCCATCCTGCCAGAAGAGGTGAGACGACATGCATTACACATCCTCTTCCCCACCCACGCGCGCCAGCGCTGGCGGGAAGGCGGGCCACCGATCAGGAGACGCGACAGCATCCCAGCTCCACCAATTCTCCTGCCCGTAGACCTCGTCGTAATAGCGCGCCTTTTCTGCCCGGCGGGCCGCATAGGCTTCATCTGCCCGCCCGAACACCTCCATGGGTGTGCCGCGCGGATCTCCGGTATCCCTCAGCACAAAGTCCGGCAGAACCGCATCACGTCCAGCATCGAAACGTAGAGGCCGGATAAAGCTGCGGTGCTCGTCCACCAGTGCTCGGGCAATCGCCAGTTCATGGCCACTCGACACGGGTGTGAGCGTATCAGGCTCGACCTCCATCAGCGCGATGTCATCCGCGCGACAGCGCACCAGTGTGACCCCCCGATCCAATCCCACCCGCACAGTGGCCGTCACCAGCCCCACAACCCGGATAGCCCGCTCTGCGCGGGGTAACGCCAGGGCCGCCATGGCCATCGGATAGCGGCGCGTGAGACGCTCATGCCAGACAGCGGCTGCACTGACCCGCAGATGATAGTCCTGAACCCCATCGAAACGCAGTGAGCAGAACTGCCGGCCCCTGGTCCAATCCACCACTGCGATGTCGTCCACAATCCCCAGCAGCAGAATCCGCCACGTGTCGCCGCAGCTCCGCGCGGTCTCGCGCAACAGCGCAGGACCATCCTCATCGCCATAGCCAATCATGGCCAGCCTGTCTGACAAGGTCTGGTTGCGCGCAGGCACAATCCGCACAGCGGCTCTGTCGAGTGCTTCACGGACAAAAGACCAGCGCCGCCTGGCGCGTCCCAGAGCAGGGCTCCAGCCATTCAGACCAGCCTCCTCCCAGAGCAGATGCAACAGGCCCAGCTCGGTCATGCGCGCCTGTCGCACCGCTCCCTGCCCGCCCCCCTGTCGCGCGGCCTGCGCAGGCTCCGCCGGGGCGGCCGCCACGTCGAGACAACGCAGCCCCCGGCGCAGGGCAATGCCAATCCTGCCATCATCGCGCTCACGGACCACGCCATCGGCGTATCCTCCCCGACCATCACGCCGCGGGTCGGCCTCGTGGAAGGAACAGGCGACAGCGTGCAAAGCCCCCTGATTGCGCAGGCGCGCCAGATGATAGACCTCAACCTGACGACCATCACGCGGGCGCAGACAGCGGTGTACGGACAGCCCCATCGGCTGCCCCTGATAGCGACAGTCGCAGACTGGTCGCTCGTCTCCACCCCATGCCTGCGCCAGGCGGTGCTGCCAGGCGCCTGCCCTCTGCGGGTCGGCGTCCCATGACCGCCGCCCCCGCGTCCCATCAGGGAACGTCACCCAGTCACGCATGACGCACATCCGCAAAAATCCGACCAGATGCGCCGTGCCGCACTTCCATCGCCATCCGGCGGCTGATCATGCGGTAATGACCCGAAGCCTTCGCTTCACAGATCAGCCCGGCTTCCTCAAGCTCCACCAGCGCCGCACGGATCTGGGGCACAGGCAGAAGTAAGTCGTCAGCCAGTTCAGTGGCATCCGCACCTGCGCGACGTTCGCTGGACAGGACACCGATAATGAGGTCAGCCGTCACATCCGCACGCACCGCACTGGTCTGTGGCATCCACGGCACGGCCGCATAGACGCTGTGGCCAAGGGATGCGACTTCGCCCGCATCGAGGAGACTGCGCAGCACCACGGGGAAGGCCCCCTTCATTTCGGCGGGCACGCAGGCACGCAGCTCAAGCGCTGTATGCGGGCTTCTTTTGAGGGCGTCACGCACCCTGGTAATGATCTCGCGACGCGCCTGCTGCTGTTCGGCATCGCTCAGCTTGTCCCACATACGCGGGGTAATGATCTGTTTTTTTCGGGCCATGGGGCGCCTCCTGTCTGTGGATCAGGGCTTGAGTATCGCTGGTTCCGTTGTGACGGCGTGCGGAAGCCCCGCCTGAGCGCGCGCCTGCAGCAGCTCCGGCCAGATCCGTAGAGCGAGATCGGTCAGAATGGGATCAAACTTCACACCCCGCCCCCTGAGCACGAGGGTGCGGACAAGGTCGGGCGGCATCGCCGATTTGTAGACGCGCGGAGACGCCAGGGCGTCGATGAAATCCGCAATGGCGACAAGCCGGGCCAGCAAAGGGATGGCCGCACCGGACAGCCCAATCGGATATCCAGACCCGTCCCAGTTCTCGTGATGGAGCAGCACGCAGTCCGCGACATCCTGAGGCACCTCGTCCAGAGCCCGGCACAGGATCTCCAGCCCCAGAATGGTGTGCAGACGCATGATCGTCCATTCGGCAGGCGTCAGCCGCCGGGGCGCATCGAGAACTTCTGTCGGGATATGACGTTTGCCAATGTCGTGCAGCTGCGCGCCCAGAGCGAGCAGTGCTGTCGAAGGCAGGCCCTGATGAGCGTAACCGAGGACCTGAGCCATGCCGGCGACACGATTACCATGGCCATCAAGGTCAAGACCGGCCTGTTGTGCCAGCGCCCGGAGCTGGCAGTGTTCCGAACCAGGTGACAACTCTACCTTGGTTGCGGACGGGCATATGGGTGTCATGCATACCAGTCTGCCTGAACCCGTTGTGACGCTGTTCTGGAGGTGCGCTAGATCCCCAGGGCCTCATCCAGTGCGGCCCTGTTCGCCAGAGCTTCAGCACGACTTGTCGCCTTGCCCAGCCAGCCCGAATACCGGGCCTGAGGCGGGATGTCGCCGACAAAGGGCGACATGTCGGCCGAACGGCCATTGCGCCACGCGCACCAGCTGATGGACACACGCGCCCGCCCGCGCGTCAGCGCGACATAAGCCAGCCTGCGTTCCTCGTCGAGATTGGTCGGCGACAGACCGGGAAACAGCGTGTCCTCCCACCCCATCAGGAAGACATGCTCGAATTCGAGGCCTTTGGAGCCGTGGATCGTCATCAGGCGGACCCGCCCCTGCCCCGCCTCGGTGGCGGCCGCGGCACCAAGGGCTGCATGATCGAACAGATCCTCGACACCGGTGAACTCCATGGCCAGAGAGAACAGTTCGTCGAGATTTTCGAGGCCGGCACCGCCGTCCTCCCCCGCTGCGCGCAGCATATCCAGATACCCCGAGCGCTCTGCCAGGATACGCATCCGCGTCCCCAGTGCGGTCTCGGTGCTGTGCGCCTCCTCACGGATCATGCGCAGGAATGCACGCACCCGCTCGGCTGTTTTGCTCTGACTGGTGGCATAAATCTTCTCGGCCGCCACAAACAGCGAGACGGCTTCATCCCGGGCCAGCTGCTCAATCCGTGCCAGTGTCCTGGCCCCCACGCCTCGGGCAGGCTGATTGATCACCCGCCGGAAGGCTTCATCCCCCTGCAGGACATCGGGATTGTCGGCCAGACGGAGAAGGGCCAGCACGTCCTTGACGACTGCGCGCTGCCAGAAGGCCGTATCGTTGACCAGTTCGTAGGGAATATGCGCGCGCAGCAATTCCTCTTCGAGCATGCGGGAGAGAAAGTTGTATCGGTAGAGGATAGCCATGTCCTCCAGAGCGACACCGAGCAGCTGGCGACGACCGATCTCGCGTGCCAGACCCTGCGCTTCCTGCTGGCCTCCCGAGAAGGCGACAATCTCGATGGGGGCGCCCTCACCCTGTTCGGTAAACAGGGTCTTGTCCAGACGGTTGCTGTCGCGGGCGACAACGCTGTTGGCCGCGGCGAGGATATGCCCCGTGGAGCGGAAATTCTGTTCCAGCGGGATCATCCGCCCATTGGGGAATTCGCTCAGGAAGTCGCGGATAAAACCGACACTGGCGCCGCGCCAGGAATAGATCGACTGGTCGTCGTCGCCTACGGCAAAGAGCTCCCCGTGATCACGCGACAGGAGTTTCAGCCAAAGATATTGCAGACGGTTCACGTCCTGGAACTCGTCGGCCAGTATGGCGTCAAAGCGACGTGCCCAATCGAGACGGTACTGCTCGTCGCGCAGCATGGTTACGGTCGGCCATAGCAGCAGGTCACCAAAATCAGCGCAGTTCACTTCCCGCAATGCCGCCTGATACGCCGGGTAGAGGGCGGCGGCCATGTGCCAGGCCATCAGGTCCTCATCGGTTTTTGCCCCAAACCGCGCGATCTGGCTGTCCAGCACCGCTTCTGCCTGATCAGGTAGCACCAGACTGTCTTTCATCAGAGCAATCCGCTGGGCAACCGAACGCACGCGGGCACGGAACGTGTCGGCATCACCCGGATCCCATGCCCCGTCATCGGCAGCCCGTTGTAACAGGCGCCTGACGATCCGGCGGCTGTCCTCGGCATCACAGATGTCGAAGCCCGGACGCAGCACCGCAATCTCGGGATCAGCCCGCAACTGGCGACGACCATGCCCGTGGAATGTGCCAATCCACGAGGGGGCAGCCCCCAGACCCAGTACGGCGTTAATGCGCGTGCGCATTTCATCAGCGGCCTTGTTGGTAAAGGTCACCGCCAGAATACGATGAGCGGGCATGCCACGTCGCACGATCCTGTCCACCACGCCGGCGACAAGGGTCTTTGTTTTGCCAGTGCCTGCACCTGCGAGCACAACAACCGGGCCTTCCTGACGGGCGGCCTCACGCTGCATGGCCGTAAGGCCAGCCAGCGCATCCTCAGGCACGCCGCTTGAGGTCATAATGCTCGCCTCCTGTCAGGAACGCCACGGAATCCGCCTGATCGGCCAACAACCCCACCGTTCGGCCAGAGGGTAACAGCAACTCCACGGACTGATCCATATCCCACACTCCGTTTGAATTCAGCGTGCCGTCGATGATCAACCCACGGTAGCATTTATCCTGAAACCGCAACTCCACGAACGTATCAGGCATAGGGCCACACCCATGAATTGCAGAAAATGCTGCCCAATGTGCCCGCAGCGCAGGCCGGGCCGCCCATGCGACGCTGGCAGCCTGCAGCTCTTCGAGGAGCGCAATACAATCGGGACGGCGCGGCCCGACACCCGGCGCCCGGCCCTGTTCACGTGCGGTCACGGTCGCGCCATCGACCTTCAGGAATGTGCCTGGGTGGCGGGCACGCCCCGTGAACAGGACAAAGTCTGTCGTCAGGTCCCACTTCCCCTTGGCAAAACGGCCCGCGACAACCAGCCCCGAGACCTTCCTGCCCGTCCCGTCCGTGAAGGAGGCGATCGTCCAGGGGATTTCGTGACCCAGTCCGGGGGTGCGCTCCAGCCAGCTGGCGAGTTCAGGATGGCTAAATAGTGCCTGCTGGGCCGCACTCACGTCTTCGCCAATGTTGGAGAGGAAATCCAGCGGATCACTGTCGTCATAGGGGTTGGGCTCGTGCGAGCGAGGGGTCATGTTTGGCATGGAGAAGTCCTTGCTAAAGTCGTCGCCTGATCCGGGGCGCGGGACATACGCACCACACCGGATCAAGCGTCAGTATTGATCGTCTGTACAGTTCAGGTGTGTTTCACGCAGCCTGTGCCCGGTTTTTGAGTGTCTGGTTGAAATCTTTGGCGCGATCGGGTGGCAGGCGACGCATGAAGGCGACACCCGCGTCATCAGCCAGACGGTAAAGCGTGTCAGCGAACGCGTTTCCGGCATCATCGTCATCGGTCGCGACGACCAGCACCGCATCCGGCAGGGCTTTCATGGCCGCCAGATGGGTCTGGATTGCGGCAATGGTCTCAGGCCCCATCCCCCCGGCGGTGGAGGCGTAGAGCGTGCCAGGTGCGCGGACCTGATCCAGCGCTGCAAAGGACAGCGCATCGATTGCCGCTTCGCAGATCACCAGACGACGCACCGGCTGAACACTGCCCGGCTGGAAGCGGAACAGGGTTTTGACTGAACCACCCAGACAGATATGGGTTTCAGGCCCACGCAGCTCCGCCCCGCAGACAGCACCCTGCGCGTCCGTATGGGCGAACCAGGCCGCATGATACCCGTCACGCAGGCAGCCCTTGGCGACTGCCGCACGCACGATGGCTTCGGGCAGGCAGCGCTCGCGGATCAGATAGTTCCACACCTTCCCACCCCGGTAGAGCGACTTGCGCTCCGCCCAGCGTTCGCCAGGGCTGCGCTCATCCGTCCGTTCGGCCTTTTGTGCGACATAAACCGCTCCCTTGGGCTCCACACCGACCAGTGCACCGAGTGTCGTGCAGACTTCGTGCCATTTCATGGAGGGGTCGAGGCGGCGGCACAGTGCAAAAACATCGCCGCTGCTATCGGGCGTGCCACGCGGGCTCTGGGGATCCCACCAGCCCTTGCCGCCATGGTTGACGATGATGTGTTCGTCGCCTTTGCGATATTTGAAGCAGCGCTTGGTGCTTTTCTCCAGCACCAGAAGAAAGTGATGGTTTTCGAGCAGGGTTGCGCAGGAGACGCCGTTGACAATGGTCTGACGATCCTGTTCGGACAGTTCAAAACGTTGATACATCTCGGGGTCTCCCTTTACATGGCCATGAACCAGAATTCGTTCTGGTTCATGTGCCTTTACTTCCTTTTTTATAGCACGAATGGCCATGCCCACCAAGGAAAAACGACAGAAAACAGCCATTTTTTTGCGGTTTTTACTATTATTTTCTTAAAGTTCTCCACATTTTTTACTTCGTTTACTCTTTGATACTCATCCGCGACATGAAACCCGAAGTGTTCGCACGCAACCAGCCAATCAATACTGATTTCTGGCAACCCCACACTGGCGCGCAGGCCCGGACACGACGGACGTCCCAACCACGACCAACTGCACGGGAGACAAAATCGCCCCACCCCACTCCTTGCCTCCTGAGCAAAAAGGCCACCTCCCCGGCACAAGGGACTGGCTGCACCAGAGGGCGCGTGGGACGCGCCAGCCGTAGGCCGCCGTAGGCGTCTGGTGAACCCACAGACTGATCGCGCGAAAAGAACACCGCTCAAACCAACGCATCTGGAAAAACTCCGCCTGGATCACACTCTGTCCAGTCTATGGCAGCGCGTTGTGGCGCTCTTTTGCACCCTGCGTCTCTCGCAGCACCCCCTTGAGACCCCGGACGGTTACGGGTCTCATCGGGGACGCTGCATTCCCCTTAGGAAGCCGGTGCTGGTACTCCCCTCAAAGGCACGCTATGCTCAGGGCGTGAGCCGCATGAAGAGCATGGCATGGAACAGATCCCGCTTTTTCCTCTGGAAGCCCGGCTGACGCGCATCGACGCCGCGCGGAACACGTGGCGATTTTACGAGATGAGCATCCAGCATGATCTGTTCGGGGGTGCTGTCCTTGTCCGGCGCTGGGGCAGGATCGGTACCGCAGGGCGCCTGCGTCTGGACCTGCACGCCAATGAAGGCGCTGCCGCCAACGCCCTTGGCCGTCTGCTGCGCCTCAAGATCAAACGCGGCTATCGCTGGGCCTCAGCGGCCTCTTAACCCCTCAGGTAAAGGGGTTGGTCATCGAATGGGTCCTGGGGGCGACCTGCGCGTGATCAGGCAGCGCCGGTTCAGCCTCCAGCCGCGTGACAACCGCATTAAGCAGGACCGCCAGCGCGCGGGCATTGTCCAGTCCGGCCCGGTCACGCGTAATATCCAGACGCCCATACACGCTAACACGCGCAGGATCATTTTCCACGGTCATCTGATCAATGGTCTGCACCTGTGAGTCAGGTCCAAAGGGGGTGAAGGCGTTAGATGACGGCATGACCTTACTCCTGCTCCTGTTTGAGCGCATCTCTGAGCGCCTTCATGCTGGCACGCGCAAGTTTGCGTTCCAGACGTTTCTGCAGACGCTCCCACTCACGGTTCTCCTGCGAGCGGGGCGCATATGGACTGGCCTGAGGCTCGGGCAGCGCCATGGCCTGCGCTTTCACAGCCTCTCCGAGACCGGGGAACGGGTCAATCCCGATCCGGGCTGTCAATGACGCGACACTCAGCGTCTGACAGGTAGGATGATCCGTATTCTGGCACAGATAGGCCCCGGCTTCGTGCCTTACGGGATCGTAGACCGCTTTCCATGTCGCCGTTGGCACCAGCACATTGTCACCGATGGCGCGGCGACTGCCGGTAAAATCCGGCCCCGTCACCACGTAGACCCCACCCTCGCGCAAGGCCATGATCCGCACAGCCATTTCCACCCCCGTCCAGATCCCTTCATTAAGGGCTGCGGTCTGGGGCACGACATTGGAGAGCGTATAGGTCTGTTCCTGCGTCTCAACAGTCCCCGCATCGGCCGATGGCGTCATGTGCCCACGGTCAAAGCCTGAGCGTCGGTAATCCGCAAGCGTTGCACCATCTCCTGCTGGCAAACGGTCATCCGCCACAAATGTGTTTGTCGTGCGGCCAATTCTACGTCCACCCCGCACGGCCGCCGCATCGAGATACTCCGCCGACCAGAGCGGTTCATGCACCTGCCCGGAATTGAGCACGGCATAGGCTGCATTACACAGTAACGTCGTGCGGGGCTGAAGTTTTTCGTTCACAAGCGCAGGCAGTGCATTCTCCGGCCCGAACTGGGAGCAGGTCTGCGCGGCACGAACGGGAGCGGCCGTCAGGATCGTCAGACCTGTGAGCAGGGCCACTCCTGACACACGCAGCGGTATGCGGAACACGATCTTTCTCCATTGAAGCCGACTGTGACCGGTATCATGCCGCGCCTGGGCCATAGGTACAAGGGCGCGCGCGCTCATGCGGCCAGATCCTGCAAAAGCGTGCGGGCCACACGCCCAGCCCGGGCCGCCCGGCGGCGCAGAGCCGCACGCTCGGAAGCCCGCAGAAACCCCTCGCCCGCATCGCTCTCCAACTGCGCCTGCTCACGCAACAGAAGCCGCGCGGGTTTCATGCGCGAGAGCGGCTGTGCGCGATGCATCTCCCGCGGCCCAAATTCCACAAATGTCACATTGGAGAGTGTCTGACGCACCATACTCTTTTCTCCGTAAAGCAATAAAACTGACAAGCCGCACAGTCCCCGCCCGCATGGCAGGAACGTGGCTGCCAAAGACAGGCCTAAGCCGCCTGCCGGATCCGAAACTCCCGGTGCCAGCGCACCACATCGGGCAGCGACGGTCGCACCAGCTCTGCCGTCTCATCATCCACGGCAATCAGGCTGCGCACAGCCACCTCATGCACCGCGCCATCGGCAAGGCGACGGATCAACGCGCGATCCGAACGCCCCGAGATCACCCGGTCTTCCCAGCGCCGTGTCACCGGATTGAACCGTGTGGCTGCACAGACCCCGTTGAGGAAGGCCAGCACCTGCCAGCGCACGGATCGTCCATGGTCGAGATATTCGGGAAGACGATAGAGCGCACCCGCAGCAATCGGGCCAACACGCAGGGGGTTGTCACGGGGCGCAAACCAGCGCCCCGCATAATACTGTCTGAACATCTTTTTCTCCGATGAGCACGTCAGCGCAGAGCCATGAAGGCCTGTCGCGCCATGGCAATGGGATGATCAGCGGCAATGGCGGCCAAAATGTCAGGGCCCACCAGTATTCCGCATATCACCACGACCAGACTGAATGTTCCGAGCACGAGCCCGACCACGTCTCTGATGTCCTGTCGGGTCTGAGGAGAGAGCTTCATGCGCCTTCTCCTTTGCGAACGTCCTTTGCAGACGAAACACATTTGCCGCGACTGGCCCGGGCCAGTGGTAAAAACTCGTTGGCGCTGGTTCCGGGGAGGTCAGGCAAGGGCACAACCTGCGTCTCGTTTTCTGCCCGGAAGATGTGGGGGTGGTTTGCAACCCGGAACTGGTTAAGTCCGACCTTTTTGTATGTTTTCCCGTGTGGCGTGGCCGCAAACCGGAATCGTGTTCCCACCAGAAGGCTCTTGAAAGTGACAGGATCAGACATCGTTTTCTCCTTTTGGATTTTTTTCTGACCCTTTCAGCCACCTCATAGTCCGGCGCGCAGGTTAAGGGCGGCGCTTGCGCCGGGAGCCTGCGACGAACCCTTAGCCTGCGTGACGGACTATGAGAGGCGTTTTTTTCTTCTGTGTTTTTGTTTTTCTGTTTTTATTTCTTTGTTTTTTCATGTTTTATTTTCTCTGGACGTCATAAGTCTGAATGCCGTCAATCTGCAGGCCGTCACGGTCGAACAGGACATAGGCACAATCCTGTGCGCGCGCCGCGTCGAGAATGGCCGCAAGGCCAGGCGAGGCGTGTTCCGCCGCCTGAAGCTCCGACGACGCGTAAATCAGCCACCCATACGGCCCAACGAGACAGGACAGACCATCCGCGCCCCCTGTCTCGATATAACGCTCGAGAAGCGCTCGGTCCCTGGGCGAGAGATGGGCGGTGCTCACATCGGCAAAGCGCTCAACTGGCAGGTCAGGTGTCGGCATGACCGGAAATCCTCATTGCAAAAGGACAAAGCCCCGCGTGAGCGGGGCAGACCGCAGGGCCACCCGCTTAGGCCCTGCATTGGACAGGAAGCCCCTGCCCGTTCCCCTCAGGCGGCGAGATCCCGCGGCGACGCGCGCAGGGCGTCCTGTGCGACACGCCGCGGATGGTGGCCCTCGGCGTAAGCCGCACGCAGTCCCGCAACAGTGGCAATATCAAGGAGCGTATAGGTGGACTGGCTCAGGCGCTGCACCCGCGCATTGGTCGCGCGCAACCAGCCATAGAAGCCGACATGGCCAGCGGCCGGGGCCAGAGCTTGCCTCTGGTGGCGGCCTCCCAGACGTGGCAGCGGGTTTTGCTGTTGTGTTTTGGTGTTCTTCTTTGTGTGTGGCGCTCTCTGCGCGCAGCCCACCGAAAGACCACGGGAGTCAGTGCGTGTCTGTGTCCATTTTGGCGCACGCACTGACGTGGCCTCGCTCAGTATTCGGATGTGAGCATGACAACTTTGCCGAGATCGCTATCGGCCACAACGTAAAGCTTCAGTTCCGCCAGCGGGAAATCCGTATAGTCCAGATGCTGGCGATACAGAATGTTGGCCTCGCGCTCGCCATTCCCATCCGTGCACACAACCTCGGCGCACTGTTTGGTGAGGTCCACCCTGAGCGTCCAGCATTCGAATTCGGCACGCCTGACAGCCGGAACAAGTCGCGCGCTCGCCACGATGTCCAGCAGCCACGCAGCACCATTACGAGCCAGATATGCCGCGCCATCGGTCAGGATCAGACCCATCGTGTAGCGATAGTACCGGGTCGTGCCGATAAACTGTGCTAGGGCCGCGCCCGTGATCGTTTCAGGTTGAGTGGCAGCCAGTGTTGCAGACATGTCTTTATCCCTGTGTATTTTTTGACACCCAGCTCCCTGTCAGGACGGTGGCCGTGCGCTCAAACGCGGCGCGCAGCGCCGGGAGCGAAGCCCCACCGTTTGAACGCACGGTCCCGTTCTGGCAGGCGCGTTTTGCTGTTTTCGTGTGTTTTCTTCTACTGTTCTGTTCTGCGCGTTTGTGTCCATTTTTGCGCGGGCAGTCGTCTGACCACGCGACACCAACCATTACGCAGCGATGGGCAGCAGCCCCGTTGGCGAAACCGACGGAGTGGAGGGCGCGTGCGGCGACACACGCACCATCCATCGTGCGGGTTCAATCGCCCGCGCCCAGTCCGCGAAACTCGGGATGTGGCCAAGGTCATCCAGAACATGCTGTTCACCAATCAGGCGCACCGGAACGGTGCGCCCGGCCGAATTTGTCATGGTGACGCCAAAGACCTGTTCGGCCATGAAAATACCTTCGGCATGATGGCGAAGTGCTCTGTGCCGCATGTCAGCCAGAATGGCTTTCGAGCCGTCAAACCAGTCATGGATTGCCTGATAATCCTCAGGAACGCCGCCCCATTTTTTTGCTGTAATGGATGCGTGGAAATAACTATGCGCCATATCCGCCTCCCTCGCCTCAATAGGTATGCATGAAGTCTTCATGCGAAATATAGTTTTCGGTATGAGACACCGTGATCGTATCTGTAACCGGATCAAAGGTGACTTCACCGGAGCCGCCTTCGTTGTTTTCCCAACCACTATGCTCAACAGCCACATATTGCATGGCGAGCGTCTCCATTACCTCCCTTAAGGGTGCTGTGTGACTGATGGTCTCTGCCAATGCCCATGAGTTTTGTCTGCACGGGTACCGTCAGGCTTTCCTGTCCGTGCCCACCTTCAACGGTGCACGCCTCCACGCCACCGGAATCACCATAACCATCGTAGCGGATAACGACTTTCGTGATGCCACACGCTTTCAGAGCCGCCATGACGGTCGCTCTGTCCTCGGCCCGGGTTTCACGCTGGAGCTGATTATAGCGATCCATCTGTTCAAGAATTGCCGTTGTTTCGGTCATATTTCCTGTTCCTTGTCCTGTTTTTTCTGATTGCAGGCGAGCGGTCGGGCCTCCCTGCATTGGATTTAGGCAGCAAAACGACGGGCTGGAGGCGCACCACTCAGCACCGCGCGAGCGTCACGTGTTCGGCTCAGAGAAAGCTTCAGGGGCTTGTCGTGGCGACCATCCCAGCTCAGCCCTTCACAGGGGATCAGCACCCCTGCCCTGCGCGCATCCTGATCACGCTGGAAGCACACACGCTCGTTCCCGCCCTCAGGGCGGCAGCAGGGCTGGCCCACAGATGCCCCGCAGCCACGACATGCCATCTGGTAGGCCGGATCGCCATCAGGCCATTCGTGATGGCAGCGCCGGCACGTTACGGAAGCATCGACACAGGCCCAGCGTGACGGAGCGGGCATTTTGGGCGCAGGAGGCAGGAAGGTAATCGGACGCATGGCATTCTCCTTTTCTGAATACCTGCTGCCTGCCGGGACGGTGGACGCGCGCTCAAACGCGGCGCGCAGCGCCGGGAGCGAAGCCCCACCGTTTGAATGCGCGGCCCCGTTCTGGTAGGCGCGCTTTTTGTCTGTGTTTTTGAATTTTGGACTGGAACCGACCGCCGTCAGGCGGCGATCCGCACCACCTCAAGGTGACTATCCAGATGGGCTTTGACCGCGGCCCGCGCGTCAGGATTGGCATCATCGGGCACCAGAACCCTGCCTGCCTGTTCAAGCAGGGCGTCTTTCACCTCAGCTGAGTCTTCTTCCCGTCCCTCTGGGTCATGGGCCTCGCCTGCGTCAGCGGTTTCTGTCGGCGTAGTTTCAGCCTCGTCCGGCCCTTCCTGACCAGTTTCATACAGTTCTTCTTCAACGGTAAGCAGGTGATCAAATTCACCCTCTTCCTCATCGTCGGCCTCATGACCACCTCTCATAGAGGCCAGCCTTTCAGCGTTACGCACCATAGCGGTCAATTCCGCTTTCCACTCATCGATCGCAGGACCGAACCCTGCCTGTTCGGGCACCCAACGACCGTCCGCTCCCACATGCGCCATGATGGCAGTCCGCATCTCCTTGCCAGTGTTGCGGGGCAGGAGTTTCAGCGCCTTACCCGCCTCCATGATGGCAGGTTTGCTGAAGCATTTGAGGAAATCGTCGAACGCCATATTGGGCATCTGCGCATCGGCGTCGAACAGCAGCCCCATGAGCTGGGCCGTTAGACCACTGCCGCTGTGCTGGCTGATCGTGCAGTTTGCGACGTTCTTGAGCACGGCCACTGCTTCCTGTCGTAGGAGTGCAGGCTCGCGGATCAACACACCTTCGGGAAAGAGCGTGGCCAGGGCGGTCTCCCGCCGGGTCATCTGACCATAATGTTCTTGTTCAGGGGTATGCACTTTGACATTCTGCCCCCCAAGGGCGAGCAGCAGGGCCGCAACCAGATCCCACGGGTCTACGTCCTCAGCAACCGCATCGAGTGCCGCATGCAACGCCTGTGTGCGGATCTGGCCCAGCATGGTCAGGCCTGTGCCAGAAATGGCCGCACGCTCTTTGGGAGCCGCGACGCTAGCAGGCGCAATGCTGCGCGGGGGCACAGTCCCTTCCTGTTCTTCCAGCGCCTGCGGCCGCAACGGGATTTCGTCAATCTTCAAGGTGTTGGGGTTGAGGAAATACCCCATCAAATCGGTTTCTTCAGCCGCCATCCAGTGCAGCACCCGCTTGTAGCCATCTGGCGCCGCCGCCTGCCCGTAGTCTCCGACCTCCATCCTGACCCCGCCCTCGGGCAGACAGTCGGCCAGCCACTGTTCCTGTGCGGCGGCATAGGCCGAGCCATCCTCGGTAAAGCGGTTGTCCTTCCCGCCTTCACCAAACAGGTCTTCAGTCCACACCACGCCACAGGCCTTCGCCGTAGCCTCATCAAAGCGGGCATCCACCGCCATATAACGTGCCTGTTTCAGGAAGCGGGCAAGCTCACGCCAGGGCACCGTGTCCTCGGGGTCTTCGGCGTTCAGACGATATTCTGCCGGGTCGGCATCCTCCTCGGCCATCTCCGCAAACATCTCAGCCCATGCCGCGCGCTGTTCTTCCACCGGGGCTGCGGCAATCACCTTCAGGTCATTGAAATCCGGGCCACGGCCCATATCGATGGCGTGCAGGATTGGGTCATGCAGCCCCGCCAGAAGCGACAGGCGTTTCAGATAGGCAGGTGTGACCATCAGCGCGCGGGAAATTTGTGCGTCTGTATACGCTTTTTCGCGGCGGGCCTTATCGACAAAGCGCCACTGTTCACTCTGCGTCATCGCCTCGCGGATAATGTTTTCGGAACCAGCCGCCAGCCCATCCAGTTTTTCGTCAGAGGACGTCACGATGACGTGCATTTCACGCATCTTGGCAAGGACACATGCCCGGCGGCGGCGATGGCCTGCCACGATCATGAGTTGGCCGTCAGGCAGTTCGCGCACCAGCGGGGCCTGCAGGAGACCCACCACCTTGATGTTATGGGCAAGGCGTCGGTCGGCTTCGACATTAGGGGCTGAGGTGCGGGGATTTTCGGGATTGTCGAGAAGGGTTTTCGGGTCGACGACGCGCAGTTCCATGGAGAGGCTCCTGATCATGGGGAAAACTGGCAGGTGATTGCGTCGGAGCTGATCTGCTCTTTTTATCAATCACCTGATGTTTTTCGCGCAGTCGCAGCTTATGCGGGCGGGCAAGGCCGCGCCGCCAGGCGCGCAACGCTTGGCGCTTGCCCGCCCGCATAAGCTGTGGCAGCCGTTCTTGCTTTTTTGCCTCTGTCGTTTATTTCCGTTTACGCCCTCATTCACGACATGCAAGCAGCCAAGCTACGATCCGAATAGCTGACATGGAAATCTGATTCTCCATTTTGCTCCAACTGATCAAATTCAGCGATTCACCGTAAAGATGGCAAATAATACTGCCCTATCGCCATTTCAGAATATTCTATCTATAAAGAGTCGTTCCCTTGTCCGAAGGGGCACATGCCTATCCTTCGCCGGGAAGCTGGCGTGCAGAGCTTCCTTGGCCGACGCCAGCAGGAAAAAGGCATATTCTGCGTCTCCCTTCCCTGAAACTAAACAAGGCCCGAGTGTGGTCCGGCACGCTCTCGATCAAGGCGATAGTCTCCCGCCCTGATCGCGATCAGCTGTTTTATCTGAGGATTTCTCCCTGATGACCGACAGCTGCAAGATCCTGATGATCTTTCCGCTTTTCAACTCGGGTTCGTTCTGGAACTACAAGGAAGCCTGTGAACTGACAGGAGCACGCTATCCGGCTGCACCTCTCGGTCTGATCACCGTGGCAGCACTGCTGCCGAAGACCTGGAACGTCAAACTGGTCAATCGCAACACGGAAATTCTGACGGAAGAAGACTTCGCGTGGGCCGACATGGTGATGACCGGGGGAATGCTTCCCCAGCGAAATGATGCTCTCCATATCATCGACATGTGCCGCGCCAGCGGCAAGCCAGTGGTGATCGGTGGGCCTGACGTCACCTCAAGTCCTGACATCTATCAAGCAGCAGATTTTCAGGTTCTCGGCGAAGCCGAGGAAATCATGACCGACTTCATCTCCGCGTGGCGTAGCGGCGCCACGCAGGGTGTTTTCGTAGCGCCCATGGGGAAGACTGATGTCACGAAAAGTCCTCTGCCGCGTTTTGATCTGCTGAAGCTGGATCAGTATCTGCATGTCGGGATTCAGTTTTCGCGTGGATGCCCGTTCAGTTGCGAATTCTGCGACATCATCGAACTGTACGGCCGCGTGCCACGCACCAAGACGACCGCGCAGATCATGGCGGAACTGGATGCCCTCTACGCCCTCGGCTATCGTGGACATGTCGATTTTGTCGATGACAACCTTATCGGCAATAAAAAGGCTCTCAGGAAATTTCTGCCTGACCTGAAGCGCTGGCAGGACGAAAAACGTTTTCCGTTCGAGTTTTCGACCGAAGCCTCAATCAATCTTGCCGATGATGCCGAACTGCTGAACGACCTTGCTGACAGCAACTTTTTCGCCGTGTTCGTGGGGATTGAAAGCCCGGACACCGACACGCTGGTCATGACGCAAAAAAAGCAGAACACCCGCCGGAGTCTGCAACAAAGCATCGAGACCATCCATGGCGCCGGGATTTTCGTGAATGCCGGTTTCATTGTGGGCTTCGACAGCGAAAAAGGCAGCGTTGCTCCCGGCATGATAGAGTGTATCGAAGACACGTCGATCCCCGTCTGCATGGTGGGCCTGCTTTACGCTCTTCCGATAACACAGCTCACGCGTCGACTGCTGGCTGAAGGGCGTCTTTTTCTGGATGACGGTCAGACGCAATCGGGGGACCAGTGCACCGCCGGACTGAATTTCGAGACAAGTCGTCCACGCCGGGATGTACTGGACGATTACAGAACGGTACTCAGGACAATCTACGAGCCGACTGCCTATTTTGGCCGTGTGCGCAGGCTGGGTCGTATGCTCAAACGCAAACGCGCGCATCGAATGATCAAAGGGGATCTTCGCAGCTTCTTCCGACTGCTCTTCCGCATCCATCGTGCAGGCCCGGGCACGGCTGGGCAATTCTGGCGGATGCTGGTCGACTGCGCGGTGCATAACCCAAAAGCACTGCCTTACGTGGTCATGACAAGTGCGTTGTATCTGCATCTTGGTCCGTTTGCACGGCAGGTCGTCGAAGAAATTGATCAGGAAATCGCCAAGCTCGATCAGGGGCTCTGGCAAGCCCCACCTTTCCGGGAGAAGCCTGTTGAAATAGTAATTCAGCCTGCCTGATTGCACTGTGAATTCGTGTCGTTCAGAGAGTTATCTGAACGCAGATGCAGCTCCTGAATCAATATGAGGCAACATCTGTCCGGTGAGGCTCTTCAGAAATAAGATCGAAATCCTATCTTTCTGTAAGGCTGACAACCAGCTTTCCTCCAAAGCCGCCTGTCCGCCATGTGTTAGGCTCAGGACCCATTGATTTGATTGCGGAAATCTGATTCAGCCTCTGTGAGGAGACTGAAGATGAGTGACCTGGTAATCCCCCCATAAAAAGAGTGACTTTTGAATGAGAATTTTCTCAGCGTAAGAATTGAGGAGATTCTGATGAAGAGTGATCGCTTTACTGACGCCCAGATCATGGGTGTGATCCGCCAGGCTGAGGGCGGTGTCCCGGTTCCTGACCTGTGCCGGGAGCATGGGATCAGCAACGCCACGTTTTACCGGTGGCGCGCGAAATATGGCGGCATGGATGCTTCGATGATCAGTCAGATGAAGGCTCTGGAAGAGGAGAACCGTCGGCTGAAGCGCATGTATGCGGATTTGAGCATGCAGACGGATATCCTGAAGCAAGCCCTTGGAAAAAAATGAAGCGGCCAGCCCAGCGCCGGGAACTGGCCGCACAAGCTGTGGCGCATCATGGGGTCAGCATTGCGCTGGCCTGTCGGATTTTTGGGATATCCGAGACCTGCTTTCGCTATCGTCCGCGACTGGCAGCGGAGAACGACAGGATTGCCGCTCTTCTGGTGGGACTGACCCAGGCTCACAGGAGATGGGGATTTGGTCTGTGTTTCCTGTATCTGCGCAATGTGCAGGGACAGCTCTGGAATCATAAGCGGGTTTATCGGATCTATCGGGAACTGGAACTCAACCTGCGGATTAAACCCCGCAGGCGTCTGGTTCGCGAAAAGCCTGAAAAGCTGTCGGTTCCGGCCCTTCCCAACAGGGTCTGGTCCATGGACTTCATGGCGGACAGGCTGATGGATGGACGTGCTTTTCGGCTCCTGAACATTCTGGATGACTTCAATCGTGAAGGACTGGCGATCGAGGTTGATTTTTCCCTGCCAGCCTGTCGGGTTGTCCGCTGTCTGGAACAGGTTATGGAGTGGCGTGGCAGGCCAGAAGCCATCCGAATGGATAATGGCCCTGAATATGTCAGTCATACGTTGGTTTCATGGGCCGAAAAGAAGGGGATTACCCTGATCTATACGCAACCGGGTAATCCGCAGCAGAACGCCTATATTGAACGCTACAACAGAACTGTCCGGCAGGAATGGCTGGAGCAGTATTTGTTTGAAAGCATTCAGGACGTGCAGGAGGTCGCAACACAATGGCTCTGGACATATAACCATGACAGACCCAACATGGGGAACAGCGGGCTAACCCCCGCCCAGAAACTAAAAACAGCTGCCTGAAGTCTCATTCAATGCCCCACTAAAAATGGGGGGATTACCACCTGTATTGGCTGACCGAGGAACAGATGGATCGTCTGCGGCCCTTTTTCCCGAAGAGCCATGGCAAACCTCGCGTTGATGACCGTCGTGTGTTGAGTGGGATCATTTTCGTGAACAGAAATGGTCTGCGCTGGCGTGATGCCCCCCGGGAATACGGTCCACACAAGACGCTCTACAACCGCTGGAAGCGCTGGAGTGCTATGGGGATCTTCATCCGCATGATGGAGGGATTGGCTACTGGCAAGGCAGAGCCTCAGACAATCATGATTGATGCGACCTATCTCAAGGCCCATCGCACGGCTTCGAGCCTGCGGTTAAAAAAGGGGGCCCAGGCCGTTTGATCGGGCGGACCAAAGGCGGGATGAATACGAAGCTGCATGCTGTCACTGACCGGAACGGACGTCCGCTCAACTTCTTCATGACAGCAGGTCAGATCAGTGATTATACTGGTGCCGCTGCCCTTCTGGACAGTCTCCCATCAGCCGAATGGATGCTGGCAGACCGGGGCTACGACGCTGACTGGTTCAGAGAGGCCCTGGAGGAGAAAGGGATCAAACCCTGTATTCCTGGTCGAAAATCTCGCGCAAAACCGGTCAAATACGACAAACGGAAATACAAAAGACGCAACCGTATCGAGATCATGTTCGGCAGGCTCAAGGACTGGAGACGGGTCGCAACACGCTATGACAGATGCCCGACCGTCTTCTTCTCCGCAGTCTGCCTCGCCGCAACCGTCTTGTTCTGGCTATGAGTCCTGAGCCTAGTCATAGATTAAAGTCCATCATCAGCGATGGCAATATCCCCAGATCGTTCCGATTAATGTGAGGTGCCGCCGCATTACGGGAAAGTCAAGAGAGATGGCTCCATTCATTCATACAAATTTATAATTGGAACAGGATTTGACGTGGAGGGATCGAAGAACCCTTGATTGAGGTGCCTAGGTTCTGTTGACAAAAGACCTTTTCAGGTTGTTGGAGATGTGATTCAAAGCTGGTCTTTGCGGAGACCTTTGAATGCGTGGCGACCTGACGGGACGAAGAATGGGCGATTATTGGCAATCTGCTGCCGCCTGAACGTGGCCGCTGGTCCCGACCAGCACAGGATAATCGTCTGTTTCTCAACGGAATGCTTTATGTCCTGCGTGTCGGTTGTCCGTGGCGGGACATGCATGAGCGCTACGGAAAATGGAACTCGGTGTATGTGCGGTTCCGTCGATGGGCAGAGCAAGGCGTCTGGGACGCTCTGCTGGAAATGCTGGTCGAACTCGGCCTGACCGATGACTGGCAGCACATGATCGACAGCACGGTCGTTCGGGGTCACAGCCAGGCGGCTGGCGCAAAAGGGGGACTCATAAGGAAGGCTTTGGTCGAAGCCGCGGCGGCTTTACGAGCAAGATCCACGCCCGTTCTGACGGTCAGGGACGCCCTCTTGGCTTCGACCTGACGGGTGGTGAAGTTTCTGATTATTCCGGTGCTGATGCCCTGATGGACCTGCCGGTCGTGACACCGCGCCGACTTCTGGCCGACAAGGGGTATGATAGTGACAGGATACGGGAGAACCTGCTTTTTCGAGGTATTCTTCCCGTAATCCCGCCACGTTCGAACCGGACACAGGACATTCCCTGCGATTTCCGCCGATACCGTGACCGAAATCGTATCGAAAGGATGTTCAACAGGCTCAAGCAGTTCCGCCGTATCGCCACCCGCTATGACAAAACGAGGAAATCCTTCCTCGCCTTTCTCAATCTCGCTGCCGTCAAGCTGTGGCTACCATCTTTTGTCAACAGAACCTAGCCGGTAATTTCTGGGTTTTGGCGATTTGATTGACTACTTTTGGGTTCGTTTTCGATCTGCGTTTTGAGCAGATCGAGTGCTGCCCCCCGCTGGATTGCTATGCATTCGCGCTGATCCGCTCCAGGAAGAGGAAGCGGCGCATATTATAGACGATATTGGCCAACCCGATCCTCATGGTGGCCCGCGTTATGCCGACGGTTCGGACGAACAGCCCGGTCTGTGATTTCTGATCAGCAAAGACATGCTCGACACGCGAGCGGATGACCGACTTTCCAGCATTTGATTTCTGGATATGCCGGGGCATAGGCTTGAGATGCGGCTTTTTGCGATGAACCTTGGAGACAAAGCCCTGCTTTTCCATGAAGTCTTCGTTGGCTTTTGAGCGATAGGCCGTGTCGGCCCAGACACTTGAGGCCGTATTGGTTTTATCCAGAAGCCCCTCTCTCAATCGCGCGCCATCACTGGCGGCGGCATGCGTTGTTTTCCATTTCCGGATGAACCGGTATTTCCGATCGATGGAAACATGATCTTGTACCGGGAGCGCAAGCGATTTTTGCGGTTTCAGGGAGTCTTCTCAATCCGATTGGAACGACGTCCTGCTCTGATGTTTTCTCCAACGGTATAGCGCTCCAGAATGATGGCTTTTGCTTCAGAGAGGGTGATGCTGTTTCCCTCCCTGTCGCGCACTTCGTAAGGCTTTCCTCGTTTGAGAACGCTGAAGATCCGGTTCACAATACGATTGGCAACGGCACATAAAGCCTGTTTGTGATGATGACCTTTCACTGTCATCAGCCTCCAATAAAGTTCTGCCAGTTCAGGATCTGTTTTTCGTGCCGTATCAGCAGCAAGATAAAGGGCTTGTTTGATGCGGTTATTGCCACCCTGGGTCAGGGTCTGGCCCGCTCGCTCCACACCACCACTATCAGCCCTTCTGGGAAACAGGCCACAAAAACCCCGTAAATGTTTTTCAGAATGAAACCGCTCAATGTTCTGCAAGATACCAATCAGGGTCGGCGCGAGATGGCGGCCGACACCCGGAATACTGAGCACAAGACCCTGTGGGTCGAGGTGTTTGTAGAGGTCAGCAATATGCCGCTCAAGATCTCCAACAGTCTGAATTGTCGCCAGAACATTCTTAATTTCCATCGCGATCTCGAACTGCAGTTCCGAAAAATCAATGTGTGTCCCATGAAGGTCCTGAGCGTATTGCGCCGCTTCACGCAACCCTGTGATCAGCGTTTCCACAAAGGGCCCACTGCGCGGATGGTTCCCTCCCGCATGGGCTGCAACATATTTGGCGAGTGTCGTACGACGCGCCTTCAAAACATCCGAGGGGTGAAACCATTTCTGCAACAGGGCCAAAGAGAGCCGCGTTCCTAAGTCGGGCAAGACTGCTTCAAGCCTGGGGGATGCCCAACGAATGAGATCAAGCAAACGCCGCCTGGCATCCGCGATCTCGTTCTGAAAGCGGCTTCTCTGTTTGGTCAGACGTTGAAGAGCGTGGCTTCGTGGATCCGGAATATGGACTGGATCAAGGCGTGGTCCACCAAATGATGGCATGGCCGCCAGGATCTGGGCATCAGCCATATCTGTTTTGGCGTGTTCGGAAAGGTAACGGCGTAGAGCCTTGACCCGCTTTCCCTTGACGCGGGCTACGGTGACGCCAGCATCCGCAAGGTGGTGGGCAACAGGAAACCAGCTCATACCGGTTGGCTCCATGATGGCCTGAATGTGGTCATCCGCCCTCAGCCCCATCACGGCAGTCTGAACAAAGGCGGCAAGTGAGGGCTGATCATGCCTGAAACGAATTGCACGGCCATTAGGGCGGCCATCGTCATAGATCTGAGCGAGGTGATCTCCGCGAATGGCCAGATCAATACCAATGGTACGGAATGTCATGGTCGGTCCTTTCTGGTGAGGGAACCAACGCTGCGGTCACAGTCAGGTGTGTCATTCGTGGCCGATCAACTTCACTCAAAGCAGACGCCACAATCATGTTACTCTTGCCCCGTCAGCGCGGCCGGGCCGGGTTCATGCTTCACGGAGACGAGACGATCGGCGGATCTCTCAGGGATTTTAGCCCCGAACCGGCCTGGTTCATCCTGACAGTATAGACCCGGTTCCCGGCATGCCGGGAACCGGGTCTGATCCACAAGCACGTTTTCGAAGCCTGCGCTTCTCTGACTTTCTCCATGGCATCAAACCCGGCACCGCTATCGATACCTGCGATTTATAGCCAAAGAACGGGATGGCGAGATCGCTGGATGGCATGGTTCCATCATCCTGCCGCTTCGCCTTCGTGAACTTCAGTGTCCAGCGCGCATGACGATCCTTGTGCGACAGCTTTGCGGGTCTGTCCTGCCAGTCTTCAGGAATACGTCCTTCCCGAAGATCGGCTTTCTCTGCATTGGTGTTCCGCTGCTTCGGAGCTGCTACCAGCGCGGCATCCAGGATCTGGCCTGACATCGGCAAATATCCGGCGTTGCGCAGGATCGCATCAAAGCGGTTGAACAGCCCATCGATCGCACCCGCCTGGGTCAGACGCTCGCGAAACAGCCAGACCGTTTTGGCATCCGGCACCCGATCTGAAAGTCCCAGCCCAAGGAAACGCATAAAGGAGAGGCGATCGTTGATCAGATATTCCGTCCGCTCATCAGACAGATTGTTGAGCGTCTGGATCACCAGAATTTTGAACATCAGCACCGGATCAAATGGCGGTCGTCCACCTTTGCTTCCGTCAGAACACGCCAGAGCCTTCTCCAGGTCAGGGCGGAAGACTTCAAAATCCACAGTCCGGGAAAATGCTTCGAGCTGATCACCAAGCCCGCTCAACCGGGCAAGCCGCTCTTCAACGTCAAAAAATCCCGCCTGCTTCATGATCCATACTCCAATCAACGCAAGGAAAATGGAATCACAGAGCAGACCTCAATACCAGAGGGTTTTTCGAACCCTCCAGCTTCATCTTCTATCTTAAAGAATGTGTCCTGAGCATAGCTGTTTACATAGACAGTGGCATATAGGAAAAATTAGTCGTATAAATTATGATGCGTAACACATTGCAATATTGGGTTGTTTTGGATAAGTGATGGTTGAGAAATTGGAAAACACAACAGGGAAATGGTCGTATTTAGATAACAAGTATTGGTTAATATTGCCAATATTTACCTTTTTTATACTTTCCATTGAAACTGTAAGTCATAATAATCCAATAAGCTTTTCTGTTGATGATGCATGGATTACCATTGCAAATGCTGAATTAATACTCCACGGAGGAATGGACAACTACGGAAATACCATTCCTTCGGGAGCAACCAGTTCTGTTCACCTATTCCTTGTAACGCTGTTAGCACCATTATTTGGAGGCCCACAAGCAAGCTTCTTGTTGGGGGTAGTGTGTGCCGCTCTCTATGCCGTCGGATTATGGCGCTTGCTTTTCAGTGTGTGTAGAAGTCCGTTTCTTTCGGCGTGCGGTACAGTTGTTGGTCTGCTTGCGTCGCTGACATGGTGGCAACTGATGAACGGTCTTGAGACCGGACTCGCAATGGCTGCTGTGGCTTGGGCAGTCTATTTCCTTCAAAGCCAACGGAATAGGCCGCTTGCTTTTCTCATCGGTGCGATGCCTTTCATTCGTCCAGAGCTTAGCGTTCTTTCATTGTTCCTCATTTTCTATCTGTCATGGACGCTTCGTCATAATTTTTCAGAAATAGTCAAGCTTATTAGCTCATTACTCTCAGTGGCAATCGTACTTGGTATTCTAACATGGTATTTTACTGGTCATATAATATCTCCAACTGCAACTGCAAAAGCAGCCTACTTTAATGAGGTTCAGCCAAATTTTAATAAGCGGCTTACGTTAGCGTTTAACTTTGTTACAGAAAGCCGACTTTCTTATTTTCTGGCCGGAATGGTGATGCTGCCGACTTTACGCGGTGGTTGGATCTATCTCGCATATTTTATCGTTTTTCTAATTGTCTCAGCGATTACGTTGCCTGTTGCATTATTCCATAATGAATACCGATATCTATACACATTCGTACCTTTTGGCCTTTTGGGCTGGTGTACAATGGCGACATATGCTCGGCAGATTGTGCCCGTATTCGCTATTGTCATGGTATGTGTTGCAATGATTTTTCCTACTCAGGGGTGGGTTGATTATCTTGCAGCGACTAACTGGAATCGCGCACAAAAGCCGGTTGCTGAATGGGCTGAGCAGAACCTGCCAGATGGAGCAAGGATCCTCATCCATGATGCGGGTTATTTCGGCTGGCATTCGCGTTATGTTGCAACTCCCCCGCGAAAGTTTGTCATTATAGATGTTGTTGGTCTCAAAACTCCCAGCGCAATCCATTATCATGAGCAGATAACAGCTCCTTCACGTGGCCAGGACCGTTGGAAGGCGGTTGACCGCATTGCGCGCGACAACATGGTGCAATATGCGATCATTGCGAATGTTGGCTTCTGGGGTGATATAGAACAGTATTTGCGCCGTGCTGGCTGGACGGTTGAACTGATCTACCCCAATCGCGTTGGCTATCAAATTTTTAAGCTTACGCCACCGCAGAAGTAATCTTACAAACATCTCCTGATATCGTTACCATCTCGACGGGCTACTCACGTTTGTTCGCATAACACTGATCAACGTTTGTAGCCCACGAATGGTTTGGTTATCACGCGCACGCTGCAGTCGTCGCTGCCCCAGCTATGAATCATAGCCTGCATCCGGCCTCGCAATTATTCCCGATCCGCGATCAGACGGATACGATAGCAATAAAATCAGACAGTCTCTCGCAGACCGAAACATCACCGCCTGTATTCCACCAAAGAAGAACAGGAAGTCAAAGCCACCTGGAGGGATCGAAGAACCCTTGATTGAGGTGCCTAGAGCACGTCCACTGAACGATGAATTGTGTGGGGTGACATGGGGCATAGATTGTGATTCACCGTTTCCATTGATGGAGATGGTGATGGCACGAGCATTGAGTGACGATCTTCGGGTGCGCGTTCTGGAAGCCGGAGCAGCTGGCGGGTCAGCCCGTTCAGTGGCGAAGCGGTTCGGGATCGGGATTTCGACGGCGATCCGGTGGCTCCGGCGTGAGCGTGAAAGCGGAGAACGGGCGGCGCGGCGTCCGGGTAAGCCACGCGGCTCAAAGCTGGACGGACATGAAGCCTTTATCGTCGGCATGATCGAAGCGCAGAAAGATATCACGCTCAACGAGATGGTAGCGCGCCTGAAGGATGAGCAATCCGTCGGGATCGGCCGCAGCATGCTCAGTCGATGGCTGCGTCAGCATAGGTGGACATTTAAAAAAAGACCGCACATGCATTGGAGCAGGAGCGTGAAGATATCCTGAAACGTCGGCAGGACTGGTTCGACGGCCAAGCTGACCTCGATCCGCACCGTCTGGTCTTCATTGATGAAACCTGTCTCTCCACGAAGATGGCCCGTCTGCGTGGTCGTGCTTTACGCGGAGAACGCTGTCGGGCAGGCGTTCCTCATGGCCATTGGAAAACCACCACTTTCACCGCTGGCCTGCGCCTCACGGGCATGACCGCACCCTTCGTCCATGATGGCGCCATGAACAGCGAGATTTTTCAGGCCTATGTGGAGCATGTTCTCGTGCCGACGCTGAGCCCAGGCGATATCATCGTGCTGGACAATCTGCCCGCCCACAAGGTTCCTGGAGCGCGGAAGGCCATCGAACGAGTGGGGGCACAGATGATGTTCCTGCCTCCCTATAGTCCCGATTTCAACCCGATCGAAATGGCATTCGCCAAACTCAAAGCCCTTTTACGCGCCAGGGCAGCAAGAACCGTCACAACCTTGTGGGATGCCGCCGGATCAGTCCTGGATGCTTTCACTCCTGACGAATGCGCCAACTTCTTTACAGCCGCTGGATATGAGCCGGAATAAAGTGGACGTGCTCTAGATTCAGTGTCACTTTCATCTGAAACGGATGCACGCTCTATAGAAGAAAGTGGAATTTTCCATGTTTGCCAACGAAAAAGATATGAATGTTTATCAATCCAATTTTCAGACATTCCAGATTTCAAGGAATTATTAAGAATTTGCCTATCCTTTCCGCGTTCCGAAAATAGAGGCATAGCAATACAATAATTATTCACTCTATCAACATCAATCACAAGGAAGTAGTGAGCATCTGAGACTTCGTGACCAGTCTTTGTAGTGGCTTCACAACCTCCAATATTCTTAAGGATTGTTGGATCCAAGTGAATAACAATTCCTTTTATAACTTCATCATCGCGAACAGCGGTCATTATTATATTCCTATTAAAAAATTACTCTATCTTTATAGACTGATCATATTACATCAGGAAGCGTTTTTTGAAACATAAACTCCATTTCGTTTAGCTAGCGGACCTTCCGCTCCCCCCCCCATAGCAGCCTACCCCGGCCCCGCAGTTTCCCCAAACGCTCCGGCGGGCATCCTCCATCGTGAGGTCACAACCGGCCCGTGCCACTGATGGTCCAGTGCGCGGGCCACCAGATCCGGCCGGGCCAGTGTCGCTGTATAGACTGTTCCCCTGTCGGCATACTGGTTCAGGTCGCATTCACGTTTCATGGTACAGCCAAACTGCCGCTCCAGCGAAGCCAGTGCGGCGAAACGCTCCGGCATGATGTGGCGCAGGGTTGCTGCCTGATCCACACTCATGAACACGCATAACGCGCAGGAAAGCCGCCCGAAGCCGAGCTGGTAAGGGAGTGCCGGAATAACACCATATCTTTGCAGGATGGCCCAGATTTCTGCTTCGCTCCATGCATGTACCGGCCTGTAATGATCAACATGCCGACACCTGCGCCGACTGTCGCGCGTGTCCGTGCGATGCGGGCCAAACACCGCGTAACGGGCACGGTTCGGGCTTTCCTCGGCCCGCTCCCCGGTCACAAACAGCGTGCGGCTTCCCAGAAAGCGGTCCTGCCCCCTCAAGGCCATGTCGGCCACATCGATCTTGGCGGTCGCACTGCAATAGCGTGTGCTGAGGCTGGCACTCACCTGCGGAAAGCGCAGGCGGGTACCGACTGGGCCTGCACCGCCACGGCGCACCAGCCCTGTGGGGGTCTCACACAGCACGGCGGCGGTGGGCACACCATCGCGCAGGATCTCGCCCTTCAGCCCCCCCTCACGCCAGGACAGATAACAGGGTATCTCGAAATGGTTGGCCACGGCGTGGACATAGGGTGTGGTCGAAGGCCAGTCCATGAAGGAAGGCCCCTGCCCGTCTACGTCATGGTGCCACAACTCCATGCGTTCCACCGACGCACCGCACTCCAGAAGATGCAGCAAAGCGGCAAGACTATCCTTGCCACCGCTACAGGCGATGATAATCCGGTCATAGCTGGTGAGATCGATCCGCTCCATTCTCTGGCTCCTCTGTGGGCGTGTCATCCATAGCTGTTCCCAGTCTGCCGCCCGGCGTTGTGACGCCGGACGGCCCATGTGGGTCAGGCCGCTTCCTTCAGAGCGTTGGAAGCCTCGTCTTCCCCTGCTGAGGGCGGAATATCATCGTTGGCCGGAGCCTCCTCCTCCCCTTCCCTGCTGGTGGCGGCAAGATCGGCTTCCAGCTCGGCCAGCGCGTTGCGTTTCTCATCGAGGAGCGCCTGATCACGGAACGGCACACCCAGTCGGGCCTGATAGGCGGGCAGCCGTCGTGCGGCTTCATCACGGGTTTTCTGGGCATCAGCCAGTTCCCCATCAAGACGCAGCACGAGGTTTTCGATGCGCGCGACCAGTCCCAGAGGTTTCGTGTCCTGATCCACGGTAATGTCCACCGTTCCATGCGCGAACGCCACGGACAGCCCCGCGTCGGTCACCACCTTGTCCTCAGTGAAACGCTGACGGTTGACCGCATCCAACGTCACGACAAACCCGCCGATACGGCCCAGCGTCCACCGACCTTCCTGCGCGTTCCTGACCGCCAGACGGAGCTGGGCCAGCAGGAACGCCCCCGCCTTCTCACGCTCGGTGATCACACCGCGTTCAGTCTCAAAACTGAAGGCCTCACCACGCGTGGCGACACGGGCCGCCAGATCAGCCTCGATCAGCGGGATCCGTGCCTGCGCCCATGCGATCTCGCGCTCGGCCTGCTGGACAGCACGGCGCACGGCGAACTGGTCATCGTAATGGGCCGCATAGAGGCGTTCGAGCCGTGCGAGCTCCGCCTCCAGACCGGCTTTCTGCATGAGCCGCATATCGCCAGAGGCCAGCGCCTTGGCCATGGCGAACTGGTTGCCATCGCTATCCAGATCTTCCACACGCCGGATGGACCGATCACCAGACATGGCCATGGCGATGAAGCGCAGCTTGCGTTCAAGCAGCTGCCAGTTGGTAGCATCCACAGACCCTTCCTGCGCATAGGCGTAAATCCGTATTTCGGGGTGCTGGTTGCCCTGTCGCTCGATGCGCCCTTCACGCTGGATGATGTCGGAGACCAGCCACGGCACATCCAGATGGTGCAGGGCCAGAAGCCGCTGCTGGGCATTGACCCCCGTGCCCATGGTCTGGGTGCTGCCAATCAGGATACGCTTGCGTCCGGCGTTGAGGTCGCCGAACAGACGCTGCTTGGCTTCGGCCTTCTTGTAGTCCTGCATGAAGGCGATCTGCTCGCGCGGCACCCCCATGCGCACCAGCTCGTCACGGATCCACAGATAGGCGGAGAAGCCCCGCTTACCTTGCGCCCCCACGGTGCCCAAATCCGAGAAAATCATCTGCACCGCACCGGGCTGGACGTAGGGTTGGCCAGTCTCGGGATTGGTGTACCGGTTCTGGGCACTCTCTTGCCAGATGGAGAAGACGTTGCGGATCATCAGATCGAGCTTGCTGTCCTCCCCCTCCCCTGCCCGGCCCCAGCCGACAAAGCGCAGATCAAGAGCCGCATGACGGGCATCCCCCATGACGGAGAGCAGGATGTCATCCCCTTTCTGGGGTTTGCCCTTGCGACGTTCGATCGCGGTGATCCGCTCGGCCAGCGTCTTCTGATAGGCACGGAAGCGGGCATGAACTGGTGCCACCACAATCTGGCGGTGCCCACCGCGCACGGCTGGCAAATTGACATAGCGGCGCAGATCGTCCTGCTGGACCACATCGGCGAAGTCACGATAGAGCGCCATGAGGTCGGCGACATTGACGAACTCGGTAAAGCGCGTGACGGGCTTGTAGAGGCCACTGGGTTGCAATTCGAGTTCGGTCCGGGTCTCTCCGAAATTGGCGGCCCATGCGTCAAACTCATGCAGCCCACGACTACGCAGGGCATCAAGAGCCATGTAGTGCTGGACCGAATACAGCTCGCCCAGTGTGTTGGTAATCGGGCTGCCTGACGCCAGCACCAGCGCGCGACCAGGATTGATCTGCTCCAGATACCGGGCCTTGACGAACAGATCCCACGCGCGTTGCGAGCCTTCTGGGGCCACCCCCTTGAGATCGCCCTGATTGGTGGCAAAGCTCAGTTTGCGGAACTGCTGGGCCTCGTCCACGAGGATCTGATCAATCCCCAGTTCCCCCAGATGCAGCATGTCATCCTTGTGGGTCGCCAGCCCTTCGAGCTTCGCCTCCATGGTTTCCTTCATGTGCTCGATGCGCTTGCGCGACAGCCGGTCGTCTTTATTCATTTCGCAGAGCAGCGTGTCATAGGCCTCGATCTGCTCGTCGATCATGCCGCGCTCAAAGGCGGCCTCTACGGCAATGAATTTGAAGGCGTCATGGGTGATGATGATCGCATCCCAGTTGCCCGTGGCTGCGCGGGCCAGAAACCGCTGGCGTTTGGCCTTCGCGAAATTCGTCTCGTCCGCGACAAGAATTTTGGCTGTCGGGTAGAGCATCAGAAATTCACGGGCCATCTGGGCCAGACAATGCCCAGGCACGACGATCATCGCCTTGCTGATCAGCCCCAGCCGCTTCTGCTCCATGACGGCGGCGCACATGGAGAAGGTTTTGCCCGACCCCACGGCATGGGCGATGTAGGTGCTGCCCGCGGCAATGATCCGCCAGATCACCCGCTTCTGGTGTTCGCGCAGGGTGATGACCGTGCTTGCACCGGGCAGCCGGAGATGATCACCGTTGAATGTGCGCGGCACGAGATTGTTGTAGGTGTCGTTATACAGCCGCACCAGCCGGTCAGCCCGCTCGGCATCCTGCCAGACCCAGTTCTGGAACGCCTGTCGAATGGCTGCGAGCTTCTCCTTCGCCGCTTCGGTTTCCTGCGTGTTCAGCACCCGGCTGTCGTTGCCGTTTGAATCCCTGATCGTGTCCCAGATTTTTGGAGAGGCCTGTGTGAGCGCGTCCTCCAGCAACTCCCCGGCATGACGACGCTCGGTGCCCCAGACTGACGTCGCTTCGGCCCGCCCCAGAAAAGCACGTTTCTCGACGCTCCAGCAGGCCACCTCGGCGGTATGGTGGATGACAGCCTCAACCCCCAGCACCTCGCGGGTGAAGGCCATGATGTCGCTCACTGGCAGCCAGGGCGCACCCAGACGGGCCGTAATGTCGGATGGCCTCAGATCCTCGGGCTGGGCCCGTTCCAGCGCTGCCGCCGTGCGGGCCAAACGCGGGTCGCTCTGCGCTGCCTCACGGGCTGCCGCAAGTTTGGTGCGCACGGCCCCTGAGAGCAGTTCGTCCGTTGCCACCCACACATCGCGCCCCGGGCACGAAGCCTCGGGATCGAGATAGACGGCCTCGCCCAGTTCGTTCAGGGCTGCCTCTACGGTGCACCCCGTCAGCTCGGCGATCAGGGGCAGATCCACACGGCCCACGTCATGCAGGCAGACCGCCAGCGCGTCATGAGCGGAGTGGATTTCGGGCTCGACCGGTGCATGGATGACGCGCTCGGTAAACAGCGGCCCCGGCCGGGCGGTCTGGGTTGCCTCGTCATACTCTTCAATGGAAGAGACCAGCCAGACATCGGGATCATCAGAGAACGGCTGGAGGTTGGGCCTGCGGCGGCTTTCGGTTTCCTCACCGGTGGTGGCGTTAACCCGGACCGTGGTGTTGGTGAGATTGATCGGCCCGAACTGGCGGGTAAAACTCAGCCACGCCTGTCGCAGCCGATGCTGGTGCCGCCCAAAGGACTGATTGTCCATCTGGGCGCGCAGCACAGCCTTTGCCGCATCCCGCACGGGGATCATGGCTTCAATGATGCGCGCGTGCTTCTGGAACAGACCTTCTTTCTGGTTACCCTTGCGGATGGGCACTTCCTGGCCTGCGCCACCAATGATCTGATGCAGGATGCGGTTGTGCAGATAGTAGCTGCCTTCCTTCAGGTCAGCGCCTGATGCCGCGGTGCCCACGCGCAGGCCATCCAGTTCTGGACGCGTAATGCGCTGCTCAACAGGTGGAAGAAACCAGCTCTCGGGGGGAATGCGGGCCAAAGCTTCCGGTAAAGTAGTTTCAAGGTCCACGCCCGATACCGGCAGGCAGCAGTAATCCAGTCCGAACTGGCTGCTGGCCCAGCCATGCCGCCCCAGAACCTGAGCGGGGTTGTCGAGGAAATAGCGGTTGATGCTCAGCGGACCACGACCTTCATCGCTGTCTGGCACGGTCCCGGTTTCCAGCCAGCCCTGATCACCGGGTAGATCGCCGATCATGCGCTTGCGGAACACCAGCAGATCAAGCACGACTTCGGTACCGGCATCCGCACTCATTGCCCCTGCGGGCAGACGCACGGCCCCCAGCAGGTCAGCGTCTTCGGCGATATGCTGACGGGCCTTCTGGTCAGTCTTGTCCAGCGTATGGCGGGACGTGACAAATGCAGCGAAGCCGCCTGGGCGCAGGGCAGCGATTGAACGGGCGATAAACCAGTCGTGGAGACTGAACCCCCGCAGCTCACGGTGATCCACTGCATTGACCTGGCGGTTGGAGAAGGGGGGATTGCCGATCGCCAGATCATAGGTGGTCGCCAGAACGGCCTTTGTGAAGTCTTCGTGCCTGATCCACTGCTTGGGAAAGAGCTTGCGGGCAATCCGTGCGGCAATGCTGTCCATCTCAATGCCCGTGAAGGCGATCTGACCTTCGAGACGCTCGGGCCTGAGGGCAATGAACTGGCCAACACCACAGCCGGGTTCCAGGACTGACCCACCCTGAAAGCCACGCTTCATGAGCATGTCCCAGATGGCGGTGACGATATATTCCGGCGTGTAATGGGCATACTGGGTGGAGCGGGCGAGGGCGGCATGATCCGTCTCGCTGCAGGCAGCCTCCAGAGCCTTGCCGAGACTTTCCCATCCTGCGCGGTAAGGTTCTCCCGCACGGGGGAAAAGGGCGTTGGCCAGTTCACCCGCCCCAAAGCCAATGAAACGGCTCAGCACAGCCTGCTCGTCGGGGGTTGCATTACGGTCTTCGGTTTCAAGCGTGTCCAGCAGCTTGATTGCCGCAATATTGTCCCGCGCACGGTCTTTCCAGCTGGTGGCAAGGCCACGGGTGCCCATCAGGCGGAAATCAGTCTGGGGGATGACCAGTGGGGTTTCTGCGACGGGGGAGGGGAGGGGGCTGTCTTCGCCTTCAAGCTCACCCCAGAACATGTCTGCGGCACCGCTGAGGGAGGAGGAAGAGAACAGGCTGAGCTGGTCATCGAACAGGGACATGGAAGGCTCCGGACAAACGCCGAACGCCGCCTGCGTCTGGGACGAGGCGGCGTTCGGGGAGGATGGACAACAGCAGGGAAGGGGACTGATCGCTGTGTTGCGTCAGATTTTCTTCTGCATGCTGTCTCCGGAACCGGGCCTGGGTGGCGCGGGCAAAGGCGGCGCCTGCGCCGGGATCGGGCTGGCGTCAGACAGACCGACCCACCCTTTGCGCGGGACGATCAGGGCTGGTCGGAGTTTTGTTTTTATTTTACGCGTAGCTGAGCATTTTCTGGAAATTAGACATGTCTAATAAAAATTAACAGGTTGATCGGGCAGTCTGGAGGATGTAATCATTGCGCGGTAAACGTAATTAGACATGTCTAATTTATATAAGGCGGTAGCTACATGACAAAAATCGTTTTAGTGTCGTCGCCCAAAGGTGGAAGTGGGAAGTCAGTGGTCACGAGGCACCTTCTTGTCGCAGCGGCACAAGAAGGCCAGAAGGTCATTGGAATAGACTTTGATCGTCAGGGTACCATCGACAAGTGGGGAAAGCGACGGCAGGCGCTCCGGTCTAAAATGCCTGAGTTTATCGACGTTCCGATTGTTGGCGCGCAACTTCAGGATTGGCGAGGCGGTCTCAGTCAAGCAAAAGGTTATGACTTAGCCGTTATTGATACGCCTCCCAGTGTTGAAGATCACATGTCAGCAATCACTGGCTTGGCGCAAGCTGCTGACATCGTAGTTGTTCCTTGTGCCTGCACTCAGGACGATGTCGATAGCATCGCCCCTTGGATCGATGTTTTAAACCAGGTTACCAACAATACCGTTGTCGTGTTGAATAGAGCTAATCGCCGCACCAATTCATTTGCTAGAGTTCGCGGGCGGCTCATCAAAGTGGCCGATGTTATTCCAGTAGAGCTTCCTCAATTAGAGGATGTGCATGTGCCCAGTGGTAAAGGACTAACCCTTCTCGATTTCACAAAAAGTCGAGGTCAGGAGCCATTTGAAGAACTTTGGGCATTCATAAACAGGAAAATCACCAATGTCTAAAACACACCGGGTATCACGCACCTCAATCATGTCCGTAATGGAAGAAGATGATAGCCTGAGTGTTAGTGATAACCGTGCCGAAATGTTAATAGAACGAGTTGTCATTGATGATAACGTCATGACGACAATAGAAGACGTGTTTGCAGGTACTTCTGTAATTTCCGATACTGAAAAAGTCTCACGTATTTTGGCAGTTCGTGCCGAGGTCAATCAGAACTGGAGTCAAGCCCGTGATTCATTCCTCGCCATTGGGCGGGCTCTTCTGGATTTGGAAAATGTCCTGTCAAAAGCAGAATATATTAAATTAAGACAGGGTTCTGATCGTCTGTTCCCCTTTTCTGACGCCACGGCAACTCAATTAAGGCGGATCGCGAAAGCCGTTTCGGATGGGGTAATCCCTTTGGATGCATGTCCTGGGAGTTACGGAACCGCGTATCAAATTACTCTATTGAATGAACATCAACTGCGGGTAGCTAAAGAGCGTGGCCTAATTCGTCCAGATGTAACGCGTCGGGAGATTGCCAGCCTTCGTAAAGAGACGGTTATTAAACCGGAAATCTCCGGTCGAGTGGACGTCAATGTATTGAAGGAGGAGTATAGAAAACTTCTACGGTATCGAGAAAAGCTGGAATCTGAAATGACTGTCGTTGATTCCAAAATACAGGATATTAGGGGACTCTTGGGGGATTTAGTAGAGTAACTGGTTGACAACAAAGATACCCCGCTAGAGTTCGCGCCATGGGGACTCTAGCGGGGTATCCCGTGAATCTTAGGGGCAATGGGCGCCCTAGACGGATGTAAGATAACACCAGTTTTTGTAACTTCAGTTTTAGCCGCAGGATATACAGCTAGCGCTATTTTCAAGTTGTCTATGAACTTCGGTCTGAAATGGTCTAACCGCACGACACCTGCACCAAACTGGGCTTTCAAAGCAGACCATGTGATTGCTGTTGGTCCTTTCAATGCGTGAAGCCGATAAGCAAGCCAACAATAGATGTCGAGCGCTTGGCTATGTCCGTTTAATGCGCGGATTGCAGCTTCTTCGATCGGAATCGGATGTTTTTGCAGTTGATCGTAAAATAGTTCGGAAAGCTTAGCTCGCTCTAGGAACTGTTGTTTGCCGTTATCTTTATGATCATCCGTAAATATGGCGGCATCCACAATATTTTGATTTATCAACCCGCTAGAGTTCCCGGATTGGAAATGAAACGAGATTCGGCATCTGAAAATGCGCTCAGCTTGCTCTTTAACGTCTTTAATAGATTTTCCACCTTGCGGAATGCCCATTCTCTTGAGCCAATCTCTCAGAGATTTTCCTAGTTCAATTTCTCTATTCTGGGTTTTTATGGCTTCTGTTTGTAGGTAAAGCATGATTAATCGTGCTTTACTTCCGTAGGGTACTCCTACAGATACTGGATTTGCACCACGCACTGCCCGACGACCGGGTTCAACAATCATCACTGCTCTGTCTGTCTCAATTTGCCAGACAAGATCGTCAGCTAAGCGTTTATGTGGCAATCCTACATGAGCGAACCCACTATATAGAAAGCCGATGCCTGTATCTTCATAAGCCATATAGTCAGCGGCAATTTCTATGATCTTTCGATCTTCGTCAAAGGACAGAGCCCCTTGTTTACCGTGTTCTTCTATGAGCTTGTGAATGGTTCCCACTAGAGAACTCCTTTGAGCAGGATTGGTGAACACTAGCAGTAATTTTGCGCTTGAGAAGTGGGAACTTTAGCGGGAAGGCACCGTACGAGGCGCGCTAATATTTGAAGTATTATTTAAAATATTAGTTTGTCACGCCAGAGTCCTCGGGGTAACTCCAAAAAATCAGGAATATCCAGCATTTTTATCCGCTAGAGTTCCCAGACAATCCCGCTACAGTTCCCATTTTGCCCCGCTAAAGTTCCCGGGGTTCCGCCAGAGTCCTCGGGATAATCTAAATATTTTTCCCTCTAAAGTTCCCACCTTATTTTCAAAGTGGACGTCACCGATCCGAGTCTCTGTGACTGCTACTGTGTCTCAGCCGCTTTGTTGTTTAAAGCCATGAAATCTAAATAACTTTGTTCTGGGAACTCTGGCGGGGCGGTGGTCTCTACCGTGATGAATCATTAGACAGATTTATTTTTGAATTAACGGTTTAATGCATGTTCTTCAAAAGGATCACCTAGCTCCAGATAATCGCCCAGCGCTGCATACGTTGCGTGTCGTGCAAGACGCTTGAGTTTGACTGGGTGCGCTCCCGCATCCATCCCGGTTGTAAGCGCCCCCCGTTTCAGGCTGTGGCCCCCAAAAGTTTTTCCATCCAACCCGGCAGCACTGGCACGGCTCTGGATGATGCGGGCGATCGAGCGATCCGTCAGAGGCTGCTGTCCGATTTCACGACCGTCTCCGTGAGAGGCAGCTGTGCTTTCCTTGCGGACACGTCGGAAGACAGGGCCGGCCTGTATGCCAGATATAGCTAACCAGGCCCCGTATGCCTTGACTGGGCAATACTGATCATAGGTGTAGGGGAGGGCGATATCAACGCCTTTGCCTTGTCTGTCTCCCTTTGAATGGGGAAGGGTGACAAGCAGGCCTTTACTGACCAAGGTTACGTGGCGAACATCGATGCTGGCCAGTTCAGAACGCCTGAATGCACCGTAGAACCCCATGAGGAGCAAAGCCCGGTCCCGCATCCCGGATAACTTGCTCAAGTCTATCGCATTGATGATTGTTGCCAGAACGTCCTGCGTTGCGGCAGCTTTGCGGCGCGGTGTACAGCCTTCCTTCGCAGCGGTGCGCCTGATTCCGGTCATGGTCTCGCCAATAGCGGCGTCAGCGGTGGGTACGGCGCAACCCGCCAGACGGTGAAGATAGGTGATTGCAGCTCGTCGCAACTCCAATGTCGCGGGCGCAAGGCCCCGACCTCTTTCGTCTGCCAGAAATGCGGCAATGTCGGTCGAACGAGCAGGGAGGCAGGGAAGCGCATGACGATCAGCCCAGACACACCATGCCCGGACACCAGCACGATAGGCTTTGCGTGTGTTATCTGCCTTGGCCTGCAAAGCGTAGGCTGAGGCACTATCACGCGCGGTTTCAAGAGAGCCATCGCGTTGAGGAACGGCCCTTGCAAGAGAGGCGTCAAACCATCGGATAATGACGCCGGGCGTCTGGCCCGCAGGAGAGGGCAGGGGAGGAGACGCGTCAGACTGTGCGATAGTGTCCCTGTGTGCTTGCCTGTAGCGCGCTAGAAAATACGGAACTGAACTGAGATGCAGGACGAGAGTCAGTGAAGGGTCATCTGGAGTCACACCGATCCGCTCTGCGGCCAGTGCACGGGCACGGGAGACGAACGGCACATCATTAGCAATCAGTAGATTGTCAGTCTTATTCCCTGAAAGGGAGATACCAGACAAGCGCAGTTCCAATCCCGGGGAGAAACGGGCCGCAGCAAGAACTCCCGGCAGAGTGTCAGATGTTGAACCGGCCTCGGCTAGACGGTGTCGGGTGGTCCGGTCACACCGCTCGAACAGAGCCGCGAAAACCCGATCTTTTCGGCCGTGGACAACAACTTCAACCTGCATGAACGGTGCCTCGCGCTTGCTGTTATTCTGAGCGTCAAACTCTCAGTGTAGTCGTTTGCGGCGCTGAGTAGGACCCGTATTTTTTTCTCATAAAGATATTCTTGATGACCGACTTGGGGGGATGAAGTATGACGTGCCCCCCGGAAATGTAACCATTTAAAAGTAGAGTCCGATCGAGAAGGATACGGACGAATGAAACGCAGTCGTTTTACGGAAGAGCAGATCATAGGGATCCTGAAGGAACAGGAGGCTGGTCTGAAAGTCTCTGATCTTTGTCGCAAACACGGGATCGGTGACGCGACCTTCTACAAATGGAAGACCCGCTATGGAGGTCTTGAAGTTTCCGAGGCCAGGCGGCTGAAGGCGCTGGAAGATGAGAACAGCCGGCTGAAACGTCTTCTGGCGAATGCGATGCTGGATAATGCTGCGCTGAAGGAAATCGTTGGAAAAAAGTGGTGACGCCTGTCGCAAAGCGGCAGGCGGTCCGACACATTCAGGAGGCTCTGGACCTGAGTGAACGCCGTGCCTGTGCGCTTGTTGGTCTTGCGAGGCGTGTCGCGCGGTATGTTTCCACCAGGGCGGATGATGCTGCCCTACGCCAGCGCCTGCGGGATCTGGCAGGGCAGAGACGCCGTTTTGGCTATCGCCGTCTGGGCTATCTTCTGGCGCGGGAAGGGTTCAGACCCAATCACAAGAAGCTGTTCCGCCTCTATCAGGAAGAAGGTCTGAAAGTCCGCCATCGGGGTGGCCGCAAGAGGGCACTGGGAACGCGCGCTCCCATGACCATTCCACAGGAGCCGGGGCAACGCTGGAGCCTGGATTTTGTGTCTGACGCGCTGATTTGTGGTCGCCGGTTCCGCATTCTGGCTGTTATCGACGATTTCAGCCGCAGGAACCTGGCATTGGTTGCCGACACGTCCTTGTCAGGCGGACGTGTGGCGCGGGAATTGACGACCTTGGTGAAACGCTATGGCAAACCCCTCATGATTGTCAGCGACAACGGCACGGAATTCACATCCCATGCCATCCTGAAATGGGCGGATGAGATGAAGGTTGAATGGCACTATATCGCCCCAGGGAAACCGCAGCAGAACGGCTTTGTCGAAAGCTTCAATGGTCGGCTGAGGGATGAATGCCTCAACGAAACACTGTTTACGTCCCTGACGCAGGCCCGCCAGATTCTGGCTGACTGGCGGGAGGACTATAATACGGTGCGCCCACACTCCCAACTGGATGGCAGGACACCGGATCAGGTCGCCAGACAAGAGCCTCGGGGGCATGCCCCCGAGGCTCTTGTCATCCCATCAACCCCAAGACATAAAAACAGGGAACTCTCCTTTTGAATGGTAACAAAAAGGGGGGCACGTCAGGTTCTTCCTGTCAGGGAAAAGATCTGCGCAGTTTGATCGGGCGTTTTGATATCTTCATCTTGTCAGTTCGGTTTTGACGATCAGTCATATTGACAGGAACCGTTTCCTGTCTCTCTCTTTCTGTGGGACACAGAGTCCGCAACATAACACCAACCCAAGGTCAGGAGACAGTCTGATGGTACGCATCAACTCCCCGTTGAAGCCCTTCTCAACCGATGCTTTCCGCAACGGTGAGTTCCTCACGGTCACGGATTCCGACGTTCGCGGCAAGTGGTCCGTTTTCTTCTTCTATCCGGCCGACTTCACGTTCGTCTGCCCGACGGAACTTGAAGACCTCGCTGACAACCAGGCCGCTTTTGACAAGCTGGGCGTGGAAATCTATTCCGTCTCCACGGACAAGCATTTCACGCACAAGGCTTGGCACGACACGTCCCCGGCCATTGGCAAGATCAAGTACACGATGCTGGGTGACCCGACGGGCACGATCGCACGCAACTTTGATGTGCTGATCGAAGAAGCCGGTCTGGCCGATCGCGGTACCTTCTTGATCGATCCGGAAGGCAAGATCCAGTACATCGAAATCACCGCCGGTGGCGTTGGTCGTAGCGCTGCCGAGCTGCTCGACAAGATCCAGGCTGCACAGTATGTCGCCACGCATCCCGGTGAAGTCTGCCCGGCCAAGTGGAAGGAAGGTGGTGAAACACTGAAGCCGTCCCTCGACCTCGTCGGCAAGATCTGATCCGCTCCCGGGTCTGATGATGGTGGGGCTTTCGCGTTCCACCAGCCTCCGCCTCCTTAACTGGAGGCGGCTTAGCCGGACAGTCTTCCAGTTCAATAATTCCCAAGTCCAGAAATCCGGAGAAAAAAAATGCTTCAGGACGACCTGAAAACTCAGATGCGCACCTATATGGAGTACCTGCGTGATGCGGTCGTGCTTGAGGCGACCCTTGGCGCGGATGACCGTTCGGCAGAAGTGCGCGGTCTGTTGGAAGATATTACCAGCCTGTCGCCGAAGGTGACCTTTTCGGACAAGGGGCAGGGCTCCCGCACGCCGTCTTTCGTCATCCGCCGCCCCGGTACGGATATTCAGGTCTGCTTCGCGGGTCTGCCGATGGGGCACGAGTTTACGTCTCTGGTGCTGGCGCTGCTTCAGGTCAGCGGCCATCCGCCGAAGATCGAGGCGGATGTGGTTGCACAGATACGCGCGCTGGACGGGGAGTTTCATTTCGAGACGTATTTCTCCCAGTCCTGCCAGAACTGCCCGGACGTGGTGCAGGCGCTCAATGCCATGAGTGTGCTGAACCCGAAGATCCATCACACCGCCATTGATGGCGCGGATTTTCAGGATGAAGTGGAGCGCCTCGACATCCGCTCGGTCCCGCAGGTCTATCTGAATGGTGAGCCTTTCGCGTCGGGCCGGATGGATGTGGCGGATATTCTGGCCAAGCTGGATACGGCCTCGGTCGCGCGGTCGGCGGAAAAGCTGAACGATATGGCCCCATTTCACGTGCTGGTACTTGGTGCGGGGCCTGCGGGCAACGCGGCGGCGATCTATTCCGCCCGTAAGGGGCTACGGACGGGTCTTGTGGCGGAGCGGTTTGGTGGTCAGGTCATGGACACGGCCGGGATTGAGAACTTCATTTCCGTGCAGGAGACTGAAGGACCGAAGCTCTCGGCAGCGCTCGAAGCCCATGTGCGTCAGTATGACGTCCAGATTATTGCGTCCCAGCTTGCCGCCAAGCTGATCCCGGCTGAGGAAGTCGATGGTCTGCACCAGATTGTTCTGGAGAGCGGGGCCACGCTGCGTTCAAAGACGGTCATCATCGCGACGGGTGCGCGCTGGCGGCATCTGGGGGTGCCAGGTGAGGACGAGTATCGCACCAAGGGCGTGGCCTACTGCCCGCATTGCGATGGCCCGTTCTACAAGGGACGTCCGGTTGTCGTGGCCGGTGGCGGCAATAGCGGTGTGGAAGCAGCAATTGACCTTGCCGGCATCGTCTCGCATGTCACGTTGCTGCAGCGCGGTGCGCACCTGAAGGCCGACAAGGTGTTGCAGGACAAGCTGCTGAGCCTATCAAATGTCACGGTCCTGACCAACGCCCTGACCACGAAGATCGAAGGTGACGGCAAGGAAGTCACTGGTCTGACCTATAGCGATGGCGATGGCGGTCTGCATCAGATCAGGACGGACGGCGTGTTCATTCAGATCGGCCTACTGCCCAATTCGGAATGGCTGAAAGGCGCGCTGGAACTGAGCCCGTATGGCGAGGTCGTCATCAACGATCATTGTGCTACCTCCATCCCCGGCGTGTTCGCGGCGGGAGATGTGACGACTGTTCCTTACAAGCAGATCGTCATTGCTATGGGTGAGGGGGCGAAGGCGTCCCTGTCCGCATTCGATTACCTGATCCGTCTACCGGTGGCTGCAAAAGCCGGATAAAGAAAAGGAGATTGGGGATTTTCAGGATGGGATGTAGGTTTCGATCATCCATCTTTACCTGATTCCCCTTCTCATTTTCGCGGTGGCTGCAGCCGTATCCACAAAACCTAGGTCAATTCAATGCTTTCCATCAGATGTCGGTCAAAGGTCATCTGTAGAAGATAAAATCTGACCTTTCGCTATATAGGTAAAACTTGCCTTGATCGACGATTAGATAATTGTGACTCTCAAGGCACTGCCAGCAGTGTTCAAGATGGAGGGATCGAAGAACCGTTGATTGATGTGCTTGGCGGGTAATTTCTGGCTTTTGGCGATTTGATTGACGGTTTTTGCGATGGCATCCGGTCTG
>NZ_JACHIE010000021.1 GCF_014207635.1 Acetobacter lovaniensis
CTTCATCTGCCGTCCTTTCGCGCAGTCGTTTCTTCCAACGACCATTCTGGCACATTGCGATGCCGTGCGGGGAGGACGGCAACCACCCCATCTCACACTTGAGGTAATTTTGGGTCATTTTGTAGAATTCAGTCATCCCACAGGAGCCCGATCTGGAATATTGACGATATTCTGCTTCTGGCGGCGGGTTCTGAACGCAGTGAGGGTGTCACGGCCTGAGAAGGCAGTGTTGGTGGAAGCTATGTGGTCTGTGCACTGTCTGTTTCTTCAGATGGCCTGCCGGAGCCTTCGCAATCGTGCATGAGCGAGGGCGAATTCATGCTGACAGGGGAACATGTCCGGCATGGACAGGACAATCCGACGGACGCTGAGCGTTACACGTGTCGCGATTTTGAGCAGTCGTGCGCGTATGGTGCCACAGGTCGCCGTCTCCAGGCTGGTCTGGCCAAGGGCCAGTCTTTGCAGAGCGGTCAGCAGGACATAGGCTGCGGCCGAGAACCACAGCCGGAGCTGGTTGGCCCGGATGGTGTGGGACGAGGTCCTGTCTGAGAACAGATCCATCTGGCATTCCTTGATGCGGTTTTCCATATCCCCGCGTGCGCAGTAAATCTGTTCGTAGAGATGGCGGGGGTCGGACATTCCCTGCGGTAGCGTGGTGACAATGAAGCGATGATAGCGGTTGCCGTGGCGCCATTCGGCCTTGGCCACGACCCGCCTGCGGCGCGTCCAGCTGTCCTTTGTGATCCAGTCAAAGGAGGCGAAACCGCGCGCAGCTCTGCCTGTCGTGGCGGCTTCGTCACGAACCTCAGCGGACAAAGAGGCAATCCGGTCATACAGGCGGGTGTTGCCTGCAAGCCCGAACAGGAAGTCAACGTGGTTGTCTTCGCACCATGTCATCAGAGGGTCCCGGGCGAAACCGCTGTCCCCACGCACCAGGATACGCACCCGGGGCCAACGGCTCCTGATCCGCTCCACGATCCGGCGGATGTCTGCCAGTGCTTCCTTCCCCGGGTCCCTGTCTGCCGTGCGCAGGGTAGCGCTGAGGAGATGGTCCCCGCAGAAGACATACAGGGGAAGATAGCAGTTATGGCCGTAATATCCATGAAAGGCGCGGCCTTCCTGATGGCCATGGATACGGTCATCGGTGGCATCCACATCCAGAACGATCCGGGCGGGTGCGTGCTCATGCTGGTCAAGGAAGAGCGTGACGAACAGGGTAGCCAGGGCCTCATGATCAGCAATGATCCGACAGTAACGATCTGCCTTGTGCCCACTGCGCTCCAACCGGTTCAGTGTAGATTTGCCAGCCAATGCTGCGCAGTTTGCCCGGCCTCCTGACAGACGGCCCGAGGCCAGACCAAAGATCAGGTCATGCCGCAGGGCATCGTGATCATTGAGATCTTCATAGCCCAGTGCCAGGCCCATGATCCGCTGACGGACAAGGTCTTCAACCCGGTATTCCACAAAGCCGGGATGCCGCTTATCGCGAAAACAGGCAGCAAAGCGGCGGCTGAGCCCCAGAATGTCATCAGCCTGCTTCACCAGAATGACGCCCCCATCCGAACTCATGCGACCCCCGTCAAAACGGGCCACAACACGCCGTCCACAGGAGGCTGGAAACTCATACGCGCCTGCGCTACACTCTGTCTGCATCGGGTTCGTTTATTGCTTATGAAAAATTCTTTTGTGCAAAACAGACTTTTTCATAATCTAACCCGATGTACAACCCTTCTGTGAGATTTCCGCGTCCAGAACGACCGGAATTTCCGGCACAGGCGCAGCCGAATGACTGACCCACCAAAGGCGCTTTTCCAGCCGGTCAAAAGCGAAAAAATCATCACACAGCATGGCAATGAGTTCGGGTTCATCGCTCATGTGCCGTGACGCAATCCGCTCCAGCCGCATGCCCGCTTCATAAGACGCCAAACCGATCACGCCTCCGGGAAAAGGCAGATCTTCCGCACTGCGTGGACGCAACATCGCACGGATACAAGACCAGACATCCGTCCCCTGCGCGATTTCCACACCGTCACGCTTCAGAACCCCCTGTCGCAACACGAGTGTGGAGACTGGTCGTGGACAGAGCCATGACCAGCGCCCCTCAGGCGACTCTCCACCGCTGTCCAGCATGACGCAGGACGATGCTCCGGAAGCAAATTCGAGAAAATCCTCGGGCGGGCGCCAAGCAAGCTCTGTCTTGAAAATCTCGGAACATATCATTCGTGCTTTTTAGCCCGGTTCGCAGCAGAAGATTAAGCGTCTTTGTGCTGGTCTTTTTCCTCTTTCATTCCATCTCTGCTATCAGGGCCAAAGTTTCAGACAACCCCATGGGTCATGCATGTCCGTTCCCGAAATCGCACCGTTCCACGCCATTGAACTCAGCGCTCTGGCCCACCGTCTCGCAGCCGAGGGACAGGACATCATTCACATGGAATTTGGCCAGCCCTCCACCGGGGCGCCGACCAAGGCCATCGAACGCGCACAACATGTTCTGGCCACAGATCCGATGGGATATTGGGAAAGTCAGGCCCTTCGTGAACGGATCGCCCGGCATTATCACGACACATATGGCGTCAGCATCCGCCCGCAGCAGGTCATTCTGACCTGTGGCGCGTCACCGGCTCTGGTTCTGGCGCTGCTGTCCAGCCTCACACCCGGCATGCGCGTTGCTCTGGCCCGGCCGGGTTACGTTGCCTATCGCAACACGCTGAAAAGCCTTCACATGGTCCCGGTTGAAATCCCGTGTGGCGAGAAAGAACGCTTCCAACTGACAGCGCGCGCCATCGAAGCGCTTGTGCCCGCACCGGACGCCCTGATTATCGCCAGTCCCGCCAACCCTACGGGGACCATCCTGCCGGAACAGGAATTCCGCGCCATCGTCCGCGTCTGCCGCGAGCGCAATATCCGGATCATCTCCGACGAAATTTACCACGGTCTGAGCTATGGTGAACCAGCGCACAGCGCTCTGGAATATGAACCGGAAGCGCTGATCGTGAACAGCTTTTCCAAATATTTCAGCATGGCACCCTGGCGTCTGGGATGGCTGATCATTCCCGAAGACATGATCGACAAGGCGCGTGCCCGCATGGGCAATCTGTTCCTGACACCTTCTTCCCTGAGCCAGCACGCCGGGCTGGTCGCCTTTGATTGCAGCGAGGAGCTGGAAGGGCATCTTGTGACCTATCGCAAGAACCGCGATCTTCTCCTGCAAGCTCTCCCACAGATGGGCTTGAACAATATAGCCCCCCCTGATGGCGCGTTTTATGTTTATGCCGATATCGGACATCTGACTGACAACAGTCTGATATTTTGCGAAGAACTGCTGCGCGATACAGGTGTTGCAACTGCGCCCGGAATTGATTTCGACCCGGTCAATGGCCACAAATTCATGCGCTTCAGCTTCGCGGTTTCAACCGACAGGATTGAAGAAGCTATTGCCCGCATGATTCCCTGGTTTTCAGCGAAAACGGACAAATAAAGGGGCATACTCCCCCCATTGTTCGTTAAGAAAATTATGCCGAGTGTTTTTCTGCCGCTTCCAAAGCCGGAAAAACACTCAGTGCAGACCACTGGAAACTGCAATCCTTATTCGCTTCCGGCGTCTAACTGATGACATTCTGCAATTCGCATGAAAAGGATGCGGAATGTCATGTTTTTTCAAAAAATATTTGAAAACATAGACGAAATTACAGAAATCATTATCTGGCATATTTCACGAGGCATATACCGGCATCCATACGGAAAGACACTTTACGATTTGGATTAAGTATTTTAGATATTGCTAAAATAGAATTCTGCAATAAGGTATCAACGTGGAAAAACGAAACCTATCCCTTTCCCATGAAGCCATGCAGCGTCATGCCTCGGAAGCAGAGAGGTTTCTCAAGGAACTCGCCAATGCCAACCGACTGATGGTGCTGTGCCACCTTGTCTCCGGTGAAAAAAATGTCGGAGATATCGCTGAAGCCGTTGGATTATCGCAGTCGGCCCTGTCTCAACATCTGGCGCGACTTAAAGATGCTGGTCTGATTACTTCAGAACGACGCGGCCTGATGATCTATTATCGACTTTGCAGCGCTGAAGCACAGGCAGTACTTGCCGTGCTTCAGCTGATCTTCTGTCGCGAACACTCTTGATTAGGAAGTTCATGTAAAATGACAATGCAGTCCGTGGATGCAAAAACCCTGAACGATTGGCTGGAGCAGAAGAAAGTCGCCCTGGTCGATGTGCGAGAGCCCTCGGAATTTGCATCCGAGTCCATTTCCGGCGCGACCCTTCTGCCACTGGGCTCAATCAAAAAGGCCATTCTGCCGCCTCATGCTGACAAAAATCTGGTCATTTATTGTCGCAAGGGTGGTCGTGGTGCTTCTGCCTGCAAGAAACTATTGGCCGAAGACCCCAGCCTCACTCTCTATAATCTTGAAGGAGGCATCGAGTCCTGGATGAAGGAAGGCCTGCCATTACAAAGAAGCGGCCGGAAAGTCCTGCCCCTCGACCGTCAGGTGCAACTCATCATCGGATTACTTGTTCTCACAGGCAGCCTTCTCGGCTTTTTTGTAAGCCCATGGTATTTCCTGCTGACCGGCTTTTTTGGCGCGGGCCTTACCGTTGCTGGACTGACAGGTTTTTGCGGCCTGGCACGGGTCGTAGCTCACGCTCCATGGAACCGCTAAGCGCAGCCACAACAGTCAGTCCAACAGCCGATCAGATTGCATACCCCTGCGCTGCGATTTCCATGATTTCTTCTTTCCTGTTTTCACAGGGAGAGGAAATCCCGGAGTCGTGAAGTTAAATATTATGCAATGCTAATATATAAAATGACTGGAAATTCCGGAAAAACCTACATCCGACGCTCCGAACGTTGAAATTGAAAAAATAATCTCACACCCGCGACCTTCATGACGGGAGGACAGCCACAAATTTCAGACTGGATCCGGCAACAGAAAAGTAAAAATCATCTACAGGACAAAGAAATGACAGACATATCCCCCTATGAAGCACTGGGTGGGGAAACAATGGTGCGTCAGCTATGTGCGCGCTTCTACACTCTGATGGATACTCTGCCGGAAGCTGCGGCTTGCCGTGCCGTTCATCCTCCTTCACTGACCCGTGCCGAAGAAAAGCTGTTCGAATATCTTACCGGATGGCTGGGCGGACCACCTCTCTATACTGACAAATATGGTCATCCACGACTACGCCACCGCCATCTTATTGCCCCCATTGGCAAGGCAGAGATCGAAGGCTGGCTGCTCTGTTTTCATAAGGCCTGGAGTGAAACTGTTCCGGACTCCCCTCTGTCACGCAGCATCGTTGACAAAATTGATGCCCTTGGCTGGCATATGGCCAATCGGCCCATGGAGACATCATGAGCGACGCGCATCGGTGGAATGTCCGTTTTGCCTCTGATGATTATGTTTTCGGCAAAACACCAAATCTTTTTCTGACACAGCAGGTCCACCTCCTCCCCACAGGCAGCAACATCCTCAGCGTGGCTGATGGCGAAGGCCGAAATGGTGTCTGGCTTGCCACACAAGGCCATCATGTCACGGCTGTCGACATTGCCGAGACTGGACTCGCCAAAGCGCGCAGGCTGGCGGAAGAATATGGCGTGGACATTGACCTGCAACAGATCGATCTTGCCTCATGGACATGGCCGACGGACTGTTTCGATGCAGTCATCGCCATTTTCATACAGTTCGCTGATCCCGACTTTCGGACAAGAATATTTACGGGCATGCAGCAAGCCACAAAACCCGGGGGATTGATCCTGCTGCAGGGCTACCGCCCCGAGCAAATCACCTACGTGTTGATTTTCACTGAGAACTGGGTTCTTCCGTACTTTTCGTGATGATGTTTTTTGATTATGCGGGCTGAAGGACACGCGCCCTGAGGAGTTCGAAGCCTGCTCTTCCGAACATGGTTCGCTTGATCATTTTCAGTCGGCTGATCTGTCCTTCAACCGGGCTGGTTGTCCAAGGTGTGACAAGAGACGCTTCAATGGCAGCCGCATCCCGTTCAAGCGCGGGAATCAGACGTGACAGCAGCGTCGTCTTTCCTTCTTCCAGCAGAGCCTTCAGATCGCCTCCCGTGCAGGTGTCACCCCTTTTACAGAGCAGGGTCTGCATTTTCCTGAGCCAGCAGAGTGTGACGGCAAGGTGCGGTTCAGCTTCCAGAAGGGCAGGAACCAGCAGTCCCTCCTGTCCGGCAGATAACGGATCCTCTGCGAGGAGAAGCCGCGCAAGTCTGCGTCCCCGAGGTGCAACGACATGCGCGGAAGGAACGGGTTTCGCGGAACATCCCTGTCGCGTCGCCACCCATTTCCAGACGGTGCCATATTGTCCTGCAAAGCCCTGCTCCAGGAGTTCCCGCCATAGTTGACGACTATTGCGACATCCTTCGGACCATCTCTTTTCCAGGTGGGCTGTGTAAGGCACGAGTATGCTGCGTGACGGAACCGTTCTTTTCCATGGTGGTGCATGGCCCCGCTGAAACCAGCGCCGCACGGTTTTTCTCTCTACCCCGATCGTTGTGGCGATAGCCTGAATGCTGTGTCCCGCTGCTTTCAGGGCAAGAGCTTCCTTGAAAAGAATGTCACGCCGTTCCCCAGAGGCTGACCTGACGACCGCCTGCGCCTCTTCTGGATGCGCTCTGATTGTTTCAGATATTTTGCTTACGACCGTTGATACGTTCATCTGTCGTGTCAGGGTCCTGACAGTCGTCGTAAAACGGTCCAGAATGCTGACAAAAGCGTCTGACAGGTTCTTCAGCAGATGCCAGCGGTCTGTCACCTGAAGAGCGGATGGTGCGCCTCTGCGGCATCCGTCTGCATAAGTACCGGCACGGTCTCTGGCAATGATTTCAATACCGGGGTGGACCTGCAGCCATCGGGCAAGGGTATCAGCGTCCCGATCTGGCAGGAGGTCCATGACATCATTTTTCTCAAGATCGACCACAATCGTTCCATAGTGATGTCCCCGCCGCCATGCCCAGTCATCCACCCCCACCACACGTGTAAGGGCCGTGCCTTTTGTGGTGTTCTGCACACGTGAGAGAAGACGGCGGACAAGAGTATCCGCGCTGATGGGGCAACACAGGCGCACGGTCATTCGTGCTCCAGCGGAACCGCCCAGGGTGTGGGCGATATAATAATGAAGATCGGCAAGACGTGTGGTCTGTCTGCCATGACGCACGGTTATCCCCTCAAGGGGCATGACAAACGTCCGACGTGGACAAAGCATCGTCTGGCAGAAAAAGCGCGGCACAGAAACGATCAGCGTGGCTGGACGGCCCTGCCATGGAAGATCCGCGAGTTTTCTCTGATAGAAACTGTGAATGCGTTGTGTCGGGCACTGACAGTCCGGACACACTGCACTCCGTTTTCGCAGACCGACTTCGATCTCCACTCTGTTATCCAGTGCAACAACACGACGAACGACGAGGGAACGGGGAAGATCAAGAGACCGAAGGCGTGACACTGGGGAATATCCATGAAAGTGAACGACTTTCTGGATTTCCCAGTTCCGGAACCTCAGTACAAGATACCCATCACGAAAAGTACGGAAGAACCCAGTTCTCAGTGAAAATCAACATCCCACTGGACCACAACGATTTTCCTGCGTTTAGTACCCGCTTCGTGCCTTGGTCTACCGGACCACCGTGATCGCTCGCCTTCCAATCTTCCATACAATTGAAGGTGAAAGATCGTGTACGAAGATAACGAAATGCGTGTTGAAATCCGTGCCAGACTAAAAGGACGGATCCGCTACAATGTGACTACGGACCAGATCGAAGTCATGGTGGGTGAAGATGATGAACTTCTGCGCTGGGAGACCATAGACCGCAGGACAATGTCTCAGCATCTGCCACCAACCGTGATAGATCGACTCTGGGACATGATCTGTGACGCGGCTGGAAGCGGCGTTTACGCTGATGATCGTCTGGCCGGGGTGCAATTTCTTGGGCTCCATCGCATCGTCGATCATCTCGAACGGGAAGGGCTTCGGATTGAGGCAGTTCCTGTGCCATCTCTGTCGCCGCCAGCGCTGGTCGCGGTGACTCTGGCCGCGTTCCTGGCTGCGCGAGAAAGAACAACCTTGGCAGAAATCATGCAAAACGTGATCGACGTGCCGCCAGAAAAAGAGCTGCTTGTTATGCTCAAAAATGCAGGATGGGAGTCACGAAGGACCGCCACCGGGCGCTTCTGGGTGAAAACCAGGGGGTGAATAGCTGACATCGGATACGTCCGTCCGGCTTGGATGGGCGTATCCGATGAAAGGAAGGCCCTGACACGCCGGACCAACACTGGGCGATTGCGCTTTCTGAGGGAGAGCCATAACCTGCTTCCATGACTCGAAATCCCTCTGAAAAGCCCAAGTCCCGTGCCTCAGCGAAAGTCGGCACGACTGTCACGAAGGATAATCTGAAGGCGCTTGGTGCGGACCGACTTGCGGACCTGCTCATCGAACTGGCAGGGCAGGACACCGCACTGACCCGCAGGCTTCGCATGGCGCTGACAGCGGTTCACGCGAAGGATAAACTCGGCAAGGAGATCGAAAAGAGACTGCGCACGATCCAGCGTTCCCGTGGGTTTCTGCCCTGGGACCGGATCCGTCCTCTGGCTGCTGAACTTGATACCTTGCGGCAATCCATCCTGGGTGACGTTGCCTCTGCCGATGTCGGGCAGGCCATTTCAGCCATGAGGCTGCTTGTGGAGATTGCCCCATCCGTCTACGAGCGCTCGGACGACAGTTCCGGATACCTGTCGGACGTCTTCCGGGAGGCCGCTTCTGATCTTGGCGTTCTCTGGGGACGACAGGCCAACCGGGATCCCGCCATCGTTGTCACAGACCTTCTTACGCTTCTCGATGATGACGGGTATGGCACCTGTGATCGTCTGCTCGCCGCGTGCGGCACGGCATTAGGCGAAACGGGCGCAGCCATGCTCAGAACTATGCTTCTGGCACGACTGCGCGACCTTCCTGCGTCAAAGGGGAATAGCGATTATCATACCGACATCGCGCGTATGCAGGTGATCAGGCACCTGCGGGATCTTGCGGATGCCATGGGTGACGTTGATGCGTATAGTGAAGCTGTCAGCCTGAGTGACCGCCAGTATGCCTATACCGGCGACGTCGCACGCCGCTTGCTGGACAAGGGGCGCGCCCGGGAGGCACTTGACTGGCTCGACCGGGAAACTGAAGAGAACTCTCGCTTTTACAAGGAAAACGACGATCTGCGGATTGAAGCATACGAGGCCGTTGGAGACCGAGACAAAGCTCAGGCTCTGCGATGGAACGTTTTTCGGGAACGCCTGAGCCTGCCGCACTGGAAAGCCTATCAGCGTCATCTCAGCGATTATGATGCGATCGACGCCGAAGAGCAGGCGCTCGATCACATCCGGAATTTTCCGAATAGAAGCGCGGCCCTGTCTACTCTTCTGGAATGGCCAGCGCTCGACGATGCTGCCCGTCTCGTGCGGGATCACACAGCGGAACTGGACGGACGGGATTACGGGACGCTGCGTCCGGCAGCGGAACGTATATCTGAATCTTATCCCAACGAAGCGACACTGCTTTACCGCCTGCTGGTCGAGGCCGTGCTGGACAGGGCGCTTTCCCGTTACTACGCCTATGCCGCAAAGGATCTTGCGTCCTGTCTGCGACTTGCACCCATGTTGACCATGGCTGAAGGCATGGAATCCCATGAAATGTTCATGACCCGGCTGAAAACCGCACATAAGCGCAAACTGGGATTCTGGTCATTGATCGCCGTGCCCTGAGATCAGGCTTGGGGGAAAATGGTCTGGCCAGTATGGCGAGCGAATTCCATTGCTACCCGGCAAGAGTTTGGATATACTATCGGCATATCCAAAGTGGAGGTTACGATGCTGACCCGCACGACGCTCTTTCTGTCCAATCGCTCTCAGGCCGTGCGTCTTCCCAAAGCGGTTGCGTTTGACGCCAGCGTGAAAGACGTCGTGATCATCCCGGACGGTGCGCGTCGTATAATCGTGCCCGCGAATGCTGCATGGGACGATTTCTTTGCCGCTCCGGGCACTCCACTGCCTGAGCGCGATCAGCCGAGGATGCAGGAACGCGAAAGCTTCTGATGCTTCGTTATCTTCTGGATACAAATTTTTGTATCCGCGTCCTGCGCGATCGTCCGCAAGGCTTGCGTGAGCGTTTCAATGATAACGCCGAGGTGCTCTGCATCTCGGACGTCGTACTCTACGAGCTTCTTTATGGAGCCGAAAAGTCACACGATCCGGTAAAGACGCGGCGTGAGGTCGAACATTTTGCCGCGCGTCTGTCTGTTTTACCGTTTGATGATGACGCCGCAGCCCATACAGCGGAAATCAGGGCAGAGCTGGAAACGCGTGGCTGTGTCATCGGCCCGTACGATTTGATGATTGCCGGACACGCTCGAAGCAGGGGGCTTGTCGTTGTGACCGGAAATCTACGAGAATTTACGAGGGTAGATGGGTTGCGTTCCGAGGATTGGATGGCGGGTTAGGGGGAAGTGGAGCTTCTGCTTCGGCGTCTGCCTCATGTCAGACGTAACAGGAATTGCTGGAGTTTTCTGAAAGCAGGCATATATCAAGATGATAATATGCGCATGGAAATGCGCATAAACATGTGCTATGTTTCAGTTCTCATGTAAATAGGATCAAAGCCATGGTTCGTGTGCACTCCACCAGTCCGTTGCGTCGTCCCACTAATGTGACGTTACCTGCTCAGTTACTCGAAGAAGCCAAATCGCTTGATCTCAACATATCGCAGGCCTGCGAACAGGGGTTGAAATCAGCGATCGCTTCGGTCCGTGCTCAACAATGGCTTGTAGAAAATCGCTCCTCCCTTGAAGCATCCCGACAGTATGTCGAAAAGAATGGTCTTCCTCTGGCGGATTATCGGAACTTCTGAATGGCCCGTTTTGATGTGTATTGTTTGGCCGGACGAGGTGAAGCGCGTTTCGTTTTAGATGTGCAGGCAGACCTGCTGGACGAGTTGGGCACCCGCATCGTGGTGCCGCTTTTGTCACAGAAAGTGGCACCCAAACCGGCAAAGAGACTGAATCCGGTTTTTGTAGTCGATGACCAGTCGTTCGTTATGATGACACAGTTTATGGCTGCTGTATCTGACCGTGATCTGAAAAAAGTCGTGACGTCATTATCTCTTTATCAGGATGAAATCACTCAGGCTATTGATCTACTGTTAACTGGTTTCTGAGAGACGGCTTTAGTCAGCTTCCGCCCTCATAGTGGACGTAGTATGCATACTTACGAGTGATGGGAAGCGAAACGAGGTATATAATTTTTTATCATTGTACGGTAATCTTCTACCTGCTATTACGTAATAAATATACAAATACACGAGAGCAAAATGACCTGCGTCGAACTGCCTTTTTTAGAGATCAATCAACACGGAACATCATTTTTTCTCGTGAACATGCCCGCATCTATCATTACCAAAGTTTCTTATGCTGCGGTTAGAGGAAGAGATGAAGAGCAAGGAGCGGTCCAAAGAGTTTTGAATACTAGGCGTATTGCAAGTATCCGAGATTTTGCTTTATCTGGAGGCTTTTTTCCAAATTCTATAGTTATGAATTGGGTTCGCTCTGAGAGTATAGAAATTGATCAAAGCAGGAAAATATTATCGATAACTCCACATGAATATTCCGCACAACTAATTGACGGGCAGCATCGAGTTGCAGGCTTAGCGGAAGCAATAAATAGCACCGATGGCTTGAAAGATATCAACTTACCCGTAGCCATTTACGTTGGTCTTACGACAAAAGAATGTGCAGATATATTTCTCTCGATCAATACCGAACAGAAACCCGTTCACAGGAGCTTAGTATTTGATCTATATGCGATTGCGGATGACCAAATTATTGATCCTGCGGCCGCTAGAGCTAGAGATATTGCGATTGAGCTCAGTGAGGACGGTGCTCCTTATCATGGAATGATAAAGTTTCCCGGAGAACCTCCTCGAAAAGGCGGAGTGGCACTTTCGACAATTGTGACAACTATAAAGCCACTCATTGAAAAAAATGGCCCTTTTGATCAAGTTTCTTTATCAACTTTAGAAAATCAAAGTCTAGCAATTATAAATTTCTTTCGCTGTCTTGAGGAAATTTATGGAGAGGCGTGGTTTGAACGTCAGAACGCATTTATGTTTGCTGCTGGGTTCTCTGGAGCAGTCGATTTCCTTACAGCGAGAATGATTCCTTATTGTGTAGGAATGAAGTCATTCAAGAGCGAGACCATGAGGCATGCGATCAATATGACGCGCGAAAACCTAATTTATCAAAAGGAATTAACAGGGAAATCTGGTTCTGAAGCACAGAAATATGTCTTTGTTCGTCTAGATGAGTTGTTCGATAAGGGAGAAAGTGCAGACGAGTACGCTTTTTAATGCTTCATTCAGACCGTCTGGCGCAGACGATTGCGCAAAGCTCTAAATTAATTTCGACTGCTTATAAGCCGATTAGCCATGTTGATGCAGCTAGACTTAGTCAAGCGCTATCTGATGACGCAAAAGCAATCGCTCATGCCTCTTTAGCTACCTTTTTTGAGGGGATAAACGGTGTAAGTAAGGGGCGATTTACATGGTCTACGGTGCAGCTATATTATTGTTCATTTTACACGTGTCGGGCTTTGCTTATGCTCCGTTCATTTTCTGTATTCTACATTGGGCGAAGTCCGCATTCTTTGATTGCACAGGCGGGCGAATCAGTAGTCCGAAAATCTGGCAATACACACTCAGTCGTCCTTGCTGAATTTCGCAGCCGCTTTTCGGCAGATCAGCTATTGTCGCAAACTGTGGCAGAGAGCGATCCACTTACATGGTTAGAAAATTTAAGGAATACAGCATCTTATAGGGGTCGGTACATAAAACGGGCACAGATATACGCTAAGGATTATCGGTGATTGTGATGGCTTGCCGGAGCGGGCGGAGTTTCCCTTCCGGGATGCCGGCGTCGGTCCAGAGGTAATCCCCGGTCAGGTTGATATGCTGCCACCCCAGCGGAGAGAGATGCTGGAGCAGATCAGGCGCAACGGATCGTCCTTGACGTTCGAGATGCCGCATTGCGGCTCCGAGATAGGTGGTGTTCCACAATACGATGGCGCTGGCGACGAGATTGAGCGCGCTCGCCCGATGTCCCTGGGCTTGCAGTCCGTGATCGCGGATCCGGCCGGTGCGATGGAAAAAGATGGCGCGCTTGAGGGCATTCTGGGCCTCTCCCTTGTTCAACTCGCGGGTGGCGCGGCGGCGTTCTTCGGGGAGCTCGATCCAGTCGAGCGTGAACAGCGTACGCTCGACGCGGCCCATCTCTCGCAGGGCAAGGGCGAGACCGTTCGCGCGAGGATAAGAACCGAGCCGTTCCAGCATCAGCGACGCGCTGGTGACGCCGGTACGGATTGAGGTGGCGAGCCGGATCACGTCGTCCCAGTGCTCGGAGATCAGGCGTTCGTCGATCGGCTGGGCCATCAATGGGGCGACAGTCGACCCAGGCTTCATGTCGCCGAACAGATGCAGGCGTCTGTTACCGATGTTGGGGATGCGCGGGGCGAAACGGAAACCGAGGAGATGGCATAGGGCGAACACATGATCCGAAACGCCCCCGCCATCGGTATGGTGACGCTCGATCGCAAGGTCGGCGCCATGATGGAGCAGGCCGTCGAGTACATGCGCGGCCTCGCTGGCACCGGCGGAGATGACTGTGGAATGGAACGGCGCGTAGCGATCGGAGACATGGGTGTAGAAGGAGATGGCGGGTTCGCTGCCCTTGTGCGGATTGACGGCGCCGGTTGCCTGTGCACGCCGATCGAGCGGGAAGTGCTGCCCGTCCGAGCTGGACGCGGTGCCGTCGCCGAACAACGCGGCAAGGGGCAGCCGATGCTGCGCCTCGATCAGCCTCGCCAGCGCCGCTCCGTAGCTATCCTCGCGCAGGTGCCAGGCCGAGAGCCAGCCGAGCTGACGCCGAGTTACCAACCCACAGGCCTCGGCCATGCGGGCGTGGCCGAGATTGGTCGCATCGGCAAGAACGGCGGTAAGGATCGCGCGGGGATCGTCGTGTGCCCGGCCGGTAGTCAAATGCGTGAAGCAGCCGGCAAGTCCCGTCCAGCGATCCACGTCGGCCAGCAGATCGGTGATCCGGATGGCCGGCAGGCGTGCGTAGAGGGGCGCCAGGGCGTCCTCTGCCTCGTCTGGAGTGATCGCGCGCAAAGGCGAGATGCGCAGCCGCCCCTCGGCGATCCGCACGTCTTCGAGCGTATCGGTGGACGCTTTCGCCTCTATCTCGGCGATCCGACGCGTGAGCAGCGCCTTGCGTTCCGCCAGCCAGGCCGCTGCGGTATCAGCGACGGCGATCGGCAGGGGGCCGGCCTCGCGCATCGCGGAAAAAATCGGCTTTGGAATAAGCTGGTGCTCGACGGCGCGATAGCGTCGGCTTCCCTCGACCCACATATCCCCCGCGCGCAGCCGGTCGCGCAGTTCCGCCAGGACACAGAACGCGAAGATGCGGCGGTCGAGATCAGCACGGTCGATCCGCTTCCGCCAGCTCGTCCGGACAAAGCCGAGCGGCACGCCGGCCGGAAGCCTGTGCCGGCCGTCGGCGAGTCCGCGCAGGGTCTCGACAGCTTGGGCAAGAGGTGCGCAGGCGGGAACAGCCCCGAAAGTGAAGGCGGCGACGAACGCAGGACCGATCTGGCGCAGGATCGGTGCGTTCTCTCGGGAGAGCGCCACGGGATCGAGCGGATCAGGACGAACGAGACGACGGGCTTCCGCGACTTCCCGTGTCAGCACGTCCCAGCCGATGACGCCCTCGATCGCCGCGTATGGATCGGCGTCGTCAGCGCGGGCGCTCAACACCGCATCGCCGATCTCGGCCAGAAGGCGGATTTTGGCGTTGATGGTCCGACGGTCGCGTTTCAATGCGGCTTCCTCGCGCCGTTCCGCCCGGCGGAACAACTGACCGAACAGACGCTCGAACATGAGCACCGCGTCGTCTGTCAGCGTCATCTGCGTCTCGATGACTGTGGCGACCAGCACCGCGCGCCGCCGTGCCGGGTTCAACGAGGTAAGATGTTGCGCCGTGAGGCGCGCGCCTTCCTGGCACAATCGGCGAAGCCGCTCCGGGTGAATGGTGTCCACGAGGCCGGAATCCAGGTCGATCGCACGCAGGAGCGACAACCGGTCGAGGATCGCGGCGAAGGCACGCCTCCCGGGCTGGCCAGGAGGCTGACGCACCCAGGTGAGGCTGCTGATATGGCTGCCGCTATGCGGCTGGAGGAGGGCGTCGAGCCGATCGCGCTGGTCGGCGGTGAGATGCCGCGTCAGCAGCTCGCAGACATACCGCTCGGCATCGAGCAGCGCCTTGCCCACCATGCGTTCGATCTGGGTGATACCAGGCACGACGATGCATCGCCGGCGAAATTCGCCCAGCAGCATCCGTGCGAGAACGATTCCGCTGCTGGACGTCAGGGCCGCAGGCAGAAGCCAGGCCTGAAGCTCGATCTGGAGCGGCCGACAGAACTGCTGGAATCCGAATGTTCCACGCAGCGTATCGAGCTGTTCGTAGCGGGTCGGCCCACGCACGGCATAGTCGGCGAGCGCGTCCGGCTCGATCCCGAGTTGATCCCCTATGAAGGCGAGCGGGATCTGAGGGATCAGCTCCCCCGGCCGGAGCAGCCGCCCCGGGTAGCGCAGCGCGCAAAGCTGGATAGCAAAGCCCAACCGATTGTGCGCCCTTCTCCGACTGACAATGACACGCAGGTCATCGGGAGTGAGCGTCCAGTAGCGCACCAGGTCGGCCTCGTTTTCGGGCAGGGCAAGCAGCAACAGGCGCTGCGCCTCGGTCAGAACGGAACGGCGCGGCATCTGTCAGGTTCTGCCGGGAGGCGTCCAGCCAATCCGCGCCAGCGTGTCGATCAGCGTCGAGCGCGGTACACCGAAGTTGCGGCATATAGCCGCTTTGCTGGCGCCGCCTTCGAGGGCGACGGTAATCGCCGCGATCTTCTCCGCGTGGATCGCGGGCGGCCTACCGCCGCGCCGACCCCGGCGCCTGGCGGCTGCCAGCCCCGCCATGACCCGTTCGCGCGTCAAGGCGCGTTCGTATTGGGCGAGTGCGCCGAACATCGAGAACAGCAACTCGCCTTGCGCGGTTGCCGTATCCATATGTTCGGTCAAGGATCGGAAAGCGATGCCACGCTCCCGAAAATCTCCGATAATATCGAGAAGATGCGATAGAGAACGGCCCAGACGGTCGAGTTTCCAGACCACCAGCGTATCCCCTTCCTTGAGCCAAGCGAGGCACGTCTTGAGGCCAGGGCGATCGTCGCGGGCACCAGAGGCCTTGTCGGAATGAATGTGGCGTGCATCGACGCCAGCCGCGATCAGCGCATCGCGCTGGAGATCCACTGACTGGCGTTCGTCGGCTGAGGACACTCGCATATAACCGACCAGCATGTACGACAAACCTCATCAGAATAGTTTCCGCACAGTAATGCAAAGCGACATGGTTTGTCGTGCAGTTTTTGCTACCTTGGCGGCTATCTTTTCCCGGCAAGAAAAAAATGACGGAAAACACCTGTTTTCCGTCATATACCCTCAGCATCCGACCTTAGCGTATATCTGTGCCCGTTCTATGTACCGACCCCTTATAGGACTGCGCCATTTCGCGATCCGGTCCCCCCTCAAGAATTCGAGAAGCCTTATAATCAACTTCGCACACATTTGCAGGCTTATGTTGGATCAGATAAATTATTATACAGCTTCGACCCAGATCATGCTATAATTTGTTATCCTTTATTACTTCTTTCTAGGCTCAATCAAGAACTAAATTTAATAGACAATAGTCGCATAGATGTATCACCTCACTATGTGTCACTTCTCTCTGAGTGTTCATGCTATTCCCCAGAGCTTAAAAATATTTTTTCTTCCTTTAATCTCGGTTGATATTTTTTCTTCTGAATATTTCTAATGGATGGTTTGCAATCAGCAAAACTACGCGAAAAACAACGGATATTCCGCTTCCCCCCCAAAACCGTCTGTCTGCTCAACGGAAACAGAGCAGACAGACAGTAGCCGCCCTCAACCCGGACGTAAAAACGCTAAGCCGAGCCTCCCGAAAGCCGACATGATCGTGGGCCGCTCAAATCTCCATGGCTGCGCTCTGACAAGTCGGGATTGATTAGGCGCTTGAAGATACTTTCTTAGCGGGCGACGAGACATCGACGACATAGACGTCGATCACATCACGTAGAGCTTCAGGCAGACGATCGATAAGCATCGCGCTTAAGTCGTCTGGGGTCACTGGCTGTTGCAGTCCGTCAGGATGGGCTGGCAGATTCTTTCCCGGCACATTGCCGAACCACAGGACGATATAGGCGCCACGGCCTTTGGCATGCCAATCACACAGATAACGTGCGGCAAGCTGCTCGACCGGTGCGGTCCAGAGCTCGCGGTGGCACTGCCGCTTAATCTCGACCGGCAAACTAATGTCACCGAGGATCACGGCAATGTCCGCGCGCTTCTGCTGCGGCATATGCATTTCCGGCACGAAGCGGATTGCGTCAGGCAACTGGCCGGAGATATGTTCGATCAGGCGGTTGCGGCAGAAATTCTCCTCGCGTGGTTCCGCACCGTTCCAATAGGCTTCCCACATGTCGGTTGCTGTCGAATGCATCTGGTCATCAAGGGCTATAATGCGGTCGCCAAAAAACGCCCGCATATCGTCGATCGTCGAGGGCAGCCCGCCGTTAACGACGGCAGTTAGACCCTCAACCGACACTGGCGTGAACTCCGAATCACGCCGAGTACGCTGCTGAAGCGCCAAGGCGTGCCGCAGTGGATCGACATAGCTCGGATCGGCAACGGCGATCAGATGTTCGAGCGCGGTGGTCGCGTCGCGCGATGGATCGCCGCCAATAGCGTAGCCGCAGTTCTCGATTATCGCTGTTGCGTCCCAAGGATTGGTATCTCCGTTCGAGCCGAACTTCGGATGCGAGGTTTGCGGCCAGGCATGGCTGAAACGCTCGACGATAAACTGGTAATGGGCGACCGAAAGCCGTTGATCGGCATCGCCCCATCTGCAGGAAACGCGGTCTCTAATACACCAGAGGAAATCGGGATTCTCCGCAGCAACTTTCACTAGCATGTCGTAGGCTGCACCGAAATCGACCAGAAAATCGAGTGCGAGCCATGCCAACTTCGTTCTGCGGAAATACCGGCGGTTGCGGAATTTACGCGCCAGAGATTGCAGTTCAGCCGGCTTGGCATGCCGGGTCGCTTGGTCGAGTAGTTCCTCCAAGACCGTTGTCGGAAGAGATGGGAAAAGGTGCAACCACTCCACCGCCAGCCGCCCCGCTAAGGGCCGCCAGCGCGGATCCCTGTCAAGAAAAGAGAGATCCTTGACGTGGATTACCTTGCGTCGGAGTTGCGGCTCGATTGACGTACGAAAGAAGCGTTCGATCGCAAAATCATCGCACAGCACCGCATTTTCAAGCGGCCTCAAGTCGATACCAATGAAAGCATTTAATCCACCCATCCACCGCAATGCCATGAACGCTGACTCGCGCGCTTCGACCGTCAGATGATCAACACCAAGGCCGTGTCGCAGCCGCTCGGCCACCCCGCACACGAAGACAAGTGCGGCAGAAGAGGTCTTACGGTCGAGGTGCATCTCGACAATATCGCTCGCGGACGGCGTGTCATTACGGTCGCAGATGGCCATAAAGCCCTGCATCACCCGCTCGCTGAGTTCTGCCCCTAACACATTCGTTAAGCGCGTTTCTGGCCGTGCTCCAAAGCTTAAGCCCGAACAAAGGTCCGTGCGTTTGCCCAGATAAATGCAGGCCGCATCATGCAACAGGTTCGGTGTGCCCAAGTCGACCGATGAAAGATCCTTGGCAAGTGTGTCGCGTAACGTTTGCCGGTTTGCAGTCCGCTGTGCTTCGCGTTCCTGATCGCCCGCCTCGCGTTCAGTTTGTCCTTTATGGACAGGCGGCTTCGACCACTCATCGAGCCTCGCCATAAATTTGGGCGAGCCGTTTCCTATCTTGGCTGCAGCCTGCCTTACAGTCGCGGCATTAACGTTTCCGCGTGGTACGAGCTGGACAAGTTCTTCTAGAATTTTCAGGTCCGTTCCTGTGTTTCCTCGGCGACGACCAAACTCCTCGATCAGCGCAATGACCTCATTCGCATTTGGCTCGAGGTCCAGACCGCAAAAGTGGAGGGCAGTAGCATCGCGGTAGAAATGCTCGTAGCCGGCGTCGAAAACGACGTGGCTCTGAACCGCGCGCCGAACCGCCGGGTGTACGCCGAACCATTTTGTAAGCGCCTTGGTCGACTCAAGTTTACCGCACGAGTTATTACCAACCCAAGACAGCCGTCGCCAGATATCAGCCGCGGCCATCCCGGGATTCACCGTCAATGCGCAAAGCCCGGCGCGATGTACTAGATCGACAGCTTGCCAATTATAGTGATGACCACTTGCAGTGATCATTCGCTCACCATAATTCTGAACTACGTCAAGAAGCTCTTCTAGTTGAGTGCTCGTCAATGCCTCGACTGATCTCTCGTTCAGACGTACATGTTTGTCGTCACTCTGAGCAGCATTGCTGACCGTGACGTCGAGATGCGCATAGAACGTACGGACGGCCATATCCCTCGCGACAGTCTCTAGCCCAAGATCATACAACAAATCCCAGGCCAGCCGCTGATCATCTTCGCCCCCTTGCGCCAGTAGATGTTCGATTGCCTCGGCGGGATTGTTGATCCGGCGCATTATGCGTAGCGCGTCGGCGGCGCAGCGGCGCGTGCTATAGGGACGCGCCTTGTCGAGCATCATCGCGCGCAATTCCGGCTCCAGCGTCGCAGTGAGCTTGCTTCCCGCCATCGCCTCGACAAGCAGAAGCGTGAGCTGCTTGTGTTGCTCGGGTGTTCCGATCAGAGTCAGGATATCGTCCTTAAGTTCGACACGCATGAGACCGCTTACCGGATGCCGCCCCCAATCCTCCGCGCGGAAAAACGGGTCACGATCAGATAGTGAAGCTAGGGCACGGAGTAATCGGCGCGCGATATGAACGGGCACCGTCTCGGCATCTCCATAACGTAGCACCGCATAAGGATCTGCGGTGACACAGACCTCTGCTAGCGTATCATCGAAATGGGCCATCCAGGCGTGCAACCCACGTAACGATGTCGGCACACCGTAGCCTTGGCCGAACAACGAGAAAAGCCGCCGTTTCGACACGCCGGACTGGAAACAGTGCGCGAGCCACTTCGCGCCGAGATACTCGGCGATGACCCGATGCAGGAGATGAAAACGTTGGCTGCTTTCTGCTTCGAACAGCCTAGTGTGGAGCGCGGCTTCGATTGCTTCGGCATGCAGGTGTACGGCAATGTTTCCAACGTGGACGCAGTCATTGGGAGTCTTGCCTACTGGGCCATTGAACAGTCCCGCAATGTCACACAGTAATTGGGTGGCGGCGTAGGCACCGGCGGCGAGAAGCAGCTTCTCGGGTGTAACATGCGCATGAGCGGCTTCCTGATGGCGGGGATTATCTTCCTTCACGAGCAGTAGGCAGGCGCGATCCAGCAATTGCGCACGGCTGGTCGGCAGCACCTCAGCACTCGCTGCTACCTCTCCGATCAGCCGCAACGTCAATGGATTCTTGTAAATCTCATCAAGGCCACGGTCCGCGAGATGTGTAAGAACGCTCTCGGCATCTACAGACGGAAAACTACGGTGAAGGAAGAGCGTCGCGTCATTGTGGTCGAACGCCAGCAAATGAAGGATGGTCGGGGCGCGCCCATAGTCATCCTCAATCTTGATTCGATCGGCCGCCCCGCGCCAGTCGACTTCACGGCTTGACAGAATGAAGCGGGGATAGCCCAGCTTCGACAGCTGGCCGAGGATGGCATCAACGCCGCCGCCCGCGGTCGCGGACGCGATCTCATCCAGACCGTCAATGACAAGACATTCGCCGTTGGGGACCAAACGTTCAGGCTGAGTATTCCTCACAAAACTTGATGCGCGGACATAGAAGAAGCCGGCCTTTTGCCCGATTTTCTGCGCCAGCATGCTCTTGCCTAGGCCCGGATCACCAAGCATGATGACGGGACCATCAAGATCAAGAATCGCTGCCTGATCGATGATGATCGACGAGCGCGTAGCGGGATCTTCGCGCTTCAACCTCCGGTTAATATCAGTAATTGGTGCCACATCCGCCATGATATTAATTTAATCATTTCTACTTTTTCAATCAACGCACAGCATCGATGTGATACCTCGACCGCGTAACAGGCCTGCTTCTTGGGTCGCGACCTAGCCAAGATGATCGATTACGATCCTCCAATTCCCATCGGGCAAACGTTCAGTGGCTATAATCTGAGCGACAATGTGCGGGCTCACCATTGGTCAATGGGCCAAGCGCATACGCTGCTTATGGCGGAGCGAGAATGCAAGGTCATCATAAGCGTGAGTGCGGCGACTGTCTGCTTTCGGTTGTTTCTTCCCTATAGCCGACATTCCGCCTCCCTCCCTAATCGGCCGTCCAGTCTTCACAGCGCAGGCCGTTCACTCTGGTAAACTCCCGCAGGTTCCCGGTCACGACAATCAGTCCTTTGCTCCGCGCATGGCCGGCAATCATGAGATCATAGGGACCGATTGTGCAGCCACGCTGCTCGAGATCGGCCCTTATCTCGGCGGTGTGGGCGGCAGCGTTGTTATCGAACGGAAGGACACTCAGGCGCGCGGCAAAGAGTTCGACTTCACGACGGGTTTGGGTCGGGTTCCGGGCTTTCTCAGCGCCATAGAGGAGTTCGTATAATACAACATCTGAGATGCAGTGTGCCTCAGCGTTATCATTGAAGCGCTCACGTAGCCTTTGAGGACGATCACGCAGAACGCGGATGCAGAAGTCTGTATCCAGCAGGTAACGCAGCATCAGAAGCTTTCGCGCTCCTGCATGGGGGGTTGGCTCCGCGTGGGCAGGTCAGTGCCTGACGTTGCAAAAAAATCATCCCATGCGGCGTTGGCGGGGGCGATAATTCTGCGTGCACCGTCAGGGATGATCACTACGTCCTTGAGGGTGCTGTCGAAGGCGACAGCTTTAGGTAGACGAACGGCCTGAGAACGGTTGCAGAGAAACAGTGTCGTACGGGTGAGCATGGCACGCTCCATGTTTGTATATCCCTTACGAATATACAAAAAGTGGCGACCCATCAATATTTTTCAATCCTCCCGATCGTGTGAACGGCCAGAAAGCCCGGCAGGTTACACGCCGTTTGCCTGATTGATCCAGGCACAGTAGAAAAATTCAGCGGCAGGATAAGGTGTTAAGGGCTATGCGGGAAAGACCGTATTCACAAAAAACGATTGTTGAACTTGGCACGCTCCTTGAGCAGTCGATTACGGATATGGGTGAACTTGCGCGACTGTCTTATGAAATGCAGTTCCGTAATACCGCGAAGGCGCGGGCGCTGGAGACCAGGGTAAAGGAAGCGGTGGCAAACCTGACTGGCCATACAGTCGTAGAAACCGCGGGCCTCGCGGAGATGCGCACGTCGCCCTCCTTCCATACGAGTAGAACGATGTCCAGAATGTCCTCCAACGTGCAGAGCGTGTCGTCTGGACAGGATGATCCTTCAGATGGGTTTCTTGACCTTGGCCCCCTTCCGGTTTTTGAGCACACCGGCAAGAAGAATGCGCATCAGGCGATCCTCGCTGCATGGACCGCTCTGGAAGCCCTTTCGCCCCAAAGTTACAAGAGGCCTGAGGATATGGCATCTGGTGACAGATCGCGCGTTGCGTTGTTTCAGCGGGGTGTTCCGTGGAGGACTGGCGCGCGCAGTAAGCCCAACACACGGCTGTATTTCGAGGTCGTTCTGGGTGCTATTCTGCTCGACAAGGCAACAGAGGCCCTTGTAAATGTTTTCGGTGCAGATGAAGAGACGTCGCGACCAGAGGGGACGCGCGTAGCCATTGGCTCCATCCTGATTGATAATGATGGTTTTGTTCTTGAGCAGAATGGTGTTGCGGTTTCGAGCTTTGCATGGGCGTTAAGGCCGGCACTGGAACTGAAACTCGGCGGCTTGGGTGTATGGCCGAGCATTGAGCAGCGGATCTGTGATCGTCTTGAAAAGATTGTTAGACGTCGTGATCCTGAAGGTAACCCGGTTCCTGTCGACCTTGAGCTTCTGAACAAGGCCTTTCGCTGGCTTGTGGTGCAATTTGGTATCCCGGAGCATCTGGTCGAGCCGCCGACCTTCGCGGTGAAGATTTTTCATCATTTCAAGGCAAAGAATGCGCCCGAGCCGTCTTTACTCAATTCCTTCTACCTTGAAGACCTGACGAAAGCTGCACGACTCATTGCTGATAATGGGGCAGGGTCAGGGCTTCTCCGTTATCTTGGGTGCTCGCGCCCGGCCGACAAAGTGGATGTGCTCTCGCCGGTTGCGCGTATCGAGCCCGTGGTCGCGCCAGCGCTGATGCCTCAGGCCCGCTGGCCATCTTCTGGTGGGCATCCTCTGGTTCTGCTGCAGCAGGCGGCCGTGAATACAGCTCGGGCCGAACTGGGTGGCGGGGCGGGTATTATGGGGATCAATGGTCCGCCTGGGACCGGCAAGACCACCTTGCTTCGGGATGTCGTTGTCAGCTGCGTTCTTGACCGGGTAACAGCCATGGCTGGCTTTAAGGACCCGCAGGATGCGTTTTCCACAACGGGTGAGAAACAGGCGTTCGGTTCGAATAGCTTTCTCCACTTTTACCGGCTTCATGACTCATTAAAGGGGCATGAAATCGTTGTCGCGTCCTCCAACAACAGGGCGGTCGAAAACGTCAGCAAGGAATTACCGCTCAAGGAGGCCAATGGCCGCCATGACGAGATGGCGTATTTCAGGACGATCAGTGACCTCATCGCCAATTCAAGGCAGGCAGGTGACCCTGAGGCTGATGGCGACGGGAACGTGGAGCCGGTGGAGACATGGGGGCTGATAGCGGCAGCTCTTGGGAACGCAAAAAATCGGGCAGCATTCCAGCAGGCTGTTGATTTTCACTGAGAACTGGGTTCTTCCGTACTTTTCGTGATGATGTTTTTTGATTATGCGGGCTGAAGGACACGCGCCCTGAGGAGTTCGAAGCCTGCTCTTCCGAACATGGTTCGCTTGATCATTTTCAGTCGGCTGATCTGTCCTTCAACCGGGCTGGTTGTCCAAGGTGTGACAAGAGACGCTTCAATGGCAGCCGCATCCCGTTCAAGCGCGGGAATCAGACGTGACAGCAGCGTCGTCTTTCCTTCTTCCAGCAGAGCCTTCAGATCGCCTCCCGTGCAGGTGTCACCCCTTTTACAGAGCAGGGTCTGCATTTTCCTGAGCCAGCAGAGTGTGACGGCAAGGTGCGGTTCAGCTTCCAGAAGGGCAGGAACCAGCAGTCCCTCCTGTCCGGCAGATAACGGATCCTCTGCGAGGAGAAGCCGCGCAAGTCTGCGTCCCCGAGGTGCAACGACATGCGCGGAAGGAACGGGTTTCGCGGAACATCCCTGTCGCGTCGCCACCCATTTCCAGACGGTGCCATATTGTCCTGCAAAGCCCTGCTCCAGGAGTTCCCGCCATAGTTGACGACTATTGCGACATCCTTCGGACCATCTCTTTTCCAGGTGGGCTGTGTAAGGCACGAGTATGCTGCGTGACGGAACCGTTCTTTTCCATGGTGGTGCATGGCCCCGCTGAAACCAGCGCCGCACGGTTTTTCTCTCTACCCCGATCGTTGTGGCGATAGCCTGAATGCTGTGTCCCGCTGCTTTCAGGGCAAGAGCTTCCTTGAAAAGAATGTCACGCCGTTCCCCAGAGGCTGACCTGACGACCGCCTGCGCCTCTTCTGGATGCGCTCTGATTGTTTCAGATATTTTGCTTACGACCGTTGATACGTTCATCTGTCGTGTCAGGGTCCTGACAGTCGTCGTAAAACGGTCCAGAATGCTGACAAAAGCGTCTGACAGGTTCTTCAGCAGATGCCAGCGGTCTGTCACCTGAAGAGCGGATGGTGCGCCTCTGCGGCATCCGTCTGCATAAGTACCGGCACGGTCTCTGGCAATGATTTCAATACCGGGGTGGACCTGCAGCCATCGGGCAAGGGTATCAGCGTCCCGATCTGGCAGGAGGTCCATGACATCATTTTTCTCAAGATCGACCACAATCGTTCCATAGTGATGTCCCCGCCGCCATGCCCAGTCATCCACCCCCACCACACGTGTAAGGGCCGTGCCTTTTGTGGTGTTCTGCACACGTGAGAGAAGACGGCGGACAAGAGTATCCGCGCTGATGGGGCAACACAGGCGCACGGTCATTCGTGCTCCAGCGGAACCGCCCAGGGTGTGGGCGATATAATAATGAAGATCGGCAAGACGTGTGGTCTGTCTGCCATGACGCACGGTTATCCCCTCAAGGGGCATGACAAACGTCCGACGTGGACAAAGCATCGTCTGGCAGAAAAAGCGCGGCACAGAAACGATCAGCGTGGCTGGACGGCCCTGCCATGGAAGATCCGCGAGTTTTCTCTGATAGAAACTGTGAATGCGTTGTGTCGGGCACTGACAGTCCGGACACACTGCACTCCGTTTTCGCAGACCGACTTCGATCTCCACTCTGTTATCCAGTGCAACAACACGACGAACGACGAGGGAACGGGGAAGATCAAGAGACCGAAGGCGTGACACTGGGGAATATCCATGAAAGTGAACGACTTTCTGGATTTCCCAGTTCCGGAACCTCAGTACAAGATACCCATCACGAAAAGTACGGAAGAACCGAGAACTGACCCGGGTTTTTCATCAGGAATTGACCCAGCCAGATGCTATTTCAGGCATAGTCGGGCGGGCGGTCAAGAAGAGGATTTATCCTTCCTGTTTTTTGACGCGGCGGTGCTGGCGCGGAACCTGTAGCTGTCATTTCCTGTCTCGAGGATATGACAGTGATGGGTCAGCCGATCGAGGAGCGCCGTCGTCATCTTCGGGTCACCAAAGACGTCTCCCCATTCACTGAAGCTCAGATTGGTTGTGATGATGACACTGGTGCGCTCATAGAGGCGGCTGAGCAGATGGAACAGCAGGGCGCCCCCAGACGCGCTGAAGGGGAGATAACCGAGTTCATCAAGGATCACGAGATCCAGGCGGAGCAGCCTGTCGGCAATCTGCCCGGCCCGATTGGCAGTCTTCTCCTGTTCAAGAGCATTGACCAGGTCGACCGTTGACCAGAAGCGCGCCTTCTTGCGGTGATGGGTAATCGCCTGGATGGCCAGGGCGGTCGCCAGGTGGGTTTTCCCGGTTCCCGGGCCGCCGATCAGCACGACATTTTCGGCACGCTCGATGAAGTCCCCGCCATGAAGCTGGCGGACCATGGGCTCGTTGACCTGGGTGTCGGCAAAGGAGAACCCAGACAGGTCCTTGTAGGCGGGGAACCGGGCTATCTTTGTCTGGTAGGCGATGGAGCGCACTTCGCGTTCGGCCAGTTCCGCCTTCAGAAGCTGCGAGAGAATGGGGATGGCCGCCCCGAAGGCGGGCGCGCCCTGCTCAATGAGGTCAGCCGTGGCCTGGGCCATGCCATACATCCGCAGTCCACGGAGCATGACGACAAGTGAGGCGGCGGCAGGATCATGACGCATGGCGACTGTCCCCACGCAGGATATCATAGCGCCCTGTATCGGCGCACGGTTCGTGTTCGAGCACCAGGGCCTGTGGAGCATCAAGCCGGAGAACCACGGTTCTTTTGGCATCAATCAGGCGATGCAGCGTATTGAGAACATGGGTCTTGGTCGCCACGCCATCTTCAAGAGCCAGTTCAACCGCGCAGAGGACGGCCTGCTCATCATGCTGCAGCACCAGGGCCAGGATTTCAGCCATTTCCCGGTCGCCTCCAGGCCGCCTGAGCAGTTGATCCTGCAGGGTCCGGAAGGCGGCTGGCAATTCGGTAAACGGTGCGCCATTGCGCAGGGCGCCCGGTTTGCGCTGGATGACCGCCAGATAATGCCGCCAGTCATAAACCGTGCGGCCTGGCACACCATGCGAACGCGTGATGATCCGGTCATGCACGCACAGAACCTGCCCTTCGGCGATAATGCGCAGCTTGTCAGGATAAACCCGCAGGCTGACCGGACGATTGGCAAAGGAGGCCGGCACGCTGTAGCGGTTGCCTTCGAACTGGATCAGGCAGGTTGGTGAGACGCGCTTGGTCTGTTCGACAAACCCGTCAAAGGGACGCCCCGGCACCATGAGGTGGGGACGTTCGCTTGCATGGACCTCGGAGACGCTACACGGCAATCCAGCATGCCGCAGCCGTTCCCAACGGTCCAGGCAGCGGGCTTCCAGCCAGGCATTCAGCGCCCCCAGATCGGGAAAGGCGGGCAAATCCTGCCAGATCTGGCGCCGGGCATCCTGCACGGTCTTCTCGATCTGCCCTTTCTCCCATCCGGCTGCCGGATTGCAGAAGGTCGGCTCGAACAGGTAATGGCTGGCCAGGGCCATGAAGCGCAGGTTGACCTGACGCGCCTTGCCCGACCCAATCCGGTCCACGGCCGTCTTCATGTTATCAAAAATACCCCGCCGCGGCACGCCACCGAGCACGCGGAAGGCCTCGGTAAGCGCATCAAAAAGCATCTCGTGGGTCTGTAGGGGATAGGCCCTGAGTATGAAGGCCCGGCTGAAGGACAGTTTGGTGTGGGCAACCTGCAGCTTGACGCGACGGTCGGCAATCACCGCCCAGTCCTCGCCCCAGTCAAACTGGAAGGCTTCCCCGGGCTGGAAGCACAGGGGCACGAAAACACCCCGGCCCGTTGTCTGGCGTGCCTGGTGCTGTTCGTGTTTCCACTGCCGGATGAAAGCAGCCACCCGTCCGTAGGATCCATCATAACCCAGTGCCACAAGGTCTTCATACAACCGTCGCGCCGTGCGCCGGTTCTTGCGGGATCGGGCGGCTTCCAGAACCAGCCATCCCCTCAATTTGTCAGCAAACGGGTCCAGTCGGCTGGGACGTTCGGGAACCTGGAACCGCGGTTCAATGCTCTCTGCCCGGAGATATTTCCGGATCGTATTGCGTGACAGTCCCGTCCGGCGTTCGATCTCGCGGATCGGAAGATGATCCCGGCGATGCCACCGGCGGATCACACTCAGAAGCTCCATGTCAATCACTCCAAAAACCCCCCAGAAAATGATGCCGGGGAGTGTGAAGGCATGGGTCAAATCTCGATGAAAATTTCCGCCCTACCCGGGTCAGTTCTCAGTGAAAATCAACATGTTGTTGTTCCTGACAAAACATTCGTGCCTGTCATCGCAAACAAAATTGCGAATTAAACAAAAAACACCCGGCGCTTTTTGTGCCGGGTGCCCTGACTGTAATTAAGTAATCCTATTAAGCTGTAAAAATTTTTCTTATTTTTTATATGCCATAAATTTTTGAAAAACTTCAGAAACGGTAGTCGAAATAATAACACCTATACATATTACGCTAATAGTTTTTATATCTGAATGAAATCCGCCCAAGCTCAGCAATAATGTTGTTGCTGCTGCGGGAGGATGATTTGCTTTACAAAGGCCCTGCCCCAAGACTGTCAGGGATATCGCCAGGACACTCGCAGCCATACGGTTCCAAGTAATGTGGTCAATACTCATAGCAGCGGGGGCTGCCAAAGCGTCAAATATCCACAAAGAGAACACCGCAGCAATGATCCCGATTGCATGCCCTGCCAGTGTGTTCCAAACTCTTGAAGCGTCCTGTTGTGGCGTAACAATATGCATAAAAATAGTTGGCCCCAAACTAGGAAAAAGCAATGGGTAATGCGTAAAATACGCTAATGCCCCCATGACGCCTGTAGAGACCAGAACGGCAAATGTTTTAAAAATTATTTCCAAAATCATAAAAGCCCTCAGATTGTTTAGCCCGCAAGATAGAAAGTATTGTTATACTGTCAGGAAGGTTTTTTCCCTGTGCAGTTTCCTCCATCGGGCCAACCGGTGCTGGATGCCTGCGCTGTTGTGCCAGAAAACAAGTCAAACCCTTTAATTCGCGCTTTAGAGGCAAGCATAGCAATGTAGTTCTGCACGCCCTGCTTCCAACTATTATCTTCAAGGAAAATCCGAATGCGCTGTTTTTCTTCTTTATTTAAAGCTTCGACTTTTAGCTCAGCAGGAAACTTTTTTAAAAGCTGCACAATATGCACGCCATATCGTGTTTCTATCAGACCATCATAGAATTCACCTTCTTGGACAGTTTGAAGGGCTTTTCTGAACTCTGGCAAAAGATCTTGCTCTTGCATTATGCCTAAATCCCCCCCTCTACTGGAGGAAGGACACTCTGAATAACGTGCTGCTACTTGTTCAAAATCTGTGGCGTTATTTTTCAGGTGATCCAGAAACTCTTGCGCTCTTTTTTGCGCTGTTTCCACTGAACCCGGCATAGATTTATCTGCATATACCAAAATATGCCGCACATGCATGGCGGGACCAGCCTGCATATGGGCAATATTGGAAGCACTCCAGCGCTCAAGCTCATCATCCGTTGGCGTTGGCACCTCGACCTCCCGCTCTAGCAAAGCCTGAATGAGCGCTTCATCGGTCAAACTGTCTCCGCTCTTAGTGTCGAGCTTTTTCCGGGCTTCATCAAGCAGGAGTGTTTTTACCACCAGCGCTCTTGCGGCATCATTCCACTGTGCCTGAAGAGACGCTGTTTTGTGGTGCGGCATTTCTGCCTGAACATCCTCCAATGAAATAGCGGTGTCATTTACAAAAATTGTGTGACCGGTTTGATTGGGAGAACTCATCATGTTCGGGGCTCACGTCTCATCATTAGCGACATGGTGATTCTGGCGGACAATCTGCCACCCCGGCCGAAAAACGTACCAGATAGGAGCAGAGATAACATGCACCAACCGGGTAAACGGCGTTAGCAGAAACAACGTCATACCGGTTACCAGATGTAGCTTGTAAACCCACGGGATAGTGGTGAGCAGATTTGGCAGGCCTGACCGGAATGTCAGAACACCCCGGCACCATTCCCCTAATATTTCCATTGTGTGCCCATCTGAATGCATCATGGAGTGTGGCAACCCAAGAATTCCGAGCCAGAGTTGCGCATAGACAAACAGAAGAATGAATAGGTCAGTTGGGCGGCTGGTGGCCTTGACGCGCTTGTTAAAGACACGGCGGTAAATAAGCCCTGCGCCACCAACAGCAGCGAACACTGCAAACACACTTCCGGCACCGACAGCCAGCAACTGGTGGGCGTGAGCACTCAGGCCCAGCATCTCAGTCAGTTGGGGCGGGGTCAGAAGCCCCGCAGCATGGCCCATCATCAACCCCAGCACACCAACGTGGAAGCTATTACTGGCCCACTTCAGGGTTTTTCTTTCAAGGAACTCACTCGACTCAGCGCGCCATGAAAACTGGCTTCTATCGAACCGCGCCCAACACCCGATGACAAAGACCGACAAACATAGATACGGATAGATTTGGAACAGAAAGTACTCGACCCAGTTCATGCTCTTGCCTTCCCATGATCCTTGCCTGAATAGCCAGCACACGCTGCGCTACATGCCGCAGGTGAGGAGGCATGATCGAACGTGACAGGTTTTTCTTCATACCGCATATCAAGGGTTGCGGGATCATCCATCACGGCTGTGTCTCTTAAATGCGCGTGCACGACTTCTTTGTCAGGAAGGCGTTTGGATTCTTCCTGTAAAATTTGGAAAATACCAGAATATATAGACCGCCTTTCTTGAAGTCTTCTGTTCAGAACTGCAAGAATATCCACTATTTCTGTCAGAAGCTCCTGTGTTTTCTGAGGGTCACACACAGACGCATACTCTAGATAGGCGGGAAGAAAGTCTGGTAACTCGTTCCCCTGCAAATCCAGACCGGCAGAACGATATTCCTCTAACAGATCCACCATTGCCTGCCCGCGCATACGGGAATCCCCATGCACATGCTGGAAAAGGTAGAGTGATAAGGAGGGGGACATATCGAAAAGCTGCACATACTGGCTTTGCGCATCCAGAAGTGGTGTTTTTTCAAGAAAAATCCTGATTTCTTCGAAAGCTTTTTTCTGTTCTATAGAGAGACTGGAAAGCGAAATCAGCGTGCCTAATTCTACACTTTCCTGCTTTATAAGTTCATCAGGGTACCGAAGAAAAATAGCGCTTAACTGACAGAGGAATGACAGAGACTGAGACATTGTTATCCCCCTTTCACCGTATGACGACGAATTTCCGGTCTTACACCCTGCTGCCCCCATAGGCTGAAGCGGCTTTTCCCGGAGGTTGTGCTCTGATTAAAATGAAAACCCGCGATGCCGCGCTGATGGTAAGGGTCTTCTGCATCTTCTTTATGCGCGGTTGGCACAACGAAGCGATCTTCATAATTCGCAATAGCCAGAAGACGGTACATGTCCTGAATTTGCTGCTCTGACAGCCCTGCCCCCTGCAAGAGAGAGGCGTCACGTACATTCTCAATCTGGAAACGGCGCATATAGGCCCGGAGCGCCAGCAGCCGGTTAAGAGCCGCTTTGACGGGCGCTTCATCCCCCGCAGTGAGCATATTAGCCAGATATTGGACCGGTATACGTAGGCTGTTGATATCTGGAATACCATTCAGGGTTTCCAGACTACCAGCAGAAGCTGCTTCCTGAATGGGCGACAAGGGCGGGATGTACCAAACCATAGGCAGGGTGCGGTATTCAGGATGGAGCGGAAAGGCGATTTTCCATTCCTTGATCATACGGTACACTGGCGAGCGTTGGGCCGCGTCAATCCATGCGTCAGGTATGCCGTCCCGACGTGCCTGCTCAACCACTGCCGGGTCGTGTGGGTCCAGAAAAAGGTCGAGCTGCTGCTCATACGCATCTTCAGGGTTTGTTGTAGCCGCAGCGGTTTCAATTTTGTCGGCATCATACAGCATGACGCCAAGATAGCGGATACGCCCCACACAGGTTTCAGAGCAGACGGTAGGCTGGCCACTTTCTATACGGGGGTAGCAGAACACACATTTTTCTGATTTTCCTGTGTGCCAATTGTAATAAATTTTCTTGTAAGGGCAACCGCTGACACACATGCGCCACCCACGACATTTTTCCTGATCAACCAGAACAATGCCGTCTTCTTCCCTTTTATAAATAGCACCTGATGGGCATGATGCAACACAAGTCGGGTTAAGGCAGTGTTCACACAGTCGCGGGAGAAACATCAGAAAGCTATTTTCGAACTTTCCATATATTTCTTTTTCTACATCACGGAAATTATAGTCTTTGGAACGATGTTTAAATTCTGTGCCCAGAGACTCTTCCCAGTTCGGGCCTCGTTCAATTTTATCCATGACCTGCCCGGTAATACGGGAATACGGCCGGACAGACGTAACAACCTGCTCGCTTTTTTCGTTCTGCAATGCAGCGTAATCAAAATCAAATGGTTCATAATAATCGTCAAGTTGGGGCAGGTTTGGGTTTGCAAAAATTTTCGAAAGAATACGCCATTTTCCACCAATTTTAGGGCGGAGTGACTCTCCCTTTCCCAACTGCCAGCCGCCATGCCACAGTTCCTGATTTTCCCACTGCTGCGGAAAACCGACACCGGGTTTACTTTCGACATTGTTAAACCATGCGTATTCAACACCGTCACGGTTGGTCCAGACCTGTTTGCACGTCACACTGCATGTATGACACCCGATGCATTTATCGAGATTAAGAACCTTACCTATCTGCGCACGTATCTTCACGGTTACTTACCTATAATGCAGGGAGAAGCAGGAAAATTACTCAAAATCATCTTCATCCCTTCCCTTTTTCGGTGGTGTCAAACCAGTTCACATCGTTCATTTTACGTAAGAAAATAAATTCATCACGATTAGACCCAACCGGCCCGTAATAATTGAATGACCATGAAAGATGTGCATACCCACCCACCATATGGGTGGGTTTCATGACAACACGCGTCACTGAATTATGAATACCGGCACGCTTGCCAGTAATTTCACTACCCGGCACATTGGCGGTGCGCTCGGCCGCATGGTACATAAACGCTGCACCAGACGGAATACGCTGGCTGACAACAGCACGCGCCACCAATGTCCCGTTACAGTTAAAAGCTTCTACCCAGTCATTATCGACAATCTTGAGCCGTGTTGCGTCATCCTCACTAATCCAGACAACCGGGCCACCACGACCAAGTGTCAACATAATCAGGTTTTCAGCATAGGTGCTATGGATGCCCCACTTTTGATGAGGGGTCAGGAAATTCAGCGGGATAACCGGGTTTCCGTTATCATGCGCAGCCCCTAAGGCCTCTGGCGTTGAGTGTGTTTCAATAGGTGGCTTGTATGTGGCAAAGGTTTCCCCAAAGTCACGGAGCCAAGGGTGATCCTGATAAAACTGAAGCCGACCTGTTAATGTACGCCATGGTACATATTCGTGCACATTCAGCCAGTTAGCGGTGTAGGCTTCCTGCGTTGACGAGACACCGCTCCATACCGGCGAGTTTATGACCTGCCGAGGCTGTGTAATGATATCTGCAAATGTAATCCGGTCACCGTCTCTTCCGCCCAGACGGTGAGAAAGGTCACGCCCGGTTTTGTCTGAAAGAGACTTCCAGCTTCTGGCTGAAACTGCACCATTTGTTTCCGGTGCCAGCATAAGTACCGTCTCAACCGCATCGGTATCCTGAAAAAGAGAAGACCTCTCGGGATATTTCACTGAGACTGACGGATGTGTCTGCTTAAGTTCCTGTATCTCTGCTGTTGTATCCCACTGTAACCCGTGGTCTGCGTTCCCCTTCTTTTCCAAACCCGGACCTAACGTAATGTAGCGATCATAGACCTCATCATAACGTCTTGGCACAATAGCAATCTGGGGCATTGTCTTGCCCGGTACACCAGCTATCGGGTGCTCTGACCGCCAGATCTCGTCACCATAAGGCTGCGCCAGCTCGGCTGGTGTGTCTTTTTGCAAGGGTGACAGAACAACATCTGTTTCACTCTCCAACTGGCCTTTTGCCAACCGTTGGAACGTCTCAGCCAAACCACGGAAAATGCTCCAGTCCGTGCGGGCTTCCCATGCCGGGTCAACAGCAGCCTGCAGCGGATGAATAAACGTGTGCATGTCAGACGTATTCAGGTCTGATTTTTCATACCATGTTGCGGTTGGCAAAACGACATCGCTGAACATTGCTGTTGTGCTCATGCGGAAATCAATAGTTGTCAGAAGGTCCAGTTTTCCTTCTGGAGCCTTATCATGCCATTTTGCAAAATCCGGCCTCTGGTCACTATCCTCGTTCATGACATTGTTAGGCGCGCCCAACAGGTGCTTCATGAAATATTCATGTCCTTTGCCGCTGGCACCTAGCAAGTTTGACCGCCAGACAAACATGTTACGCGGCCAGTTCTCCGGTGCATCGGGGTCTTCACAAGCCAGCTTGATGGAACCGGATACAAGAGCGTCCTTCACATATGTTGCAGGATCCTGCCCACTTTGAGCGGCTTTTTGACCGAGCTGTAACGGATTGACCGCAAGTTGTGGCGCACTTGGCAGCCAGCCGCGTCGTTCAGCCTGAATGTTACAATCAAGCACGGTTTGAGGCCATTTTTCAGGCGAGGCCAGAGGTGAAAGCTGCTCCCTTGGTGTTAACTGCTCATAACGCCACTGGTCTGTATGTGCATAGAAGAAGCTTGTGCCGTTCATTCGGCGTGGCGGGCCGCCCCAGTCCCCCGCAAACGCGACTGGCCCCCACCCTGCGGATGGGCGTAGCTTTTCCTGCCCCACATAGTGCGCCCAGCCGCCGCCGTTCTGCCCTATGCACCCACACAGCATGAGCATGTTCAGAATAGCACGGTACGTCATGTCCATATTGTACCAATGGTTGAGGCCTGCCCCCAGAATAACCATGGAGCGCCCCTGCGTAGCTTCCGCATTTCGGGCAAAGCCGCGTGCTACAGCAATACATCTTTCACGCGGCACACCGGTAATGGCCTCCTGCCAAGCGGGCGTACCGGGCACATTACTCTCATAATCCGGCCACGCGGTAGCGTCCGCAGAAAGCCCATAATGTGCGGTCATTAAATCAAAAACAGTGGCGCACTGGACATGCTCGCCTGTTTTCAAGGCTATGCTTCGTACCGGAACCTTACGGGCATGAACTGGCTCGGCCTCATTCAAACCAAAGCGCCCGTCTCCACCAAAATATGGAAACAGTACTGTGGCCATCTCTCCACTCTCACCCAGAGAAAGAGACGGTGTTAAGGGCGCACCTGTTACGGCATCAAATGGTTCAAGGTTCCATTTCCCCTCGTTTTCCCACCGAAAACCGGCAGACCCGCGCGGCATAGCAGGGCAGGCCTGTTCCCGGTCCCAAACCAGAGGCTTCCAGTCAGCTTCTGTGGTGTGGTACCGGTCATCCGCCAGATCAGCCGCGCGGAGCAGCCTGCCGGGTTTCTGACCTGCATCGCTGGGGTCCAGGATCACCAGAAATGGAAGGTCTGTGTACCGGGTTGCATAGTCCTGAAAATAAGGGACCTGACGTTCAAGATAGAACTCACGAAGAATGACATGCACCATGGCCAATGCCAGTGCAGAGTCCGTTCCTTGGCGAGGGTGCAGCCATAAATCTGCAAATTTAGCGACTTCAACATAGTCCGGAGCAATGACTACACTTTTTGCGCCCCGATACCGTGCTTCTGTATAAAAATGAGCATCGGGTGTGCGGGTCATGGACACATTGGAGCCCCAGACCAGCAGATAGCCCGAATTATACCAGTCAAGACTTTCTGGCACGTCTGTCTGGTCACCAAATGTCTGAGGGGACGCGGGAGGCAGGTCACAATACCAGTCATAAAAAGACAGGCATGTTCCGCCAAGAAGGCTTAAATAGCGTGTTCCGGCAGCGTAACTCAGCATAGACATGGCTGGAATGGGCGAAAAGCCCACAAGCCTGTCAGGCCCCCATGTTTTGATGGTATGGATATTTGCTGCGGCAATCAGTTCGTTTGCCTCATCCCAAGACACCCGAACAAAGCCCCCCAGCCCACGCTGTGCCTGATAACTCTGACGGGCGACCGGGTCGTTTTGGATGGCTGCCCAAGCTGAGACCGCATCCAGCGTCTTACGTTTTTCGCGCCACAACTCAACCAGCCGTTTGCGCACCAGCGGGTAGCGAATACGGTTACTGCTATACAGATACCATGAGTAGCTTGCGCCACGCGGGCAGCCACGTGGTTCGTGGTTGGGCATATCTGGTCGCGTGCGCGGGTAATCGGTCTGTTGTGTTTCCCACGTGACCAGACCACTTTTAACATAGATCTTCCAACTGCAACTGCCGGTGCAGTTCACGCCATGCGTTGACCGGACAATTTTCTCACTCTCCCACCGGGACCGGTAGGTATCCTCCCATGCCCGGCTTTCATCTGTATTGACGCCATGGCCACCCGCAAACTTACCTTGATATTTTTTGAAAAAGAGAAGTCTGTCGATGAGTTGGCTCATAGGGTAATCCCCCCATTTTTAGTCGGGCGTTGAATGAGAATTCAGGCAGCTGTTTTTAGTTTCTGGGCGGGGGTTAGCCCGCTGTTCCCCATGTTGGGTCTGTCATGGTTATATGTCCAGAGCCATTGTGTTGCGACCTCCTGCACGTCCTGAATGCTTTCAAACAAATACTGCTCCAGCCATTCCTGCCGGACAGTTCTGTTGTAGCGTTCAATATAGGCGTTCTGCTGCGGATTGCCCGGTTGCGTATAGATCAGGGTAATCCTCTGTTTTCCGGCCCATGAAACCAACGTATGACTGACATATTCAGGGCCATTATCCATTCTGATGGCTTCTGGCCTGCCACGCCACTCCATAATCTGTTCCAGACAGCGGACAACCCGACAGGCCGGCAGGGAAAAATCAACCTCAATCGCCAGTCCTTCACGATTGAAGTCATCGAGAATGTTCAGGAGCCGAAAAGCACGTCCATCCAGCAGCCTGTCCGCCATAAAATCCATGGACCAGACCCTGTTGGGAAGGGCCGGAACCGACAGCTTTTCAGGCTTTTCGCGAACCAGACGCTTGCGGGGTTTAATCCGCAGGTTGAGTTCCAGTTCCCGATAGATCCGATAAACCCGCTTATGATTCCAGATATGTCCCTGCACATTGCGCAGATACAGGAAACACAGACCAAATCCCCATCTCCTGTGAGCCTGGGTCAGTCCCACCAGAAGAGCGGCAATCCTGTCGTTCTCCGCTGCCAGTCGCGGACGATAGCGAAAGCAGGTCTCGGATATCCCAAAAATCCGACAGGCCAGCGCAATGCTGACCCCACGATGCGCCACAGCCTGTGCGGCTAGTTCCCGGCGCTGGGCTGGCCGCTTCATTTTTTTTCAAGGGCTTCCTTCAGGATATCCGTCTGCATGCTCAGATCCGCATACATGCGCTTCAGCCGACGGTTCTCCTCTTCCAGAGCTTTCATCTGACTGATCATCGAAGCATCCATACCGCCATATTTCGCGCGCCACCGGTAAAACGTGGCGTTGCTGATCCCATGCTCCCGGCACAGGTCAGAAACCGGGACACCGCCCTCAGCCTGGCGGATCACACCCATGATCTGGGCGTCAGTAAAGCGATCACTCTTCATCAGAATCTCCTCAATTCTTACGCTGAGAAAATTCTCATTCAAAAGTCACTCTTTTTATGGGGGGATTACCATTGGCTTTTGAGCGATACACTGTATCAGCCCAGACGCTTGAGGCCGTATTGGCTTTATCCAGAAGCCCCTCTCTCAATCGCGCGCCATCACTGGGCGGCGGCATCTGTTGTCTTCCATTTCCGGATGACCGCCGCGTCTCTTCTCAATACAGGCAGATTGGTAGCGGCCGAACAGGCCAATGCAACTCTGACTGGTTCTGCCGTGAACACGGGGCTGATTTACGGCACGCAGGGCATAAACCTGAAGAGTGGGGAGCAGATTGATAATACGAATGGTCGTATCGGGGCCAATGGCACCATCGCGGTATCAGGTGCCAGCCTGCCGTCCGTAATCTCTTCGTTCCACCCGCCACTGACGCCAACGCCCTCACACGACACATTCATCGTCTCCAAGCTTTCGCTCAGTGGAAGCCCGCGACCATTCTCGCAGCCTGAAATCCACTCAAAACCAACCACACTCAAACTAAAAAACTTAACGTGACATCACCACTACTAGCAGTGATTGTGAGCTGGCAGACCTAACTGACAAACCTGAATCACCTAACTGACAGGACAAAAAACCAACTGGAAATTTTCTTCATTTAGTAGCTTTTTTGGGCATAATTTTCATTAGTTGGTTTTTTATTTGCAATCCACGATTGTAGTTAATATATAAAATTCGTTGAAACTAGAGGAGGTTCGAAATGTTTTACCAGTACATAATGATTTTGTTTAACTAAAAGTCGGGCAATATTCCTTTTATAGGAAGATTGCCAACTTATTACTCACGCCTTATGAAAAAGAATTAATTAGTTTATTCCACTTTTATTTCCATGATTCCTTTTTAATAGGGTCGATTTGAGCTTCTGCCATAGAAGTGGAGGGTTCGAAAAACCCCCTGGTTTTGGGGTCTTCTATATGATTCTATTTCTTCTGTGTTGATTGAGGGAATGGCGATATGAAGCAGGCGGGATTTTTTGACGTTGAAGAGCGGCTTGCCCGGCTGAGCGGGCTCAGTGATCAGCTCGAAGCGTTTCCCCGGACTGTGAATTTTGAAGTGTTCCGCAAGGCACTGGCGTATTCCGACGGAAGCAAAGGCGGGTGCCGTCACAGATTACGGCATCAGTTACCGTCATCGACTTGTGCCGTGCCATTCACAGACAGGTTTTCTCCATCAGACGGTCAATCATAGCCATTGCGGCCTCAAGTTCGGAGTAATCGGGTACCCACCGTTCAAGGGGACTGAAATCCTGCACCGACTCTGTATCCGCGACATTCATATCGTCTTCAGCAGCACTCGCAGGAGGCCTGCCACGCTTTCGTCCTGGCACCACTTGTGCTCGTGGCTGCACAGTTTCCCGTAGAGGCGCCATATCCTGCAGCGCAAACAACCGCCGTGCGGACCGATGGGTGACTTCCACAATCAACCCCTTCTTCAAAAAGCGTTCAAGTAACTGGCAGGCCGCCTTGATCGACATTGAAAGCCGGGCCGCGAGTGTTGACGCCGAAATCACCGGATGGGCCGCTATGACATCGATCGCGGCGAGCGCACGGGAGGTGCGCCTCTGACCACCCGCCTGAAGACGGGCATTACGCCACGAGGCCTCAAGCGTTCGGGTCATGATACGAATGGCGTCAGCTTCGTCTTCTAAGGCCCGCAACCAGCACGGAACCCAGGTCCGGACACCCCAGGATGTTCCTGACCGAAAGGCCGCGGCTCCCGTGAGCGGAAGGGGTGTGCGTAACACGCCATCTTCACGCCAGACCTCCATCAGGGCGCCCCGAAACGGAGCGCGGCTCTCTCCAGCCTCTACCCATTGCCGGAACGCCATGGCACTCCCCACAAACGGTCCTAGGCTTTGCGTCAAAGACTGGGCCACTGCCCGCGCTTGCGCGATTGCCTCTTTTTGCAGTCCTGTGGGTCTTGCAAGCCACTGATATTGCGTGAATGCCGCACGGGCGGCATCAATTTCGGTACCCCGTTCAAACACATTCTGCCCACGGATCCGGGGACGCAATCCTTCAAGAACGGCAGCCAGATGCCACGGATCGACCAGATAACCATCGACGGCTGCACAATTACGGGCAGCCTCCAGACGCGATCGGAACAGGATCACGTCACGCAAGGGATGCCTGTATATCTGCTGGTCGAGCTGACCACATCGCAGAACTGTCCGCGTCAATACAGCGGCTATATCGCCCAGAGCCGGGGCGGCTTCTTTCCGAGCACCTGAAGACGGATATGCAGTCGCTCGCCTTGTGTCAAAACCGACCCTTTGCTCGTCTGCCATGACCGTAGAACGCTGCGGCTCGTTACGAGCCACGGAAATTCCGCACATCCAATCCCCTGACGGCTGTAAAAGCCTGATCACTGGTAATCAGTGTCAGGCTACAGGTCAGGGCGTGAGCTGCGATCATCATATCAAGTGGGCCCAGAGACAGGCCCTGCCGTTCCTGACTGGCGCGTAACCGGCCATAACGGTGTGCAGTTTCTGAGTCCCAAGGTAACACTTCCAGACGGTCCATAACGATCTGGGTCAAACGGTGTAGGCGCGTAGCGTCAGGGCGCCGGGCCAGCCCGTAAGCAACTTCCCCAGCGGTCACCGCTGACACACAACACTGGCGGGGATCAAGGCGCTCAACATGTTGCAGAACGATCTCGTCTCCCCGCACTATGTCGCTGACCGTGTTGGTATCGAACATCCACAGAGTCACCGCTCAAAACCCGGGAAAAGGATCGCGTGTCTGCTCATTCTGGTCCCGGCCAGCCGGAAACAACTCTGCGCCCCGGCTATGCCGGATAGCCGAGAATGCCTCGTTCCAATCTGTGGGCCGGGCTGAGAGGATGACATCTCCCGTTTGTGGATCACGCCGGATGCTGACTTCGGCCGTATTGAACCGATAGGCGGCGGGAAGGCGAACCGCCTGGCTGCGACCGGTCATGAAAATTTTGGCAGTCTCTGACATGGTGGACCTCGCAGAATGGTATGTATCGCGATAAATACCATTTTACTATAAATAGATGCAAGGGCCGTTTGGAAACGGCATTATGATTTACCTTAACTGGCCACTAACTTCAAAAATAACTGTTTTTCCGTTTTCTGCCCCCTCCCCCGTTATTATGTCCGATAAGTTCCCTTGTCGGACATAACTTGCGCGCCAGTTTTTCAACCTGTTTGTCGAAATTCCTCAATTAGGAGAATCCCCGTTTTCGCGCCGTTCAACCCCGCGAAAATGTCCTTATTCGGGTTAAAACGAGTCCTCTAATTAGGTTAAAATAAGCCCGTTCTTAGTCGGGCTTATTTCACGCCGAGGACTCACTCCATGTCGGCTCTGGAGGGGGAAGCGGAAGGTGGAGGGATCGAAGAACCGTTGATTGATGTGCTTGGCGGGTAATTTCTGGCTTTTGGCGATTTGATTGACGGTTTTTGCGATGGCATCCGGTCTG
>NZ_JACHIE010000022.1 GCF_014207635.1 Acetobacter lovaniensis
GAAGGCGAACCTCATGGCTTTTGGCTCGCAAAGAACTGGGTAGCTTTTTTTAGAATTTCCCTCTCCTCCCGCAGAATCCGGTTTTCCAGACGAAGGCGTTCATTCTCGCGGGCCAGGTCACCCTGAGGCTCGGATGTCGGTCCGGTCGGACGGTAATCCACTCTCCATTTACCCAGAGTGGATTTGCCAATACCAAGGTCGGCCGCAATGCGCGTACGTGACAGCCCGCTGCTCAACGCAAGTCTCACGGCCTCGCGTTTGAAATCTTCCGTATGCTTCATGATCTCGTCGGTCTCCTGATACGAGCTTAAAACGCTCAGATGACCGGCACAAAACCGTTACAAGTCCACTTTCTGTCTCCATAAAGCCCAGAGCAGTTTAGTTCCTTCAATTTCTCCATCTTGACAGAAGTTAATATATACTAGCATAAATCTAAGAAATATTTTTAGAGTGCGATTGATTAATGGAAAGCTTTTATTGTGGCATATATTCTTCTTCGTAGTAATTTAGATGAACTTGTGCTGCTGGAATTCCGTGATCGGCCTGTTATTCTGAATTACGAGACTATTGCCGGAATTACAGGTTTGTCTGAGCGGCTGCGTTTTGGGTTCGCAGAGCCTCTCGTCTGCTGGCCACGGGAAAATAATCCGGGCGAAATCTCTTGGTACGCGGAGGGCGAAAGTCAGTTTCGACAGATTACTCTTTTTCCTGCGGAGGAAAGAGAGACTTTGTTGCGTGATCTTGCTACTGAAATTATCCGACTGAGACAATCCGTATTGATGGCAGGCACATCAGATATTCATTTGTTGGATTTTGCGCTGATTATTCCTGGCGCTGAAGCCATATTTACTGATGGTGACAGGTTTGTTCTTGCCCCTTGGGGGGCGATGGCCGGTCGCGAGAAAGGTTTGAAACTATCTGACAGGGCGGTGGATTTCGGCAAGTCTTTTCTTGGTCAATTATTGGAGCAGGAGACGTCACCGGTCATGGACCGGCACGAATCTGTAAAAATTGACAAATCTGATCCGTTTGAAGTTACTGAGCCTCCTGCATCCAGGGGAGTGTTCAAACAGGATATATCTTCGGTAGCGGGTCAGGAAATGCCTTTCCCTGAAGTTTCTGTGGCAGCAGTGTCTTATGATGGCCAGTTGCCAATGTCAGGAGCCTCATCTGTTGTGCTGCATATTCTTGCATTCATTTCGTTTTTTCTATTAACCCTGTGGGCGGCGTTAACTGTAATTGGCCGTAGCCATGGGTTTGGCGTGGATTTTCCTGTGATAGGAAGGTATTTCGGGGCCGGATTGCCATCATGACGGTCCTTCTTTGCACGACCACTTCATCTGAACTCTCACCTGTGGTTTTCCGAGGCCAAAGAGTGATGGAATTGTGGCCTGAGTTTTCCGGTTTGCTAAGAAAGCTGGGGGGAGAATCTGGGGGAGGGTTGCTGGCCGAGCCAGAAGCGCACGGAAATGGCCGTGTTGACTGGTATGGAACGGTCGGTGCGGATATCCCGCAAGAAGATCGGGTAAAGCATTTTCATGCATTACGGGCTGCAATTGAAGCGGCGGCAGATCAGCAGGGGAATGCCCTTTCATCTTCGGAGAAAGCACTTTTACCTTTACTGCCATATATTTTTACCATTCCGGGGGAGGAATATATCCGTTCCGGAGCTTCCGGACCAATCCTAGTAGGGTGGGGACATCACGCAGTTACGGATAAGCTGACCCGGGTGGATATTACCGGAGCAGTAAAGCAGCCCGCGCCTTCCGTTTCCGCTCCTGCGCCTGCTGATGAGGCGGCCCATACGCGAATGGCCATCCATCCACCACCATTGGTAGTTGAACAGCGACCGGCCGGAGCGTGGCAAGCATGGCTTGTTCTGTTAGTAATGCTGGCGGGACTGGCTTTGCTAATCTGGCTTATATCTCATCTTGGTGGTCTGTTTGCTTCTGGGGGGTGTTCTCATCCATTACTTTTGTTCTGGGTGTTTCTTCTGGCGTCTCTAACAGTGCTGGCTTGGCTTGTGACGCGGCTTCCCTGGCGTGCATGGAGCGCGCTCAGGCGTGTTCGAAAAGTGGGAGCGTCTGGTGGCATATTACAGGTTATTCTGGCGTGGAACGACCTGAACGATCTTGATCTGCATGTTATCTGCCCTGATGGACAGCGCATTTATTTCAACAGGAGAGAGCATGGTGGGGGAGTGCTGCGTCATGACGCCAATGCGCGCAGAAAAGGAGCCCTGCCGCCGACGAACCACCCGGTTGAGACGGTTGCGTGGGTTACGGCACCCCCTCCGGGGTTATACACGGTAATTGTGGACCCTTTTGCAATGCATGCTGCACCAACCAGTCATTTTTCCGTAACGGTCTGTTATCATGGCACTGTGCTCGTAACGCGGAAGGGGAGCGCATCGGTCAATAATCGTATTGTTCCTGTCTGTAATTTTGGAATTCCCGCATGATTGTGCATCTGGACAAAAGTACAGGTGGTGTGCCTGCGGCGGCTCAGGCATTTGTGGCGGCTGTGCGGGACAGGCTGGGAGTGGATCATGCAGCCCTTTTTGCGACGCCTGTTGCGCAAGGTGATGGCGTGGTCTGGACAAGTGAAGGCGATAAAAGCCTGAATTTTTTTGAGTTTGATGCTTCTGCGCAGGATGCATTGCTTTTGCAGGCGGGTTCAATCCTTGCGGATATCCGGCGTGTAGCGGAAAGCGAAAATGGTGTTATTCGGCAGTATTTCCCCGGCATGCACCAGATACCCTCGCTGGATTGCCTGTTTGGTGTGGACGGACGTGCGGTTGTGACCCGTTGGGGGGGAGCGGGTGGGGTAGACCTGCTGACCGGCTTTAGCGACAGAAAGCTTAAATCGGTAGGGGCGGTTTTTCCACCTTTGCCACCGCGTCTGCTGCGCTCTGCTCTAGCCGGGGTAGGTGCTGGCCTGCTGGTTGCGGCCGTGTGGGTTTGCCTTCTTCCGTTGCCGTCGATATGCAAAGTTGTTCCGCCTCTTGAACACGCGCATTTAGCGGCTGAGGTCCATCCGGCCGCAGCACGCCCCCCACCTGTCGATGATCTGCCCGCGACCAAATGGCAGGCGCATGATCTGTCCATGCTCAAAGGGTGCTGGCACCGTCTTACCAATATGGTCGCGGTCAATATCGAGACTCATATACCTCAATCGGTCGCGCTGTGGACATTCTGTTTTGATGATCGGGGAGATGGAGGTCAGCAGACATTACAGTACACTAACAACAGTATCTGCAAAGGAAGGTTCACCTCTCATTTTGAGGGGGATACCCTGATTATAGAGGCGGATCGTTGTCTCTCAATATCAACTGGCCAGAATTTTCTGGCGACGACATATCGTTGCACCCGACTGGACCAGGAAAAAGCGTCCTGTCTCGGCTATACGAATGACCCACGCTATTCCAATCATGATAAACCGAGCGAAGGATTGTTCCAGAGATCGGCAGTGTCTACTTTATGATCCGGGTGGGCGGTATGGTATTGACTTCCCGCAGTCGGCCTTCACTGCAAGTGTTGCGCATATGGGAAACGTTTTTTGCATATCAGCTATTCCGATGGCTACAACAGCGTTTTGGCTGGATGCACGCGCATCTTTTGGTGAAGGATGGAGGCGCATGGTCATTATTGCAGTCGTTGTGTCTTGGGTGCGGGGGATTGTCGCGCCGTGTCAAATCAGTAATAACAAAGTAAGATCATGACGGATAATCTGCGAGAAAAATGGGAGAAAATGAGCTGATGTCAGACCATATCTCGTTGATTCCCGATAGTCTTATTCAGTTCGAAACGATCATGCTCGATCAAGAGGACTGCACTGACATAACGGTGAGGTTTTATGAACAGCAACGGAATGGGCCGAATGGTGAGCCCGAATGTGTCCTGCGCATGCCCGAGAAAGATCAGGACAGCGGAAATCAGGTATTTTATGCTGATGGTCGGGATCATGTGGTGCCGGATGGGGCAGATTATCAAATAAAATATAAGGATATTTATAAGGTTTTTAAAAACGAGTGGGTGCCGCTGCCTTATCTTGCCCGTGTAGGGGTGACTGATGATGAAGGCTTTAAGCCTGGTCCGGCCAACTGGGTGCGGGGTAGGCTGCGTAGCGAGTATAAAGGGCCGGGTGAAGAGGTTATTTTTCTTAACATAGCGTTTGATACTTCAATCGCACCCTATTACGAAGGGCGCTATCTGGCCCCCACACCTGATGACGAGGCGAGAGGGCAGAGTTTTGCCTTTGTTTCGGATCTGGACAGCATTTCATGGTTGATTGAAAGCGCGTGGCTCAAGGACTGGCTTGCTGAGTTACTTCATGATGCGAACTGGGTTGAGTCCACCAGAAAACGTCGCGATGATGATGAGGGTGGACCATCCAAGGTTCTTGCGCATGTGGCGATCTATCTTGCTTTCCTGCGGATGATTGCAAAAGCAGGCAGACCACCGGTCGCACAGATGCTGACAACAACGAATGAACCCCCGGTATCGGTCGATCTGGTGCTTGATCTGGGTAATTTTCGAAGCTGTGGAATTCTTATTGAGGAACACCCCGGCGCGCGCCAGCGCGAAGCGGACAGCTACGTTCTGGAACTGCGGGACCTGGATCGGCCCGAGCAGGTTTGTTCTGATCCTTTTTCCAGCAGGATTGAATTCGGCAAAGCGGTTTTTGGACGGGACTCCCATTCCCGTCGTTCGGGGCGTCCGCATGCTTTTGCCTGGGCGAGCCCGGTCAGAACCGGCCCGGAAGCCGAGCGGATGATGGGTGCGCGCATTGGCACGGAAGGACTTTCTGGTCTGTCGGCGCCCAAGAGGTATTTGTGGGACATGCGGCCGTCTGACCAAGGGTGGCGCTTCAACAATGGCTATCATCGTGATGGACAGAATGCCGACCCGCCCGTTAATGGTCCATTCCGTCGGGCGCTGCTGGAAACCCTGAGCGCCAAGCGGACGTGCAGGGTTGGTCGCTTTGATCTGGATGCAGCCCAGCCTGTGGGCCCCAGTGTTCTGTCGCGTAGTCTGCTGTTCACGCTTATGCTGAGCGAAATTGTCATGCAGGCGCTTATGTACATGAACTCGCCGGGATTTCGCTCACGTCGGCGCGATAGCGCCCGCCCACGGGGATTGCGTTCCCTTATGTTGACCATGCCTCCGGGTATGCCGGTGGCGGAGCAGAAAATTTTTCAGGCCCGTGCACGGGCCGCGCTAGATTTTATCTGGAAGGTAACGGACCAGAAAGGCAAGCTGCCCACTTTGCGTGCGGAGCTTGATGAAGCCACGGCGACACAGATTGTCTGGTTGCACAATGAGGTGACCGGGCGGCTCGGGGGACATGTCGAGGCGCTGTTTGAACTCTACAGCGCTGGGCGACGGGGAGAAAACAACCGGCCAGCCATTCGTGTCGCCAGCATCGACATTGGGGGTGGTACAACCGACCTGATGATTACGACATACACTCACACGGGACACGATGCGCTGTCTCCCTGTCAAAATTTTCGTGAGAGTTTCAATATCGCCGGGGATGATCTGCTTGAAGAGGTGATCCTGACAACGGTGCTCCCCCCTCTGGAGCAGGCTTTGACCAGAGTCGGCGTGCTCAGGGCCAGAGAGTTGCTTATTCGTCTGTTTGAACGGGACCACGGCAATCAGGATGAGCGGGATCGCCACCGGCGTAGGTTGTTTGTTGCGACCATTCTGGAGCCTGCCGCGCTGCATGCCCTGAGTCTTTATGAACAGGTCGGAGAGCAGATGAGTGGAGTGGTCGGGAGCTTTGATCTGAACGCCCCTGAAGTGAAGAGGGGGGATGATGCGCAACGGGCGCGTTGCGCGGCTTTCCTTGCCGAACAGGTCAATCTTCATATGCAGGGGCAGAATGTTCAGGAAATAGGCGCGTTTGACGTCTTCAGTGTTGATATTGAGGTAACGGTCGAGACGATTGAAAAATCCATTCGCTCAACGCTTGAAGCAGTCTTGTCCAACCTGACGGAAGTTGTCTGGGCCTATGGGTGCGATGTCCTGATTTTATCCGGGCGTCCTTCCAAGCTCCGGCGGGTGCGCAATCTGATCACGGGTGCCATGCCGGTTGCGCCACATCGTATTATAGCGATGCATGACTACACTGTTGGCAGGCATTATCCTTTTACGGATACGGCAAGCCGGATCAGTGACCCCAAGACAACGGTTGTGGTGGGGGCTGCCCTTTGCATTCAGGCAGAGGGGAGGTTGCAGAATTTTGTTTTGCGGACTGAAAAACTGGTCATGCAATCTACTGCCCGCTACATTGGTAAAATGGAAAAGACCGGCAGAATACGTGATGCGGACCTGCTGTTTACGGACCAGAACCCCAATGCTCCGCCGGGGTGTACACCAGAGGGCTTTAATCTGGAGGATTTTCAAGGTCTGACCATGATAGGGTTTCGACAGCTTTCGCTGGAACGGTGGACAACAACGCCACTCTATTGTGTCGAATTCACGCAGAATAGCCGGGCCGAAATGCAAAACTATAAGCTTCCTTTAAACATCAGGCTTGAACGATGGGCAAACCGTGAGGAAGAAGAAGAGGGTGATTTTTCGGGGCGAGAAAACTTCCAGATTGAAGAAATTACTGACGCACAAGGGGAGAGTGTTCACATAAAACTGATCACCTTGCGGTTACAGACAACCCTTAATCCTGAAGGATACTGGCGCGATACAGGGTGCCTGACGATGGGAGTGGGCATGTCGTGACAAATCTGGCCAATAAAACCCGGATTTTAGCTGATCTGGCCGTTAACGCGGCACGTTGGGTGGAGGATCAGGCACCAGAGGCAGACAATAACAGTTTGCGGGCATTGCGCAGGGAGCGCAGGGTTGCCCGCAAGCTTTCGCATGCAGCGAACAGACGGTCAGCTGTAGCGGTTTATGGCGCATCGCAAGCGGGGAAATCGTATCTGATATCGAGCCTTTCTGCCCCGGAAAATGGCCCGCTCAGAATATGGTACGGTGGTGAGTCTTTTGAGTTTCTCAAGGAAATAAATCCTATAGGGGGAGACGAATCTTCAGGCCTGGTATCACGTTTTACCCTATTTCCCCCCACGCCCCCTGATGGCGCGCCACCCGTGACGGTCAGGTTGCTGTCTGTTGCCGATATTATACGGATTGTCGGAAACACCTTCTTATCTGACTTCAAGTTGATCAATGTTACGCCCCCGCCGTTGAGCACAATAATGGAGAGGCTTGGCAACCTGCCTTTGACGGAAGGGCAGACAGTTCTGGATATTGATGATGTTGAAGCACTGAGAGAGTATTTTACGCGGAAGTTTGGCGATAAAATATGGATCAACATTCTTGATGACACATACTGGGGCTGGCTTGCTCAACATGTTGGTTTGCTGGTTCCACAAGATCTTCTCCGGGCATTTTCTCCGCTATGGGGCGGGGTTGAGGATCTGGGGCGTTATGCCGGTGTTCTTGTTGACGCACTGGTCACGCTGGGGCAGCCGGAGATGGCTTTTTGCGATGTCAGGGCTTTGTTACCCCGGGACAAAAGTATCCTTAATGTTTCAACACTTTTCAAACCTGCGGGAGATATTGAGCCAGTTCATCTGGTGGGAGAAAACGGATCGCGTGCGTATCTTCCGCGTAATGTTGTCTCAGCCATTATTTCCGAGCTGGTCATTCCCCTGACATCCGCGCGCTGGTCGTTTATGGACAAGACCGACCTGCTGGATTTTCCCGGGGCGCGTTCCCGTCTGAAAATTCCCGAGGTGGCAGAGGCAAGAGGTAAGGAGGGGACTTTATTCCTGCGTGGCAAGGTAGATTATCTTTTTGATCTGTACCAAGACAATATGGAAACCACGGCGACATTGATGTGTGTTGCTGATTCCGCGCAGGAGGTTTCAGACCTGCCCGCCATGATCAAAAGCTGGATTGATGATACAATGGGTGCTACGCCTGCGCAGCGGGCAGGCAAGCAGGACGCTCTTTTTGTCATTCTTACAAAATTTGACAGACAGTTTGAGGAAAAAGGTGGTGCGGATGAGAGCAGTAGTGACGGATGGAATACCCGCCTGCAAGCATCGTTAATCAATTTTTTCAAAGAGAGTTGGGTTAACCAGTGGAAGCCAGATAAACCATTTGACAACGTTCAATGGTTACGCGCGTCATCCGCAGGCAGTTTGTACAGCCGTGACAACGCGACCAAGCTGGAGCTTGAAATGATTCCCGACGTCGCGCAGCGGGTTGCCCGGTCTCGGGCGTCCTATCTGGCCAGTCCTGTTGTCCGGAAGCATATTCATGATTTTGAACGAGCTTTTGACGAAGCCATCAAGCCTAATGATGGTGGGGTTAGCTACCTTGCCGAGCGGTTGCATGATTTTTGCGAAAAGTCCGTCAGGACCGAACAGCTGACCAGTCGGTTAAAGCTGTGTTCTGAATCAATTCTTCGTATTATCACACCTTTTTATCATGATGTGTCGTCTTTGAATGCTTCTGATGAGGCGCGGCAGTCTGTGGCTAAAATTGCTCTTGCCTTAAGGGAGGTGCATCGGAACCGTTTGCTTGGTGCATTTTTTATCAGTCTGGAACCCGAACGGGAGGCAATTATCCGGGAGTGGAATCAGTTTAGCACTGAACTGGACACAGTGCCTGCTCCACCGGAAGAAGACGATCCGCTTGCCCTGATCCTTGGTGGAGCAATGCCAGACCCCGCCAGCCGGGAGGATCAGCATGACCATTTTGCAAAGCGTATCATGGATATGTGGGTAAAAGACTATCTTGGCAAAATGCAGCCTGAATACGCTGCTAGATTTGATATGGAACCTCATGTGGCACGCCTGTTTGCGGAGCGCATGGAGGTTTTGGCAAATATGCTTGATCTGAAAGGAAAAATGGCGACCGCCCTGCGGCGGAACTGTGATCATGTCAACAGGCTGAATCTTTCGGGTGAAAAACAATCTGTGATCTGTGTTGAACTGATAGGTCGCTTCCTGACCTGGTTGGGATATGCAGATGAGGATGCCACATCTTCCAGACCATGCCGTATGAACTCGGATGAGAAAATTTTTGATCGACCGGATCCATGCGCCGGGTTACCCGACCTTCCCCTCAAACCGAATGTTTACGTAGACCAGTTTTTTCATGACTGGGTTCTGGCTCTACGGCAGCGTTTTGAAGAAAGCGGGCCTCAGTTTGATGTGGAAGCCAACGAGCAGTTAGGAACGATCATAAACGGACTGGACACTGTAAAAGCATGAGTAACGCAATCAAAATACTTCCCGGACCGCATGCCGAGGGAGCAACAATTGTTTTGCCAGGCCGTGCTGGGGACGATTCAGACAAACCCGTTACTCTGAAAGCGCCAGGATACCCTCCCGAAGTTAAGGGGGAGTGTAGTCGGGCTGCGCAGGGGAATGATCTTCTGATCCATATTCCGTCATCTGCCACCAGGGATTTTGAACCGGGAGCAGGGTACAAGATAGAAATTCCGGAATTGCGTGTGACAGGGGACATAGAAGTGTGGCCTCAACTCCCAACGACCGGAAAGACGTACGCCGAGTTGGAGGCTGAGGCGCAGCAGCATCGCAACAACGGCATTCCGACAGAAGGGGAAAAGAACGATCCGGTTGTGCAGCCGGTTACGGCTCCTGCACATGTTGAGCCTGTTGTTGTGGAACCTGTTTTGGGGTTGGTCAGCGCATCATTCTGGTCCCGTCTGTACTCTATACGGAAATTTCTTTTTGCTGGTGGTGGTGTACTTGCCAGCATTCTGGCTCTGGCGGTCTGGTTTGTCGTGCATGGTCATCATGCATCTCCGCCATCCGCACCCTTCAGGCCAGCTACTCCGGTGCCTCCTGTGGCGACGACTGTTCCGGTAACGGCTCATCAACCGGTTATGACGCCTCCGCCTGCCTCACCGGTCAATATACTGGAAGGTCTTAGTGTTCCGGCCGTGATTGCCCAAGCCGGTTCAGCTTCCGCGATTGGTGACGAAGGACAAAGACGGCTGACGCATGGCAAGCCGGACGATGGTGTGCTTTTGCTGGAAGCCGCAGCACAGCGTGGCGATGGCCATGCAATGGCGCGCCTGGCACATTTGTACGACCCCACGGCTTTTGACCCGAATGGACCGGTGCCCGCAGCCGATATACGTGAGTCGTCACAATATTATCGGGCGGCGGTGCAGGCTGGTGATGAGGATGTTAAGGATGACCGCGCCCGTCTGCATGATCATCTGGAGAAAAAAGCGTCGGCGGGTGACATGGAAGCGCAGCTTGCCCTGAAGGATTTTTGGCCATGAGAAAACCCTTTTGGCTTATCGCCTGTCTTCTTGCCGGGGGTATGTCACAGACCGTCCCTCACGGCTTTGCGGCCGATCTGACTCCTTTGCTGCAACCGGGCAAGCATAGTCTTTACCAGCGTATAATTACGCGGCCTGGCGCAATGGTGGCAACGGATGCAAAGGGAACAGGTGCAAAACCAGTTGATGGTTTTGAAGTGTTTTATGTGTTCTCCCGTGAAAATGGACGCGTTCTGGTAGGCCGGGGCATGGCCGGACCAACATTTGGCTGGATTGAAGAGAGCCACACGATTGCATGGTCTCATGCCATGATTGCGGCATTTACTAATCCGGCCGGGCGCAACCGCGCTCTGTTTCTGGATACGGCGGAACATGAGCAGGCCATGCTAACGGCAAATGACTCAGCGCAACAGGCCGATCATCTTTTAAGCAGTGCCCTGTCTGGCAAGCCCGGCTCCGTGGTCGCACTGGAGCCAGAAAACTATGTGGATATAACAAAGAACTTTTATCTTCTGCCTATTCTGGAAGCGACCACGATCGACAGGGAAAGCGGTCCTTCTGTCCATATGCTTCACGTTATCTCTGCCCCGTCGGTTCCGTCTGAAGGGCGTCCTCCGGCTTCACCCGAGGCGCTTAGAAAATTTCGGGCGGCTCTGGTCTTTGTCATAGATACAACGGCGAGCATGCAGCCTTATATCGACCAGACCCGCGCCGCGATTGGAGATATTGTTCATACAGTCCAGAACACGGCAGTTTCGCAAAATTTCCGTTTTGGACTGATTGCCTATCGTGACAGCCTCGCTGATACTCCCGGACTGGAATATACAACAAAAGTCTACGCAACTCCGGATCTGGCGCAGCCGATTGATGCTGTGCTCCCTGCAATTGCTGGGGTACGGGATGCTCAGGTATCCTCTTCCAGTTTTGATGAAGATGCGGTGGCTGGTGTGCGTGCCGCCATTGATAACATTAAGTGGGACCAGTTTGGTGGCCGTTATATGGTGCTTATTACCGATGCTGGCGCGCGCGGGAGCGAGGACCCGCATAGTGTGACCCATCTGGGTATAGAAGAAGCACGCCAGCTTGCAGCAACAAAAGGCATTGCGTTGTTTGTTGTCCATCTGCTTACCCCGGCGGGCGACGCTGCGCACGACCATGCCCATGCGGCTTCTCAATACAGGGCGCTTTCAAAATTTGGGACAGCGGGTAGTCTTTACTACCCGGTTGCGGGAGGTTCGCCTGAGGCGTTCCGGCCGGTTGTGCAGTCGCTTTCCACGTCTTTGCTGCAACAGGTGGCAGATACGACCGGGCGCCCCGTGGCCGGTTTGACGCCTGAGGGTATGAAGGTTGACCCGAAAACTGCGGTTGTCAGTCAGGCCATGAGGCTTGCCTATCTCGGTCGGGAGCAGAACACTGCTGCTCCGGATGTCGTGGAAAGTTATACCGCTGATCGTGATCCTGCGGACGCTTTGCATAAAGCTCTGGATATCCGGGTTCTTCTGACACGGAACCAGCTTTCGGATCTTGCTGCATCACTCAAGAATATTCTTGATGCAGGAATAGCAGGCCGAACAACGCCGGAAACATTTTTCACACAACTCCAGTCAGCTTTCGCGGCTACGGCCCGTAATCCATCAGAAATCAGGCATATTGACAAGCTTGGGCCGCTGTTGGGGGAATATCTGGACGGGTTGCCGTATAAATCCGACATTGCGAGCATAACGCAGGATTCATGGCTGGCGATGGGGGCCATTGCCCAGCGTACCATCCTTAACAATATTGAAAGCAGACTGCGTCTTTACGAGGAATATGAAGCCCGGCCAGACCTTTGGGTTCATCTTGGGCATTCCGAAGATCAGGGGGAGGCTGTCTACCCCGTGCCTCTTGAAGCGCTGCCCTGAGAGAGATGTCATCTGTTTTGCCCGAACTCGTGCGTGTCAGGTCGTTGGAATGGCGTTCGCCTGATAAAAATTTTTCTCTTTTTGTTCCGAACTTTGTTCTAAAGGCAGGGGAGTGTCTGGCTATTGTCGGCCCCTCTGGTTGTGGAAAAAGTACACTGCTTGGATTGTTGTCGCTTGCTCTGCGTCCGACGGCAGGAAGCATTCAAATAGAAGGGCAGGAAGTTGCTTCCTGCTGGCAGACAAAGCAGGGCATCAGGGAACTGGGCAGATTGCGGGCGCGACATCTTGGTTTTGTTCCCCAGATGTGCGGCCTGCTGCCTTTTCTGTCGGTGCGTGCCAATATTGCTCTTCCCCTCAGGGTTCTGGAGCGTGACGATCATGGGCGCATTCTGGAGTGCGCGCAAAGGCTGGGAATCGCCAGTCTGCTTGACCGGGTTCCGGCCAGTCTTTCCGTCGGGCAAAGACAGCGGGTGGCAATTGCTCGCGCGGTTGTCCATCGTCCTCGTGTGGTCATGGCGGACGAACCGACTGCCGCCCTGCATCCCGATCAGGCGGATGACGCCATGCGGCTTTTGTTCGAGCATGCCAGCACAGAGGCCGCCGTTATTATGGTCACACACGATGCCGTCCGCGCGGAGGAAGCTGGTTTTGTGGTCGTGCGGGTGGTGCCCCAGACAGCAGGCGCCATGATTGCAACAACGGATGCCGCGCCATGAAAAAACTGCTTCTGATCGGAGGGCTCGCATTGCGTGATATGCTGTCCGAAAAAGTCATGGCTTTGTGTCTGATTATTGCCCTGGCCGCCACGGCAGCCCCTTTACTGGTCATTGCGGGTTTGCGGGTTGGGTTGGTTGAAGGGTTGCGTACAGCTCTTCTTGAAGACCCTCGTGTCCGTGAAATATCAAATGCCAGTAACAGACAGTTTGATACAGTATGGCTGCAAGCCCTGGCCCGGCAACCCGATATAGCATTTGTCGCGCCACGAACCAGAACCCTGGCTGCCAGTGTATTGCTTATGCCGCAGGGGCGGCCGCAGGATGCACGCAGGGTTGAGCTTATTCCATCATCTGTCGGGGATCCGTTATTATCTCCGGTGGATATGTCAGTCGAGTTTGACAAAATTGTGCTTTCGGCTCCGGCTGCGGCATCGCTACATGCCCATGTGGGCGATGTATTGGATATGCATCTTTCACGCCTTGGCGAAGGAGCCACTCAGGAGAGTGTGCCTTTACAGGTTTTTGCGGTCTCGCCGCCACGCGCTATTGGTCAGAATGCCGCGTTTGTCTCTGTGCGGCTTGCGCAGGCGGTGGAAATTTTCCGGGAAAAGCCCGTGAGCTGGCAGGATGCCTGGACAAGTGCTGCGGCTCTGTTACGCACGCAGGCGGGATTCAGACTGTACATGAAGCATATTGAGGATGTTCCCGCTGAAGATGCAAGGTTACGCGCAGCCGGTGTGGATGTAACGTCACGCGCGGGTGATGTTGCCGATCTGCTGACGCTCGACAAACGGCTTACACTGTTGTTCAGGCTAACCGCCTGTATGGGAGTGGCAGGGTTTGTCAGCAGTCTGGCCGCTGGGTTATGGGCTAATGTCGAACGTAAGCGGTTGTCTCTGGCTACAATGCGTTTTATCGGTGTGCCATATTTGACCGTGTTTCCCCTGCTTCAGGCTCAGATCCTTGCTTTTTGCGGAAGTAGTTTGGCGCTCTGTGGGGCATGGGTTGTTGGGTCTGTGATCAATCACCAGTTTGCCCAGATATTGCCAACTGGGCATCCTCTTTGCATCATTAACGGACGTCTGTGCATGATGTCACTTCTGTTGACGGCTACCGGCGCCCTGCTTGCATCCTTGGCTGCGGCGCATAGAGCGGGCCGGATTGACCCCTGGGAAGGAATAAGCACACCGTGAAAGCTTACCCGTCTTCAAAACTGGTTCTTCTTGCCGTGACCTTTATGTTTTGTCCGAGCTTTGCCTATGCGGACGCGGCGGCGTGGGATGCCAGATTTATAGACCCTCATCCATTGCCCGATGACCTGAAACTGCCGTTGCCTTGTGGTGGTGCGATGGTTTTCCGGCCTGTGGATGTCCCGGATGGGAAGGGCATTCTTGATGATGTTGATATGACCATCGGCCGTCCGGACACGCAGGAGGGCTACAATCAGTACACGTTACGCACACATCTTGCGGCGGCATTTCCAGTGCAGGGGCACCCCGAACTGCATCGGTACTACATTGGAAAATATGATGTTACAGTCAATCAGTATGCGGCTCTGAATGGGAGTTGCCCAGCACCAAGCCGGGCAGGACAGAAGCCGCAAACCGGCATTTCATGGGATGAGGCCAATGCCTATGCGGCCGGGCTTACAACATGGCTTCTCGAGAACAGGGCCCCTCTTCCGGTGGCGGGGGGAGGAAAAGGCTTTCTTAGACTCCCTGTTGACGAAGAATGGTCGTACGCCGCGCGGGGTGGCATGCGGGTGCAGGCATCTGAATTTGAAGCGCCTTTATGGCCAATGCCCGATGGTGGCCCTGCCGCCTACATAGCGGCTGGGCCGGATATTGGGGAAATGCAGGCTGTGGGGCAGATGAAGCCCAATCCCCTTGGCCTATATGACATGCTTGGCAATGCTGGTCAGATGATGCTTGATCCCTACAGGCTGAACCGTGTCGGGCGTTTGCAGGGCAAAGTGGGAGGGCTGCTGATCCGGGGGGGGGATTTTCATGCCAATCCCGATGAACTCACAACAAATGTTCGCGCCGAGCGGCCACCTTATAACGAAAAAACAGGGAAGCCGATGCGCGATCCGGCTATTGGCTTTCGTCTGGTTATTGGTGCCAGCGCCTTGGGCTCCCTGAAGGAAACAGAAGATGCGGAAAAAGACTTCAAAACATTGCTGAACGAAGCTCAGGCAACACCAGGGGATGCCTGGGCGGCCCTGCGGGCGCTCAAAGCGGAGGCAGGGTCAGACCCGGCAATGGCGGGAAAGTTATCACGCATTGAAACGGCACTCACGACCGATGCACGTGCCAGAATCGATGCTGACAAGCAGGTGCTTGGCGCCCAGCTTCAAGCGCTTGCCGTTCTGGCCAATGCCGTGTGGGAGATCAATCATGTGATTGATACAATTACTCAGGCAAAAATGAAGCTTGTTAATCTAACACCGCAGCAGGCGCAGAAGATTGAAATACATTTGGCTGAACGCCAGAAATCCCTGAGTGCGGCAATAGAAAGTTATCTTGGCCTGCTTGGTGCCGCTGCCAGCAGTCCCGCCATCAAGGAACTGGATGGTATTGCCGCGGCCGGGCAGGACATGCTGCGCAGCCAGAACGAAGACTATCTGTTGGGGATGCAGGATTTAAGCCAGAAAAATCTTGAAATCCTTCATGCAGGTAAAAAAGTGACGGCGCAAGACATACTGGAAGAGGTAAAAAATATTCCGGCACAGTAAAAAATGAACTGTGCCGGATTGTGGCGCCTGTTTTGTCAGATGTTACAGGTGGGAAAGAGTGTCCACCAAGGCGTCTTGCTGTTTTGCGGCTTCCGCTGCTTTAGCGTCATCGTGGCTGTTGGCCAGTTTTGATGCTGTATTCAGTGTGTTCAGACTGGTCTGATACTGCGTGGAGCTAATGCGTTTTTGCTGCGCCAGTTGAGAGAGTTGTTTACGGAGTGCTGCATTTTTGTTTTTGAATGCCTGTAAACGTGCGGCCGCCTGAGTAACGCTGTTTTGGGCAATGGCCGCATTGTTTTGGGCGGCCGTGGCATTATTTTGCGCCTGCTCGGCTTCCATACGCAAAAAATCTCTTTGCGTATTGAGCGTCGCGGTTCTTTGCTGGTACCCATCACCAGCGGAGCATCCGATCCCTGTAAACAGGTCCGCATGATTGGGGTCGCATTGCTGTGCTGAACAGGCTGCGAGTAGCGTTATCGGCACAAGACCGATCATACGCCGGAGGTGGAAGGACTTCACGAGCTGACGTTGCCTCCCGCGACACCGCTAGCCGCGGCTGCGCCCAGATTGTTCGCCAAAGAGTCCTGCGCGGCACCCATATTGGCTATGGAAGCGTTCATTGTGCTGACGGCGGCGGCGGCAGCGGCATTGGAACGGCCAGATGCAAGGTTGCCTGCGCTGGCAACGTCTTTTACGTAACCTGCCCTGATGGCTTTGATCGCAGCCAGATCTTTCTGGTAGCGAGCAATTTTTTCCTGATAATCAGATACGGAAATCTGATTGGCTGCAAGCTGCTGGTGCAATACCACCAGTTCCTGCTGCGCTGCGGCGGCTGTCTGCTGGGCGTAAAGGGTATCCTGCTGCGATTGGGCGGCCTGCTGCTGGTAGTGTGCGATCGCCTGGTTCGCATCATCTTCGCTCATTTCCTGAGCCTGTGTGCGGCTGGCAATGGCATAGCCAATCGCGCCTCCCAGCAGTGCACCGCCAGCACCTGCAAGTGCTGCATTTTTAGCGCTGTGAGTAGCTACTCCGACACCAATGGCGGCCAACCCGCCGAGTAGGGCGGCACCTTCTGCCACTGTCGTATCAAATTGTGCCTGACGCTGCCGGAGTTGCCTTTCCTGAGGAGAGAGTGATGGATCATTGGCAGAGTTGGCGCACGACGTAAGGAACATGCAGCCTGCGAGGGGCAGTAAAAAAAACTTCCTGGGCAGGGTCTTGCTCGTTATGGAAGTTTCAGTCGTGGGGTTTTTCGTCATTTCCCGGTCCTAATAGTGTTTGTTGAAACAGTCACCATACAGATAAAAACCACATAATATTTGCGCCGGTAATTTTGTTTTTATCTTAAAAAATCATAAACAAAGTAAATCTCTGGTCAGTATGGGCGCAAATCCGAAGTTATGACTACAAGCGACATTTTTTCATACCCATGACAACTGAGCTTTTCAAGCGGTGTGTAACGTGCAGGGTTCGAAAAAAACGTGGATTTGAGTGATGCTCCGTGACTCCATCATACATGGCTTGATTGGACGAGATGGAATGAAGCCGCCGGGTTGGGACGGCTCCATGCAATGCGTGCCCGTCAGGAGGCTGCTGAAGAGCTTTGCTCACGCATAAGAGGCCGCCCCATGAGTAGAGTGTACTCCCGGCATATGGCCGCATTGGACGGAAAAGCAGAACTATTTGCGCATTGAGGGATTTCCCTCATTTCCTCTCAACCGCAACGGTCTATGATCCAGTTTGTGCCGTGTCGTCCTGCTCTGTTTATGGAGATTCACAGGTTTCACCGTAAGCCGGTTACAGGCGACAGGTTTCATAACAGGAGAAGCTCCATGAGCAATGAACAACTGAGCCGCGCTCCAGTATCTGACCGTGCGGAAGACAATGCCTTCTTCCCATCAGAATACTCTCTGACCCTGTACACGTCCTCGAAGACCGACTTTGACGGCACGACCTATCCGAAGCCCTATACGGGTGGAAAATGGAAGGTCTTGATGATCGGCTCACAGGAACGGTATCTGATGATGAAGGGCGGCGAGTTTTTCTCGACCGGCAACCATCCTGTGGAGATGCTGCTGCCCATGTACCATCTCGACGCGGCCGGGTTTGAAATCGAAATTGCGACCATTTCTGGCGACCCGGTCAAACTGGAATGGTGGGCTTTCCCGCACGAGGATGAGGCCGTCAAATCAGTTTACAAAAAATACGAAAAACAGCTCAAACAGCCAAAAAAGCTGGCTGACGTGATGGGTGAGGGCTTTACAGCCGAAACTCCGTATCTCGGCGTCTTTATCCCCGGTGGTCATGGCGTGCTCAATGGTATTCCCTTCAGCAAGGAAGTCGGTGACATCCTGCATTGGGCGCAGGCCAATGAGCGTTTTACGATCTCTCTCTGTCACGGCCCGGCCAGTCTGCTGGCTACGGCGGTTGATGGCGGCAGGTTCGCCTATGAAGGGTATGAGATGTGCGTGTTCCCGGACAGTCTGGACACCGGGGCCAACATCGAGATCGGTTACATTCCCGGACCGATGACATGGCTGGTCGGTGAAAATCTTCGCAAACACAACGTCAAGATTCTCAATACCGGAATTACCGGGCAGGTTCATCGCGATCGCCACCTGTTGACGGGTGACAGCCCGCTGGCATCCAACAATCTCGGCAAACTTGCCGCTGCGGCCCTTCTCGAAGCCGCCAACGCATAACATAACCGGGAGTCCCGGACGACAACGTGCTGGCAGGTCGCCAGCAGTCGTGTGGGCCTCCCGTTTTTCCATAGTCCTGTGGGCCCGTGTGGATGCCAGGGTGGCTCTGGCCCGGCTTACGCTACCGGCCCCGCCCTGTAGGCTATGCCCGTCCCGTAATCCTGAGATGAAAGCAGAACACATGTCGCGTGCATGGAACCTCATATCCCGTCCGAAGGGTTCTCCGACCATGGAGAATTTCGCTCTGCGGGACACACTCGATCAGCCTTTGAAAGAGGGCGAGATCAGGGTTTCGAACAGCTTCTTTTCTGTCGACCCTTACATGCGCCCGCGCATGGACGAGGGAGACAGCTACATTGCGCCGTTCGCACTGAACGAACCGATGACGGGGGCCGCCGTTGGCCGGGTGGTCGAAACGCGGTCCGAGCGCTTTAAAGTTGGTGATCGGGTCAGTCATTTTCTGGGCTGGCGGGATGTTGCGACCCTCAGGGCTACGGATGCGCTTGCCCTGCCCGCAGGAGATCTCAAGGACGAATACTTCCTTGATGTTCTGGGAACAATCGGCATGACGGCCTATTTCGGGCTGTTTGATGTGGCGCAGGCCAGACCGGGTGACATCGTTTTCGTTTCCGCTGCGGCAGGTGCTGTCGGATCGCTTGTGGTGCAGATTGCCAAACTGCGCGGCATGACGGTTATTGGCTCGGCTGGTGGCAAGGAAAAATGCGATTTCGTGCGGTCTCTGGGGGCCGATCATGTCATCGACTACAAAACGCCCGGCCCGTTCGAGGACAAACTGCGCGCTGTGGCGCCAGAAGGTCTGGATGTCTACTTTGACAATGTCGGTGGCGAGCAGCTCGACGCGGCAATGGGCGTTGCCAGACGCAATGCCCGTTTTGCGATCTGTGGCATGATCGGCATGTACAATTCCGATGCTCCGATCGGGTTTTCGAATCTGTTTCGGGTCATTTCCATGCGCTTGCAGGTTCGTGGTTTCATCAACAGTGATTTCATGTCCCGCCGTGATGAATGTATGGCGCAGATGGGGTACTGGGTTTCCCAGAACCTGATCCAGAGCCGCTATACGATCTTTGATGGTCTGGAAAATGGCCCCGAGGCGTTTTTCTCGCTGTTCAGGGGCGGCAATACCGGCAAGGCGCTCGTCCGTCTGGGTGCGTAAGCTCCGGATGGTCAGTGGAGGGGAGGCCCGGCTGTGTGGCCTGCCGGGACCATCGGCCGCATGACGGCCTATGGGGATAATGCCGCGAGGCCACAACGCTGGAACCGGAATACACCAGCATGATGCTTAGCCGGGAGGGAACAGGATGATGACTGGAATATGCCATCAGGGAGTCCGGGGATGACAGCCTCGATCGCTGAGGCGGCGTTTGGGGCCGCGACCATGATCGTCCGGGCGAAAACGCAAGATGCCGTTGAGGACGCTATTCGCCCATTTGGGCAGAGGCTCGGGTATGACCGTTTTGTGCTGTTCGCGGCATCCTCGGCGCGGGAGGACATTGTCGACCGTATATACTGGATCGAAGGCGACTGGTTCGGGGATGGCAAGAAGGTCGATGCTGCCAGCTATGTCCGGCGCTGCCCGGTGACGCATCACATTCTGGAAGCTCACGACTCGTTCTTCTGGACCAAAACGTCGGGAGGAGCATCAGGCGAATGCTACCGGAGGGTCGATACGCCGCAGGGTGAGGGTATCCACGGTATCCAGATACCGATTTTCGGACCACTGGGTCTTGAAGGGGCCATGAGCCTTGGAGGGACAAGGATCGATACGTCAGTTACAGCGCGCCTTGCCTTGTCCATGGTTGCGCGGGCTGCCTTTGCAACCGTACGCAGACTGATTGATGGCCCCAGTGAAAAGATTGCCATCCGGCTTTCGGAGCGGGAGCGGGAGGTGTTGTCCTGGACCGCCGCCGGGCGGCGTCAGGTCGATATTGCGGCGATCCTTGGACTCTCGGAACGCACGGTCGAAAATCATCTACGGCGTATCCGCAAACGTCTGGGTGCATCGACGACAGCACAGGCCATCCGTACCGCCATACAGGGTGGAGATATCGAGAGCTGAGGTTTGTCAATCCGGGGCACATGAACAGAATAAGGAAGGATCACGACATGACACAATCAAACGTATGGCTGGTCACGGGGGCATCAAAGGGTCTTGGCCTTGCAACGGTCAGACACGTGCTTGCACAGGGTTTCCGGGTTGCAGCGACCTCACGGAACGCGAAGCGTCTTCAGGCCGAGGTTGGCGCGGGTGAGGATGTATTCCTGCCACTGGATGTGACGTTGACCGACGAGGCCAGCATTGCCTTGGCCATAAGCCAGACGAAAGAGCATTTCGGATCTATTGACGTTCTGGTCAACAATGCCGGTTATGCCATTCTGGGGGCGATGGAAGAAATTTCCGACGCCGATGTTCGGGCGAATTTCGACATCAATGTTTTTGGCGTCATGAACATGATGCGGGCTGTTCTGCCGGTCATGCGTGCGCAGGGGCGTGGTCACATCATCAATATCGCGTCCATTTCCGGCTCGCTCGGCATGGCCTCCACCGCGATTTACAGTGCGACAAAGGCTGCCGTCATCCTGCTTTCCGAGTCCGTCGCGGTGGAAGTCGCCGATTTTGGCATTTCCGTAACGGCGCTTTGCCCGGGTGGGTTCAGAACTGATTTTCTGGACAGTTCCTCCGTGCATCATCCAGAGCATGCCATTCCGGCCTATCAGGGCGTGCATGATGCGATGGAGCGTTTTGCACATCTGAACGGCCGTCAGGGAGGCGACCCTGAAAAAGCCGCCGCAGTCATGGTTGCACTAAGCCAGATGAAAAGCGCGCCGACACGCCTCTATATCGGCAGTGATGCGTTGCAGGGGATTGATTACAAACTCCATGACATCGCGCAGAGCGTCGAAACTTTTCGCGCGCTTGGCGAGAGCACCAATTTCAGGAGGTAGGAGCAGGACGATTCACGAACAGGCGATCCGGGTGATCTGGGAGTTGTCATATGTCTGGCAGCCGTAGCCTTCTTCGCCTGTGAGCTGGACAATCGCTCTGGCAACGGTTTCCGCAGGGATCGCCTTATAGTGTGAGAGCCTGCCGACCATCAGCGGAGCCAGGGCGGCGACTGCCCGTTGGCCAAGACTTTCAAGCAGCCGGGTTTCCGTGCGCTTTCCCAGCAGCATGCCGGGGCGCATCAGGTCAACGCGTGCAAAATCCAGCGCGGTGATGTCGCGTTCGATCGTGCCTTTGGTCCGCAGGTAAAAGCCCGAACCACCCGCCCCGACAGATGATACGAGAATAAACTGGCGTGCGCCCAGCGCGCGGGCACCTTGGGCAAGGGCCAGAACATAGTCGTGGTCAACCCGATACATGGCCGCCTGTGACCCGGCTGCGCGGATCGTTGTTCCAAGGCATGAGATCGCTACGTCAACACCTTCCGGTGCGACTTGCCTCAATGCTGTTTCAGGTTCGGCGCACAGATATTCGAAGTCGATTGGCTGGCCTGATCCGGATGATCCTGAGCGTTTGAGCGAAGTGAGTGCGATATCTGAACGCCGGGTAAGCCCGGCATCCACAGAGCGGCCTATGAGTCCGGTAGCCCCGGCAAGTAAAACCCGTTTTGTCATGAGTGCAAATCCCAGATGGATGCGCGGGACAAATCGATATGCCCGAAGACCAGACCTGCCTGATTTTTGCGCATCTGGAAAGGGAATACGTTATTGAATTTTCAATATGATCAGGACAGTTCCTTATTGTGACAAGGGTAGGTCTCATGAGGGAGCGGATCAGGAACGGATTGGACGATAAGGTGGGACATCAGCCTGGTGCGGGAGTTTTGGCATGTGTTGCGGAAACATCTTTAGGTGTCCATACGTTTTGGGGAAGGACAACGAAATGGAGTGTTCCATGGTTTTTTCTTTTGAATAATGTTGCCAAAGGTGTTGAGACCAAAAGCAGATTTTATCTATGACCTCTGGTAAGCTCATCGGCCAGCGTCTGCTCGTCGTACACATGCCGCAAGGCGGCAATGATGGCGCTGGTGTCTGTGGAAACGGCACGGTTGGAGGTGATATCGTAATACAGATCACCTGCAAGGCTTGGTAGATTACCGTCAAAAATCAGCCCAACGGCATGGCCTTCCCTGTTCAGCACTGGAGACCCGGAGTTGCCGCCGACAATGTCGTTCGTGGAGACAAAGTCCAGATGGGTGGAGAGACCCAGTTTGCTTTTTGCATCCAGCCATCGTTGAGGCAGGTTGAAAGGCGCGCTGCCGGTGGCGTGGTGGTACATGCCCGCAAAGTCGGTAAAGGCGGGAATGTTTGCCCCGTTCTGTGTCCAGCCGCGCACCGTGCCGTAGGACAGGCGGGGTGAAAATGTTGCATCCGGGTACAGCGCATCGAGCCGTCCCTCAGCTTTTGCCTGTGCAAAACGGGCACGGGCAATGGCTCCTTCGGCCTGATGCAGCGGGGCGGAAACCTCATCGCGCATGCGGTCGCGCAGGATGACCAGAAGCGGGTGGAGGCGGCGTGCAAAGACGATCATCGGGTCGGATGATGCGTTGATGGCGTCTTGTCCACCTTTCCAGAGTGCAAGGCGCACGGCAGGGTCAGCCAGCTTTGTCTCACGTACAAGGCGGGCGGCAAGAGTGTCCGGGTTATCATGCCCCAGTGTCATCTGCACCAGCGGGTCATCCGTGCCCAGAAGCTGGCGCAGCGTTGTCAGGCTCAGGGCGAGAGATGTGGTTTCCAGCTCAGGGTAAACGGGGGTTTTTGCACCCAGTTCGGTCTCGATCTCGCCGAGTTGTGCATCATGATACCCCGCATTGCGTCTGGCATCGGGTTTGAGGCGTTCGGCAGCACCGTTCACCAGCGTCATGGCCTCACCGGCAAGCCCGTCCAGCGCCATGCGCAGGGCAATGTTCTGCGTGAATAACCTGCGTTGGGTGGCTATGGCCTTGTCGACCGTTGCAAAAGGTGTCCCAAATTCCTGCCTGCGTGCAGGGTCGGCATCAATCCACGCCTGCAGGGCTGCATCCTCTTTTGCGCGGCGTTCTACAATATCGCTGGTACGCAGGGCCGTTTGTGTGCCGGAATAGGATTTCAGGCTGTTTTGTACGCTGAAGAGTTCATCTTCAGCCTGTTTTTCATGCTCGGCGCTCTCGCGCGCATATTGCCACAACATCCCTTCACGCACGCTGAGCAGAGCAATGACTGTGGGGTTGATCACATCGCGTTGGAAAGCGAGTGCGGCTGCGGGCAAGCCACGTTCCGTCCGGCCCGGATTGCCGGATGTAAAGACAAGTTCGTGCTCGCTTGGACCGTTGATGTCAAACTGAAGGTACGGGGTGTGAACAGGCTTGCCGTTCTCGTAAACACGCAGCATGGAGAGATCAATATCGTAACGTGGATAACTGAAATTGTCCGGGTCGCCGCCAAAGAATGCAATGCCCTGTTCGGGCGCCATGACAATGCGCACATCCTGATAACGGCGGTACCGGTAGAGTGCGGTTTGCCCCCCATGGTAGAGTGACACCATATCGCACCGCCAGTGAGCGGCATCTCCTTGCAGGCAGTCTTTTGTCAGGCGGCTTTCAATCGCCTGCATGGCGGTGGAGTAGGCGTTGCCGCTTCTGCCTCTGGTTTCCGCCTCGACCTGAGCGGAGACATCCGAGATGGAATCCAGCCGGTCAAGCTCCATTCCCGGGCATTGCCGTTCTTCGGCAAGGGATCTGGTATAAAACCCATCCCGGAAGTAGTCGTGTGTCTTGTCTGAAAGCGCTGCAAGGCAGGAGTTGGCACAATGGTGGTTTGTCATCACCAGCCCATCGGCCGAGACGAACGAGGCTGAACACCCTTCCGCCAGCCGGGCAGAGGACTGGATGACATGCCTGATCCATTCCGGCGTTGGCGTAAAATGGTAGGCAGTCTGCATGGCCGCAACCGGCAGGTGGTCAAAAGGCCACATGCCTTCTTCCGCCCGTACGGAGTTCGCCCCTATCAGCGCGGTGGAGACAAGGGCCAGAAACGCAGTCCGGGCATGGCCTTTACCAAAAGTGCGTTTCATGGCGGATCGCTCTCCGATTGTTATACTGTAACTCTTACGTTTCACCTGTAGCAGCTTTATTTTCCGAAGAAAATGCGTGCCCCTGCTGGAGAAAAAATTCGTAAACGGTTCAGCAGGATGGTTTTGCAGGAGATGTTCAGGAGTGTGGATATAACGCGCCACAATGCGGCCCTCTGCCGTAGGCAAGGCTGCGCCGCGCCGCCAGTAAGGCAATGTGGCAGGCATGGCGGGAGGCATGGCGCACAGCCCGGTCGCACGGGAGTTGCGGGAATGAAAAACGTTTATGGGCAGGCGTTCTGTACGAATGCTGTATGGGCTACATGCCATTTTACGGTGTTCTCTCTGGATGTGTGCAGGCTTGTGGCTGCATTCAGTTGGTTCTGATGTGAGAACATTTTTTGATTGCAACGAATGGGCGTTTGTGGTGAGTATCAGTAATACGGTTTTTGCAATTCGTATTACTGGAGTCCTCCCCCATGCGCTTCCCATCGCTTTTTCGCAAAGGCCTGCTTGCCAGTGTTTGTGCCGCGGTCTCTCTTTCCTCGGCGTCTGCGGCATCGTTGAAGATTGGCTATAGTGACTGGCCGGGTTGGGTTGCGTGGCAGGTTGCCATTGATAAAGGCTGGCTGAAGGAGGCGCAGGTTGATGCCGACTTCCAGTGGTTTGACTACAGTGCCTCGCTCGACGCATTTGCCGCGCATAAGCTGGATGCCGTTATGGCAACCAATGGGGATGCGCTGGTAACCGGGGCCAATGGCCATAAGGGGGAAATGATCCTTGTGACCGATTATTCCGATGGGAATGATATGGTCGTGGCGCAGCCCGGTATTAAGGACATGCAGGGCCTCAAGGGTAAATCCGTTGCGGTGGAAGAAGGGCTGGTGGACCACCTGCTTCTGCTCAAGGGGCTGGAAAAATCGGGCATGAGCGAAAAAGACGTCAAGCTCGTGAACACAAAAACAAACGAAACACCGCAGGTTCTGGCCTCGGGGCAGGTTGCGGCCATTGCAGCATGGCAGCCTAACTCCGGTCAGGCGTTGCATGCGGTGCCCGGAGCGCGGCCGGTGTTTACCTCGCATGAAGTGCCGGGCCTGATTTACGATACCATTGCGGTCGATCCGCAGTCCCTGCACGACAATCATGACCAGTGGCAGCGTCTGGTTGGGGTGTGGGACCGTGTTGTCACCTATATTCAGGACCCCAAAACACAGCCGGATGCCCTGCGCATTATGGCGGCGCGCACGGGCGTGACCCCGGAGACTTACAGGCGCTTCCTCAAAGGCACGCATCTGCTGAGCCTTGCTGATGGAAAAGGCGTTTTTGTAAAAAAAGAAGGGCTTGGCTCTTTGTACGGATCGACCGAAATTTCAGATGCCTTTAATGTTCAGCAGGGTGTTTACAAATCACCCCAGAACATTGACAGCTATATTGATCCGTCCTTTACGGCCTCTGTTAAGTAACGGCAAAGGGTAGGAGCACATTATGCAGGGCTTCCTTGCCTCATGGAGGCTATACGGCCGGACAGACCGGATGTTGCGGAATATATTCGGTATTCTGGCGGTGCTCCTGCCTTTGCTCCTCTGGAGCGCAGTTAGTTATCTGCCTTTTGTCTGGCATCCTCAGGTTCTGATCACCGACCCCGGAGGGGAGGAGTATCTGGAAACGGGGATGCGGATGAACCGCGCGGATTTTGCACGCGCGGTCACGGAAATGCAGGAGCAGCACCAGCCTGTTCCGCAGGGTATTCCAAGTAACCCCGTTTACCTGCCATCTCCGGGGGATGTGCTGAGCGCGTTTGTGCATGCCTTTACGTCTTCTGCTCCTGTTGGGGCTGAACATTCCATTACGCAGGCTTTTGCACACAGTATCCGGATTATCTTCTGGGGGTTTGTTATTTCTTCCGTCATGGGGGTGCCTCTGGGCATTATGTGTGGCTCCATTCCGGCTGTTGCGCGGCTTGTTGAACCTGCGGTCGATTTTTTCCGCTACCTGCCAGCTCCGGCTTTTGGAGCACTCGCAGTGGCTATTCTGGGTATTTATGATGCCCCCAAGATTGCCATTATTGTTATAGGGACCCTGTTCCAGCAAATACTTGTTATTGCCAATACCACGCGCAAACTCGATTTTTCTCTGGTGGAGGCATCCCGCACTTTGGGTGCAAAAGGTCTGCGGCTGCTTTTTCGGGTGGTTATTCCGGGTATTCTGCCCGACCTGTACAGGGACCAGCGTATTCTGCTTGGCTGGGCCTGGACCTACCTGATTGTGGCAGAACTGATTGGCACATCCTCGGGAATTACATGGTTTATTACGCAGCAGGCCCGTTACCAGCATTTTGACAATGTTTTTGCCGCCATGGCGCTGATCGGTATTGTCGGTCTGGGCACGGATATGGTCCTTGGCGTTGTTGGCCGCAAACTGTTTACGTGGAAAAGGGAGAATGGCTGATGATTGACCATGTAGAGCATGCGCTCCCTGATTATCGCATTCTGCCACCAGATGTGGCCGCACGTATGGAGCAGATTAAAAAGCGCGACTATGTTCTGGAAATTGATCGCGTTACCAAGGTTTTTACACAAAAGCGTAACCGGACCGTAGCTCTGGATTCCATAGAATTTGGTGTGCACCGGCGCGAACTGGTGTGTGTGGTTGGGCCTTCAGGGTGTGGCAAATCCACCCTGATCCGCATTCTCGCCGGGCTGGAGGATGCCACTGAAGGGCGTATTCTCATGGACGGCAAGCCGGTCCGTGGTCCGGGGTCCGACCGGGGTATGGTCTTTCAGAAATACACGCTGTTTCCTTGGCTGGATGTCTGCCGCAACGTCATGTTCGGGATTGAGATGGGGGGCGTGGACCGGCTGGAAGCCCAGCGTCAGGCCATGCAGTGGCTCCAGATGATCGGGCTGGAACAGTTTGCGACCGCGTATCCGCACCAGCTTTCTGGTGGAATGCAGCAGCGTGTTGCCATTGCGCGCGCCCTTGCTGCATCCCCCCGTGTGCTGCTGATGGATGAATCTTTTAGCGCGCTGGATGCCCAGACACGCACAAAAATGCAGAACTATTTGATGGAGATCTGGCGCAAGATCGACATTACCATAGTCTTTATCACGCATGATCTGGACGAGGCCATTTATCTGGCTGACCGTATTCTGGTGCTTAAACCCCACCCCGGGCAGGTGGAGGAAGTGATTGAAGTACCGCTCTCCCGCCCCCGTCGTGCGGAACAGATGACATCGGCCGAGTTTCTGGCAACAAAGGCGCATCTGGAGGGGCTTATCCGCTCCTTCGGCGCATCGGATGACATGGATGAGGATGAGGTAACAATTGATCTGCCGCTTCTCACCCTTGTAACAGATCAGGTCGAGTAGGGAATACAAGCATGAGTAGCAAGGAACAGATCAGCCGCGTCAGTATTTCCCTGTCGCCAGGCCTTCTGCATGAGCTTGACGCCATGGTGGCGGAAAAAGGCTATGCCAGCCGCTCCCAGGCGATCCAGAACATTCTGCATCAGGAGCTTATGGCGTGCCGGCAGGAAAACGGCGATGAGCTGATGGCCGGCGTGATTATTCTTTTTTACAATAATGCCGCCACAAACCTGCAACAGAAACTTGCAGAGCTGCAATATGAAAACCTTGCAGAGGTTATCAGTTCACTGCACGTCAACCTCATTCGCAGGCAGACACTGGAAGTGCTGCTTGTTCAGGGCAAGGTTAAAAAACTGCAGGATATAGCAAACCAGTTTATCACGCAGCCCGGTGTTATTTCCGGACGCCTGCACCTGATAGCCTCCCTGATCCCCCCCGTTCATGAAAAAGGGCGGGACCTTACACTTGATATGGAAGCGTCCTGAACGCGCATTGCCATTCCTGCCTGAATACAGGAGATTTTCATGCAAATAGACCAGCAAACCCCAGATTGGTACCGGGCCCGCTACAACCAGCTCCGGGATCAGGCGCTCCAGTCCGAAAATACGGCACGCCCCGCTGCAACCCCGATTGAAATGACCGAAGCCAGTGTTCTGCACCGCGAAACCATACCCGGCGGGTGGTACTGGAGCACATTTGTGCCGCGTGGGCAGGCACTACGCCTGATCAACACATCCGGCAACAATGGTGTGTCGGTCATGTTGTGGAATGCGGACGACCTGAGCGAACGCTACAATGCGGGCGATACCATGAAGCTGCAATGGACCACCTGCCTGACCACAGGGCGTGTTCTGTTCTCTGATATGGGGCGCGTGCTGGCATCCGTTATTGGCGATAGCTGCGGGTTTAGCGATACGCTGGTTGGCGGGAGCACACCGCAGAGCAACCAGCGCAATTTTGGGTCTGCCAGTTTGCGCAATACCCGCAACAACCTGCGCCTGACTGCGGGAAAATACGGTATGGCGCAGCATGATGTTGCCTCCTGCATTACGTTTTTCTCCCATATCAGCACGCAGGCCGACGGCAGCTTCAAATGGGTGGAAGGCGATGTGCACCCCGGCGCGCATGTGGACCTGCGGGCGGAAATGAACCTGCTTGTTGCCGTCTCCAACTGTCCACACCCTCTGGCCCCGGATGCCAGTTTTGCACCGGCTCCTGTTGAGGCCGTGCGCTGGCAGGCTCCTGCCCCGGCGGCGGATGATCTGTGCCGGACATTCAGCGAAGAAGCACGGCGCGGGTTTGATAACACAGATATTCTCTTTGCCTGATCAGGGAGCCAGATTTATGTCAGAACATGATCTTAGCAAGATTTTTTCCAATATTGTTCTTGATCAGCATGTGGCCGCGCGCACTCCGTGGTCGGGTCTGGTGCGCAAAGGGCAGGTTATCCGGATTATTGACCTGAAAAGCCAGCAGGCTGTGGATGCCCTTTTTTACAATGCCCATGCCTACCATGAGCGCTACAGTGCGCAGGATACGCTGCTCAATCAGGGTTCGGCCTATATTGGCAAGGGGACCGGGCTGTATTCCAACGAAGGCAATGTGCTCATGACCGTGGTGGATGACACCTGCGGACGCCACGACACGCTGGCCGGGGCCTGTAGCTGTGAATCCAATACGGTGCGTTTTGGGCATGAGACCAGGTACATGCATTCGTGCCGAGAAAACTTCCTGCTGGAAGTTGAAAAATACGGCATGAGCAAGCGCGACATTGTCAATAACGTCAATTTTTTCATGAATGTGCCAGTTCTGCAAAATGGTGAACTGGTGATTGATGATGGCCTGTCCGACCCCGGCGGGTATGTGGACCTGCGCGCGGAAATGGACACGCTTGTGGTTATTTCCAACTGTCCGCAGGTTAACAACCCCTGCAACGGTTTTGTGCCGACCCCCATCCGCGTCGTTATCGGCGACCCTGTTTCCATCTGACCGTTCGGACTGCCTGCCATGTTCACAAAGGTTCTTATTGCCAACCGCGGAGAAATCGTACGTCGTGTCGGCCGGACACTCAAACGGATGGGAATTGCCTCCGTTGCTGTGTGCTCCGAGGCAGACCGGTTTACGCCACCGGTGCTGGAGGCCGATGAATCCCTTCTGATCGGGCCTGCCGCAGTAAGCGACAGCTACCTGAACATGGATGCCATTTTGCAGGCATGTGCCACCACAGGTGCGCAGGCAGTCCATCCCGGTTACGGCTTTTTGAGCGAACGGGCCGAATTTGCGGAAAAACTGGCAGCCCAGGGCATACGCTTTATGGGGCCGCGGCCCGAGCATATGCGGGCTTTTGGCCTTAAACACACCGCGCGTGATCTGGCTAAACAGAACAATGTGCCGCTCCTGCCGGGCACGGATATTCTGAACAGTGTGGAAGAGGCACTGGAGGCCGCCGCTGGCATTGGGTACCCGGTCATGCTCAAAAGCACGGCGGGTGGTGGCGGCATTGGCATGCAGATCTGCCATAACGAGGCCGCACTGCGTGACTGCTTTGCCGCTGTTTCGCGCATGGGGGGGAACAATTTTGGCGATGCGCGGGTGTTTTTGGAAAAATTCATTGCCTGCGCGCGGCATGTGGAAGTGCAGATTTTTGGTGATGGCCGCGGGAACATTCTCACACTAGGTGAGCGCGACTGCTCCCTTCAGCGCCGCAACCAGAAAGTGATAGAGGAAACCCCAGCCCCGGGCCTGTCCGAAGCAACGCGCGTGGGCCTGCGGAACGCGGCACGGGCCTTGTGTGCGGCCGTTGCGTATGAGTCCGCTGGCACGGTGGAGTTTATTTACGATACGGAAAGTGGCGCGTTCTATTTCCTTGAGGTCAACACAAGGCTTCAGGTTGAACACTGCGTTACGGAAGAAATTTTCGGGATTGATCTGGTCGAGTGGATGATCAGGCAGGCCGATGGCACTCTGGTTCTGCCAGCGCAGGAAAGTCTGGTGCCCAGAGGGGCCGCCGTAGAAGCGCGGATTTATGCCGAGAACGCAGCAGAGAACTTTCGCCCCTCCACCGGGCGGCTGACCGAGGTCAGCTTTGCGCCGGGTGTGCGCGTGGATGGCTGGATAGAAACCGGGACCGAGGTCACCCCGTACTATGACCCGATGCTGGCCAAGATTATTGCCCGAGGTGCCACGCGGGAGGAGGCTTTTGCCAACCTGCATGCAGCACTGACCACAACCCGGATCAGCGGTCTGGAAAGTAATCTGGATTATCTGCGCGCGGTAACGGCGGATAATGCCGTGCGCGCGGGGAGTGTTTTTACAGGGCTGCTCAACAGTTTTGCCTATACACCTGCTACGGTGGAAGTGATTGCACCGGGTCTTCAGTCCACGGTGCAGGACTGGCCGGGCCGTGTGGGGTACTGGGATGTGGGGGTTCCCCCCAGTGGCCCGATGGACGACCGGAGCTTCCGTCTGGCCAACCAGATTGTGGGGAATGCGCAGGGTGTGCCAGCACTGGAGTTTACGGCTACTGGCCCGGTGCTGCGGTTTAACACGGACGCTGTTATCGGCCTGTCTGGCGCATTCATGCCCGCTACGCTGGATGGCGTGGAGGTGCCTTACTGGGAGCCGGTTCCGGTGCAGGCGGGGCAGGTTCTGGCTCTGGGGCAGATCAAGGGGGCAGGGCATCGCACATATCTTGCCGTGCGTGGGGGTATTGATGCCCCATTGTACCTTGGGTCCAGTGCCACGTTCATGCTGGGCCAGTTTGGTGGACATGCAACCGGGCAACTCCGCACGGGGGATGTGCTGCGTCTGGCCAAACCGGCGGCCAACGCGGCGGTCCCAGTGGCCATTGCTCCACAGGACCGGCCTGAGCTGAGCCGTACATGGACCCTCGGAGTGATGTATGGCCCCCATGGTGCGCCTGATTTCTTCCTGAATGAAGATATCGAAACCCTGTTTTCCAGTGAATACGAAGTACACTTCAACAGCGCACGCACCGGTGTACGCCTGATCGGCCCCAAACCACGCTGGGCCAGAACAGATGGGGGGGAAGCCGGGCTGCATCCTTCCAACATTCACGATAACGCATATGCCATTGGGGCCATCGACTTTACCGGGGATATGCCCATCCTGCTTGGGCCGGATGGGCCAAGTCTGGGCGGTTTTGTGTGCCCCGCGGTGCTGACCAGCGATGAACTGTGGAAAATGGGGCAACTGCATCCGGGGGATAAGGTGCGTTTCCAGCGCATACAGCCCAAGCCGGTCAGTGTATCCTTCCTGCCCGAACCTATTGCGGGGGATAGCCCCATCCTGTTCCGCTCAGAAGGGGAAATCCCGGTTGTGTACCGCCGTGCGGGGGATTGTTACCTTCTGCTCGAATTTGGTCCGCCGGAACTGGATATTGCCCTGCGCCTGCGTGTGCAGCTTGTGCTGGAGCGGCTCAGGGCCGCAGCAGTAGAAGGGATTGTGGACCTTACTCCGGGTATTCGTTCGCTTCAGGTCCATTACAATCCGCAGGTGCTCCCCCTACCGGTCTTGCTGGAACGGCTGCATGGTATTGAACAGGCCCTGCCCTCGGGCGAGGATGATATTGTTGTGCCCAGCCGCATCGTTTACCTCCCCGTTTCGTGGGATGACGAGCAGGCCCGGCTGGCCATGCAGCGGTATCAGGAACTGGTGCGCCCCAATGCGCCGTGGTGCCCGTCCAATATCGAGTTTATCCGCAGAATTAATGGTCTTGCTTCCATAGAAGCGGTCAAGGAGATCATTTTCAATGCGTCCTACCTCGTCATGGGGTTGGGGGATGTGTATCTGGGGGCACCCGTGGCTACCCCCATTGATCCGCGGCACAGGCTGGTCACAACCAAATACAACCCCGCACGCACATGGACCCCGGATAATGTTGTGGGCATTGGCGGCAGTTACATGTGTATTTACGGTATGGAAGGGCCGGGGGGCTACCAGCTTTTTGGCCGCACGACCCAGGTCTGGAACACATGGCGCACAACAGAGGTGTTCCATGAAAACACACCGTGGCTCCTGCGGTTTTTTGATCAGATACGCTTCTACCCCGTCTCGCACGATGAGCTGATGGAGGCACGGGCTGCTTTCCCCTACGGTCGTTTTTCCGTCAGGATTGAGGAAACACAGTTCAGCCTGTCGGAATACCGGGCTTTTCTGGAGGCCAACAAGTCCGAAATCGCTCAGGCCTGCGCCCGCCAGCAGGCCGCCTTCGAGGCCGAACGTCAGGACTGGATTGCAAAAGGCCTTGATACGTTTGAGGAGGAAGTAAACACCACACAGGCTGATGAATCCATTCTGCCCGAAGGGTATATGGGCGTGGACAGCCCTGTGCCGGGCAGCGTGTGGCAGCTCAGGGTTGCTGTGGGGGATCACGTAAAGGCAGGTGATGCCGTTGCGATTATTGAATCCATGAAAACGGAAATGAAGATCATCTCCCCCGCAACCGGTGTGGTGAAGGACATTCTGTGCCGCAAAGGCCGCGAGGTGCGTGGAGGTGAGCGGATTATGGTGGTCTGCACGGACTAACCCTCCCCCCCACACACGCCAGAACCTGTAGGCAAGGACAAATATTATGACATTTCCTGATATGTTGCAGATTGAATCCCTCCTGACTGCCTGCCGGAACGGGGCACTCACCCCGACAGATATTGTCAGGGAGGTTCTGGCGCGTGTGCATGCCTATGCTTCCGTGGATGCGGCGGTGTGGATCAACCTTGTACCTGCCGAGCACCTGCTGGCCAGAGCGGCAGAGCTGGAAAAACGACCGGTCGCGGACCTACCGCTTTATGGTGTGCCCTTTGCGGTTAAAGACAATATTGATGTTGCTGGCCTGCCAACAACCGCAGCCTGCCCGGCCTTTGCCTATGACGCCACGGAAAGTGCCCAAGTTGTCCGTCGGCTGGAAGCCGCAGGGGCTATTGTTATTGGCAAGACCAATCTGGACCAGTTTGCAACAGGGCTGGTTGGCATGCGCTCCCCCTATGGGCAGCCGCATTGCGTGTTCAGTGCGAAGCATGTGTCCGGCGGTTCAAGTTCCGGCTCTGCCGTGGCAGTTGCTGCGGGGCTGGTGTCATTTGCACTGGGGACCGATACGGCGGGTTCAGGACGTGTGCCTGCGGCGTTTAACAACATTGTGGGGCTTAAACCCTCCCGCGGAGTGCTCAGCACGACAGGTCTTGTGCCTGCGTGTGAATCTCTGGACTGTATTTCCGTCTTTGCTGCCTCAGCAGCAGATGCGTGGCGGGTTGAGCAGCTTGCCATGGCGCCTGATGCCCATGCGCCGTACTCACGCGCCATGGTGCCACGCAGGTTGGCGGCGGATACGTTCCGCTTTGGTGTTCTGCGGCAGAAAGATCGTTTTTTTGATGGCTGCACCGCCAATGCAGCACTCTATGACCGTGCCATCCGCCAGCTTGTGGAACTGGGGGGTACTGCGGTCGAACTGGATTTTGCACCGTTAAAGGAAACAGCCGAGCTGCTCTATAGTGGTCCATTCGTTGTGGAGCGCCTGGCCGCCATTGCGGACTTCTATCACGCACATCGTGCGGATATGGACCCAACGGTTGGCGCCATCATGGACGGCGCGACCCGCTATTCCGCAACTGATGTGTTTAAAGGGATTTACCGCCAGCACCTGCTTAAACAGGTGGCGGACCGGATGTGGTCGGATTTTGATGTCATGCTGCTCCCCACCGCTCCGCGGCTTGTCAGCCGGGAGGAGGTTATTGCGCAACCGGTTGCTGCCAACAGCATGCTTGGAACCTACACCAATTTTGTTAATCTGCTGGATATGGCCGCCTGTGCCGTGCCAGCCGGGTTTGGGCCGGATGGCCTGCCATTCGGGGTAACCTTTATTGGCCCGGCCTTTAGCGACCATGACCTTGCAGCCCTTGCCGGGCGCTTCCATGCGGCGGCGCATAATACCAGCGGGGTGTTCCGCAATGCGGTTCTGCCACTGGTGGATAATGCCTCTGTCCCGGCACCGGGTAATGTGCTGCTGGCTGTTGTTGGTGCGCATCTCAAAGGCTTTCCGCTCCATTGGCAACTGGAGAAGGAACACGCCATTCTGCGTGCCACAACCCGTACGGAACCTGACTACCGCCTTTTTGCATTGCCGGATGCCACTCCCCCCAAACCCGGTCTGGTGCGGGAAAAAGGCTTTGTTGGTCCCGGTCTGGAGGTGGAAGTTTACGAACTGGATGCCGCAGGTTTTGGCCGTTTTGTTGCTGGTCTGCCGCAACCTATGGCTATTGGTAAAATATCGCTGGCAGATGGGAGCGAGGTCTGCGGATTCTTGTGCAGCGAGGCTGTTGCACGGAGCGGTAAGGAGATTACCACCAGTGGTGGGTGGCGTTACGCAAAGCTCTGAACCCTGTTTTTTTGGGAAACTATTTTAAAAATTAAAGGATTTTGCAGCATGCAGGGTCTCTGTGTGCTGCAAACGCTGTTGCCTGCAAAGCTGGTCCCTATGAGTTGATCGGACAGGAAGGTGAGGGCATGGTGTTGTGTGTGCCTGAACGTGCCTGAAACCATTGGCTGAAAAATGCGTTTTATAATCAGGCAGGTCAACGCAGGGGTATCGCATGCCGCTTCTTCATTTCCATGTCATTAAAGGGCGGAAACCTGAAGCCCTTCGTGCATTGCTGGACACGACGCATGAGACCATGCTGGAAGCATTCAAGGTGCCTGCGCGCGACCGCTATCAGATTGTCTCCGAGCATGAGCGGGATCATATGGTCATCGAGGATACAGGGCTGGGTATCCCCCGGACCGATAAGGTCGTGCTGTTGCAGATGACCTCGCGCCCTCGCTCCAAGGAGCAGATAACCACATTTTACAAACTGCTGGCCGAACGGCTGCACAAACGCTGTGGTCTGGCTCCATCGGACCTTGTGGTGTCCATTGTACAGAATGCAGATGAGCACTGGAGCTTTGGGCTGGGGCGCGCCCAGTTTGTAACGGGCGAACTGTAAGCCCGGGTCCTGCCCACGTGTGCCCACCTGTGGGGGCACGCCAGTTTACATCCTCGTTGCCGGGAGTGCTCCGGTCTGCACAGGTTCTAGGGGTTGTCCCACCCGGAGCGGAAGGTCGGGCTAATGGCAAATTGCGGTTCAATCCTGTCCATGTGCCGGTGTGCGTCAAAACAGCCGAGTGCAAATTCCACCGTGCCGTCACATTGCCGGGCGTGCTGGCCTGCCACGGCGTTCAGCCAGTAGAGGGCTCCCTTGCGGCGTTCTCCATATTGCCCGCTCAGCCAGCGGTTCCACTGCCTGCGCGCAGTCTGCCCAGCCTTATAAGAGGCTGCGTTACGGTCCATTTGGGGGGAGGGGGCTGATTGCGCCATAAAAATATTGTCAGGTGGTGGCGGGGAACCCGCCAGAATACGCAGGCCGAGTGTAACGGTAATGACCGCAACCAGACTGACCAGACAGCCACGGATTATACGCGTTTCCCGTTGTTGAGGGGTTGGGGGCACACTAATGGCGGCCAGCGCCCTGTTGGCTTTTTTCTCGCAGCGCGCGCAACAGTAAGGGGCATGGACAGTATTGCGGATGTCCCGCTCGCACCATGCGCAATGTGTGTTCATCCATGTCCCCGGCAAAGCGTGCCGCCTGTGTAATGGAAGCTGCTTCCGCGCGCCTGATATAGATCAGGGGTTCATGGGTTGGCTAGTCCTTTTGCCGACCCATGAACCCTGTTCAGCGGTGAGGAAGCGTTTGCCTCCTGTGTTTAATCGCGCAGGCGGTCCAGAACTTTCTGGCGCAGGGTCTGCTGGCGTTCGAGTTCCTCCTCACGCAGTCTGCGCTTGCGCGCACGCTCCTGTGCCATGTTCATGCCCAGATGGGTTTCCCCCCTCTCGGCCGCCAGCCGGGTCTGGCGTTCACGCTCGGCATGGCGGGCGCGGTTATGCGCGCTCTGCGTGCCATGGCAATGCGGGCAGCTCACGCCTGCCTCATACTGGGCAGAGGCTTTGTCCTGAGCGGAGAGGGGGGCGCGGCAGGCGTGACACAGTTCCAGATTGCCGGGTTTGAGGCCGTGTCCCACGGTCACGCGCTGGTCAAATACAAAGCATTCGCCACGCCACAGGCTTTCTTCCTGCGGAATGGTTTCCAGATATTTGAGAATACCGCCTTCAAGGTGATAAACCTCATCCAGCCCTTCCGCCTTGGCAAAAGCGGTGGATTTTTCGCAGCGAATACCCCCTGTGCAGAACATGGCAACGCGGGGTTTGCGGCCCTGTGCTTCCATCTGGTCGCGCTTCTGGCGGAACCATTCGGGGAACTCCCGAAACGTCTTTATTTTGGGGTCCACCGCACCTTCGAATGTACCAACGGCCACTTCGTAATCATTGCGGGTGTCGATCAGAATGGTGTCCGGGTGCTGGAGCAGGGCGTTCCAGTCCTTGGGGGCAACATAGGTACCAACGATGTGGTTGGGGTCGGTCCCTTCTATTCCCATGGTGACAATTTCTTTTTTCAGGCGGACCTTCATGCGCAGGAATGGCATGGATGGCGCGCGGGAGAACTTGACCACAATATCCGCGCAGCCGGGCAACTGGCGAATGTGGGCCAGAACGGCCTCTATGCCTGCATCGCTACCCGCTATGGTGCCGTTAATGCCTTCGCCTGCCAGTAGCAGAATACCTTTTACGCCGTTTGTCTCGCAGGCCTGCAACAGCGGGCCGCGCAGGCCTGCCGGGTCTTTAAACCCTGTAAAGCGATAAAGAGCCGCCACGCAGATGGGCAGATCAGCGGGGCTGTTGGTAACAGGCGGGACAGAACTGGCGGTCACGGTATGTTCCTTGCAGGCATGTAAGGCGGTCCGGCCCTGCCAGTACATCCTGCTGGTGGAATGCAGCAGGTCGCCTGACAGGCTGGCTCCTGCTTTAGCTGCCCACTTCCCTACCCGACAAGTGTTTTTAACCGGGTCTGTTCTGTCCGTCTGCGGGGGCTGCCAGATGCCTCAATCTATCTTTTTTGTAGGATTGAACAGATTCAAAGGGGAATATGCCGTTATCGGGCATGATTCAATACATAACGGATGCGGAATGATGTTGACAGCGGCTGAACCCTGTCTTTATTCTGGAAATGTAATGAGTGGTTTATTCCTTTCGCCTTGAACCGTTTTTCATAACGGGAATAGGTGCTTTTGCTAGGGAAAGGCAGCAGCATCGCGTGGTTTGCACTCTCTGTTCTGTTCCATTCCGGGAGCGCGGAAAGTGCGGGTTCTGGCTTTTGTTAACCTCTGGCATGTCATGGATACATGGCCTCTGAAGGATGTGTGCTTATGAAAAAGACTTCTTTATATTCGGCTTTTTTGTTTTGTAGCACTCGCTTCTGTTCACGTGCGGGGGGTCTCTCATTGCCCATGGTTCAGCAAGCCGGGTGTATGGCCGCGCAAGGCGCTGCTCCGGGTCACCGCGTCGGGGAATGGGTAAAGGACATACCCTCCTCTTTGCTGGTTCATAAGTAAACAAGAAAGGCAGATCATGCTTGTGGCTGGTTATGATAAAGAAGAACTGACATGACAAATGAGCTTGAACAGCAAAAGAAGAAAGCTCAGCGGTATGATCTGGAGGTCGGTACTGCTGTTATAGCTGGCGCTTTTATTGTTGTTCTTTTCCTGCACATTCTTGGCATATGGGGGCTGATCTCCGGGATGGGCAAAGGCGACAGCCCGCCGCCACCCGCCAGGCCGCCCATTCAGACGCGCGTTCTGCCGCCGCCACCCCCTCCTCCGCCGCCACCGCCGCCTCCTCCCCCTCCGCCGGTCATGACCGTGCCACCGCCGCCGTTCATTCCGCCGCCAAAAATCGAGGTGCCGCCACCGCCCAAACCCCCGATGAAGCATGTGAGCCGCACACCGCCCAAGCAGCCTGCGGCGCCGCCAACACAGACTGCCAAGGCCCCGCCCGCGGACACGCCGCCCAATGACGCGCCCGATACAACGGCAGGCACATCGCCGCTGAACAATGTGCGCCCCGTCTATCCGCCAGAAATGGAGGA
>NZ_JACHIE010000023.1 GCF_014207635.1 Acetobacter lovaniensis
TCATCTGCCGTCCTTTCGCGCAGTCGTTTCTTCCAACGACCATTCTGGCACATTGCGATGCCGTGCGGGGAGGACGGCAACCACCCCATCTCACAGGCCCAGCCCATGCCTGTGGCTTCGGGAATGGTCGGTGCTCTTGCAATGGCAGCGGAACAACCTCCATTGGCCGATCACATCACCATTGAGGAGCCGCCAGTAACCCATCTGGCCGCAAGCCAGCCGCAGGACAGGCGCAGGCCTGCGCCGGAAGCCAGACCCAGCAGCAGCGTAACGGAAAAAGCCAGTGCCTATGACGCCAGCATCCGCTCGATAGAGGTCGACGGCCAGCGTTTTGACCTGCAGGCCACGCCTGAAACCCATACCGGAAAGAGGCACTGAACCATGAGCGCGTTCAACCTTCTTTTCTCTTTTTCCTGCCATATCGGACGTTATCGGGTTTGTTCCATGCTCTCTTCTTCCTCCCGACTGTCGGGGCAGTCCGTGTTTTCGTTCATGCGCTCATCCGCGCGTGTCGCAGCGCCTTTGTGGCTCGTCGCTTCGGGCGATCTGTTCATCAGTCAGGCACAGGCTGCTCCGGCGGGTGTACCATTGCCGCCCCAACTCCCCTATAATGCCGGGCAGGCCGCGCGGCAGGCGGAAATGGCGGACCAGCCGCCACTGCCCCCACCTGCCGCAGTGCCTGTTCTGCCGCGTGTGGTTGAACCCGAACTGGAACTGCCCGACAAGGAAACGCTTATGGTGCGCCATATCGTGGTCGAAGGCGTGGAGCCAGCGGAGCAGAAGAGCGTGGCCGGTTTTCTGTCGTCTTACGAAGGCAAAAATCTGACCCTCGCCCAGATCTACGATGCGGCAGGCAAACTGACGGCCTATTATCGGGGGCAGGGGTTTCTGGTCGCCAAGGTTCATGTACCAGCGCAGGATGCGCGGGATGGCACGTTGCGCTTCAAACTGGTGCGGGGGCGCTTCGGGCAGGCGACCATCCAGAATGAATCTCTGGTACGCAGGAGTTTCCTTCAGGGCGTGATTGATGAGGCCCTTGCAGGCAGGCCCGCCATTACTGAGGGTGATCTGGAGCGCGCCATGCTGCTGGTGTCCGACCTGCATGGCGCGGGTATGCCCCATTCCGCCATTGCACCGGGTCTGCAGGCCGGGTCATCGGATTTTGTCTTTACTGTACCCCATTCCCGGCGGGTGGATGGCTACCTTCTGAGTGATAACGTGGGCTCGCGCTATACCGGGCGGTGGCGCATGAATGGGGGCATCAACATCAACTCTCCGGCGGGGATTGGTGACCGGATCTCGCTTTTTGGCATTATTTCCACCAATTCCAACCTGATCAACGGACGCGCCTCCTACTCGGCGCCTATTGGTCATAGCGGGCTGCGGGGCGAAATTGGCGCCTACAAGACAGACTATGCGCTAGGCGGCGCATATAGCAGCCTGGACGCCGTGGGGTATGTCAATTCCATCTATGGCACGCTCAGCTACCCTATCCTGCGTGCTCGCGCGGAGAGCCTTTATGTGTCCGCCACCTATTCTCACCGTAACCTGAACGATCAGGTTTTTGGCGTCTCGACCGCACATCGCAGCATTGATACGGGCACCATCAGTTTTAACAATGTGACCTATGGCACATTGGGCTCCATGCCTCTGACAAGTGATGTCTCCGCAAGTTATACGGAAGGTTATGTACGCTTCGCCGATCAGGAACAGTTGCAGGCGAACAGAGAAACACTGGGCACGGCTGGCCATTACCGCCGCATCAATCTGAGCGTGGATGCAACCTTGGGGCTGATGCGCCAGCTTGCCCTGATGTTCCACTTTAATGGCCAGAAATCACTCTCCGGCAGCATGGACAGCAGTGAGCAGATGACACTCTCGGGCCTTTGGGGTGTGCGTTCCTATTATCAGGGCCTGTCGGCGGATAGCGGGTTCCTGTTCATGCCGGAACTGCGCTATTCCCTGCCGCAGGTTTCCATTCTTTCAAAATACCAGCATTCACTGGGCGTCTTTACGGACATAGCGGGCGGATGGCTGCACAATGCCAGTGTTTCCTATGTGCAGCGCCATTTCAGTGAGGTGAATGATATAGGGGTGGGATATTATGCGACCTATGAGTATCTGCCCGGCCGGTACGTCACGGCAAAAGGCATGTTCGCTCACACATACGGGTCTGATTACGGTCTGAGCAGCTATAATCTGGGAACAACGGGCCTGATGCAGGTCGGCCTGACCTTTTAGGGACGAACATCATGGGGCTTAACTGGATTGCCGGAATTATTGATTACGGCATTGTGGGCGTACTTGTCGCTTTGAGCATTCTTGTCATCGGGGTGGCGATTGAACGGTTTTTCTTTTATCGCGCCATTGATCTGCAGGCTTATACGGATGTCAAATCATTAGAGCTGGATTTGAGCAATCAGCTGATTGTCATTGCCTCCGTGGCGTCAAATGCACCCTATATCGGGCTTTTGGGCACAGTGCTGGGCATCATGCTGACCTTTTACAATCTCAGCCTCCAGACTTCGGCGGATACCACCAAGGTCATGGTGGGTCTTGCCCTTGCGCTCAAGGCCACGGCTGTCGGGCTGGTGGTGGCACTGGTATCGGTGGTCATCTACAACGCCATTCTTCGCCGCGCCAAGGTGCTCATGTTGCGTTGGGAAATTGCCCATAACGCAGCCGGACAGACAGTGGAAAGGGTAGCATGATGGATGAAAAACCCTTTGAGAGCATGAATGTCATTCCATTTGTGGACATTATGCTGGTCATGCTCACCATCGTGCTGACGACGGCCAGCTTCATCACGACCGGGCGGCTGCCGATGACACTCCCCCACGCGAGCCAGGCCATCCCCGGCAACGACAGGCCGCATATTATTGAACTGACGGCCACGGGCCGTACTGCGCTGGACGGTAAGGACATCGCCAGAGACGCTCTGACCAGTGAACTGACAGGCCTGCCGCAGGACACGGCTTTTCTGATCCGTGCAGACAGAGCCCTGCCGCTGCAACAGTTTGTGGATGTTCTTGATATTCTGAAACGCGGGCATTTCACCAAGGTCAGTATGCAGACACAGGGGGCGCCATGACGCTGGAGGTGCCCCGGAAGCCGCCAGCACGCAGATGTATCAGCATATGGCAGGGGATGATCCTTTCAGGTCTTATACATACTGCCGTCTTTGTGGCCGTGCTCACGACAGCCCATCTGCTGGCAGGGCAGGCCCCTCCACGTCCCGAAAAAGAGAACGCCCCCTCCACTCTGGCGCTGGACATCAATGGTCTGCTCGCCCCCGATCAGATGCAGGAAAAACAGCTTCAGGAAAAAATGGGAAAAGCTGACAGGAAAACGCCAGCAGAGGCAGCCAGTCAGAGTCAGAAGACTGTGCAGAATACGCCCCCAGAGCCTGCGCGCCCGCAAGCCGAGCATGCCAGTCCTGAGAGCCCCGCAGACAAGGCTCCGCCTGACAAGGATGGTATGCCTCCGCCCACCCGGCAGGCCACGACGTCGCCACCACAGCACAGACCACTCCCCACACCCACGCAGACCCCTGTCCCCAGACATACGGATAGCAGTTTCGGTGCGGTTAACCGGGTTGGGGTCGAGCAGAGGCAGGCTGCTCATACCTTGAGCCGTGATGAGGAAAAAGAGCGCCTGCGGAACTATATTCGTGATCTGGGCAAAAAAATCCGTACCCGTCTGGTCTATCCCGCTTCGGCACGGGACGCTCATCTGGTTGGTGCGACCAAGGTTGCGTTTACAATTCTGGCTTCCGGGCAACTGTGCCCGGGTACGCTCCATGTGGTCACAAGCAGTGGCATGCCCGAACTGGATGAATGGGCATTGGAGACCGTTCGCGCCAGCACCCCTTTTGTTCCGCCACCGCGCCAACTCTCCATTGCCATAAACGTGTCTTTCGAACACGCAAAAGAAGACTAGTCAGGCTGCTGACCGGCAGGCCCGGAGCCTGATTGTCTGTGAGCGGGAAACATCAGCGCGGCCCTGTTCATGGCGATGGACGCATGATCAGGCCACTCAGTCCTGTGTCATCTGGTTGGAACATTTGATAGGCAGTTTTCTTGGCGTTGATCGCAGGAACAGGGCCGCGCCAGAACAACAGAACCTGCCGACCAATATAGTCTGCCATCTTTCTGGCAAAAGGATGTTCGATAGGCAGGTCAAAGCGCAACGGCAAATTCGTATTCTGGAAAGAAAACCGTTTTATGGATGATACGAAGTAATACTTTTTGCCGCGAGAAACTGTAGCATCTCCGTAGATGATGTGATTGTCACAGTCCAGAGTGGTTATGTCATTTTGTAAATAGCGTATATACGTAAACGCAGACTGATAATTTAACTGACGGGTGTTGATGCCCAGTGCGTGCGTCTTTCGCTCTGTGTCGGGTATCATCAGCCACGCATCGACAATTTGTGACATCGTGGCAGGGTAAAGGGGCGGCGCCGTTTTTGCTGTACGGGCCAGCGCGATTAACTGTTCTTCCGAGGGGGGCATCCGTCGTTGTGGACGTGGTGGCATGCCAAGCCAGTTTGGGATCGGGGGCGGGGGGAGCGCGCTGGGCTTTGGTCTGGGCCTTCCTGTCTGAGCAGGATCAGAGTGGTGACTTCCGGCTTCGTTAAGGCATCCGGTCTTATGGCCGCTCTCGGCGTAGAAATATGTGTTGATGATCGTCTTTGGATAAACTCTGGTCAGACAATGCTCATCTGGACAAAAATAACTAAGCCGTCTGTTTTCTGCGGCATAAAAGACGTGTACCTTACTCTGTGTCTCCCAACAGAGTGCTTCCACCATCAGTTCTTCTCGCATTGTTCTTCCCGCCCTGACTGAGACGGGAACCAGATATAGCACTCATGGAAATACTGGCGTGATAAACTTCTCCGGATATTTCTTGAAAAGGGGAAATCCGCACGCGTTTTCGGCGGCATGGATGACTGTACCACCGCCGGACCGCTGTGGGGTTTCTTGACCTGAAGCGGTGCGCCTGAGCCGTAAGGCACCATACGGCACTGTATGCTTGCCGTTTCCCTACGGCACAAGGCGCGGTGATCACTTGGCTGTTATCAGGTCCGTCATACCGGTACCGGTTATGGAACACGGCCCGGATTACGACGGCCCGCCCCGCGAGGGGGACGAAGCAGAACAAGAGAGGATTTCCGCCCTTGATGGGGAGATGCGGCGTTGATCCCACTTCAGTTTATACACATTATCCACAGAGTTATTCACGGGGCTTGTGCTCTGGGTGTGAGTCAGGTTGAAAAGCGCTGCGTGTGGTGGCCGCAGGTCAATAACGCAGCGCCAGATGTGGCGGGGGAATACTCTCCCGTGCTGATTATTCAGCGCCCTGATGTTTTTCAATGTCGTGGAATGCACTGACCACGGCAGTATAGAACTTGGCTTCCGGGTTTTCGGTGCAGGACTGTTTTATTTTCTCAGATCCGTATGTCATGTTGCTGACAAAGTCGTTGGGATTGGACGTGGGATTGCTTTGCGAGAGGTCATTGCTCAGTCCGCTGATATAGCCCTGCGCCCATGCCATGAATTTTTCTTCTGAACGTGGACTGATCTCCAGAAGCTTCAGATATTTTTCACAAGAAACATTACCCAGACCGATAATACTGGTTTCGGCTTTTGCCTGATGCGAGACAAATAGCGCTAGGCTTAAAAGAAAAACGGTTTTTACGGTGTTACTCCGTAGCGTCATGGCTCTTTCCTTCTGGTGCTAATATGCCTGTTGGGCTTGGTAGTGTGTTCTATGACACATTTATGCTGAAAAATCTCCATGTTCATAATGCAGACCCGTGTCAGGCAAAGGTTTTTTATTCTGGAAAGAAAACGCATACACTTTATACGCCGCCTGTCCTGCCTTGTATAAAATGGGAAATCCTTTTTATAACAGTGCCACAAAATGCTTAATTTAAATATGAATTAACGGAATAATCGTATGCCCTCGCCCCTGCAACCGGTTCCTTCCCCTTCGCAAAAACCGGCCGTGGCCAACCAGAACGCCTATATCGTTGCATGGTTTTTGTGTCTGGTGTTTTACTGGCTGCAATATTCCACCCGTTCCGCTCCCAGCGTTATGGTGGGTGAACTGGTCTCGGCCTTTGGGCTGACAACGGTTGGTCTGGGCTCCTTGCTCGGTCTTTACTATTACACCTATTCCCTGTGCTCCATTGTCTCGGGTGCCGCGGTGGACAGGTGGGGCGCCAAATACACCATTACCTTTGGTGCGCTGGTGCTGGCGACGGGTACATGCCTGTTTGGCTGGGGGAATGAGTGGCTGGCGGGTCTGGGTCGGCTGATGCAGGGCGCGGGTTCAGCCTTTGCCTTTGTTGGGGCCGTGTATCTTGCCGCGCGTGGATTTTCCAGACAGCATCTGGCAACTGCCGTGGGGGTTACCCAATGCGCGGGCATGATGGGGGGCGCCATGGGCCAGTCCACCGTAGCCTGGCTGATCCATGGCGTGCTCAACTGGCATTTTTTCTGGATTGATACAGGCGGGCTGATAGCCCTTGTTGGCGTGTTCATTTTTTTCCTGACACCTGGCGAGCATAAAAGTGCTACAGCCGCGCACCGCCCTGTGGGGTCCATGTTTGCGCCTTACAGGAGTGTGCTGTCCAACCCGCAATCCTATTTGTGCGGGCTGTGTTCCGGCCTGCTGTTTTTGCCAACAACCGTTGGCAGCATGACATGGGGCATAACCTTTTTAACCCAGAGCTGGCACATCGGGTACCATGAGGCGGTCATGCGTGCCGCCATGGTGCCGGTTGGCTGGATGGTTGGCTGCCCGGCCCTTGGGTACCTGACCGACCGCATAGGCCGCCGTAAACCCGTACTCCTTGGCGGCATTGTTGTCATGGCGCTTACCGTTGCCGCCATTATTTACCTGCCGGGCAATACATTCCCTCCTTATATTCTGGCCTTTGTGCTGGGCGTATCCTCGGGTGCCGCCATGATTCCCTACTCCATTATCAAGGAGGTCAACGCCGATGAGGTTAAGGGTAGCGCTACCGGGGCCATCAATTTTCTGGTCTTTGTCATGAGCGCCATTGCCTCCCCCCTGTTTGCTGCTTTTCTACAGCATCTGGGTCATGGGCAGGCTTTGACTGGCGTGCAGTTTTCTCAGGCTTTCAGCTTTGGTCTGGCCGGTATTGTGCTGGCCGGTGTGCTCACCCTTTTCCTGCATGAAACAGGACCCGGCGCGCGTTCCGGCGGCTAGGGCTGGCTGCACAGGGGCTGGTTGGTGCGCGTGGTGTCCGGTTATTTACTGACAGGAATGGTCACCACGGTTCCGGGGTTCAGGGTGGTTTTGGAAAGTTCCAGCAGCATCTGGGTGATTGAAAAAGCCAGCTTGCTTTCAAAATCCCCACGATCAATCCAGTAATAATAATGGTCGTACAAAACAGCGACAAACGCATTATCGGGCGGCTTGCGTCCTGAATGTACACTGATCAGGGGTTTTGCCTCATAACTGCTTTCCATATCAGAAGATTTTCGGGTATTTCCGGAGGAAACCTCATCATCGGGGACTTGAATCTGGTAGGCGATCTGACCAAGAATGCTCAGCATGCTTCTGGTCAGCATCCTGATCTGCCCCGGTTCGGGGGTGCCAACGCCGTACACCACTTCCATCCGCTCGTATCTGGAGGAAAAGTTGAGCTGTTTTCTGGTCTTTTCCGCAAGGGCAGAAAGGGTGGGGTCTGTTGTCGATGAAATGCTTATGAAAACATGGCAGTTTTCTGTTTCCTTGTCCTGTGTGCCGGGTGCCTGCTGGAACTGGATGTTCAGCAGCCCCGCCGCCTGTAGCAGGCGCAGGTCATGGAGCAGGCTGAAGAAATCCACACTCTGGGCATCAACCTCGGCGTCCAGATCCCCCACATTACGTGAAAATGGACGATTATTGCTTAGAAGATTAATGGATTGTACAGAAAGGCGCAACAGCACATCAATGGGTAGCCCGCCCATGGCCAAGGGTAACAGGCTGGTAGGTGGCAGGGGGCGTAAAAAATTATGGGCGAAGGCATCACCCGTTACGGGCTGAAAGGTAAAGGTCGGGCTTTCCTGCAACTGTGCGGCGATACCCCCGTTGGGACGGATGGGAAAAGTGTCCGATGCAACACCAAGAAAACCGCTGTGCTGCAACTGGTAGCCTGAAATAAGCTGCGTGGTATCCAGAAAACCGGGTGTATCGGCATAACGCAGGCGCACAAGGTTGGAGAGTGTCTGTCGCTTACTGGCCTCGATCATGGAACTTGCATACTGGTCCTGATCTTTTTCGAGCTTGTAACTTCCGATACTATAACAGCCGCTGGTGAATAAAATAAGAGAGCAACACAGTATTCTTTCAGCTACACGTTTCATGTGTCACCTTTCAGAATGCTGGATGGTCTCGAACATTCTATAGTCAAGATATCATGATCTATTTTAGAGCATCATTTCTGATGGTGAGCAAGGGAGCATGGAAGGATAAGTTTTTTATGATAGTTTCTTCAAATATATTGGGTTTATTATTTTACGTTTAACGACACTTTGGAATATTTTCATCCATGGCACGCCCCGCAAGGCAGTGCAGACGGGCCGAAGGGAGATCAATGCAGGGGAAAAAGTGTGTGTGCTGGTGTCCGCGGCGGGATTCGAACCCACGGCCCCAGGATTCATCCCACTACAGCTTTCACTGCCGCTACGTTGCCGAAGCGTTTGTGGGCTGGACTGTCCCTTTGCCATAGACCTGTGGTGACAGGTCTTTAGGCACCGCCCGTCCAGTCTCTACACCTTCCGTTCCTGTGGAACGGCTTGGCTCGGGATTGGCAAGGCCCTTGCAGGCCGTAGCGTTCCCCGACTTTGAGCGGATTCACCATAATGTTTCCAGTCATGGTGCCCAATTAAATAGGAATCCTGTGCTCTATCCTACTGAGCTACGCGGACACACCACTTTTGTATACTGAATGCCCCCTGAGCGGACAAGGGAAAAAGCAGGCGCTAACGGCGGCTGTACAGAGCCGCGCGGGCAGCCAGTGTTGCAATGTGGCGGCGGCAGAGCAGCAGGTCGGGGGCTCCGCTCTGCTTGCAGGCCAGTTCCAGCGCCTGTAGCTCCACCAGTGCGTTGCTTAACGCTGGCAGGGACCAGAGCTCCAGCGCGCGGCCAAAGCTGGCCGTGCGTTTGAAAAACACGGGAGGGCGCAGGGTTTTGAGCGCGTCGCTCCGGCTCTGCCCCGCCGCCATGGCTGCCCGTACCCTGCGCAGACGGTGCATGTGGCCCATAAAGGCGCGGATAATGGCTATGGGGGCTGTGCCTTCGGCCAGTGCGCGCTCAAGTGCGGTATCGGTTTCTGTCCGGTTGCCTTCTGTTGCGGCAAAGGCTGCATCTTCGACCGATACGCTCCCGGCATCGCCAATGCAGGCACGTACGTCTTCCAGCGCCAGAGTGCCGGAGTCCCCCGCATAAAGGGCCAGTTTTTCCACCTCGCTGCGGGCTGCCGCGCGGTCCGCCCCCAGGCGGCCTGCCAGCCAGTGCAGGGCATCGGTATCAATCCGCACGTGGTGGGCACCCAGCATCTGGGTAATGGAGGCTTCCAGATTGCGCCCTTCTTCAGGGTAGCAGCCAATGCTGGCGCATACGGGCAGTTTTTCCATGAGCTGGCGCAGCTTGGAGCGGGAGGCAAGGCCCGGAGCTTCCAGTATGACCAGCGTGTCCGTGTTCTGGGCCAGAACATGCTCTATAGGTTTGAGCAGTGCGTCCGAGGCATCCCGCACACGCACAACCCGGCGGCCGCCCATAAGGGAGAGAGCTGTGGCTTCCTCTTCCAGCCTGTTATGGGTTTCGCGGTCCAGCAGGGCAATGCGGAAGGGGTCGTCCAGCGTGCCAGCCAGCCGGTGCGTGGCCTGTAAGGCGCGCTCGCGGATCAGCCCCGTATCTTCCCCATGGAGCAGGATCACGCGCCACGCTCCGGGGTCGTTGAGAACACGGACAGTGCCGCGGGCGTCTATTTTCATGACCAGCCCGCCCGGTGGCTAGAAGTTGGTGTCGATGGGGGCGCGCCCCGTGGCCATGTTGGGAATGGCGTCCGGGCCTTCCTGTTCCATGGGGGTGCCCTGATCGGAATCGGGTATGAGGTTGGGGGACGGGTAGAGGGCTTTGGGCTGGTTATTCGGCACGTCCGCCGGGGTGGCGTGGGTTTTGAACCAGGTGGCCACCTGCTGCGTAATCTGCTCGCCCAATGTCTGCGCGATGCGGCCCATCGTGCTTTCCATGTTCAGGGTCTGGGCAAAATACTGTTCGTAGGTGTTGGTGTACCCATCCAGTGTCTGCGCGTACCCCTGCGTGACCAGTCGTGGGGTCTGCTCAATGGTGAACAACTGCCAGTGCGCGGTAGCCAGCATACGGGTGCGCCCGGTGGTGTTGTCGCCATGAATGTCAATGGCTTCACCGCTGATGGTGGGCTGGACCACCAGCTTGTATTTGCGCGGGTCTTCTGGCCCATCACCCGCCATCTGGGATTGCAGCGCCAGACGGATCTGCTGGCCAAAGCGCTGCGGAATATTGGCGACGTAAATATCTTTAAGCTCGGCTGGGACATCAATCGTGCCTTTTTCCTCCCCGTATAAAGGCTTGAAGCCGCAGCCACTCAGCAGCAGCGGGGCCGCCATAAGGGCTGTGGCGGTCAGTGTGGCCTTGCAGAGAGAAAAAAGGGAGCGGGTCCGGGTCATCAGCCTGCCGTTACAAAGTTAACAATGCGGTTGGGCACATGCACACGTTTGACAATGCGCTTGCCCTCCAGCAGCCGCGCCACGTTGGGTTCGGCTTCTGCCCGTGCCAGCACGGCGGCGGGGTCCTCATCGGGGAGCGCTTCTACGGTGCCGCGCAGTTTGCCCAGAATCTGCACTGCTATGGTGACCTGTGTTGCCGCCAGCAGGTCGGGCTGGGGGGCAGGCCATGCCTGTGTTGCCGCAAGCCCTGCGGTGGGCTCAAGGCTTGCAAACATTTCTTCGGCCAGATGCGGCATCATCGGGGCGCAGAGCAGGCACAGACTATGCGCTGTCTCGCGCCGGGCAAAGTCCATGCCCGCAACGCTGGCCGCTTTTTCCGCATCCGCCAGAGCGGAGGTCAGTTCATGAATACGCGCAACGGCTACGTTAATGGCAAAGCTTTCCAACGCTTCGGTCACGGCGGCAAGCGTGCGGTGCGTGGTGCGGCGCAGCGTATCGGCCTTGGGGTCAATATCAGCGGGGCAGGTGGTGGTGGCGGGCACGCTGGCGGCAACGCCACAGACCGTGCGGAACAGGCGCTGGGCAAAGCGCGCGGCCCCCGCCACACCGGCCTCGGTCCATTCCATGTCACGTTCGGGTGGGCTGTCGGACAGGACAAACCAGCGTGCGGTATCGGCCCCAAAGCGCTCGATAATGGCCACGGGGGCAACCGTGTTGCGCTTGGACTTGGACATTTTTTCCACCCGGCCCACGGTCACGGGGTCGGTGGTGCCGCGTTTGACCACACCTTCGGGTGTGCGTTCCACTTCCTCGGGGTAGAGCCAGTGGCCCGCACTGTCCTTGTAGCTTTCGTGGCTGACCATGCCCTGGGTAAACAGGCCTGCAAACGGCTCGTCCACGTTCAGGTTGCCGGTGCGGTGCATGGCGCGGGTAAAGAAGCGTGCGTAGAGCAGGTGCAGAATGGCGTGTTCAATCCCGCCAATATACTGGTCCACGGCCAGCCAGCCATCGGCGGCTTCCCGCACGGTGGGGGCTGCGGCATGGGGGGCCGTAAAGCGGGCAAAATACCATGAGCTGTCCACAAACGTGTCAAACGTATCGGTCTCACGCGTGGCGGGTTTGCCGCAGCAGGGGCAGGTGGTGTGCTTCCACGTGGGGTGGTGGTCCAGCGGGTTGCCGGGTTTGTCGAAGGTGACATCCTCGGGCAGTTTGACGGGGAGCTGTTCGTCGGGTACCGGCACCGCGCCGCAGGTGTCGCAATGAATGACCGGTATGGGGCAGCCCCAGTACCGCTGGCGCGAAATGCCCCAGTCGCGCAGCCGCCAGTTGACAACACCCTGACCCACGCCAAGGTCCTGCAAACGTGCAATGGCGGATTTGCGGGCCTGTTCGGTGCTCTGCCCGTCCAGAAAACCGGAGTTGATCATGGTGCCATCGCCGGTAAAGGCGTGCTCGGTAATGGCAAAGTCCGCCTGATCCTTGCCTTCTGGCAGCACCACGGGGGTTACGGGCAGGTTGTATTTGTGGGCAAAGTCCAGATCGCGCTGGTCCCCCGACGGGCAGCCGAACAGCGCACCCGTGCCGTAGTCCATCAGCACAAAATTGGCGATCCAGATGGGAAAGCTCTTGTCCATGAACGGGTGGTTCACGCGCAGGCCCGTGTCAAACCCGCGTTTTTCGGCTGTTTCCACCGCTTCGACCGAGGTGCCAAGGCGGCGGCATTCAGCCACGAACTCCGCAGCCTGCGGGTTGCGCTCGGCAACCCACTGGGCCAGCGGGTGGTCCGGGGCAATGGCCAGAAAGGACATGCCAAACAGCGTATCCGGGCGGGTGGTAAACACTTCCACCGCGTTCAGGTTGGTATCCAGCCCCGTGGGGGGTTCATGCAGCGAGAAGGTGAGCTTGGCCCCTTCGGAGCGGCCAATCCAGCGTTCCTGCATGGTGCGCACGCGCTCGGGCCAGCGGTCGAGCGTTTTCAGCCCGTCCAGCAGGTCCTGGGCAAAGTCGGTAATGCGCAGGAACCACTGGGAGAGTTTTTTCTTTTCAATCGGTGCGCCAGAGCGCCAGCCCTTGCCATCCACCACCTGTTCGTTGGCCAGAACGGTCTGGTCCACCGGGTCCCAGTTGACCCAGCTTTCGCGCCGTTCAACCAGCCCGGCCTGCATGAAGTCGAGGAACAGCTTCTGCTGCTTGCCGTAGTAGTCGGGCAGGCAGGTTGCAATTTCGCGGTCCCAGTTGAGGGAGAAGCCGAGCCGCTGCAGGGTGGCGCGCATGGCGGCAATGTTGTTGAGCGTCCATTCCTGCGGGTGCACGCCGCGTTCGCGCGCTGCGTTTTCGGCTGGCAGGCCAAAGGCGTCCCACCCCATGGGGTGCAGCACGGCAAAGCCACGGGCGCGCTTGTAGCGGGCAATCACATCGCCCAGAGCGTAGTTGCGCACATGCCCCATGTGGAGCTGCCCCGATGGGTAGGGGAACATTTCCAGCACATAATATTTGGGCCTGTCCGCCGGAGGGACATCCGGAACGGTAAAGATATCGGCTTTTTCCCACGCCTTCTGCCATTTGGGCTCGACTGCGTTGAAGTCATAGGAAGGGGATGGGCTGGAAGGCTGGGACATGGAATGAGAATCTACGCTTGCAGGCTATAAGGAAGAAATAAGGACGGACACGGCGGCCAGAGCCGGGTGGGTCAGTCCTGATTACCGTTATCGGCGCGGAGCTTGCGCGCGCGGGAGAGAATGCGCGTGGCAATGTCGGACGCGGTGTTGGGGGCGGGGGGGGTATCCACCCATGTTCCGTCCTGCTTGAGCTGGCGGAATACGCTCAGGCGCAGCGCATCGGAGCGCAGGCGGCGGTCCAGCACAAAGGCGGTAATCTTGAACCGTTCGTTATGCGTGGCGGGGGGGGTGTACCAGTCTGTCAGGATAATCCCGCCTTCCGCATCGGCTGTCGCCACGGGCATGAAGGAGAGGGTGTCCAGTGCTGCGCGCCACAGATAGGCGTTTACGCCACCTTTCAGGCTGGCTTCCCCGCCAGAAGCCCCGCGGTCTTCGTCCAGCAGGTGGTTGTGCGGGGCGGCGAGGCCGGTCCGGGTCCGGTCGGAGCTGGAGCAGCCGCTTAACAGGCAGATCCCCGCAACAGCCGTGGCGGCGCTCATCCATTGAAGGAGCAGCATGGGGAGAGGGCGACTGGCAGCGGCATGGCTGGGCATGAGACGGCGAAGCATGGCGTTGATGTGGCTCCTTGGCACGTGGGTATCCGTCTTTCCCGGTCCGCCGGATAAAAAAGAAGTCAGGTCTGGCTGGCGGCACAGGTGGTCCTGTCCGTCTTCATATCCTTTCAACTCTTTTCCGCCAAGCGTCTGCGTGGCCCGTCTGCTCTGGTGGCGGTGGGGAGTGTGCGCTCAGGGCTGGGTCAGATGCAGGGCGTGGCAGAGTTTCTGGCGCAGGTGGGCGGGCAGATAAGCGTAGTGCCCCTCCATGGCCGAAGCGCACAGTGGTGTGTGCAAACGGTGCAGCCGCTGGCGGTAATCCTGCGCTAAAGACTGATGTCCCAGCATGTTGGCCGCTGCGAGGGCAGGCACCAGAATGGCCGAACGGTCGGGTGAGGTGGCCAGAATGCCGCGGGCGTGGCGCAGTGTTTCCTCATACTGTTCGGCCAGAAAGCACGACAGAATAAATTCCTGATCAGGGGCGCTGAAAAGCGGCACGTTGGGGGCTGTGTCAAAAAAAGCCGTGTAAATGCGGGAGGCGGCCACGGCGTCCCCCTGACACAGGGCATCCAGCCCATCGGGCAGGGCCAGCATGCTCATGGGGGAATCGGTGGGCAGGGCTGCGTGCATCTGGGCCAGCAGAAAGCGCGCCTCATCCGGCTGGTTGGCATAAAACAGGCCGGTGCTCAGCAGGTAGCGGGCGGCAATGTCGCCGGGGAACAGGGTGAAGTTCTGCTTGAGCATGGTGACCATGGGCTGGATGTAGTCGGCCACGGGCATATGCCATTCGTCATACATGCGGATGAGCAGGGAGTGCGCACGCACAAAAAACAGGAACGGGTTTTCGGGCGCACGTCTTTGTGCTTCCGCCATCAGCCGTTCTATCGTGTCATGCAGGCGTGGGTCGGCGCGCATGCTCAAGGTTAAGGCACGCAGGCCCATCCCGAAGGGGGAGAGGGCGGCCACGGGCACACTGGCCAGCCTGCGCGCTTCCGTTGTGAACAGGCTGAGAATAAGCGCCGAGGCGAACCGGCTGGACAGGGCACGCAGGGATGTGGGGGTCAGGCTCAGCCTGTGGCCCCATACGATCGTGTCGTTCAGCCGGGTGTCAAACGCCTGTAAAAGACAGGTGGTCTTGCCTTCGCTGCTTCCGGTTATGGTAATCCCGACCAGAAAATCCCATTGCCTGCGGCTGGGGAGCGACTGGAACGGAGGCGCGGTAAGGCACTCGCTCTGCACGCTGATGTCCAGCACACCGTGCATGGCCATATCCAGCCCCAGTTCATCGCGGAACCGTTCGGCCAGAGCCACGTTTTTAGTCGTGCAGTCTGCTGTGGGGCAGGAGAGGAACACCGTGGCCCTGAGCAGGCGCAGCGGGTCGTCTGCTACAGGGGAGTGGGAGAGGGCAGATGGGGCATGGGGTAGCGGAAGGAGTGCGCCGTGTGCGCCGCGTGTGTTCTGCTGGTGTGTGGCGTACACCTCTGCGATCAGGCGCATGGTTTCCTGCCCCGGCGTGGCGGCAATGGTGTGGCTGAACGCGCGCAGGCAGTGTTCGGCCCCCAGCAGGGCGGTGCTTTCCTCCTTGCTGTGCATGGCGGCCTGAATGTACGCGCGCCATGCGCACTCGTTCAGCGGGTTCAGGCGGAGCAGCCTGCGTGTTGCGGCCATGATTGTGGCAGGCTCGGTCGTGCTGGCCAGCAGGGCTTCCAGTTGCGCGGTCTTGTAGTCAAGCAGGCGGTTGCGCTCTTCCTCCAGCCATGTGGCAAAGCCGGGGTCAACCGCACTCAGGTCTTCCAGCAGTGGGGGCAGGGGGTCGGGTAGGGCCATGACCGTCTGCGGTGTGGTGCGGAACACGTGTTCGATGTCAATGTCGGTCAGGCCGGGGCGTATGGCCAGAGTGTGGCGCTGCACGTCCAGAACCTCCGGCCCAAGAGGGTGGAGAACATCCATCAGCCGGTGGATTTCCTGCCGGAGGGAGGCGCGGGCCTGTTCGGGGGCGCGTCTGCTCCATAACAGTTCGGCCAGCCGTGTACGGGCCACGGGCCGCCGGTTGGAGAGAGCCAGAATAGCCAGCAGCGCCTTGGTCTTGGTGCCTGTGGGTAAAAGGGAAAGCCCCGTGCTGGACTGGACGCGCATATGCCCGAGCAGAAAAATATGGAGCAAAGGATTGTCGGGGGGTGTGAGCATGGGCAGGAGGTCCGTTAATTACCAGCAAGGTAACCGGTCACGAACATTAAGGGTATTCCTGCCGGTTAGAAAAAAAAGTTTTTATATTCCCCTGTAAAAAGAAGATTTTAGGAAACAGCGAGCGAAACAGTCGCGGGCTATTCTAGGGCGTTATGGCAATGCATGAAAGCCCCTGCTGGCGCAGGGCGGAGCATATGCTGTCTGTCTGCCCGGAGGGAAGCCCCGCCAGCCGGGTACGCCATACGGGTGCCCGGCCTGAGGGGGTGATTTTTTCCACCCGGTTCATGGCATGGCTCAGCGCGGGGGAGGATTGCCGTGCCAGCGCAATGGCGTGCATGGCCCGCGCCGGGGTGGAAAAAGCCCCGATCTGGATAATGGCATTGCCTCCACTTCCCGCGGAGCGCCAGACAATGCCCGGACCGGCCAGAGGGGTGGAACTCACGCTCCGGTACGCGACAGGCTGGTAGGCTGCGGGCTGTGGGGTGGAGTCGCCCGCGAGCGGCATGGTGGCGCTGTCATCCTGCTGGGCAGGGCTGGCCGCTCCGGCGGAAGGTGGGGGAAGTGTATCATCCTCCAGAGGGGGCGCGCTGGTTGGGCCATAGGGCTGGGCGGTGTTCTGGACCACCTGCACGGGGGCAATCTGCTGCGGTGTCAGGCCCGGCTCGGTTTGTGCTGGCAGGGTGCTGGGGGGCACGGGGTCGTTCAGGTGAGGGGTAATGGCCGCCATGTAGGTGCGGGCATAGCCGGGCAGGGGGGCCCCGCGTGAGCGGTGGTTTTCCATGCATTGTGGCCCGCAATTGTACGCGCCGAGAAAATCGGGGGAGCCAAAGCGGTCGTATAATTCGCGGATATAGCCGGTCCCGGCCATAATGTTGTCGTGCGGGTTATAGGGGTCGGAGCCAAGGCGGTAACGCTGCGCAAGCTGGGCGTACGTATCTGGCTTGATCTGCATAAGCCCGACCGCGCCATGCACGGAACGGGTGAGGTGCCCGTTCATATACTGGTGCCCGCCCGATTCCTGCTGCATCACGGCACGGATCCAGGACTGGGGAACGGAAAACCGGTCCGAGGCTTCGTGGATATAAGGCCCCCACGGGTTAAGGGCTGATCCCGGCGCATTATACGATGTTTTACCCGGCCCCGCGCAGGCGGACAGCACGGCCAGTCCGCCTAAGGCGATAAGGGAAAGGGCCCTGCGCCAGATGCGCTGGTCCGCATAGGTAAAAACACATGGCAGCATGGCACGTATGGTGCCCGTTCAGGCGGGCGGATGCAAATGGTCATGCTGGTCGGGGTGCGCCCTGCCAGACGCTATTTGCCGTGCTGGCGCATGCCTGCGGTTATGTCGTTCATAAGGGCCGGGTTTGTGCGGCGGATCTGGCCTGCACGCAGCACGCTGGCTGCGGTGTAGCTCGGCCGGGTTGTCCAGTTTTCCAGAAACTGGAGGTCGGACAGGGTTTCTGGCCCATGCTGCCGCAGTGTTTTCAGGGCGGCTGGGGTAGTAATCCCTGGCGTGGTGCCGGGTTTACGCAACATAATCATAAATCCTGTTAGTTAGGCTGCTCTGCTCTTGACTGTTGCACAGGTGCGCCACTGCGCATCGGGTGCGGGGCCTTAGAACACCCACAATGTGTCAATTTCAAGCGCTAAGCGGTTTTGTCATAAAACCATGACAATAAAAGAAATAACCCGTTATATTTGTTAGGTTTTTTTTATCGGGCTTTGTAAAATTTCCGTGCCCAGCCGCTCCAGCGCCATGCGCAGCGACTCATCACTCATGTCGGGCAGGGTGCAGGTGGGGGCGGCTCCCCTGCGGGGTGGCAGCCTGCGGCGTGTGCCTGCCGTGGGGTCCTGCACAAAGCGCAGCCGGGCAACCAGTGGTTCCCCGCACCATGTGTTGATCCGCGCCACAAGCATGTCGCCCTGGTGTTGCAGTTCCATGGCGGCGGGGCCGGTACAGGCCACGGTCAGCGTGGCCGCGCTCAGTTTGCGCGGGGAGGTAACAGCAGCATGGGCCGGGCCAACAACATCGGCCCAGCGGGCAAACAGCATGGCTCCGGTGGGGGAACGGCGGCGGAAGGCGGGTGCCGTGACACTGGGGAGCAGCGCCCCCAATGTGCGGGCCTTCATCACACGGCGGGGGGGCTGTGGTGGTGCGTCTTCCTTTGCATGCGTGCGCGTGGCGGGCTTGCGGGGGGTGCTGGCCTGCCGCGCGGGCGCGCCCGCCTTGCCCGAATGAAGTTCCTTCGCCATAACAGCCTCCGTGATTACGCCACCCGCCCACGCCCTGCTGCACTGGTACGACCGACACCGCCGCACCCTGCCATGGCGGTGCACGGAGGGGGAAGCACCAGACCCGTATCGTGTCTGGTTGAGCGAGATCATGCTTCAGCAGACAACGGTCAAGGCTGTCGGGCCATATTATCTCAGATTTGTGGAAAGATTTCCAACAGTTCAGGCGCTGGCCAGCGCTCCAAGGGATGATGTGCTGGCCGCCTGGGCCGGGCTTGGTTACTACTCCCGCGCGCGCAACCTGCATGCCTGCGCACAGGCCGTTGCGGCCCTTGGGGGCTTCCCCCGCACGGTAGAGGGTTTGCGCGCCCTGCCCGGCATTGGGGCCTACACGGCTGCCGCCGTGGCGGCCATAGCCTTTGGCGTGCCGGTTGTGCCGGTGGATGGCAATGTGGAGCGTGTTACTGCGCGCCTGTACAATGTGCAGGACCCGCTGCCTGCTGCCCGTAAAACGCTGGCGCAACTGGCCAGTGGGCTGAATGCGGATGCCCCGGCCCGTGCCCGGCCGTCCGATTTTGCACAGGCTTTGTTTGATCTGGGGTCTTCTTTGTGTTCCCCCCGCCAGCCTGCGTGCGGGTTATGCCCGTGGCAGGGTGTGTGCGAGGGGTATGCACAGGGTACGGCGGCCACCTTGCCGCGCAAGGCCCCCAAGGCCGAACGCCCCGTGCGGTATGGTGTGCATTTTATGGTCATGGACCGGGCCGCGAACGTGCTGCTCCGCAAACGCCCCGAGACAGGTTTGCTGGCCGCCATGACCGAACTGCCCGGCACCGAATGGCGCGCAACACCATGGACTGAGGCCGAGGCACTGGCCCATGCCCCCGTTGCCGCGCAGTGGAGCAATGCGGGCGCGGTCAAACACGTGTTTACACATTTTACGCTGAACGTGGTTGTGTATGCCGCGCAGGTGGAGCGCTTTTCCAATCAGGATGTGGGGGAAGGGTTTTTGCTGCCTGCGGCACAGACCAAAACCGCATCGCTGCCATCAATTATGCAAAAATGTATGTCAACAGGGTACAACTTCCTGCATCGTGCATGAAAAGACGGAGTGTTCTGGCGCACCGCACCCGGTAGGGTGGCCCGTGCGGGTCGGGCCGTAAAAAAGAAAAAAGAGGTTGCATGGTTTTCCACCATATTCCGCCACAGGCCCATCTGCCCGCTCAGGGCCAGCCTCCCTATGGCAGGCCGGGTGTACTGCTGCTTAACCTTGGCACACCCGAAGGCACGGGGTACCGCGCCGTGCGCCGCTACCTGTCCGAGTTCCTGTCCGACCGCCGGGTGATCGAGGGCTCGCCCCTGTTCTGGCAGCCTCTGCTTCAGGGCGTTATTCTCACCACCCGCCCCACGCGCAGTGGCCGCGCCTATGCCCGTGTGTGGGATGCCGAGCGGAATGAAAGCCCGTTGCGCACCTACACCCGCCATCAGGGTGAAAAACTGGCCAGACAGTTCGAGGCCGATGGCGTGCCGGTGGCATGGGGCATGCGCTATGGCCGCCCCAGTGTGGCGCAGGCGCTCCGCGCGCTTATGGAGCAGGGGTGTGACCGCATTGTGTGCCTGCCCCTGTACCCGCAGTACAGTGCAACCACCACGGCCACCGCCAATGACCAGCTCTTCCGGGTGCTGATGAAGCTGCGCAACCAGCCCGCCATCCGCACGGTGCCATCCTTCCCCGATGATCCGGATTTTATTACCGCCGTAGCCTCCTCCATCCGCGAGGAGCAGATACACGCGGAGCAGCCGTTCCAGATGGTGGTGGCCTCCTTCCACGGGTTGCCGCGCCAGTATGTGGACAAGGGCGATTCGTATCTGGCGGAATGTACCCGCACCGTGGCCGCCCTGCGCGCCGAACTGGGGATGGATGAGACCACCCTGCCCATGACCTTTCAGTCCCGCTTTGGGCCCACCAGATGGCTGGAACCCTACACCGCGCCTTTTATTGCGGGCCTGCCTGCAAAGGGTATTAAGCGTATTGCGGTGGTAACCCCCTGCTTTATGGCAGACTGCCTGGAAACACTGGATGAAATCGGCCACGAAGTGCGCGAGGAGTTCATGAAGGCGGGCGGCGAGTCCTTTACCCTTGTCCCCTGCCTGAACGACAGCCCCGCCAGCATCAGCCTGCTGGAAAAACTGGTCCGGCGCGAACTACAGGGCTGGCTGTAGTGTGGGTTTGCCCCGCGCCCCCGCAGAGCTGGGGTGTGGTGGTTTTCGGGGCTAGCCGTGCGGGTTCTCTGCGCGGGCCAGCCGCGCAGGTGGGGGCTTCCGCGTTATGGTGCGGCGCGTGGGGGTTTGGGGCGCGGCAGAGGGGTCTTGTCGGGGAACAGGCAGCTCTGCTCTGCCGTGCATCGCCAGCACTCGGGCTTGCGCGCCTTGCACACGTACCGTCCTTGCAGAATAAGCCAGTGGTGGGAGTCGCGCACCATGGGGAGCGGGATACGCGCTTCCAGTTTTTTTTCCACCGCCTCTACCGTGCGGCCACGGCCAAGGCCCGAGCGGTTGGCCAGCCGGAACACATGTGTATCCACGGGTACTGTGGGTTGGTTAAAGGCCACATTCAGCACCACATTAGCGGTTTTACGGCCAACACCGGCCAGTTTTTCCAGCGCCTCCCGCGTGTGGGGGATCTGCCCATCGTGCTCGGCCAGCAACTGGCGGGAAAGTTCCACAACGTTTTTGGCCTTGTTGCGCCATAGCCCGATGGTGCGGATCAACTGGCCCACCTGCTCGTCCCCCAGTGCGGCCATGGCCTGCGGGGTGGGGGCTGCGGCAAACAGGGCCGGGGTTACGCGATTGACCGAGGCATCGGTCGCCTGAGCAGACAGCACAACAGCCACCAGCAGTGTAAAGGGTGTGGTGTAGTGCAACTCCGTCTGGGCATCGGGCCATGCGCGGGACAGGTCGGTAAGGAACTGCTGGACCTCCACCTTTGTCATGTCCCGCAAGGCGGTCTGGGGCGCAGGCAGGGCTTTGGGGCTGGCGGCTTTGGCACGGGGTTTGGCTGTGGTCCCGGGGGCCGGTTTGCGGGTACGCGGGGTGCTGGCCGGTTTTGCCGTGCGCCTGCCGCTGGCCTGTGGCGCCAGTGAGGCCGGTGTCGGAGTGCCTTCTGCCGGTGCAGGTTCCAGTACATGGCCCGGCAGAGGGGCATTCTGCCCGGCGGCACGTTGCACGGGGGCATCCTGTTTTGGGGCTGGCTGTGTGCTGGCCCTGTTATGGGTGGTCTTGCGGGGGGCTTTGGGGGGCATGGGGCTGCTTGTTGCAAATGGGCTGGGATGGTCATTTTTCCAGCCGTAGCGGGTTTGCGCAATATCGCGCCATCACGCTACAGGCTAAACATCTGCGCTGTTGACGTGGGTGCACACGCTTTTTTCGGGTTTTGGGTCATGGTTACTTCTGCTTCCAGCACAGCCTCTGCCGCGCGCAAAACGTCTTTGTTTGTGGATGTGCTGGGCTTTGTCATGCGCCTGTGGCTGGCTTTTCCCCAGCCGCTGGCGGTGACCGTGGGCACGGTGCTGCTGGCTACGCTGGCCGATGTGCTCATGCCCCTTGCCGCAGGGCGGCTTGTGGCTGATGTGGCCGAACCCGCCAGCCAGTCCACCCGGCTGGAAGACGCTCTGTGGATGCTGGCAGCCCTTGCCGCCTGCGGGTTTGGCAGCGTGCTGGCCAAACGCTGCGCCTATCTGGGCATTACGCGGCTGACCACGCGGGTCATGCAGAAAATCGGCACGGAATCGTTTGCGCATGTGCAGCGCCTGAGCACCGACTGGCACGCCAACACCTTTGCAGGCTCCACGGTCAGGCGGCTCACCCGTGGGATGTGGGCGGTGGACATGCTGGACGACACGCTCCTGCTCATGCTGCTGCCCGAGTTCTGCCTGCTGGTGCTGACAACCCTTGTGCTGGGCTGGCACTGGCCTGCCATGGGGGTGCTGCTTGGTGTTCTGTCGGTGCTGTTTGTGGCGCTGTCCTGCACCTTGACGCTGTATTATGTGGCGCCTTCGGCACAGGCCGCCAATGCGGGGGACAGCAAGGTCGGCGCAGCCCTTGCCGATGCAATGACCTGCAACGCCGTGGTCAAGGCATTCGGGGCCGAAACGCGGGAGGAAGCCCATCTGGCCCGGATACTGGACCAGTGGCGCACCGCAACCGCCCGGATGTGGATACGCGGCACGGATAGCGCCAATATTCAGGCCGCGGCCGTGGTGGTCATGCGCCTGTCTCTGGCGGCTGCGGCTATCTGGCTGTGGTGCAAGGGCCGGGCAGGGCCGGGGGATGTGGCCTATGTGCTGACCATGACCTTTCTGGTGCAGGGCTACCTGCGGGAGATCGGGCAGCAGGTTTCCGTTGTGCAACGTTCGGTGAACGAGATGGAAGAACTGCTTCTGCTCTGGCGCACCCCCGCAGGGGTGGCAGACCCCGCACAGCCGGTTACGCTGCATGTGACATATGGGGAAATCGCGTTCGAACATGTGACATTCCAGTATCCGGGGCAGCAGACACCCCTTTTTACCGACCTGTCAGTGCATATTGCACCGGGGAGCCGGGTGGGTCTGGTCGGGCCTTCGGGGTCGGGGAAGTCCACATTTACCAAGCTGCTTTTGCGGTTATATGCTCAAAATAGCGGCCGTGTGCTGGTTGATGGTGTGGATACGCAGAGCGTGCGTCAGGCCGACCTGCGCCGCCAGATTGCCCTTGTGCCGCAGGAGCCTGTTCTGTTCCATCGCTCGCTGGCCGAGAATATTGCCTATGGCAGGCCGGATGCCACGCCTGAACAGATTGTGCAGGCAGCCCGTCTGGCCAATGCGGCAGATTTTATAGAGCGACTGCCCGAAGGCTACGCAACTCTGGTGGGTGAGCGGGGCATCAAGCTTTCAGGCGGGGAGCGCCAGCGTGTGGCCATAGCCCGCGCCTTTTTGGCCGATGCCCGCATTCTGGTGCTGGATGAAGCCACGGCCAGTCTGGACTCCGCATCCGAAGCTCTGGTGCAGGAGGCCATGGAACGGCTGATGGAAGGCCGCACGGTGCTGATTGTAGCACACCGCCTTTCCACCGTTGTAGGGTTGGACCGCATACTCGTATTTGAACACGGCCAGATTGTGGAGGACGGCACCCATGCGCAACTGGTCCAGCAGGAGGGCGGGCTGTACCAGCGGCTCTATAACCTGCAAAGCCTGTAGGATTAAAAACCGGATGGCATGAGGTGTGCTCGTAATTTCAGGCGAGTTTATTAGCTAGAGGAATAGCCATACAGGCCACAAGGGCGCCACTGAGGATATCCATCAGATAATGCCCACCTATGGGAATGGTGGATATGGCCATAATGCAATTTACGACTGCAAAAGGGTAAAAGCTGCGTAAGCCACGGTTATAATAAGTAAAAATAATGGCAAGAACAATATGGTAAGATGGAAAACTATACAGGCCTTCCATGTGGTCGAGTGAGAATGTATGGGGTGCCACGCTGTCTCTAAGTGCCAGAAAAGTATACACATACTCACTTCCCGGTACATCTTTGCTGTAATATCCGAATGCATAAAATGGCCCGAGTGATGGATAGGCCATAACAATAAAACTAGAAATAAAGATAGATAAAATGGCAGATAATAGCATTCTCTTATTTCTTATCTGGTCTCCATAAAAAGAAAATATAAGAATGTTGATAACAATCTGAACAAGAAGGGTGCCGTAAAACAGGGCAAGAAAATTATATAAAATGGAATGAGACCGTACAAAATCAAAAAAGACGGTCCAGTTAAATCCTGCAAGGCGGTCCAGAGTGATTAGGGTTTTATCGATTGTTGGCCATCCTACCGTGCAAACAAGGTAGGTCTGGATGGATCCCAATAAGGAAAAAAGAATCCACGCCTGAACATAAAGAATAGCTTCTACAATAATTTTGCTAGGCCGCAGAAAGGAATAAAAAATTGCGATGGGAGCAGAAACAAGACCAATAAGAAAAGGTCTTGCAAAGCCGGTAAAATGAAGCCCGGCAAAGTGGCAGCCTACAATATCTGTCAGCGCCATGACCAGAATAAGGAATGGAACAAGAAACATTCAGAATCTAAACTATGCCGTTGTGTTACAGTCTAGCCTGAATGGCATAAAAAGACCGGAGCCTACAGGTCGCAGGCCAGAAAAATCCAATGTATCAGGCCGACCTGCGGGCATACATTGTCGTTGCCGCCCAATACGGACAGGTGCCAAGCAAGGCCACATGTTTATGTGCAGGCAGCAACGTTGCTGCAGAATAAATAAAATTTTTGGAAGGCTTTGGCGGAGGGGATGGGATTCGAACCCACGATACGACTTGACATCGTATAACGGTTTAGCAAACCGCCGCCTTCAGCCTCTCGGCCACCCCTCCGCCGAAGAGTGCAGACACGACGTTTGCATCGCTGCTTTTAGGGGGTTTGGCGCGTTCCGTCAAACCCCCTGATGCGTAATTTGGTGTTATTTTTTATCAGGTCGTTTTTACGCGTCCAGATGGGTCTTCAGGGCTTCGTTCACCATGGCCGGGTTGGCCTTGCCCTTGGTTTCCTTCATGACCTGCCCCACAAAAAAGCCGAACAGCTTGTCTTTGCCGGAGCGGTATTCGGCCAGTTTATCAGGGTGTTTTTCCAGCACGGCGGTAATGGCCGCATCAATCGCACCCGTATCGGTAACCTGCCGCAGGCCCTTCTTTTCCACGATGGCATCGGGGCTTTCACCCGTCTCCACCATGTCTTCAAAGACCTCCTTGGCAATTTTGCCGTTAATGGTCTTGTCCGCAATCAGGTCCAGCATCTTGCCCAGTGCATCAGCACTGACCGGGCTGGTCTCAATCGTTTTGCTGGTGCGGTTGAGGGCGGCAAACAGGTCGCCCATAACCCACGTAGCTGCCAGCTTGCCGTCCCGCCCACGGGCAACGGCCTCGTAATAGTCGGCTACGGCCTGCTCGGCTATCAGCACCCCGGCATCGTAAAAGGCAATGCCGTATTCGGCCTGAAAGCGCGCGCGTTTGGCATCGGGCAGTTCGGGCAGTCTGGTGGCCAGTTCGTCCACCCATGCCTGTTCCAGCACCAGCGGCAGCAGGTCGGGGTCGGGGAAGTAGCGGTAGTCATGCGCATCTTCCTTGGAGCGCATGGTCCGGGTTTCGCCCCGGCCGGGGTCGAACAGGCGGGTTTCCTGGTCCACCTCGCCCCCGTTTTCCCAGATTTCCACCTGGCGGGCGGCTTCCACCTCAATGGCCTGCATGACAAAGCGGATGGAGTTGACGTTCTTGATCTCGCAGCGCGTGCGGAAGGGTTCCCCCGCCTTGCGGACCGATACGTTGACGTCAGCACGCATGGAGCCTTCTTCCATGTTGCCATCGCAGGTGCCGAGGTAACGCAGGATCTGGCGCAGCTTGCGCAGGTAGGCCCCGGCTTCTTCGGGCTCACGGATGTCAGGCTCGCTCACGATTTCCATCAGCGCCACGCCGGAGCGGTTAAGGTCCACAAAGGACTTTGTGGGGTCCTGATCGTGCAGCAGCTTACCCGCATCCTGCTCAAGGTGCAGGCGGGTAATACCAATTTCGCGCACATCCCCGTTTTGCAGTTCGATGCTGATGGTGCCCTTGCCCACAATGGGGTGCTCGAACTGGCTGATCTGGTAGCCCTGCGGCAGATCGGCGTAGAAGTAGTTCTTGCGGTCAAACCGGCTGAACAGGTTGATCTGCGCGTTAAGTCCCAGCCCTGTGCGAATGGCCTGCGCCACACATTCGTGGTTGATGACGGGCAGCATGCCGGGGAATGCGGCATCCACCAGACTGACCTGTGTGTTGGGGTCCCCCCCAAAGGTGGTGGATGCACCCGAGAACAGCTTGGAATGGCTGATAACCTGTGCGTGGACTTCCAGCCCGACCACAATTTCCCACGTGCCGGTGCGGCCTTCAATCGTGTAGCTCATGCGCCTGCTCCCGCATGGATGGATGGCGTGTGCGTAAAGCCTGCCGCCGCTTCCAGCGCGCCGCCAATGGACAGCACGGTTTCTTCATCAAAATGCTTGCCAATAATCTGGAGCCCCAGCGGCAGCCCGGCATCGTTCAGCCCTACGGGCACGGAAAGTGCGGGCACGCCGGCCATGCTGGCGGGCACGGTAAAGATGTCGTTGAGGTACATCTGCACCGGGTCGTCCATGTTTTCGCCCTGTGCAAAGGCGGCGGACGGGGCGGTGGGGGTCAGCAGCACGTCCACGTTTTCAAACGCGTTTTCAAAGTCACGCTTGATCAGGGTGCGGACCTTCTGCGCCTTCAGGTAATACGCATCGTAATATCCGGCGGACAGAACATACGTGCCCATCAGAATACGGTTGCGCACTTCCTGCCCAAAGCCTGCGGCACGGGTGGCTTCGTACACACCATCCAGCGAGGGGGCGTCCTTGCGCAGGCCAAAGCGGATGCCATCATACCGTGCAAGGTTGGAGGAGCATTCAGCCGGGGCAATAATGTAGTAGGTGGTCAGCCCGTAGCGCGTATGGGGGAGGGAGACATCCACCACTTCGCAGCCTGCGGCTTTCAGCCACGCAATGCCCTGTTCCCACATGGCCACAATTTCGGCTGGCAGGCCGGGTGCGCGGTATTCCGCGGGAATGCCCACGCGCAGGCCCTTAACGCTTTTGCCCACGGCTTTGTGGAATGCGGGCACGGGGCGGTTGGAGCTTGTGCTGTCCTTGGCGTCAAAACCTGCCATGGCTTCCAGCATCAGCCCGGCATCGGCCACGCTGCGGGTCATGGGGCCTGCCTGGTCGAGCGAGCTGGCAAAGGCAATGGTGCCCCAGCGGCTGCACCGGCCGTAGGTGGGTTTAAGGCCAACAATACCGCAATAGGCTGCGGGCTGGCGGATGGAGCCGCCTGTATCCGTGCCCGTTGCGGCCAGCGCCATGCCTGCGGCAACCGCAGCGGAGGACCCGCCGGAGGAGCCACCGGGCACAAGGGCGGTGGCCTCGTCCCCTTTGCGCTTCCACGGGTTTGTGGCCGGGCCAAAGGCGGAATTGATGTTGGCCGAGCCCATGGCAAACTCGTCCAGATTGGTCTTGCCAAGGAACACCGCGCCTGCGTTCAGCAGATTGGCGGTGACCGTGCTCTCATAGGGGGGTACAAAGTCGGCCAGCATCTTGCTTGCAGCCGTGGTGCGCACGCCCTTGGTGCAGAACAGGTCTTTTACGCCAATGGGCAGGCCGTCCATAATACCGGCCGTGCCGGCTGCGTAGCGGGCATCTGCGGCGTCAGCACTGGCCAGTACGTCGGCTTCGGGCAGAACGGTAATGTAGGCGTTAAGGGCGGTGTTCAGGCGGCCAATGGCGTCCAGGTGAGCCTGTGCCAGCTCCCGCGCGGAAAACTTGCGGGCGGCAAGCCCGGCGCGGGCTTCGGTTAGGGTTAGACCGGTCAGCATTATTCCACCACCTTGGGTACGGTATAAAAGGGGCCAGATGTTTCGGGCGCGCAGGCCAGCAGGGCATCGCGGCAGTTGCCGTCGGTCACCTTGTCTTCACGCTGGCGCAGGGTTTCGGTTTCTGTTCCCACCATGGGCGGCACACCGGTAACATCCACTTCGGCAAGCTGGTCAATCCAGCCCAGAATGCCATTAAGCTTCTGGCGCGTGGCCTCCAGCTCGTTTTCCTCAAGCCCTATACGGGCCAGTTTTGCGATGCGTCGGGTGGTCGCAAGGTCTAGCGACATGAGAGTGGGCCCCTCTTTCTTCAGTCTGAATAGAGAATTGCACCTAGCATAATCGCGCGGAAGGCAACATACCATGGGCATGACTCTTCTCACTCTTCCCCAATTAGCTGCCACCCTGCCCCGACATGCCCGCCTTCTGGGCATAGACCCCGGGCGCAAACAGGTGGGGCTGGCGCTGTCCGATGTCTCCCGCATGGTGGCCTCCCCCTTCCAGACCGTAAAGCGCGGCAAGCTGGGGCAGATGGCCACCTTTATCCGTGCTGTTGCGCAGGAGCATGGGGTGGCGGGGCTGGTTGTGGGGGTGCCTCTCTCGCTCGACGGGTCGTTTGGTCCGGCGGCGCAGGCCAGTCGGGACTGGGCCATGGACCTGTCGGCCCAGACTGGCCTGCCCACCTGCCTGTGGGACGAGCGCCTGTCCTCCTCCGCGGTCAACCGGATGCTCATACAGGAGGCCGATCTGTCCCGCGCGAAGCGGGCGGAAGCGGTGGATAAACTGGCCGCCGCCTATATTTTGCAGGCAGCGCTGGACAGCATGCCCAGTGCCATCACGCCTTTCTGATTCCAGATTGGGGGCTTTTTTTTGCCACAAAAGGGCTTCAGACCCAGAGAACATAAGAGACATTACAGGATATTCAGAAAGGAACGGCCCAATGACCAAGCAGTCGTGTGCTACCGCGTTAGTGACCATGGTGGGTGCCGCCGTATTTGCTGTCAGCCTGCCCGCAGCCCCTGTGCATGCGGAAGATGGCGCTCTGACAAAAGCATGGAATTCCACCCGTCAGGGGACGGAAAAGGCGTGGGATAAAACCAAAGCCGGCACCTCCGAAGCATGGGACAAGACGAAAGAGGGCACATCCAAGACGTGGCACAAAACCAAGGCTGATACCGACAAGGTCTGGGACAAGACCAAAACCGATACGGACAAGGCCTGGGATAAAACCAGGTCTGGCACGGAGAAGGTTTGGGACAAGACCAAGTCCAGCACCGAAAAAGCGTGGGACAAGACCAAAACCGGCACCACGGATGCAGCGCATGACGTAGGCAAGTGGGGCGAGCGCACGGGCCAGAAAATTGGCAACACCAGCACTGCCGTCGGGCACGATATCCGTAACGGCCTTACGGATGATAACAAGAAATAGGTCCGGACTGGTCTGGCCTATAAAAAAAACCCCGCCCTCCGGTATGGAAGGGCGGGGTTTTTTTATGGGCTTCGCGCGGCAGGCCGGATGTGTCCGCTCCGGATCAGGCGAAGGTGTCCAGTCCGCTGGTGTCGTTCTGTGCGGAGTTGGAGGCCGAACCCGAGGAACCACCCGTTGTGGTTGTGGAAAGGATATCCCCGCTGGCATCCTTGACGATGGTTGTAATGGAGCCATCGGCATTAAATGTCTGGCTGGTCGTGGTGGTGGAAGAAGAGGAACTGCTGCTCCCCGAAGCAGAAGAGCCCGAAGCCGTGCCGTTGGAAGAGGACGTGCCAAACAGGCTGTTGATAGCGCTGCTGCCGCTCAGATTCGAAATGGAAGAAGACATAGGGACACCCCGTCTCTCTGATGGTTTAAAAAACTCGCGGCATTGTCGAACCGGGGCGAAAGGGATGTCAATCTTTATCCATCAGGCCCACCCTGCGGAGACTTTAAGGGAGGAGGACGGGCTGTACTTTAATGGTCCGCGTTATGGACCCGCCAGTAGGTGCGGTGCGCGGAGCGGAGCGTGGCCAGCCCGGTTTTCAGGGCCAGCCAGTAAGCTGCGAAGGCAGTCATGCGCGTGACCTCCATCAGTTTAAATTCTTTTTTACCCTAATGGGGAATCATGGCCTGACTATGACCCCGGCCTGACCCGCGCAGACAACCGCCCGTGACCGGAACAGACAGAAAAGGCGACTCCCCCGCCCCCGTGGGGGAAGGAGAGCCGCCTTTTGCAGCAGGTTCAGTCCCGTAAAGGGGAACTGATCAGGCTTTGGCTTCTTCGATCAGGATCTGTTCGATAATGTCCAGCCCTTCATCAAGCAGCGCGTCAGATGCGGTCAGGGGGGTCAGAATGCGGATGGTCGCACCCTGCACGCCGCAGGCCAGCAGGATCAGCCCTTTTTCGCATGCCCTGGCGCAGAGCTTGGAGGCAAAGCCTACCCGCTGTTCCACGCCTGCGTGGCGTTCAAGAATGTCAAAGGCGATCATGGCGCCCAGACCGCGCGGCATGCTGATGGGCAGCATGTCCGTGCGCCTGTGCCATGCGGTCATGCGTGCCTTCAGGCGTTCGCCCATGGCGTTGGCGCGGTCGAGCAGTTTTTCCTCGTCAATCACGTCCAGCACGGCAAGGGCTGCGGCACAGGCCAGCGGCGCGCCTGCGTAGGTGCCGCCCAGCCCGCCGGGGGGGACGCTGTCCATCAGGTCCGCGCGGCCAATCACGCCAGAAAGCGGCAGGCCACCGGCAAGAGATTTGGCAACGGAGATCAGGTCCGGTTCCACGCCGGAGTGTTCAATGCCAAACAGCTTGCCGGTCCGGCCAAAGCCGCTCTGCACTTCATCGGCAATCAGTTTAATGCCGTGCTGGTCGCACAGGGCGCGCAGGTGCCTGAGCAGGGCCGGAGGGGCTACGCGGAACCCGCCTTCGCCCTGTACGGATTCAATGATGATGGCGGCCACATTGCTGGGGGCAATATCGGCGGCAAACAGGAAGTGCAGCATTTTCAGGCTGTCTTCCACCGTAATGTCATGGTCGGGGAAGGGGACATGGTACACTTCGCCCGGCAGCGTGCCAAAAGGTGCCTTGTAGGGCAGTACCTTGCCGGTCATGGCCGAAGCCAGCAGCGTGCGGCCATGGAACCCGCCACAAAAGGCGATCACGCCATTGCGGCCGGTGGCGGCACGGGCGATCTTGACCGCGTTTTCGGTTGCCTCCCCACCCGTGGTGAAGAAAATGGTCTTGGCCGGGCCGGAGAAGGGTGCGCGCGCGTTCAGCTTTTCGGCCAGTTCAATGTAGGATTCGTAAGCCGAAACCTGAAACGCCGTGTGCGTAAAGCGTTCGAGCTGTTTTGCCACCGCAGCCATCACCTTGGGGTGGCGGTGGCCCACGTTCAGCACGGCAATACCGCCAGCAAAATCAACGTAGCGGCGGCCTTCCACATCCCACAGCTCCGCGTTTTCGGCCCGGTCGGTAAAAACGGGGGTGGAGGTGGAAACCCCGCGCGGCACGGCGTTGTTACGGCGGGCCAGCAGGTCTTTGTTGGTGGTGCTCATGTCAGGTTTGGCTCCGGTTGGCGGTCTATCGTCCGGCCCATGCCTGAGGCGGGGCAGACATGCTCGTTCCGTAAGTGGTTTTATTGCACGCGGGGAGGCGCTTTTTTGGTGCGTGGGTGGTGATGAAAAATCAACACCCGGTTATCCGGGGCCAGACCGGGACCTTCTGGCAGTTTACGCCGGAGGGGGCAGGGGGGTGTCTGCCTCCTGCGCGACCTGTTCCATCAGCCAGAGGCGGAAGGTGCGCAGGGAGGGTTTTTCCCACATCTGTTCGGAGGCGCGCAGCACGTAGGCTCCCAGCGGCGTGGCCTTGAGCGGGGTCTGTGTGGGTTGTACGCGCACCAGCCGCCCGCTCAGCAGGTCATCACCCAGCAGGAATGGGTTGCCAAGGGCTATGCCCTCCCCCGCGCGGGCGGCGGCCAGCGTAATATGGGCCTGCCATAGTCTGCCTGCGGTGGGAATAATGGCGGCATGGACCCCTTGTGCCGCAAACCAGCGCCGCCATTCCGTATCGTCCTCCTCATGCAGCAGGGGGGCGTCCAGCAGGTCTTCGGCTGTGTGGGGCTGGCCTCCAAGGGCCTGAAGGCACTGGGGAGACGCCACGGGAAAAACCGGGGGCCGCGCAATGGTCATGTGCCGGATGGTGCGTGGTTCTGGCGTTGTGCTGCCATCGCGTACATAGCCGATCTGGGCATGGTTGGTGGATTCCACACCGCTGATGTGGAAGGCCGCACTGGCGTCCACCGAGCGGAGCTGCACCTCCATATGGGGGTGCAGTTTGCGAAAGGCGTAAAGCCGGGGCAGCAGCCAGTGGTAGGCAAACCCGTGTACGCAGGTCACGGTCAGGGGGGCTACGCGGTTGCGCATATCCGCTGTAGCCGTGGCCAGACCGTCCAGCAGGGGGGCTATGCGGTCGTAATAGGTCTGGCCTGCCTGGGTTAGCCCGCCGGTAGTCTTGTCCCGCAGGGTGATCCCGAGCGAGACTTCAAGATCGCGAATATGGCGGCTGATGGCGGCGTGGTCCACGCGCAGTTCCGTGGCTGCCCGCCGGATGCCACCCGTGCGGGCAAAGGTGACAAAGGCGTTCAGGGCGGACAGGGGGGGAATGCGGTAGCGTGGGTCCATGGGTCTGGTGTGCTGGGTCATGTCCGGGGGGCTGGTCCGCCATTGGAGGGTAAATGGCCCAAAAAGCAAGCACCTGCCCTCTGTCTGGCTCTGCCTGTGTTGGGGCAGTATGGGGCGCGGGTAGGGTTTTTGCATTGCAAATCTGTTAAAAGATAGGCTATTGCGCAATCCATTATAGCCAACGGTCCCGCGCAAGCGGAATAAAAGGGAATGCCGTATTCTCCCTCTGCGGGAGATCAGTCGGCGACTGCCCCCGCAACTGTAGGCGGAGAGTATCTGGCCCGAGCGGTGTTGTGCATCGCTGCCACTGGTTGCCCCGCAACCGGGAAGGTTGGGCCTGATGCGTTGATCCGCAAGTCAGGAGACCTGCCGTTGCCGCTCATGCCCTGATCGCCGGACGGGGGTGCCGGAGGTGGATGCTTGACCATGCGACTTTATCCCTGACCGTCTTTTTTCCCACAGGCACATTTCATTCAACAGCACGCCTCACTCCGGGGTGGGGAAAAACAGGCTTGGTTTCATGATTTTTTTACAAAAAACAGTCCGCAGGCGGTGGAGTCTGGCGCTTTTGTGCCAGTCCGTAAGCATTGCGGGTGTTCTGCTGCCCACAGCGGCATTTGCGCAGAATGCGGAGACGCAGCTGGAGCAGGACCGCAGGCGCATGGGCAATTCCGGCCCTCTGGTCTCCGAGGTGGACCCGG
>NZ_JACHIE010000024.1 GCF_014207635.1 Acetobacter lovaniensis
AGGTTCAAATCCTGCCCCCGCAACCATCTGAACTTGCGATGCCAACGCATCACGAACCCCAGTCCGGAAACGGGCTGGGGTTTTCGTTTGTCCGCCCGACGCAACCGTCAGCCTGTTGAACGCTGTAAACGCTCAGTCAACCGGCACAAAACCGTTACAAGTCCAAGCCGATGCTGACGCATTTCTGATCCGGTTGCGAACCAGGCCGATTTGTGGCATCCACTTGAGAATTGGTCGCAACTTCGTATCGGACGGACGAGGATCTGACCCTCTGGAGGGGGCCTTGCGTTGAACCGTGCATGCACATCGCTGGAACTTTATCAGACCCATCGAGCCAGTCTTCTGTCTTATGCGACCCGACTTTCGGGCGATCAGGCGGTTGCCGAGGATATCGTGCAGGACGTCTGGCTCTTGTTCAGCCGACAGCAGATCGAAACGATCGCCGCTCCGCTGAATTACCTTCGCACCATGGTGCGCAATTTGGTGATTACCCGTGGGCGCAGGCTGGCACTGGAAGCCACGGCTGGTACGGATTTCGAGATCGTGACAGCCGGACTGGCAGACGGGCAGGTTTCGCCAGAAGAAAGCGCAGCTTCTCGTGAGACGATGCAACGCATCGTGGACGCAATTGAGGCTTTGCCGGACGAACGTCAGCGGCAGGCTATCCGCATGTATCATTTCGAAGGAAGGAAGCTGCGGGAAGTCGGCACACGTCTGGGACTTTCCATGACACGTGTCCATGGCCTTATCGAGGAAGGCATGGTGATCTGCGACCGTGTCCGCAAGGAAGGACGATAACGTCGCGTGTGGTCTCGAATCCGACGGAAAAAAATCTTTCGCCGCGCATCTATTAAAGTAGGTGGTCCTTCGATTTCTGCTCCAGGTGCGAGATCAGGGTGTCTATCGTCGTGCGTTCCGGGAGGCTTTGCTTGTCATGACTGAACGGAAGACGCCGGCGCAGGCTGCGGCAGGCTGGTATCTGTTTCTTCGGGAAGATCCGGATGACGAGGATCTGAAACGCCGACTCGCTGAATGGTTGGCGAGTGACCCGGCGCATGCTCGGGCGTGGGAGGACATGAATGTAACGGCCTCCGTCATGGCGGCGGTTCCGCGCACTCTTCACATGCCGACTTCCACCTCCGTCACGCCGGTCTGGCGTATGGAAGCGCACCGCGTTGCCCGTCGGTTTCTACCGGGTTGTGCACTGGCTCTTGCGGCGGCTTGTGCCGCGTTCGCTTTCGTGCCCCCGGATATGCTCGTGCAACTGAGCGCTGATCATTATGCGCCGGCGGCTCAGACGCGCGATATCCGCCTCGCGGATGGCAGTGAGATCATACTCGGTCCGCGTGCGGCCGTATCCCTTACGATCAATGCTTCAGAGCGCCGGGTCCGTCTGCTGCAGGGGGAGGCTCTGTTCGATGTCCGCCATGACCCTGCGCGGCCGTTTAGCGTGACGGCCGGCACTGTCACAGCCACCGATGTTGGGACGGTTTTCGATGTTCGGATAGACGGTGATGGGACAACGATCGCTGTGCGGGAAGGCGAGGTCCATGTGGCCTCCACTCAATCCGGCATCATCGAACGGAATCTGCATGCGGGCGAATGGGAGCAGGTATCGGGTGCGACTGCCATCGCTGGAACCGCACCTGCTGCGACCATTGGTGTCTGGCGTGATGGGACGCTGATCGCCCGTGATCAGACTGTTGCTGCTCTAATCGATGCTTTGCGTCCGTGGACAGCAACACGGATCGTTCTTGCTGACAGCGAACTTGCGAAAAAACGGGTCACCGGGACATACGATCTGCGGCAACCGGAAGCGTCATTGCGCCTGATCGTTGAAGCCTATGGTGGTCAAGTGTCTTCACTGTCATCCTGGATCGATATCGTCAGGGCACGCTGACGAACTCCTACTCGCCTCTTTCCGCCGCCGGTTTCTGTCTCCCTCATATCTGAGTAGATGCCAGATATCGATCATGTATGCGCCCAATGTGTGGCTACGCGCATCGCACTCTCCAGAGTGGTCAGATCTCTGATCGGTAATGATGATAGTTTCAGGGCGTGTTTCATCCTGACGCGGATCGTGTCCGGTTGGGCTTTATCCATGTCAAAAAAAAGAGGGATATAAAAAGATAATAATTTCAGTTGGATGTCGTGATTTTTCATCCCTTTCGTAAAAAAAATCTGTCGTTGGAGGGAAAAATCGCAGCGCTCCCGCATCTGTCTAATCGAGAACAAATAATGCGAATGAATTGCATTAACTGGCGTAATGATTGGACGGAATGGAGAGCGCAGCGACGATGGACTCTTTTAGAGATTTTTTGACTTCTGGCACACGATCATCGGCGCCTATGGGCGTGCCTACCGTCTCCAAACTGTCGTCGTTAGGTAAGACATCCTCGCGCAGGAAGGAAAAGCTCGCTGCAAGGGATGTCGTCGTACAGATTTCTGTGCTCACCAAGCAGAGCCCATTGCAAACCGTAGCGACCTCGTTCCTGATCCTGGCAGGAACAACTATATTCACGCCACTGTTTGTCACAAAGGCTATTGCTCAGAGTTCAGTTTATCAGAATAGAACGTCCGGCAATCAAACTGGCACGTTATCTACGTCCCACTCTGCCGACCTGACGGTTAATTTCGATATTCCTGCCGGCTCTCTCTCAGACGCACTCGTGACATTCAGTACGCAGGCTCATATCCCACTGACGTCACAAGCACCAATGTTGGCTGGCAAAACAACTACCGGCCTCCACGGTAGTTTTGCACCGTCCGAGGCCCTTTCCCGGCTTCTGCAAGGCACCGAACTGACGCATGTGCAAACGAGCGCGCATGCTGAAAAGATCATTCCGGCATCCTCCGCCATTATGCTCGGCCCGGTGCGTGTTGGTGGCGTAATCCAGAACCGTGTACCGTCCACGGCGGTGATTGGAAATCTGCCTCCAACCCTTCCTGGTGGCGAAATCGCACGTGGTAGCCAGCTAGGGATGCTGGGCAATAAGGATGTGATGGACACGCCGTTCAGTACAACCAGCTATACAGCGGAGTTTATCCAGAGTCGGCAGATAAGGAATATTCGTGACGCATTGAAAGATGATCCTTCGATCAGAGGAACGTGGGCGACGGGTTCACCCGGACAGGAGCAGATGATGATCCGGGGATTTTCTCTTTCAAGTAGCGGTATGTCTTTTGCGGGTCTTTACGGAATGCTGTCGGCTACATCCGTATTGTCGGAACTTGCAGAGCGCGTGGAAGTGCTGAGAGGTCCAAGCGCTTTGATGAATGGAATGTCTCCAGATGGGGCGATTGGTGGGACTGTCAATATTGTTCCTAAACGCGCTCATGACAAGGCGATGACTCAGGTAGAGGCTGATTACACGTCTAATCTACAGTTTGGTGGCCATGCCGATGTTGGAAGACGCTTCGGCAAGGAGAAGCAGCTTGGTGTCCGCCTGAATGGCATGATCCGTTCAGGCCCAACGGCTGTGGCACGTAGCGACCTCAAGACGGCTCTTGTTGGTGCTGGCGTTGATCTACGGTTACATAAGGTGCGTCTGTCAGCCGATTTTGGCTATCAGTACCGCGAAATCAACGGTGTATTACCTTATTTTTCTTTAGAAAGCGGAATTCCTGTGCCTGATACGGGAAAAGTCCAACGCAATATGGGTCCATCTTGGAGTTATAATAGAGGCGAAGATATTTTCGGAGTTTTTAAAGGAGAAGTTGATCTTTTTCACAATGTCACGGCTTATGGTAGTGTTGGCGTACACGACTCAACGTTCGAAGGAGTATATCCGGCGAGTGTGACAGTGTTTGATGAGAATGGGAATGCAACCGCGTCCCGGATTCTGGCTACTGCCGAATATGAGCGTTATATTACGGCAGATTTAGGTGCACGCGCCAAGGTCGAGACTGGCCCGATTGTGCAGAATCTTGCATTCTCGGCCAATCGTTATGACACCATTAGTGATGAGGCGTGGGGGTTCGCGGGAACGGGATCTCCGGTTAATATATATACAAGATCGTATATTCCTAATCCGGATATTTCGGTAGCACGAGATCTTCCCCGTTACTCTTCTTCAACCCTGTCCAGTCTGGCTTTTGCAGATACAGTTTCAGCGCTTGAGAAACGTATCCAAATTACAGCTGGCCTCCGGGTCCAGCGTGTTCAGTCTTCGAATTTTAATACCACGACAGGGCTTAAAACAAGTAGTTATGATAAGACGGCACTAAGTCCGGCAGTGATGGCGGTGTTCAAGCCACTGAAAAATGTCTCGGTTTATGGGAACTGGATACAGGGCATTCAGCAGGGAAGCACTGTCGGGAGGTCCTATGCCAATGCGGGACAGATATTTCCGCCATATAAATCCACACAATATGAACTTGGCGTAAAAGTAGACCTGAAGAAGTTCATTCTGACATTTGATGTATTCCAGATTTCTCAACCAAGCACGGTTTACGATGTTACGACCAATATCATGTCATTGAACGGCGAGCAGAGAAACCGCGGATTGGAGCTCAATATTGCTGGTGAGATTGTACACGGACTTCATGCCACGGGAGGACTGATGCTGCTGGATCCAGTTCTGAAGAAGACGCAAGGCGGCCTTTATGATGGGCAGCGGGCATCTGACGCGTCGCCCGTCAATTTCAACATGGGGCTTGATTATTCGGTTCATTTTATAAAGGGGTTTTCAGTAAACACGGATATTATCTATACAAGCTCGCAATATATCGAAAATCCCTCTCCGCGCAGGAGCATTCCTGGCTGGGTCAGGCTGGATATGGGGGCGCGTTATGCGATGCCTAATCCGGCGTCAGAGGTCGGCAAGATTACCCTGTTTTTTAATGTCGATAACGTAACAAATAAGCGCTACTGGAATAGTGGTGGATATTACAATCTGACGTTGGGAGCGCCACGCACATTCCGTTTCGCGGTGTCAGCGGACTTCTGATATGCGCAGTTCTTCTGGAGTTATCTTGCGGACTGCTTTCGCAGTTGGCGGTGGCTATTTAGCCGCCTCCGGAGCATTTGGCTCGTTCTGTACCCTCAGTGTGGTGGCGGGTATGAGACGAAGCGAAGCTGTCGCACTGGGAACAATGCTTGTTTTCGTTCTGTATCTGATACTGATTCTTTGGGTGTTCGCAGTCGGTGCCCTCTGGCGTCCATGCTTCGTTTTCATGCTGATGATTGCTGTCGGATATATAACGGCTTTTTACTCCGGTTCGGGAAGCTGACATGGAGCCGGATTTTCGTCGCTCCATGGGTTGGCTGCATACATGGGCGGGTCTCGTGTTGGGTGGCGTCCTGTTCGCAATTTTCTGGATGGGCACGCTGTCGGTCTTTGATAAGGAAATTGATCTCTGGATGAAGCCGGCTACGCGTATGGTGTCGTCCGATCATGCGCTTTCGTTCGACGCCTTCCGATCGTCGCTTGAGGAGGCGAGTAGATTAAAGGCGTCCTTCTGGGCAATCACTCTCCCGAACGAACGCGACCCGGTATTGCATATCCGGCTGCGTGTCGGGGCCAGATTTCATAATCATGATGTCAATCCTTCGACAGGCCGTGATCTTCCTGATCCTGGTACGCTCGGTGCGTCGGGTTTCATCTACCCTTTCCACTATTCGCTTCGGTTCAGGCTTGGTGAGTGGCTGGTCGGGCTTGCCGGTATGGCCATGCTGGTTCTGTGCGTTTCCGGTATTGTTATCCATCGAAAGATTTTCGTGGATTTTTTTACTTTCCGTCCGGAGAAGAAGCCGGGGCGAATGCTGCTTGACCTGCATAATGTTGCAGGTGTCTTGGGCCTGCCTTTTCATATCGCTCTTACTTTCTCTGGTCTGGTCATTTTCGGGGCGGTTTATTTTCCGTCCGGTACACATGCTGTCTGCCCGCATGAACGGGCCTGTAGCGACGAAGATATAAAGGTTTCGCTTCCAACTCCCTCTGAAAAATTAGTGGTGCCGTTCACCTCGCTGGATGAGATTGCGGTAAAGGCTCGGTCAGTGTGGGGACACGATTTTCCTGAATCAATCATTGTCTTCAATCCGGGAACCTCTGCGTCCCGGATACGCGTTTTACGAAGCGACAGAAACCAGGTGGTGTTCTTGGCAGACAAGCTTGTTTTTGATCCAACTGATGGGCATCTGCTTTCGCGCCAGCCTCCTCTACGTCCGATCGCAAGGACTGAGCGTTTTCTAACCGGTCTGCATTTGATCCGGTTTCAGAATTGGCCGCTGCGTTGGCTGTATTTTGCCAGTGGGCTGGGAAGCTGCGTGATGATCGCGACCGGGTTCTTCTTCTGGCTGAACGCGCGGCGCAGGAAACAGGGTGTGGCGTTTGGATTCCGTCTGGTGGAGGGGATGGCTGCCGGGTCGGTGACGGGCATTGTCATTGCTACGCTGGCGTTCTTCGTCGCCAACCGTTTGCTACCGCTCGGGGTCAATTTCGCGGGATACGATCGCGCGGCGCTGGAGGTCTGGGCGTTCTATTTTGTCTGGCTTGCAACTTTCGCACATGGCTGGTTGCGACCTCGCCGGGTCTGGATCGAGCAGAGCCTGACGGTTGGTGGCTTTGCGCTCGGCGCGGTGCTGCTCAACTGGCTGACGACCAGCGATCCGCTCTGGCGCACGTTCTTGCTTCGGTATCTCTGGCCGGTGGCAGGGATGGACACACTGCTGCTGCTCGGTGGTGGGGTGGCATTCTGGACAGGTAGCAGTCTTGCGCGCCGCGCGCGGGAGACGGCGTATGATTGATGTGTTGTTCCTTCCGATGGTCGCGCTGGCGCTGTTCATCGGACTACTGCTTCTCGCGCTCAGTCAGGACACACAACGGCGCAGGATCGGACATGTGTCACTCTCGCCCAGAGAAAAAGCTCAACGGCGCATGCCCGCTGCTGGGATTTTGGCGGGGTGCCTCCTGCTTTTGATCTGGTACGAGGGTGGGGGATTCGGAACGCTACTCTGGATCGGGCTGATCTCTGCTGCGGCGCTCGCAGTCTCGTTGCTGCTGGCCTGGCGTCCTTCTTTCTTTTCGATCGGTTCAAGGAGTTTTTCATGAATTCTCTGCCTTTCTCTCCCTGGGAGATGTTCCTCAACGCTGGCCCGGTGGTCCGTTGTGTGATGATCCTGCTGGGCGTGGCTTCGCTGCTGACATGGACGATCTTCATCGCCAAATCAGCCGAACTGCTGCGTGTGCGGATGAAGCTGACAAAAGCCGAGCAGACGCTGGAGCAGGCCAATACGCTGGATCTTGGCGAGGAGGTTACCCGTCAGAACGGCATCGCCCATACGCTGGTCATGGCCGCCGAGACCGAACGCAAGCGCTCAGCCGACATTCCCGACGACAGCGAGGGGCTGAAGGAGCGCATCGTCCTGCACCTTGAACGGCTGGAAGCCGCTGAAGGTCGTAGGCTTATGCGCGGCACAGGCGTGTTGGCCACCATTGGCGCGACCTCGCCCTTCATCGGCCTGTTCGGCACGGTCTGGGGGATCATGACGTCCTTTACCGGTATCGCGGCCAGCAAGGCGACCAGCCTTGCCGTGGTGGCTCCCGGTATCGCCGAGGCGCTTCTGGCAACAGCCCTTGGGCTGGTGGCGGCTATCCCGGCCGTGGTGATCTACAACCATCTCGCCCGCCAGACCGCCTCGTGCCGGGCTCAGGTGGCCGACCTCACCGCGCTGGTGATGCGTCTTGTTTCGCGTGATCTGGGCCGCATGCAGGCGCTGACCGCCAGCGGACAGGTCGTGCGGTTTGGTGTCTCCCGTGACAGCCGTTCGGTGGCGGGGGAGTAAGCGGCATGATCCGCATCCGTCATACCGATGAGAACCCGCATGAGGCGAGCGAAATCAACGTCACGCCGTTCATCGACGTGATGCTGGTCCTGCTTGTGATCTTCATGGTCACGGCCCCGCTGACGACGGTGAACGTGCCGGTGGACCTGCCGTCTTCCTCCGAGAAGCCGACGCCGCGTCCGGATGATCCGGTGTTCCTCACCGTCAAGGCCGATCACGGTCTGGCGCTCGGCGAAAACGATACCACCATGGACGGTCTGGCGGGCGCATTGGAAACCGCGACAAAAGGAAACAAGGACGAACGCATCTTCCTGCGCGCCGACAAGACGGTCGATTACGGCACGCTGATGGGCGTGATGGATAAATTGCGGTCCGCTGGCTACCTCAAGGTCGCGCTCGTTAACTTGCAAGGGCAGGAAGAAGGCAGTGAAGCAGGTTCAACGCCCGTGCCGCCCGGCAATGCAGCTTCTGCCACATCTGGAATAACGCCGTGAGCAGTACCACAGACATGGTGCAGGGGCAGGGTGAAGCTGTTGAAAGTCCCCCCTTGTCCTTTGCCGACTGGCAACGGGGGCAGTTGCGGCAGTCCATGCGTGAGGACACGATAAGGTGGAGCCTGTCGTTTCTCGCCGTGCTCGCCGTCAGTGGTGGGGCGGTCTGGTGGATCATGCGGCTGCCGCCGCCGGTGATGGCTGTGCCTGAACCGCCTCCGGCCGCGATCGCCATCGACATGGCTCCGGAACCGGTCTCCACACCAACCCCGCCCACCGATCTGCCACCGGGGCCGCAGCAGACCCAGTCCATTCCCGATCCGGCCCCGGTCGAACCGCCAAAGATCACGGCGCCACCGTCACCCGCACCCAATCCGCCAATCCCGGTGCCCAAGCCCGAAAAGCCAAAGAAACTGGTCAAGAAGCACAAGCCGGTGCCCATGCTCAAAAAGCCGATCCCGGACAAGACACCACCAGCCGAGGCGACAACAGCACCGCCATCTTCCGAAGCGCCACCGGCTCCCGCACAGGCAGCCCCGGCTCCCGGTGTGTCGTCCTCCAAGGCGTCGCACGACCCGGTCACATGGCAGGGCGCGTTACTGGCGCAGCTTGAGAAGTTCAAGCGCTATCCGTCCGACGCAATGGCCGATCATCAGGAAGGCGTGCCGACTGTGACGTTCTCCATGGACCGTAAGGGCCATGTGCTTTCGGTCACCCTCGCCAGCTCTTCCGGTCATGCTCTGCTCGATCAGGAGGCAGTGGCTCTGCCTAAACGCGCTCAGCCTTTGCCCATCCCGCCGGACAGTGTCGCGGGGGATCCCGTCACCCTGACCGTGCCCGTCGAGTTCTATCTGTCGAAGGACCAGAACTGAAAGCCCCCCTCTTTTCACTGATCGTAACAGGATTGCGCCCATGATCTGGGCGTCAGTAAAACGATCACTCTTCATCAGAATCTTCTCATTCCATACGCTGAGAAAATTCTCACTCAAAAGCCACTCTTTTTATGGAGGGGTTACCGTGTTTGACGCCGACCCATTGGCGGTGCGGGTTCCGGCTTTGGTGGCGGTCACACTCCAATGTCTTGATTCTCACTGATACAGTTACGGGGTATCAACAAGTTGCAGTGTTGGCACAGTCCACGTGTGATTCAGCAATGTTTGTTGTGGCATGTAGGTGCGCAGGAACAGGCCGAAAGGCGCATGGGGCGGAGCAGGCAGCCAGTTAGCACTTTGTTTCGGATTTGCCGGTTTTTGCCGGGAAATGATGATATCCAGACTGCCATCGGTATTTTTTATCAGACCGGGAGTTCTGTCTCCGATCGCATATCGATTTATGGGATTACGTGTGAAAAAATACTGGTGTTCGGGCGTTGCTTCGTAAAGGCTGAGAGACCAAAATGCATTAACGGGTGGCAATTGCCCTGCGGAGAAGTGGAGCAGAAGAGATTTGCCTGCAGGGCATGCCTGTTGTTCTGGTGTCAGAGCTGCGACAAGATACAATGCTTCGTCATTTGGCAGCGCCAGCAGGCCGCCAACCGCGACCTGAGCGCGGTAAAGGTAATCCTGCTTAAAATCGCCGAGGTCGGGTTTGGGCCAGAACCATCCATTCTGTGCAGTGCCGAGCGTGCTGCGATTTGCTAGGTCAGATTTTGCATGATCCAGACCAAGGCGGATTTCAGCGGCTTGCGCGTCAGAAAAACTATTGGGGTCAAAACGATGATTTGCGGACAGCCCCAATGGTGCAATTTTTTGTAAAAGGGCTTCGTCTGTTGCAAAAGCAGGTGATTCGGCTAATAGGCTTTGCGCTGCAGAAAAATAATCCTGCCACGGAGCGTTGCGGTCGATGGTAAGCGCCGGTGGCTTTGCAACAGACGGTGCTTGCAGGACAATACGGTCCTGAACATCATGCGCGGCGGACAGGTCCTGATGACCGTTGACAAGAGTGCGGATGAGTAGGCAGGCCCAGCGTGTGGGCGAACGGATGTCGGTTGGAGAGTGGGAGCTTTGCTCCGGCCCTATAATGGTGAAGGACCCTCCGTCATTCCCTGTCGTGCGGCTTCCAAGGATGGCGACGTTATTTGTGTACGTATCAATCAGTGCCGCAGAGATATATCTGTCCCTCGTAGGAGGCAATTGCAGCTGTACAGGCCCTGCGGCAAGGTCCAGCCACGCAATTGAATAAAGCGTATCATTATTTGGGGTGGTAATAAACCGATCCTGCCAGTCACTTAAAATGCGTTTGTGAAGAAAGGTGTTGGGCAAAGTGGTTTTTAACATTTTTGTACGGGCAAGAGCCATTTCCACTAATGGAACTGTAAAAATCCATGCCTGACGACTAGCTTCCGCAAAAGGAGGGAGGGGAGGAACGGCTGGTGGCACCTGTGCGTGCAAAAATTTGGGCGCGAAGAGCGATGCCAGTCCCGCGCTGGTGGCAAGTGTCATAAAACCGCGGCGATTCGGCGTTGTGAAGGAGATCATGTTTATCTCACTATAAATTATAGTTAATAACTCATTGAATCGAAATCTATCGTATTTAATATCCATGGTAAAGATGAAAGTCACAGATAAAAATCGTTATTTTGCGCGTATTTTCAGGGAAACACCTAAATCGTATGCATACCTTCTCCAGAAGGCAGGCTTTCTCTGGCGGTGTTGTGCTATCTGCTCTGCTTCATGCCCCACGTGAGGCAATGGCTCATGCACAGCCGCGGCCTGACATTGTATGGATTGTGTGCCACGATCTTCATGTCCCGTTACTTGGGTGTTATGGCAACGCTCTTGTCGTAACCCCTGCAATTGACCAGATGGCGCATACTGGCATCCGTTTTGACAAAGCCTATGCCACAATACCGGTCTGTTCACCTTCGCGTTTTTCCATGTTGACCGGGATATCGCTACAGAGTTGGGCTCCGGCGGAAAATATGCGTTCTGTTGCAAAGGTTGCCAGTTATATCCAGACTTTGTCGCAATATATGCGTGCTGGTGGATATTACTGCACCAACAATGTGTTTACGGATTATCGCTAGGGTAGTCTAGTCAGGACCCGGTCAGTCTTGTGGATATGCCTTCGACTACCCTGATCCTTGCCGGGCTAGATGTGCCACGGATCATGCAGGGGCAGGTCATATTTGGGTCTGCCCCTATAACGCCACGGCATTATGCTTTTAGCGGGCGCAACCGTATGGATGAAGGTTATGACCTGATGCGTACAGTAACGGATGGGCATTACCGCTATATTCGCAATTATATGCCGCACCGTATTTATGGTCAGCACAACAGTTACGAATGGATGGGGCGTCCTTACCAGTCCTGGCAGGCGGAATGGCTGGTGGGGCGATTTGACCAGACGCAATCGGCATTCTGGCTGCCGAAACCGGCAGAGGACCTGTATGACCTGCGGCAGGACCCGCATCAGGTCCATACTCTGGCGCAGAATCCTGATGCGCAGGACAGGTTCAGGGAACTCAGTGCGGTTCTGGACCAGCATATGCTGGAGACGTACGGTAATGGATTTGTGCCCGAAACCAAGGAATATCCATCTGCCATGTTTCGTAGCCCGGCTGGTCAACTTCTATTCAAAGCCATGCCGGGTAATCCGTGTATATGAGTGCTGGTATGGAGAGGGGAGGGAAAAATCTCTCTCCCCTCTGCGTTGTCTCAGGGGGTTTCTGAGACAACAAGTTTTTCAACCGTGCCGGAGAATGTGGCAGGTGCGGTATAATCTGCACTTACAGCCGATCCCATATCCTGGCCGATGTCCAGCGTTTCGGACATTTGGACTGCCACGCTGTCAAAATGTGTTTTTTTGCTGACCTTGCCATCAAGGCTGATTGTGACATTCCCGGGAACAGGTTTGTGGCTGCCCAACCAGATCAGGTTCTTGGAGTGTGGGGCCGTTGTGCCCGTGTCTGCGGGCTCCACCGTAACAACAATATGGTGCTTTCCAGGGGTCAGAACATTTTCTGACAGGATTTTGCCTACAGTGTAACCGTTGCTGTTGGCCTGATAGACAAGGTGGTGGTTTTGGACAAACAATACAACACCGCCATTTAGCCCGCCATCGGCAAAAACAACACCATTACCGCCATGGGCAGGCACATCTACATCAGCGGCAAGAGTGTAGTGTCCGCTTGCCAGATGGGGTGCATGCCATTGGTCGATACGGCTTGTGCCTGTGCGATAGGTAAAGACCTTCTGCCCACCAGCAGCCCCCACAGGATAGAGACCGGCAATACCCGGACGTAGCGGATCAACCTGATTGCGCTTGGCTTCTTTGTCGAAGAGAGCCTGAAGTTCTTTTAGTTTTTCCGGGTAATGTGCCGCCAGGTCAGATGCCTGACTGTAATCGTCGTTCAGGTTGTACAATTCCCATTGGTGGGTGTCATGCTGGCCTTGTGTCAGATAGGCGCTACCATTGGGGCTCTCCCATGTCTGCTGGGCAAGAATGCCAGCCCACCAGCCGTTGGCGTAAATGCTGCGGTTTCCATTTGTGGCAAAATACTGGATGTGGTGGCGCGATGGAGCATTGGGCTGGTCCAGCGTGTAGAGCAGGCTTGTGCCTTCCAAAGGCCACTGGGCAACACTGTCTGTGATGGTTGGAGGTGTTATGTGTGCGGCCTCATAAAGAGTTGGTGCAATATCGACCAGATGGCTGAACTGGGAGCGCAGCCCCTTCGCCTGTGGGAAGCGGGCTGGCCATGAAATAACCAGTGGATCTGTTGTGCCGCCCAGATGGGAGGCATCCTGCTTGGTGCCTTGGAATGGGGCCGTCAGAGCCCATGCCCATGCTGCTGCATAATGGTTAAGGTAGTGCTCGCTGCCCAGTGCGTCGGCTATTTTCAGGCGATCCTTGACCGAAGGCGTTGTGCCATCCGCGTTTTTTGCATCGTGGCCCAGAGGCCCACCTTCCGCGCTGCCGCCGTTGTCCCCGAAGATTTCCAGTACGAGAGTGTTGTCGGCCTGTCCCTCATCACGGATCGCGGCAAGCAGTCGGCCAATCTCGTGGTCTGTCTGTTCTGCAAAGGCAGCATAGACTTCCATCTGGTGCGCCACGAGTTTTTTCTGGTCTGGATCAAGTGAATCCCATGCAGGCAGGCCAGCGGGGCGGGGAGTCAGCTTTGCGTTGGCGGGAATGACGCCAAGCGCTTTCTGGCGTTCAAATACCTGCTGGCGCAGGACATCCCACCCCTGATCAAACCTGCCTTTGTATTTTTCCACCCACTGGTGTGGCACCTGATGTGGTTCGTGGGTAGCACCTGTTGCGTAATAGATGAAAAACGGTTTGTCGTGTTCCAGCGCATCATGAGTATGCAGCCAGTTTATGGCGTCATTTGTAATGTCAATCGTAAAATGGTAGCCCTGATCGGGTGTTTGGGGCGTTTCCACCGGGGTATGGTCGCGGTAGAGGCGTGGATAATACTGGCTGTCAGCTGCGGCCAGAAAACCATAGAAATGCTCAAACCCCCAGCGTCCCGTGGGCCATAAATCATAGGGGCCAGTCGGGTCGACCTGCCAGTATGGTGTGTTGTGCCATTTGCCAAATGCTGCGGTGCTATATCCGCCAGCCTTCAGCACGGCGGCAACAGGCGTCACGGCGGAAGGAAGGATGGTGTTATAGCCCGGATAAGGCGCGGCTGCTTCGGTAATGGTGCCAAATCCGACCTGATGGTCGTTATACCCGGTCAGCAAGGATGCGCGTGAGGGCGCGCACAGCGCATTCACATGGAAATTATTATATTTCACACCATGTTCGCTTAACGCCTTGAAATTTGGCGTGGCGATGGGGCCGCCAAACAGCTCTGTTGCGCCAAAGGACACGTCATCAACCAGTATAACAACAATGTTGGGTGCTCCTTTGGCTGGCCGTATGTCTTCTGGCCATGCCGGAGCGGGCTCGGCCCGGAGGTGCGATACTGAAAAAAAGAGTGTTGAAGCCAGCAAAAGCCCCATTTTTCTGGCGTTAAACATAGGTATTATTGTCCTTTGGCATTGTGTGTGACGTGCGGTGTTGTTCTGTTATGCGGCAGGTTCAGGGCGCAGGGGGCACTGCCAGAGCTGTTTCAGTGTGAGGTGTTCCATCTGGCGCCCAGTCGTAGGGTACGGGCTGAATGCGATAGACCCAGTTTGACTGTGTGGGGTGGCCTTCGCCTGTGGTTGGGGCTTCTCCGGTATAGGGGGAGACATATTCCCAGACGATTTCCCCAGATGGGGTAATCTGGAAAAATCTGCCGTTCATGCCTTCATCAATCAGGGTATTGCCATTGGGCAGACGGTCTACGGAGCTGATAAAGCTGCTGTAAAAACTCCAGGGAGCACCACCGGAATTCTGCCCCGTATAGGACCAGACAACCTGTTGGGTAAGCGGATTAATTTCCAGAATGCGCGACCCACCAGCAACCTGTAACGGGCGAGCCGGATACCCGGCTTCCCCCTGATTATCGAAGACCAGCACATTGCCTGCTCCAGGCAGGCCTTCGGCGATCAGATGCGCGTCATGCTGACCAACAAACTGATCGACCGGGAAAGGGGCAACTAGGTCTTTACGTCCACGGGGCGGCAGGTTGGGGCCAAGACGCCAGACAACTTTGTTTGTGTGAGGGTCTATAATGGCAATAAAATTGGCTTCCCGCGAATCTACAATAATGTTGTCAGGAGCAAAGCGTTTGTCCCCATCGCGGTTCCAGTGGTTTGGCCCAAGGCGCTGCATGTCGTTGAAATGAAGATAGTCGGGGTTTTCGGCATGTAGCACCAATGCGAGTTGTGCTGGTGTAAAACCAAACTCGATCAGGTGGTCGCCTGCTTTCCATGTCCAGCGCAGGTGTCCGTCTGGACCAATGTCGTAGATCACATCGTCCAGAACAGGTTTGGCCCCGCCGGGAATGGATCGGTTCTGGTTGGCCAGTAGCAGGGTGCCCCCGTCTTCCAGTCGGACCCAGTCATGGTGCTGGCGGGCATTGCCGTCAGGGGCCTGATGTCCCCACTCCCATAGCGTCTTGCCGGACCAGTCAACGTATCCGAATGTCCGGTTACGGAAACCGGCAATCGCACCGGGAATTTTGTGGGTTCCATCTCCGGGAATTTCCGAAAGCTGGAGGCCCACAATGCCTTTCTGGTTATGGACGAGTGATGGATCAACATATTTAGCGGGAAAGCCGGATTTTTCCCATTGGTGGACTTCATGACCATTCATGTCGATCAGGTGTGTGTGCCCGTCACTCCCCGAAAACAGGATAAAGCTGTTGTAAGCTTTTTGCGGATTATACCGTGTCACACCGGTAGGAAAGACGCTGGGGGAGGCCTGCACGGGAGATGCGGGCAAAGCCAGCGTGCTGAGAGCCGTAGCAGTCAGGGCTGCCAGTTGCTGAAGGGATTTGAAACGAAAAACCATGGAAAGTACTTTCATGAAAACGGAAGAAAAGTCAGAGCAAGGAGTGGCGGTGCATTGGGCTACAGGGGGGTAACCACCTGTGTGCCCTGCTCCGGGTTGAAGGCGTTGGTGTAAAATGTGCCTGCGGGAAGGGACGCTGTGCGGGTGTCTCCCCGCCAGGCGTACCAGGGCTGGAAACGCGCAAAATCCTCAGGTCGAATATAACCACCACGCGTCACTACGCTGGTGGAGCGCCAAGACCGGGCAGGGAGGGTGCTTTCGCCACGATTCCTGTTTTTTATAATATGTATCAGGAATTTTCGGACATTATCCGGAGGCGTTGTCTGCGCCCAGCTGATGGCGCGAGCTGTTGCCTCGGTAAAGTGGCGCGCACTTTGCGGCCACGCCTCCATGTAACTGTTACGCAGGATAATGCTGTCAGTGTTGCCCGCGCCATACAGTGCATATTCTGTCGTAAGTTCCAGTAGGTCATTGTGTTGCAGGGCAACTTCCCGGAACACGTTGGAGAGTACAACCGAGTCCACCCGCCCATGCCGTAGTGCCTGCTCTGCGACAACAGGTGGAATGGCAACCAGAATGATGCTGCGGATTTCTGCATCTGTCAGGCCATTGGCTTGAAGATACTGCTCAATAAAGCACTCATGCTCAGCCATGAGCGTATTAACCCCAATCGTTTTGCCAATCAGGTCTCTGGGAGTTCGGAGAGAGGAGGCTTTGCGTACAAATATGCCACCAGAAGTCAGCTTGTCCGCTCCGCCATAAGCAAGCACAGCCTTAACCGCGGCACCCGCTGCGATCAGCTTCATGATGGCGCCGTTAAAAGCCTCGCCAAAATCTGTGTCTCCGGTTGTGGCGGCCTGAAGGTCCTGCGGACCACTGGTCGTGTTTCCGACCCATTCCAGCTTTAGCGGAGCCATATAACCCAGTGCGTCAGCCAGTTCGGGGTAAAGAACGATACCCGCCAGCCCCTGATAACGCAGGCAGTCAGCGCGGCCGGAGTCCCGCAGGCTTGCTGTAGCCGGATGAGTGGCTGGTAGAGAGGCAAGCAGACCCAGGGATGTAGTCGCTCCCAGTATAAAACTTCGGCGGGTGAGGGAGTTCGACATTCCACTATTCCGTAAAGTTAATAACTCTAAAAAACGACTTGACTATATCACGAAATTTAATTCAACTAATTTTATTGATGTAGTTATGAAACAACTATTCAATGGAGTTAAATTAACAATGACCTCACAGGCAACCAGACCGATCAGGCTCGGCTTTGAGCATCTGAGCAAAAGCTATCCGAGTTCTCGCAGGGCTGGGGGTAATGCCGCAGGACATCTGGTGCTCAAAGACATTCATCTTGATGTTTTTGAAGGAGAATTTCTTGTTATTGTTGGGCCTAGCGGGTGTGGAAAATCCACACTTCTGGACCTTGCCGCCGGGCTGAGCCTGCCAACAGATGGTCGTATTGTGTTGGATGGGCGGGCTGTGACAAAGCCCGGACCGGAGCGCAGTGTCGTTTTTCAGAACTACGCCCTTTTTCCGTGGAAAACAGTATTTGACAATATCGCCTTTGCGCTGAGCGCCGCAGGGGTGCCACGTCGCGCGCAGTTGGAGCGGGTCCGGCGTGTTCTGGCGCTGGTCGGTCTGGAGGATGCCGCAGATCGCTATCCGCACCAGCTTTCAGGCGGGATGAAGCAGCGTGTCGCTATTGCGCGCAGTCTTTCCCTTGAGCCAGAAGTGTTGTTGATGGATGAACCTTTTGGCGCACTTGATGCCCAGACCCGAGAGGGATTACAGGCGGAACTGCGCCGTTTGTGGCGTCGTCACAACATGACCATTATCTTTATTACGCATGATATTGATGAAGCGCTTTCCCTTGGCCAGCGTGTGGCCATTATGGGGCGTGCGCCCGGTCGTATTGTGGATGTTGTGCAACTGCCATTTCAGCCCGACGCGGCCGTGGATGAAATACGCACACACCCTGAATATGGAGAATTGCGCCGCTATATCCGTGCAGTTCTGTCTCAACCGGATGCGGTAACGCGGGCAGTCGCATGATGAAGGGGGAGCAGGCACAATGAGCGCATCGGTAACAGATGGGTACGCCCGAACTCCTTCGTCACGGTCTTTACGCATCAGGTTGAGGCTAGGTGTTCCTGCACGGGTTGCGAGCAGGAGTGCGGCTTTGCTCGCTTTGGTATGCGTGTGGGAGCTCCTGTCACGCACGGGAGCCGTCAACCCGCTCTTTTTGCCACCGTTCTCGGTTGTTATAGCTGATGTCTATCATGGTTTTGCAACGGGTTATCTCGTCCAGCATGTTGTGGCCAGTCTGGGACGTGCGGTGCCGGGACTGTTCTTTGCATTGCTCGTTGGTGTCCCGCTGGGGCTTGCTCTGGAGGCATCGCGCAGCCTGAATACTTTTATAGGCCCCGTTGTGGAAGTGCTGCGTAATACGTCCGCCCTTGCTCTTTTGCCCGTGTTTACACTGATGCTGGGTATAGGAGAAACTTCCAAGATTGCCATGGTGTTTTACGCAGCACTCTGGCCCATTCTGCTCGGCACCATGAACGGTTTGAGAGGTGTTGATCCGTTATGGATCAAGGCAGGTCGCTCCATGGGGCTGTCGGGTGGAAAACTGTTCGTAAAAATTGTCATTCCCGCGTCTCTTCCATCTATTTTTACGGGAATTCGTCTTGCTGCGGCAGCCGGGCTTCTGGTCCTTGTCGCTGCGGAAATGGTCGGCTCCAGAGCGGGCCTTGGTTACGTGATCAATGCGGCTCAACTCGACTTTGATCTGCCGGGTATGTACGCCGCAATCCTCGTTCTTTCTGTGGTGGGATACGTAACAAATGCGGCTCTTGTTCTGGTCGAGACGCATTTTTTACGGTGGAAAACATCGTAACGACTTAACACTGTTCAGTATCTGACGTCTGGTAAGGGGTAAAAGCATGTCTGAAACTTCTATAAAAACGCTTGGTTCGTCCGGTCTGTCTGAACTTCAGGTGCGCCCGATTGCAGGGGCTCTGGGAGCAGAAGTCAGCGGTATCAGGCTGTCTGGCGATCTTGATCCGCAAATCTTTGCCGAACTCAAGGTGCTTCTGCACAAACATAAGGTTATTTTCATTCGTGGGCAGGTACATCTGAACGATCAGGAGCAGGAAAAATTTGCCAGTCTGTTTGGCACACCTGTTCCGCATCCGACGGTTCCATCTGCGGATGGAACCAGCGCAATTTTGTCCATCGACAGCAAGCGTGGCAACCGGGCAGATAGCTGGCATAGTGATGTCACTTTTGTTCCAAACTATCCCAAGGTAACGATTTTACGCGGTGTCGTTGTGCCCCCTGTGGGGGGAGACACCGTGTGGGCAAATACCACACTGGCGTATGAAACACTGCCTGCTCCGCTCAAAATCTTTGCTGATAATCTCCGGGCCATACATAGCAATGCTTACGATTATGCTGTGTCGCATCGTGTAGCCTCCTCCCCGGAGGCGTTGGAATATCGTCGGGTTTTTACAGCCACACAGTTTGAAACAGAACATCCGGTTGTGCGCATCCATCCTGTAACCGGGGAGCGTACGTTGCTTCTTGGGCATTTTGTCAAAAAATTCGTTGGTCTGTCCCAGCGGGACAGTCGCACTATTCTGGAATTTTTTCAGGATCATATTACCAATGTGGACAATACCGTGCGTTGGCAATGGAAGGTGGGAGATGTGGCGATCTGGGATAACCAGGCAACCCAGCATAGAGCGGTCAACGATTTTGGTGATGAGCCACGCCTGCTGCGGCGGAGCACCATAGAAGGCGAAGTCCCTGTCGGTGTAGATGGTTTTGTAAGCACTGTGGCGCCAGCAGAATAATCCCAGTCCGGCGAATATGTTTTTATCTGATAACGGGGCGTTGTGGGCAGCACGATAAAAGGCTGCACACAACGCTTTTTTTGATGGGGAGGGGCGATGCGCAGGCGCAAGCTTTTAAAGGCGGCGGGTGGTTTGGCAGGCTGTATGGCCACGCCCTATGGTCAGGTCTTCGCAACCGGGGAGCAGGTGCCGACCCTGCCGCGTGAGCGCCCTAATATTCTTGTGTTTCTCTCGGACGATCATGGGCGCTGGCTGCAACAGGCGTATGGAAACTCGGAAGTCAAAACGCCGACCATGCAGCGGCTTGCTCAGCAGGGTGTCAAGTTGACAAACGCTTACACGACCTCTCCCGTCTGTTCGCCCGCACGCGCAAGTTTTTTTACAGGACGGATGCCATCGCAACACGGGATTCATGACTGGATAGAAGAACGGCAGGCTGCCTATAAATATCCGTGGCTACAGGGGGAGATTATATTGCCCGAACTGTTGCAGGCGGCAGGGTATAGGACAGGTCTGGTTGGCAAGTGGCATTGTGGCGCTGAGCGCGTGCCCCACAAAGGGTTTGATTTCTGGTTTAGCTATTGGGTTAGTCAGTACCCACATGCGGGCACACAAAATTTTTCCGATCAGGGCCAGCACGTAATGGCCGAAGGTTTTCAGGCGCCCTTGTTAAGCGCACAGGCACAGCGTTTTTTACTGGAGGGAGGGAAGGAGCCTTTTTTTCTGTTTGTCGGGTTTACAGATACGCATAGCCCGCATCGTTCCATGCCAGCAGAACTGCTGGCCGAGTATGAACACGCAACATTTTGCGATATTCCCAAAGAGAATTTTCTACCGGTTCATGGGGTTACACAATGCCCTGTCAGTAACAGGCCGGAAGTTGAGGCAGACAAGCTCCGTCAGTATTATGCGGCAGCGTCCTCCATTGATCGGGAAATGGGGAAAATACTCGACTGGCTGGATGCGGCGGGCAAGCTGGACAATACATGTGTGGTTTACACCAGTGACCATGGTCTTAATGCCGGGCACCACGGAATATGGGAGAAAGGAAATGCTACCATTCCTCAGAATTTCTTTGAGGAGTCCATACGGGTGCCTTGCACCATAGCATGGCCAGATGGTGGTGTTGGAAGCAATGTGACAAGCGCACTGGCCGTCAATCATTGTGACCTGTTTGCTACGTTGCTGGATGTGGCAGATGTGCAGCTTGATGACCTTACAAAGCAAAAGATCAACTCTCCCGGACGCTCGTATCTGTCCCATTTACGGGGATTGTCCGACGCACCCGTCCGGCAAGACGTTATTTGTGAATATGGTAATGCCCGTATGATTGTTTGCGACCAGTACAAGCTGGTTTTGCGCTTTCCTTTCAAAAACCGGATTTTTGGTCACGAACTGTATGATCTGCGGGATGACCCGCGTGAGACGACCAATATTTTCAGCCATCAATCGCAGTCTGCGCGTATTGAGTATATGTCGAAAAAACTTCATGATTTTTTCAAGGATTATCATGATCAATTAAAAGATGGCCTGTGTCTTGAAGGCCAGCCTGAAGCAACATCTCAAAGCCCATGGATTCTAGCGTTGTCTCTGTAAAGCGGCAAATAATCATTTTGGATCGTAGTTTGTATGGAGAAGAATGATCATTTTTTTATCCCACAAAAAACCACCGATAATTAAAGTGGATATAATCCCTGACTTTTTGTCATGCGACTTGAAGCGTTCAGATGGTATTTAAGACAAAATAACATATTGGAATTAAATAAAAATATCCATAGTTTTGGGCGAGAGATTCGCCCCCTTTCTAAGGTGGCTGATGTGATATGGGGCGCATAACCACAAAAAATAATGGTACAAAAGACACATATGCGTTAAAAGTTGATTGAATAAATCAAACAACGATAAAATGAGTTTGTAAAAACATTTCACGTCGTGAATATTGGACATTAGGAATTAACAACGCATTAGAATAGTGAATAAGATGCTGTCTTCAGGAAGAACCTTACTGATAGCTTTTGCTCTGGTGGCGGAAGGCGGCATGGCCGAGCAGGTTCTTGCGCAAAATACGGGCAATGTTCCGTCAAGCCATGGCGCACACCACCATGTGCAGCGATCTCAGGCGCGGGCTGCCGGGCGAGCGCAGGCAAAGCCGTCCTCTACGCAGGCTTCAAAGCCTCTTCAGGCCAAGGCGGAAGAGATTTCCGTCTCTGTGGCGGCAACGCGCAGAGCTGCCCATAATATTGACCGTGAAACACATGAGCTGCAAAAAGTGCCGCAGGCCAGCACGCGCATTGATGCCAAGGAGCTCAAGGCGGAGCACATTACAGCACTCCCTCAGGCAACCCGGCTGCTGCCAACTGTGCAGTTGAACATTTCCAACCCGCGTAACACAACAATCAATATCCGTGGTCTGGGGGCGGCAGGTACAGCCGCCACGGACGGGATAGAAGGCGGGGTGGCTGTGTATGTGGATGATGTCTACCGCTCCCGTCCGGGTACGACTCTGACGGACCTGCCGGATATGAATGGTATTACCGTGCTGCGTGGTCCGTCGGGAACGGAGGGCGGTATGGTGACAACGGCTGGTGCGATTTCTCTCACGACCGCAGCGCCGGACCTGCATACACGCCACGTGTATGGCGAGGCGGGCGTTGGTAACTTCAATTACAGCCGCTGGAATCTGGGTGTTACAACCCCCATTATCAAGGATAAGCTTGCTATCAGGCTCAGTGGTCTGGGCTATGGTTATGATGGCTGGGTCAAAAACCTTGATGGCGGCGGGGATACGGGGGGGCAGACCAGTCGCGCCTTCCGTGCGCAGGTGCTGGCTCGGCCAACAGATGAGATCAGCGTGCGCATTATCGGCGATTACTCCCACCTGCGTGAGAATTGCTGCAACCCGGGGCTGGTCAAAAGTTCCACCACACGTTCGGATGGTCAGGCCTTGTTTGGTGGGTCTCTGGCGCAGCGGAGTGGCTGGACGGGTTATATCCCAGATGTCAGCAATGGTTATACGGTTGACCGTAACTCCAGAGCGACTGCGGAGCAGGAAGATATAGGTCTTTCGGGGCATATTGACTGGCATCATAACAACTTTACGCTGTCGTCTATTACGGCGTACCGGTGGTGGAACTGGTGGCCGTCGAACGATGGTGATCTCAACGGGATCAACGCTGTCACGCAGGCGAACGCCAAGGTTAACCAGAACCAGTTTACGCAGGAATTCCGTTTTTCAAGCGCGCTGGGCAAGCTGCTCGACTACCGGGTAGGTGCGTTTTACATGTGGCAGGAAAACCGCGTGTATAGTGATCAGGCTTACGGTGACCAGATGGCCGAGTGGGCAGGCTACGGCATGCCTGGTGGCATCTCTAGTGTGCAAACCTCAAGTGGCGTCTACCCTGTGACAACCGCACAAGCCAACAATGTTTTGAATGGCTATAATGTACGCGGTTATGACCAGCCGACTACCAACTACTACGCAGCCTATGTCAACGGTACGTGGCATGTGCACCCCAAGATCGATATTGTAACGGGTGTACGCTATAACTATGCGGCAAAAACAGGGAGTTTTTCCCAGTGGCAGGAGTGGCCTTCGGGGTATAATTCCGCCGGTATACGTCCGGATGTGGCGAACGCAATCTGGAATACTTACGGCAGTAACGGCACCGCCGATTACGGTGCGCATACTGATAACGGGTTTGTAACGGGCCAGTTCGTAGTGAATTACAAGCTGACAGACAATGTCATCGTGTATGCGCGTTATGCTCGTGGCGGCAAGTCTGGGGGCTTGAATCTGACCAGTTTTAGCGCCAGCCAGCGCACGGCTGGTGCTACGCCAAACGTGGGTAAGGAAACGGATGATGCGTTCGAGGTGGGGTCCAAGGCATCCCTCCTTGATAACCGGCTGCTGGTCAGCGGGGCACTCTACCAGACAAATGACCATAATTATCAGGTGAGTGCGACACATGTCTATCAGGGGGCGCTGGTTTCCTATCTGAGCAGTGCACCCAAGGTGCGGGTCCGTGGGGCGGAGGCGGATATCCACTACAGCCCTATTGTTAATCTGATTACTTCCTTGTCCGCGTCTTATAACGATGCGCAGTTTCTGGAGTATTCCACGGGGGCCCCGCCGGAAATCATTACGACGGGTGCATGGAGCATGAACCATACACAGGTCCCGTTTGTGCCGCGCTGGGCGTTATCTGCCGCCGTGCAGTACTCACATTCTGTCGGGCGAGCATTCCGCTCCAGCATTGATGGCTACGTGGGTGGCAGTTACAACTACAACACCAGAATGAACACCAGCGCCAACAACTCGTCTTACGGCTGGGTGCAGGCTTATGGCACGCTCAACCTCAACTTTGGCTTCCGTGACCATTCAGGACGGTGGGACTTCCAGGGCTTTGTCAACAACGCCACGGATGAACGGCGGATCAGCCAGCTTTCCCAAGGGGGGGGCATGAGTGGCAACGGGGCATGGTATGCCTACGTCACCCAGCCACGCAGCTTTGGGTTTATCGCTCGGGCCAATTACTAAAACTGGATGGTATAGAAATCATATTTCATGGTTTCCATACCATTCCCACCTTCTTTCACGTTCGATCGTAGAGTTTAAGCGCAATGCGTCATTTTGTTACCTATGTTGCCAGTCTGTTTGCCGCCAGTAGCCTGAGTGCCGTAGCTTTTGCTCAGCCTGCTCCGGTAGTGCCAGCGCCGCAGGCTGTTCATCCCGCTTATCCTCAGGCCCCACGTGCGCCACAGGGTGCTCCCAACATTCTGCTTATTCTGCTGGATGATGCGGGTTTTGCAACCAGTTCGGCTTTTGGCGGCAAGGCGCGCACGCCCAATCTGGAACGCTTTGCGGCGGAAGGGGTGCGTTACAACCAGTTCAACACCACAGCCATCTGTTCCCCCACGCGCGCAGCATTGCTGACAGGGCGTAATCACCATCAGGTTGGTTTTGGAAATCTAATGGATATTCCAGCCGGGTTTGATGGATATAATACCGTATGGAAGCCGCAAACAGCATCCATCGCGCGCATATTGCAGGTGAACGGATATTCTACCGCAGCGTTTGGTAAATGGCATAATACGCCACGGTGGGAAACGTCAGCTGCAGGGCCGTTCAACCACTGGCCGACGGGGTTGGGCTTTGACCATTTCTACGGTTTTCTGAGCGGCACAGATGACCAGTGGGAACCTCATCTTTATAATGACACTACACAGATCCCCAATCCGGCCACTCCCGAGCAGGGATACCATCTGACCAAAGACCTTGTCGGCAAGGCGGTTTCATGGGTGGATGAGCATGAAGTTCTTGCAGGTAATCGCCCGTATTTCCTTTATTTTGCAACGGGTGCCGTGCATATGCCGCATAACGTCGCACCCGAATGGATTGCCAAAAACAAAGGGAGGTTTGATGAGGGGTGGGACCATTACCGGGAGGAGGCATTCGCCCGACAGAAACAGCTGGGCGTTATTCCTGCCGATGCCAAACTGACCCCTCGCCCAGCAGGGCTGCCAGCCTGGTCCAGTCTCTCGGCGGAGCAGAAGCATCTTTATGCCCATCAGATGGAGGTGTTTTCGGCGTATATGGAAGAAACTGACCAGCAGGTAGGTAAGCTGGTGGATACGCTTCGAACACGGCCTGGGGGGGATAACCTGCTGGTTTTCTACATTGTGGGCGACAATGGAGGAAGCGGGGAGGGCGGGCTTGAAGGTACGATTGTTAATGAAGGAGCCAGTGGAGTTGGCGCCCCTGATAGTTTTGCCCTGCAGGTTGCCAATTACAACAAACTGGGTGGACCGGATGTGGCAGATAATTATGCTGCAGGCTGGGCCTGGGCGACCAGCACCCCGTTCCAGTGGATGAAGCAGGTTGCCTCTCATTTCGGGGGGACACGCAACCCGTTGATTGTGGACTGGCCCGGTCATACTCAGGCGTCCGATAAGGTACGGACCCAGTTCAGCCATGTTAACGATATTGCCCCCACCATTCTTGATATTTTGGGGGTTTCTCTGCCCGAGCAGATTGATGGTGTGCAGCAAATTCCGTTTGAAGGGCATAGTCTGCTGCCGACCTTTACCAACCCGGCCGCTCCAGAAGTCCACACGGAGCAGTATTTTGAAATTTTTGCAAATCGCGCCATCTACAAGGATGGCTGGGTAGCTGCGGCACGGCATGACTACGAGCCGTGGAATCTTCTGCACGAGGTGCAAAAACTTTATACAGCTTCAACACAGAATGACCGGTGGGAATTGTATCATATTGCTACTGATTACAGTGAGGCAGACGACCTTGCAGCAAAAGAGCCGCAGAAGCTGGAGGAACTCAAAAAAGAGTTTACCGCCGAGGCGCAGCGCAATGGCGTCTTCCCCCTGCTGCCGCCGCCGGTGGGTGCCCCGACGATTGTAGCGCTTGATAAGCACGAATTTACCTACCCGTCAGATATTTCCGGCCTGCCACCCAACGCCATTCCCGTTCTGGCAGGCAGGGCGCATCGGGTGGAGACAGAGGTTGATAGCGCATCCGGCAATGGGCGTGGTGTCATTGTGGCTCAGGGTGGGCGTCTGGGAGGGTATGTTCTGTATGAAAAAGACGGGCATCTGGTTTTTGAAAATAATATCTTTGGACAAACTCATGAAGTCATAGCTGGCAGTGAGCGTCTGCCCGCACATGTGGTTACAGTCGGCTATGCCTTTACACCGGATGCGGGCTCTGCGCCCCATGGCGGCCTATGGCAGCCCCCGACTGATGGGACCGTGCAGCTCCTGGTGAATGGTAAGGTTGTGGCGCAAGGAAAAATTCACAAATATCCTTCTGTTGTCGGTAGTTATTCGGAAACATTTGATATTGGTCAGGACAGGGGATCGCAGGTCAGCCATGACCTTGCAGGCAAAAGCCCTTACGGGGGCAAGCTGGGTGTGACCCATCTTACTGTCCAGTAATTCAGGCGGATACAAAAGAGCATGACACAGGATATCCAGACAGACACCATGAGCTTTATCAAAGGAGGCAGCTTTACAATGGGGTCGGAGCAGTTTTATCCGGAGGAGCGGCCACGCCGCCGGGTAAGCGTGTCGGATTTCTGGATAGATAAAACTCCTGTCACTAACAGAGCTTTTACCGCATTTGTCGCAGCAACAGGTTACCTTACAGTTGCAGAAGTAGCCCCTGACCCCGAGGATTATCCGGGGATGTTGCCAGAACTCGCGGTTCCGGGCTCTCTTGTGTTCCAAAAGACGGATCGGCCGGTGCCGTTGAATGATCCCATGCAGTGGTGGGCTTTTGTGCCCGGCGCAGACTGGCGGCACCCATCGGGGCCGGAAAGTTCGATCGAACACATCATGGATCATCCGGTGGTGCAGGTCGCATATCTTGACGCGGCGGCTTACGCCATATGGGCTGGCAAGGCTTTGCCAACAGAGGCAGAGTGGGAGTACGCCGGGCGGGGTGGTCTGAAGGAAGCGGAATATGCATGGGGGGATGAACTCGCTCCCAATGGTCAGATTCTTGCCAATTACTGGACAGGCCTGTTCCCCTTTGCAAATCAGAGGCCGGGCGGAGGGTACCGTACGACAGAAGTCGGCAGCTATCCTCCCAACGGGTATGGATTGTCAGACATGATCGGGAATGTGTGGGAGTGGACGGAAGACTGGTACAGTCTGCCCGAAGTACAGCTACGCAATAGTGGCAAGCGTCCATGCTGCATTGTAGCCAACCCACGCGGTGGTACATTGCGGGAGAGTCTGGACCGTGAAGAAGGTGGGGTGCCCATAGGCCGCAAGGTCCTGAAAGGGGGTTCGCACCTGTGTGCCGCCAATTACTGTCAGCGCTACCGCCCCGCCGCCCGACACCCGCAGACAATAGAAAGTGCGACCAGCCATATCGGTTTTCGCTGCGTTGTGCGGGTAGCAGAGGGTGCGGTGCCAGACTAGCGTCTGGTTACACTGGTTTCAAAGATCGACAAGATGAACACTCCATTTGGGGAAACTTAGAGTCATGCCAGTATCGCGTCGTGTCTTTATGGGGGGCACGGTTACTCTTCTGCTCACATCAACCGCCCTTACGGGGCCTGTGCGCGCACGACCGTTAAAACGACCTAATATTGTGGTTATTTTGGTAGACGATATGGGATTTTCCGATATCGGGTCATACGGGAGCGAAATTCCAACCCCGCATATTGATGCTCTGGCGGCTGGGGGGCTACGCTTTACCCAGTTTTATAATTGTGCGCGTTGCAGCCCGTCGCGCGCTTCTCTTCTGACCGGCACATATCCGCATCAGGCGGGGGTAGGACACCTTGAGAATATCGTGGTTGCGGGTTCTCGTGGGTTGCATGGAAAACTGGAAGACAGGGTTGTCACCTTTGCCGAGGTCCTTCAGCAGGCTGGCTATTACACGGGGGCTGCGGGTAAGTGGCATGTGGGTATCTCGCATGGTGTCGGGCCGTGGCAACGCGGCTTCCAGCGTTCCCTTATCTCCCCGTTTGGTGAGATCTACTTTCCAGATCAACCAGAAAAAAATGCTCAGTATCTCTATCTTGACGGGCAGAAACTGCCAGTCGGTTCGCCCGAAATCGGGCAGGGGGAATGGTATTCCTCCGACTTGTTTGCTGACTGGACATTGAAGTTCGCCGGTGAGGCAGAACAGCAGGATAAGCCATTCCTGCTTTATCTGCCGTTTGTGGCTGTTCATTTTCCACTTATGGCCCCGCAGGAGGACATTGCCCGCTTTAGGGGCAAATACAGGAAAAACTGGGACGAACTCCGTCAGGCGCGCTTTGAAAAGCAAAAAGCACTTGGTCTCGTCGGGCCGGAAGAGCAATTGCCCCCGCGCTTGCCCAACACCTATGACTGGGACAAACTGACAGAGGAACAGCAGGACCGGTTTGACCAGATCATGTCTGTCTATGCAGCGGATATTGCTGGCATGGATCGTGCGGTCGGGCATCTGGTTGATGGACTGCGGGAGCAGGGTGTGCTGGACAACACTCTTATCCTATTTATGGCTGATAACGGTGGTAATGCGGAAAGTGGGCCAGATGGACGTCTGGAGGGAGCGCAGGCTGGTGGTGCGCAATCCACGGTTTTTGGCGGTATGAACTGGGCTACGCTTGAAAACACACCGTTCCAGTGGTTCAAGCATTTTACTCAGGAAGGTGGCATTGCAACACCACTGATCGCCTATTGGCCCAAAGGCATAGACCCCGCGTTACGGGGTACTTTCGTGCGTGAGCCGGGGCATCTGATTGATGTGATGCCAACACTGCTCGAAGTTTCGGGGGCTGCATATCCACACGCTTATAAGGGGCACGATATTATTCCCATGCAGGGCAGAAGCTTTGCCCCGGCATTTCATGGACAGGTGCTGCATCGTAACTCTCCACTGTTCTGGGAGCATGAGGGCAATCGGGCTGTGCGTGATGGCGACTGGAAGCTGGTCGCCCGCTTCGGGCATCCGTGGGAGTTATACGATCTGGCGCAGGACAGGAGCGAGACACGTAATCTGGCCTCTGCCGAACCTGCCCGCGTGCAGCATATGGCAGCTTTGTGGGACATATGGGCAGCCTCAAGCGATGTGGATCAATGGGAAGAACGATTTGAAAAACCCGCCAGAGGTAATCGTCAGAACTGGGGAGGGCATGAAAGCCCCCAGATCAGGAGCGCCATGGATCAGGTCGAAGTCGATTAACAGTCCAGTGGTTTTATGAATAATGCGGAATTCAGGGAGATTGGTCATGGTTGGAGCAAAAAGCGGGCGTCGTGGTTTTTTGGCAGGAGTTACTGGTCTGGGTCTGGGGGCCGCGTTGCAGGGGGGGGCTCCCGCACGAGCTGCAGCGCGATCAAGCAAGCCCAATATCATTTTTATTCTGGCTGATGATCTGGGGTATGCGGATGTCAGTTGCTTTGGGAACCCAGATTTTTCTACTCCGGCCATTGACCGCATTGCCCACGATGGCATCCGCCTGACACATGCCTACGCTAATTCAGCAGTCTGTTCGGCAACACGTACGGCGCTTATTACCGGTCGTTATCAGGACCGTATCGCCTGCGGGCTGGAGGAGCCGATTAGTGGGGCCGACAAAACAGTCGGTCTGACGCCCGGTCTGCCGACCCTGCCTGCACAGTTGAAAAAGGAAGGCTACAAGACTGCCCTTGTCGGAAAATGGCATTTAGGCAGTCCACCGCAGTTTGGTCCGCTCAAAAGTGGGTATGATCATTTTTATGGGATTGCTGGTGGTGCTGCGGATTATTTTACGCATCAGGGCCACCCGGGAGAAGATCAGTTTTATCGGGACGACCATCTGATTCATGAGCATGGTTACCTCACTGGCCTTTTGGGGCAGGAGGCAGTCCGGCTGGTCAAGGGATACGCTCAGGAAGCAGATCCTTTTTTCATTAGCCTGCACTTCAATGCACCGCACTGGCCATGGGAAGGGCCGGAGGATGAGGCGGAATCCCGGCGTCTCAAGGGACATATTTTTGACTATGATGGCGGTAATCTCAAAACCTACGCCAAAATGGTGCAGGCAATGGATACTCAAATTGGTCATGTGCTGGATGCACTGGAGCAGACCGGTATTGCCCAGAATACGATTGTTGTTTTTACAAGCGATAATGGTGGTGAGCGGTATTCCGATACATGGCCATTTACAGGTATTAAAGGAGAATTGCTCGAAGGTGGGCTGCGTGTGCCCGCAGTCCTGCGTTGGCCTGAGCAGGTGAAGGCAGGACTGGAAACGGCCCAGCCGGTGATAACAATGGACTGGCTGCCAACATTCCTTGCTGCTGCTGGTGGTGCGCCAGATTCTGATTTTGCAAGTGATGGTATGAATATTCTGCCTTTTCTGGCAGATCCAATGCAGCATCAGGATCGGTCTTTTTTCTGGCGGTATAAATTGCGCGACCAGCATGCGCACCTCTTGGGACAATATAAGTATTTAAAGATCGAGCAGAACGAGTTTCTTTTTGACGTTGTCAATGATCCGCGCGAACGGGCCAACCTCAAGGACCGTCAGCCTGATCTGTTTGCACGTCTCAAAAAGGAATGGGCGGCATGGAACAGTCAGATGCTGCCTTACCCGGAGCGCAGTTATAGCTGGGGGGCGGATGGCAAGCATTTTGCCGATCATTATGGCGCAACGCAGGGAGAAGACTGATTTGACCGTTTATGGCTATCTGAGCAGGGTTGTGCCCAGATAGTCAGCCGTTAGGCCGGGACTGGTGGCTCATGGGGTGATATGCCATCAACCCGGTTGACAACAGCGCCCAAAGGGGCGCGGACTGGACCGTTGAGCAAAGGGTCCTGTGTCTGCTGCATCCATGTCTGCAGCCTGTGGCGCATCCCCTGCAAAATTTTCAGGCAGTCAGGGTCGTGAACGCGGTTGTCGTGTTCGGTTGGATCAAAGGTCAGGTCGTACAGAGCTTCGGGTGCTACCCGCTGGGATTGCCAGCCAGCGGCCAGCCATACGGTTTTGCTTGGACTGTCATCGCAGTTCGGAAGGACCGGTGTGCTGCGCTGGTCAAAACGACGAATATATTTCCATCTCTTGCTCCGGACCGCGCGCATGGGTTCATAGGCAGCGTGGTAAGAAACTTCAGCAAAAATGGTATCATGAATTTCCACATCATGCCCTTTCAGGCATGGCAGGAAGGATGTGCCTGTCAACCATGTGGGTTTGGGTAGGTTCAGATATGCACACAAGGTAGGAAACAGATCGGTCTGCGAAATAAGCGTATCGCTTTCATGGCCCGCGGCCAGACCCGGTCCCCTCATGATAAAGGCTGTTCCCAAGCCTTCGTCCGTCAGGGTGCATTTCATACGTGGGAACGGCAGGCCGTGATCGGTGGTAAAAATAACCAGCGTATTGGAATCATATCCGTTCCTGCTTAAAGCATCCAGCACACGGGATACCCCGTTATTCAACTGGCGCACGCTTGCCCCGAATGCTGCAAAATCGTATCGTGTTTGCGGTGTATCCGGTATGGAGCGCGGCACGTCACGTACCTGCGCAATATCCTGCGGGTGCGGTTCAGGGTATTCCCGGTGGGTTTCAAAGAAGCCAACATCAAGAAAAAACGGCTGACGGGGTCTGGAATCCAGAAAACGCTCAACAATCGGTGCCACAATGCTTGCTTCGGAGAGCCAATGGCCCTGCGCATCCCGTTGGCAAAGATTCAGATCATAACCCAGAGTGTTGGGGTCGGCGGCAACATGCTGCATGCCGGTCAATATGGCTTGATACCCATAACGTTGCAGGTAACGGAAGATTAATTGCCGTGGGTCATTCAGGCTGAAGCCCCTGTGTGCCAGTCCATTCATGCCTGAGCAGTGGGCTGGCTGGCCTGTCAGCATTGCTGCGCGGCTGGGAGAGCATACGGGGGCACCGCTAAAAACCTGATGGAACAGAACACCCTGTTGGGCAAGATGCGTAATTGCAGGCGCGGGAACACCGCTTTTGTAAGGGCTCAGGTAACGGCCGCTATCGTGAGAGTGAATATAAACAATATTAGGCCGTGTCTGTAATGTGGACGCATGAGCAGATGCTGGAAGAAGGGTAGAAGCACTGGCTTGCAAAAGGTGGCGGCGTTTCATGTCAGACTTTCAGAGTGCCAGGGGAGGGGCCGGTATGAATGAACTATGAAAAAATAGAAGGCTGTCAAAAAAGGTTTTTCAGATTTCGTACATCAGGTTACAGCACATAACACAATTGCTATTTGTGAGTAAATAATATATACAAACAGGAAAGTGTTATAAAAAAATAACATAAAAATATGTGTTTTTTGTTGACGTAGCCAGCGTCTGCGGGCAAGCTAAAAGGCGGTAAAGATTTTAATAAGATTGTAAAGCTTTGGTACCGTCAGCGGCATGCTATGCATTCAGGCATAATGAGCCGCATGCAAAACTTGCCACATATTGCTGAAGAGTGACGTTCTGGATTGCCCAGTTGGTCTGATCTGTCTCGGATACGCTGGTTCATAAGTAAACAAGAAAGGCAGATCATGCTTGTGGCTGGTTATGATAAAGAAGAACTGACATGACAAATGAGCTTGAACAGCAAAAGA
>NZ_JACHIE010000025.1 GCF_014207635.1 Acetobacter lovaniensis
CGCTTTATCGACCACAACACGCAGGACGCGCAGTATGACGAGGCCGGGCTCTCCGCCCCTCACATCGTCGCAACCGCTCTTAACGCACTGGGTGTTAACCTCACGGAAGAACGGACGGCCTGAGCGCATGGCCCGGCGTCGCGCTGATCAGATTCTGGTCGATCGGGGTTTGGTCGAGAGCCGCACAAAAGCACAGGCCCTGATTATGGCAGGGCTGGTTTTTAGCGGCTCTAGGCGTGTCGCCAAAGCAGGAGACCTGTTGGCGGAAGATGCCCCTGTGGAACTCAAGGGGCAGGAGCATCCATGGGTTTCACGCGGGGGATGCAAGCTGGACCACGCACTGGAGCATTTTGGTCTCTCCCCGGCCGGACGCCAGTGTCTGGACGTGGGTGCTTCCACAGGTGGTTTTACGGATGTACTGCTGACCCACGGTGCCGAGCATGTTTATGCGGTGGATGTCGGGCATGGACAGTTGGCTTGGAAGCTGCGGTCCGATCCAAGGGTTAGTGTGCTGGAAAAGTGCAATGCCCGTTACTTGGATACCACGCTTATTCCGGTCGCGCCGGAAGTTATTGTGTGCGACGCCAGTTTTATTGGCCTACGCACCGTTCTACCCGCAGCCCTTGGACTGGCAGCGGATAATGCATGGGCCGTAGCGTTGATTAAGCCCCAGTTTGAAGCTGGACGGGAGCAGATTGGCGCTAAAGGTGTTGTGCGTGATCCTCTTGTGCATGAAAGCGTGTGCGCCACCATTCAGGAATGGTGGTCTTCCCTGCCGGGGTGGGAGGTGCTGGGTATTGAGATAAGCCCCATCACCGGCCCTGAAGGCAACAAGGAATTCCTGATCGCTGCGCAACGGAACGCATAAAAAGTAGTGGTTCTACATAAATCTTAAATTAAATTTTCAGGTTGCTTCCTGATTTTTGCATGGCAGATGATCAATTTTTTTGCCACAATTCTCTGAAGAATACAAAAATCAGTTCACCATCTTAAGGGAAGCAACACAGAATCATGCGCAAGATAGCGACACTGTTTGGCGCCGCCTTCCTTTTGGCTTCCAGCTCAACTGTCTGGGCCGCCCCCGCATATCATCCTTCTTCGGCATCGCATCCGGAAACGGAAACCGGTAGCGTTCTGTTGCGTGGGTATGAGCAGGATGGATTGCGGTTGCAAGATGATATGCAGGCAGGTGTGCTGACCATCAAAGCTGATCCAGCAACCCTGCGGGAGGATGGTAATACGGGCTCGGCTGGCCTTTATCGTCAGACAGTCAAGGACGTACTGTCCGCAGCGGCTACATATGCCTACCTTTATTTTGGGCAAAATCCAGAAGCAACCAAGCTTTCGGTTGTTGCGGACATACAGGAAGAAGCTCCCGCACCAGCCAGCATGAATGTCGGGGACAACAAACACAGAGCACCGGCGCTGACAATGGAAATCGCGCGTCCTTCCTTCCCCATTTCTGCCGATACGAAACCTGATGCGTATTCCGCGCAAACCATTGGCATGATCCTGGACAATATGGACACATCCAAGATGACAATGGCCCCATGGCTCCAGACGGCTCTTAAAGGTCAGAACCAGTCTGCTGCCCAGTAAGGAACGAAAAAGACCAGCATAGTCTGATCAGATAAGGGTGGGTAAAAGAGGCTGGTATCTGTCAGCCTTTTTTTTTGTTATGAACCCTTCTCTCCTCATTTTATGAAACAGTGCATACTCTCATGTCGTCTCCAGTTTCTCCTGCTTCAACTCCTGCTGATGCCGATGCGGTTACCGCGCTCAATGCCGAAGAGCGTACGCGCATTCTGGCAAAAGCTGCCATGTTCAGCCCTCCTTCTGCCGTTACGGAGGATGGGCGGCGGGATATTGTTGGCCTTTCACGCGAGGAACTGACGGAAATTCTGGCCGAAATTGGTGAAAAACCTTTCCGGACCAAGCAGTTATGGCACTGGATTTATCATCAGGGTGTTACGGATTTTTCGCTCATGAGCAGCATTGCCAAGCCGCTCCAGCAAAAACTGGCTGAAAAATTCATCATTGCACGCCCCGAGCCTACAACCGTGCAGACTTCGCAGGATGAAACACGTAAGTTTCTCTTTCGCTTTCGTGATGGGCAGGAGGCGGAGACCGTTTATATTCCTGACCGGCGAGAAGACCGTGGTGCTGTGTGCATCTCATCTCAGGTTGGGTGTACGTTGTCATGCACCTTCTGCCATACCGGCACCCAAAAGCTGGTACGCAACCTTGGTGCGGCCGAAATTGTGGGCCAGTTCATGGCTGCGCGGGATTCCTATGGCGAATGGCCAAGCCCTAAAGGGGACACCCCTCGCCTGCTTTCGACCATTGTTCTGATGGGCATGGGCGAGCCTCTGTATAATTACGAAAACATTGCCAAAGCCATGCGCATTATCATGGACGGCGAAGGAATTGGCCTCTCCCGCAGGCGCATTACGCTTTCCACATCCGGTGTGGTGCCGCTTATGGACCGCTGCGGGGATGAACTGGGGATCAACCTTGCGGTTTCCCTGCATGCCGTGCGGAACGACCTGCGTGATGAAATTGTCCCCCTCAACCGCAAATATCCGATTGAAGAGGTTCTGGCCGCGTGCCGCCGTTACCCGGCGGCGAGCAATGCGCGCCGCATCACCTTTGAATACATCATGCTGCGCGGCGTAAATGATAGTGAAGCCGATGCCCGCGAACTGGTCCGGCTGATTTCTGACATCCCAGCCAAGGTGAACCTGATCCCATTCAACCCCTGGCCGGGGAGTGACTACCGGCCCTCCACGCGCGAACAGCAGAACAGGTTTGCACAAATTGTGATGGATGCAGGTTTTGCCTCCCCCATTCGCACACCGCGTGGTCGCGATATTCTGGCTGCTTGCGGGCAGTTGAAAACGGCAAGTGAGAGGGCAAGAAACACGCCATCCTCATAAAAACATACTTTTTTCCGGCCAGAACGTGGCGTCATCAGGAAAGCGCTCTGGCTCCGGGGCTTTCTCGGTGATAGGAGAAAGGCAAACCTGTTATTCAGAGTGATCAGGAGATTGGTGCATGGGCGCGACTTCCGCCAAAAAAGACGTTAAAAAGGTTGTTCTGGCTTACTCGGGCGGGCTTGATACGTCCGTTATCCTGAGATGGCTGCAAAAGACCTATGGCTGCGAAGTCGTGACCTTTACGGCCGATCTTGGGCAGGGCGAGGAACTGGAGCCCGCACGCAAAAAAGCCGAGATGTTCGGGGTTAAGGAAATTTTTGTGGAAGACCTGCGCGAGACATTCGTGAAGGATTTTGTCTTCCCGATGTTCCGCGCCAACACCCTCTACGAAGGCCAGTACCTGCTGGGCACATCCATTGCCCGCCCCCTTATTGCGCAGCGCCAGATTGAAATTGCTGAAGCTGTTGGCGCAGATGCCGTTGCCCACGGGGCTACGGGCAAGGGTAATGATCAGGTCCGGTTTGAGCTGGCTTATTATGCTCTTAAACCCGACATTACGGTTATTGCGCCCTGGCGTGAGTGGGACCTGACCTCCCGTACCCGTCTTCTGTCCTTTGCTGAAGAAAACCAGATCCCCATCGCCAAGGACAAGCGCGGCGAAGCCCCGTTCTCGGTTGACGCCAATTTGTTGCATTCTTCCTCCGAAGGTAAAATGCTGGAAGATCCGGCTGTTGCACCTGAGGAAATTGTTTTCCAGCGGACCATCGCACCAGAAGCTGCACCTGACCGTGCGACTGAAATTACCATCGACTTTGTGAGTGGTGACCCGGTAGCCATCAATGGTGAGGCTCTTTCCCCCGCAACGTTGCTGGCCCGTTTGAATGAACTGGGCAGAGCCAACGGGATTGGCCGCCTTGATCTGGTGGAAAACCGCTTTGTGGGCATGAAGTCCCGTGGTGTGTACGAAACACCCGGCGGCACAATTCTGCTTACGGCGCATCGGAGCATTGAGTCCATCACTCTGGACCGCGAGGCCATGCACCTTAAAGATAGCCTGATGCCGCGCTATGCTTCCATTCTGTATAATGGCCTGTGGTTCTCCCCCGAACGTCGCATGCTGCAGGCTCTGATTGATGCCTCCCAGCATTCCGTAACCGGGCGGGTCCGGTTGAAGCTGTATAAGGGCAATGTGATTTGTGTGGGTCGTGAAAGCCCCAACAGCCTGTATGATACCCGCGTTGTGACATTTGAGGACGATGAAGGTGCCTATAATCAGGAAGACGCGCAGGGCTTTATCAAGCTGAATGCGCTGCGCCTGAGGCTGGGAGCACAGATCGGCCGTAAAGGTGGCGCGCTCTAAGCGCCACTTTTTCTGAATTTTGTAAGGGAGCACACCAGTACCATGTCCCGTCGATTTTCTCTTGTTCCAAGCATACTTGCGGCCAGCCTGGCCTTTTCGCTCACCGCCTGCGGTGGCCATAAGGCGGAAGAAGCAGAACTGACGCCAGCGCAGCAGATGGCAAAGCTGCGCTCGCAACCGGGCGTTACGGTGCTTAAGGATGGCTTGGCTTATAAAGTTCTGGAATCTGGTCCCAAGGATGGTGAACAGCCCCGTAAAGGGGATGTCATGATGCTGATTTACGAAGGCCGTCTGCCTGATGGCTCCATCTTTGACGGCTCTGACCAGCATGGCAACGGCGCCTATATGCAGATGCCGCTGGATGGTCTGGTGCAGGGCTGGATGGAAGCCCTGCCGCTAATGCATGTGGGGGATACATGGATGCTGTATGTGCCGCCGGAATTGGGCTATGGGCATCGGTCCATGGGGGTTATTCCCTCGGATAGCCCGCTGGTCTTCCGTATTCAGCTGCTTGGGGTCGAGCATACGCACAATACGCCATAGTATTGGCGTTTATTGTGCCGTGCCTGAGGCGTTTCCTTCCTCTTATGGGCATTCTGTCGAGGAGGGACGCTTTGGGGGCCAAGGGTGGCGCGAGTTTTTATAGCGGGAAAGCCCCCTTCCCTCCCGGCTTGATTATCCATGGGGTGTTGGTTGCAAAACTGGCACAATACCATGGGGTTTGATCAGGCTGCCATATCACTTTACACACAGTAAAAACGTATAAACCGTTTTTGGGACTAATCTGCTTTCGGAGCCCTGCTCCGGCATTTTACAAAAAATGCAGCGGACCTCTGGTTTTTCTTTTTCCTTACAGACAGTAGCGATAAATCCGTATGCAACGTATTTTTTCTGGCATTCAGCCCTCGGGTGTTCCTCAGCTTGGCAACTATCTGGGAGCAATTCGGAACTGGGTTAACCTGCAGGCTGATCATGAATGTGTGTTCTGCCTTGTGGATATGCATGCCATTACGGTCTGGCAGGAACCTGCCAAACTGCGCGAACATACGCTTATGCAGGCTGCTATTCTGCTGGCATCCGGCATTGATGCTCAGCGCCATATTCTGTTTAATCAGTCCGCTGTTTCGGCGCACGCGCGTCTGGCATGGATTTTTAACTGTGTCGCCCGGCTTGGCTGGTTGAACCGCATGACGCAGTTCAAGGATAAAGCCGGTAAAGACAGGGAAAACCATTCTGCCGGTCTTTATGTTTACCCTAATCTGATGGCTGCCGACATTCTGGCTTACAAGGCAACCCGGGTACCCGTAGGTGAGGACCAGAAGCAGCATCTGGAACTGACCAATGATATTGCCCAGAAGTTCAACCATGATTATGGCGTCGAATTTTTCCCACAGGTAGAAGCGCTTATCCCACCGGAGGCTGCGCGTGTCATGAACCTGCGCGATGGGACAAAAAAGATGTCCAAATCGGACCCTTCTGCCCAGAGCCGGATTGAACTGACCGATGATGCGGACACCATCGCGTTAAAAATCAAGCGCGCCAAAACGGATACCGGCGTTCTGCCTGAAGACCCTTCTGGTCTGGCTGACCGTCCGGAAGCCAGAAATCTGGTTTCCATTTACGCGGCTTTGTCTGGCAAGACTATACAGCAGGTTCTGGATTTACATCAGGGGCAAGGGTTCGGTCCGTTCAAAGCTGCTCTGACAGAGGTGGTCGTGAACGAGATTGCCCCGATTGCTCTAAAGACCAGCCAGCTTTTGCAAGACGAAACGCATCTGGTGCAAATGCTGCATAATGGTGCGCAGCGTGCACAGGCTATTGCTGAACCAATTGTTGCCGAAGCCGAAAAACTGGTCGGGTTTGTAAAGCCGCTATGACTGTTCTTTTCTGCAATATGCCTGTTCAGCCATATTGCAGAAAGGTGCCTTGTGCATGTCTGTGGTCATGTGGTGGTCTGACGTATTAGGGTTTGTGTCAGTTTTAACTCAAACTGGGTTGGATGATCATGCCAGAGCATTCTTTTTCTGAACCATCCGCTTTGTCAGATGCTCAAGTCATGGATGCTGTGGCGCTGCAACGTGCCAATCGTATGCACGAAGCAGTTGCCGCGTATAAAGTGGCGCTAGAACAAGACCCGGACAATGCTTACGCTCTAAGTAATTATGGTGGGCTGCTCTGTGCGTTAGGGGAGTTCCAAACGGCTAAGCCTCTTCTTGCCCGTGCTGTGCGTATTAAACCGGATATGCCTGATGCGTGGTCAAATTTTGGGAATGTCCTGTTTGAATTGCAAGATTATAGCGGTGCCATTGAAGCCTATAAACAGTGTCTGTCACTGCAACCTCAGCATGCACTCGCCCTCAGTAATCTGGGAGTGGTTCTGGATTGCCAAGGACGGCATGAACTTGCCCTGAATTTCCATAAAGCCGCAATCCAGATAGAGCCAGAAAACGGACAAAACCGGACTAATCACGCGCTCTCCCTTCTCGCGCACGGAGATTATCAGGAAGGTTTTAAAGCGTATGAATGGCGGTGGAACAGCAACATCATAGGCAAGCATAACCTGCAAGGCCCGGTGTGGAATGGTGAGTCTTTTGTTGGCAAGACTCTACTCATCCACACGGAAGGTGGGTTTGGAGATATGCTGCATTTTGTACGCTTTGTTCCAGACGCAGCCAAACGTGGCGGCAGCATTATTGTAAAAGTCCGCAAAGAATTATTAACCCTTCTGCAGCGCTCCTTCCCCGAACAGCAGTTTATTACCGTCGATGACGTAGCTCCTCCCCACGATCTGGAATGTTCGGTTGGGAGTTTGCCATACCTGCTTGGGACAACGCTGGATACAATTCCGCAGGCCAGTGGTTATCTTACTCCTGATCCAGCCAGAGTTGCTGACTGGAAAGCACGTCTGGACAAAGACCTGTTCTTTATGTCCGCCTCACCCACGCTAAAAATTGGTCTGGTATGGGCAGGCTCGCCCCACCGGGAGGTTCGTTATGTGGAGTTTGTGGATCAGCGCAGGTCCATAAACCTGCAAAGCATGGCCCCCTTGGCACAGGTGCCCAATATTCTATTTTACAGTTTGCAGGTTGGAGAAAAAAGCATTCAGGCCAAAGCCCCGCCTGCAGGCATGAAGTTGGTTAACCACGCCAATCTTCTGCACAATTTTGATGATACAGCAGCACTGATCGCTAATCTGGATATGGTGATCTCTGTTGATACATCCGTTGTGCATCTGGCCGCAGGGTTGGGTAAACCAGTATGGATGCTCTCACGCTTTGACCAGTGCTGGCGTTGGCTTTCCGGGCGAACAGAGTCGCCATGGTACAGTCATCTGCGTATCTACCAGCAGCCACAACCATCTGACTGGGCTACTCCCATTAACAAAATGGTTTCCGATTTAATGAAATTGGAAGAAAAAACTCGTAATTTAGAGTAGTTATTTTCCGGTTATTTATTTGAATTGTAAAAATGCAAAAAATACGCTGTTCCACCTCTTACCTTGAGGGGTGAGGCACGGGTAAGCGTTAGCCGGTGACTTCATACTGGCAGCGATTGCGGACTTTGTTTACGGGAGCACCGTTGCTACATTTGTGTCTATGTCCGCCCTGCCCCCCTGATCTGCCCCAAGGAAGTGGCTGCAGCCCTGTCCATTCCGGGGTTGGTGTACCTGGGTCGGGCCTGCGGTTGTCAGCGTGTGTGAAGTCTGGTTCGGGATGGGGCAGGAAGACGTGATCTGGAGTTTTTCTGGTCTTTGTCTCTTTGCCGGGGTGCTGCCCCTGTGTCTGCGTATTTCACCTGATACGCACCGGCATACTGAAATGCTGGGCAAAAAGAAAAAACAATCCAGATCAGCCGATTTCCACGGTGTCCAGCAAACAGCCTGATTGCAGGTTCAATGAGGCATCTGACACAAAAAGAAAGGGAGGCTCTACACCTCCCTTTCCCACTTCCGCCAAGAAGTTTTGTCTTTCAACGAAGCCGAGGTTGCTCCCCTGCTCGATCACACCGCAATGATATGCATCAAGCTTAGGTGATTTAGGGGGCGGAGCCGTTTGACCGTGCTGTTACAGGTGGATTTTATGCCCCGGCAAGGCCATTCCCGACCATTTTGCTCGGGTCCACAGTCTGATCAAAAACTGTTTCACTTACGCCAGAAGCCAAGGCTGCTTCTTTAAGGGTTTCGTTGCGTGCCATGGCCCGGTGCGCAATGGCAGATGCCTTGTCGTAACCGATAACGGGGCTGAGTGCTGTAACCAGCATCACAGAGACTTCTACGTAATGTTGGATGTTGCGTTCGTTCAGGGTTGTCCCTTCAACCGAAAAGACCCTGAAATTTTTGCAGCCATCAGCCAGAATACGGATGGCATGCAACACATTTGCGGCAATGACCGGTCGCATGACATTTAACTCAAAATTACCTTGAGCGCCTGCAAACGCAACCGTTGCGTCATTCCCCAACACCTGAGTTGCAATCATGATGAGGGCTTCACATTGGGTGGGATTCACCTTGCCGGGCATGATGGAAGACCCCGGTTCATTTTCCGGCAGGTTAAGCTCTGCCAACCCGCACCGTGGGCCGGAGCCGAGCCATCGCATATCATTGGCAATCTTCATTAGCGCTACGGCAAGGCCACGCAGTCCGGCAGATGCGCGCACCATGGCATCCAGCCCGCCCAGAGCGGAAAATTTATTAGGGGCTGTTACAAAGGGTTTGCCGGTCAAAACAGCAATATGCTCGGCAATAGCCTTACCAAAGCCCTTGGGAGCGTTCAGGCCCGTACCGACAGCCGTGCCACCGGCTGCCAGTTCAGCCAGATCCGCCCGGGCTGCACGGAGCGTATTCAGCGTGGTTTCAAGCTGCTGTGCCCAGCCAGACCATTCCTGCCCTACTGTTAAGGGCACAGCATCCTGCAAGTGGGTTCTGCCCATTTTGACCACAGTGTTCCACACATCCGCTTTGGCCCGGATACTGGCAATAAGAGCTTCTACCTGCGGGACAAGGGTATTTTCTATTTCAAGCAATGTGACAACATGCATGACTGTGGGGAATGAATCATTGCTCGACTGCCCCATGTTCACATCATCATTGGGGTGCACGGGTGCTTTGGAGCCAATCTGCCCACCTAGAAGCTGGATGGCCCTGTTGGCAATAACTTCATTCACATTCATATTTGTCTGAGTGCCCGAGCCTGTCTGCCAGACAAAAAGCGGGAACTCGGCATCCAGCAGGCCAGAGCTTACCTCGCCTGCCGCCTGAATAATTGCAGCCGCCTTCCAGTTAGGGAACCGGTTATCTGCCAGATTGACCTGTGCTGCAGCTTTTTTGACAATGCCATAAGCACGACAAAGCTCTATGGGCATCCGGTCCCGCCCAATGGAAAAATGCACCAGACTACGCTGCGTCTGTGCTCCCCAGTAATGGTTGGCGGGCACATCAATTGTGCCCATGGAATCAGTTTCCTGCCGCGTGCCAGTCGCGTCTATGCCAATGCTTACGTCCCGTAGCGTGTATGATGCTGTCATCTTCTGCCGTTCCCGCTGTAACGTTCCAAGCAAACAGCCCCTTGGGGTGGTATGTTTTTATTGTTTTTCTGAAGCGTGATGCCAACCATATGCCACGTGGCACCACGGGAATATACTGAAAGCACGCCCCACATGCATGGTGGAGAGAGCGTATTGCTCTGGCTTCGATTGGCATGAAGGGGCATTTGACTCATGCTACCCCAACGGTCTGCTCATCAGGCGGTTCCACTGTATGACGCGAATGTGGGAACCTTTGGGAAAAGGTTATCTGTGCGTTTGGGGGGCTGATGCGAGCAGAGGTAACACTCCGTGAAAAAAGGCTCTCTCTGCCCGCCAGTAGTTTGATGCGCGCGTTAAACCGCACAAACAGGCTTTGCTTATGCGGGCCTTACGTGGGCAATGTGGCCAGAGCCGCCAGAACACCCTGTGTGCGTATAATTTTACGCAGTTCAATGACCTTCTGATCCAAGGCGGAACTCTCCAAATCCCTCCATGCGTCGAACGCAGGCAGCTTTAAGCCTGCAGCATAATCATCAGAATGCACAAGGGCTTCCTGTTCTGCCGTGTAGGCTGGCTCAGATGTTGTATAAGTCTGCCCCTGTGCATTGATGCCTCGTAGCATTTCCAGATACGCGGCCATGCCAAAAGCAATGCGGGAGCAGTCTTTGTGGCCAAGGAGCAGATCGCGGACTGTCTGTGTCCAGAAAACCTGAATTTTTGCACAGCCATCACTGGCAATACGCAAGGTCTGATCGGCCATGGCGGGGTTGGAAAAACGGCTTAGAACACTTTGCATATAATGCTGCAAGTTCACTCCGGGAGGCGCCTTGAGTGTTGGAATAACATCCCGAGTTAAAAAGTTTTCCACATTCTGCTTGAGTGCGGGGTCTTTTATTGCCTGATCCACATGCGCATAACCCAACAGAATTGCGGGAAAACTAAGCATGATATGGGAGGCATTGAGCATGCGGATTTTAACGTGCTCATAATCCGTAACATCGGTTACAAACTGCACTCCGGTTTTGGCAAGGTCTGGTCGGCCATTGGCAAAATTATCTTCCAGCACCCATTGGTGGAACTCCTCCGCCACCACAGGCAGTCCATCTTCCACCCCGCTGGCAGCATTTAGGGCTTTGGCAATATCTGCTGTAACGGTTGGGGTAATGCGGTCCACCATGGCATTGGGGAACGTGACATTCCGCGCAATCCAGTCGGCCAGTTCCGGGTCACGCGCCTGAGCAAAACCAAGAAAAGCCTTGCGGGCAACATCACCATTATGCCGCAGATTGTCGCAGGACATGATGGTAAACGCTTTTGTTCCCGCAGCGCGTCGGCGGCGCAGACCTTCTACAACATACCCAAAAACGGTTTGTGGGTTTTCTGGGTTTTGCAGGTCGCTTTGAACGTCTGGGTTGCTCAGGTCGAACATGCCGGTGGTTTCGTTAATATTATAGCCACCTTCCGTTATGGTCATGGACACGATGCGGATATCGGGATTGCTTAAATGCTCCAGTACTTTCTGCGGGTTTTGAGGGGCGAGCAGGTAATCCCGCAATGCGGCAATGATCCGCACGGAACGATCCCCCGTTGGAGCGCATTCGGTCAGGGAATACAGACAATCCTGCGCATGGAACAATGCGGCTTTTTTGCTGGAATGGTCGCCTTTTGTCAGGCCAACGCCAATGATGCCCCAGTCTGGTTCTGCCTTGAGGATTTTATCAATATAAAATGCTTCATGTGCCCTGAAAAAATTACCAACACCAAAATGAATAATACCGGCTTTAATATCCAGCGGGTTATAGTCTGGTAAATGCACAGGAGACTTCACATTGCCAAGACATTCAAGAGTGAGCATGCGTTCCTCCAAAATATTTACAATCATTATGGCAACTGTAATTGGTCTGATATAAAATTTCAACATAGATACTAATTTAGTGTAATTTTCTAATTACTAATTTTATAATTTTTAATATTTATTTTCATTGTGCTCCCGTCCCCTTGTTCTGGCGCATGTTATCTTCCATGATGACAACATCATTTTCCCCTCTATCCAATAGGCATAACATGAACAAACGCGAACTTGGCCGTACTGGCATTATGGTGAGTGAACTCTGCCTTGGTACAATGACCTTCGGCCAGCAGAACACGCAGGCTGAAGGGCATGCCCAGCTTGATCTGGCGCTGGAGCGGGGTATCAATTTTATCGACACAGCCGAACTTTATGCCATTCCACCGCGGGCCGAGACATATGGCGCAACGGAAACCATTATAGGGAACTGGCTAAAAGCCCGGAGGGGACGCGACAAACTGGTTATTGCCAGCAAGGTTGTGGGGCGTTCATCATCTCCGTGGTATCGGCCGGGTGGTGAGCAGGCGCGCCTGACCCCTCGCCAGATCCGTTATGCTCTGGAAGGCTCCCTGCGCCGCCTGGGCACGGATTATATTGACCTGTACCAGCTTCATTGGCCCGACCGCACTATTGGCCTGTTTGGAGAAGGCGGGACCACGTTCAAGGACCTCCCGCCAGATGATTCCGTGCCGGTAGAGGAAACACTGGGCGTGCTGGGTGACCTTGTGGCTGAAGGGAAAATCCGCCATGTCGGCCTTTCCAACGAGACAGCATGGGGTGTCGCCAGTTTTCTGGCGGCTTCCAAAACCGGTCTGCCACGTGTTGCATCCATTCAGAACGCGTACAACCTGATCAATCGTACGTTCGAAATCGGACTGGCAGAAATGGCTCTGCGTGAGCGTGTGGGGCTTCTGGCCTATTCCCCCCTCGCCCAAGGTTACCTTACGGGTAAATACCTGGATGGCGCCCGGCCGCCCGGCGCGCGTACGACCCTTTTTGATCGCGCACAGCGTTACGAAAAACCCGGCGTGGACGTGGCAATTCGCGCTTATATGGACCTCGCCCAGCAGGAAGGGCTGAACCCGGTGCAACTGGCCATAGCCTTTGTAACAAGCCGGTCGTTTGTTACGTCCAATATTATTGGTGCAACCAGCATAGAACAGCTTGAAACCATTCTTGGTTCTCTGGATCTGGCGATTACTCCTGAACTGGAAGCAAAAATAAACGCCATCCATCAGGTTCACTCCAACCCAGCTCCCTGATTGCTCTGTAATTTATGATGACTGTGTGCTGCATGAAATTAAAAAGCAGAGTAGCGCGCTTGGTGCTGAGTGCCAGCTTTGCGTCTTTGGCGGCATTCGGTATGTCGGCACGGCCAGTTCTGGCCGCGCCAGCGTTGAGCAAAGCGGCACAGCAGGTCCGTAATGAAGCGCATATAACCGGCGCAGCCCGTTTTACTGCGCCGGACTTCAAGCCCGGTTTAGTGCGGCATATGGTTATGTTCCGCTTTAACCCACACACAACGCAGGCCGAGCGCAATGAGGTTGCAAAACGCTTTATTGCACTGCGCCATCTCTCCCACCGTCCAGATGGTTCAGCGCCAGTTCTCTCGATCGAAACCGGGCCGCAGATCAGTGGAGAAAATGCGGATATTGGCCTTGAACAGGCTTATCTAGTGACCTTCCGATCCGAGGGAGACCGCAATTTTTACGTTGGTCGCCCAGTTGTTTCCGACCCGCGCTATTTTGATCCTGCGCATGATGCCTTTAAAGCATTTGCCGCTCCTTATCTGGAAAAAGTCGTTGTTTTTGACTTTCCTGTGAGGCAAGCGGGCAGCACTGAACACCACACGGAGCTACTGAATGTGCAGCCCCTTCATTTTGCGGTAAAGGGTCGCCCGACTAATACCCAGACTACGGGCTGTTGCAGCCACATTGCCAAGATTTTACCTTAATGTGAAAGAGTAGGATGCCTCTTATGCATTTCTTTTACCAAAGGTAGACGAACTTCACATAATACGCGTTGGTTTCGGGCGTATTGCGCGCCTCAAGGGAGTGCGAATAGCGGCCTGTTACCGAAAAATGCCGGGAAATGTTATACATCAATCCCAGCCCTAACGTTGTTTCCCTGCTATTAGAATCATCAAGGTAACGTTTGGCTGAATTGTCGTATGTGCCGGTTACATTCTGCCAGTCAAATGCCACAAATGGTTCCAGTTTTTGCGTTGCTTTCCAGCTGAAGCGTAAATTGGAGTAAAACACCACGCCGGGTGAATAACTATGGGCACCCTTTACATGTTTTGTAGAGCCAACAACGGTGCCAGCATCCCCATCGAAGCTGAAGTGTTCCCACTCATAGTCAAATATAAAGCTGGAAATATTGGACCAGTAATGAGGTGATGTTGCATCACGGGTACCTTCTGGCGTCTGCATAAAGGTCTGTATGCCAAAGGTGCTGTGTGCATTGGGCTTGAACCACGCAGCAGGCCCTACAATGGTTGGGCCCAGTCCCCCATAATCCGTGCCATTGGCCAGAGAATAACTCTCGGACTGGATCAGCTCAAAAGCAAAACCTACGTGAGGAATGGCCTCGAAACTGCGGAAATGCACATATTTGGTCATGCCCGCCCATGTATGGCTGCCACCATGGGCCTGCCGCTGGCCCATGCTGTTATATGTGCTGCCCGCTGCATTTCCATCCCCATACTGCACCAGCACGTTAAAGGGTTTGAAATCGACCGGCAGATCATATTCGTGCGGGCCAATAATGCCGAGTGTCACATCCGCTGCGTAAGCGGGAGACGCATAAACCAGAACCACACCGGGTACGACGAGGCGAAGCAAGGAGCGCAGCCGCTCCGGCTTTTCTGTCTGACGCATCAGAAGGATTTCCGTATTCAAAAAGAAACGGGGCTCCAGAAAAAATCAGGAGCCCCGCATGAAAGGCGCGTTACTGGGCTTTGGTGCCCTGTGCGCCATCGATCGTGTAAGCGATGATGTAATCGCCGCTCCGGGTACCAAGACCCCCGTGGCCGCCTGCAGCAATTACAACGTACTGCTTGCCGCCTGCCTCATAAGACATGGGGGTTGCCTGACCACCCGCTGGCAGACGGTCCTGCCAGATGACCTGACCTGTGGAGAGGTCAAAACCACGCAGGTAATCGTCTGCTGTGGCGCCCATGAACACCACGCCACCTTTGGTCACAATGTTCCCACCGATGTTATACATGCCTGTCGGCAGTGGGAGGTTGTGGTGGGTGCGGAAAGGCCCTGTATCCCGCGTGGTGCCAACCGGGTGCTGCCAGACGATCTTCTTGGTGACAAGGTCAATCGCGGTCAGCGTGCCCCAGACCGGCCCTTTGCAGGGGATCTGCAGCGGATTCAGCCAGGGGTTGGTGTAGGCAATGTACGGCGTGCCATAGTCGGGCGAAACAGACAGTGCGTCACCTTTGGCAGCAGGTTCCTCGCCTTTACCGTCCCATTTCGGCAGGGTGCCGGGGCCTTCCAGTGTCTGGCGTTTTTCCAGACGGATACGGAACGGCAGGTAGCTTGCATTGGCCAGCAGAAGCTTGCGCTGCGGGTCAATGGTAATGCCCTGCCAGTCCACAATGCCATAGAATGCGGGGTAGACAATGGTCGTCTGGCCCAGATGTGGCGGTGTAAACTGCCCGTCATAAGCAGACTGACGGTACTGGATGCGACAGATCATCTGGTCCAGCAGGGTTGCACCCCACATGTCAGACTCTTTCAGATCAGGCGGCGTAAGGGAAGGCATGGCTGTTGGGTATGGCTGGGTGGGTGATACGCGGTCATCCGCCACATGCCCGGCCGTGGGTACGGGTTTTTCCGCAACCGGATAACCCGGAACAGGCTGGCCCGTACGGCGGTCCAGCACAAAGAACTCACCACGCTTGGTGCTCTGGACCAGAGCGGGAATGCTTTCCCCATTCGGGCCGGGCAGGTCCACCATGGATGGGCCGGAAGGAATATCCATATCCCACAGGTCATGGTGCACGGTCTGGTAAATCCAGCGACGTTCACCTGTTTCAATATCCAGAGCAACCGTAGCGCTGGAAGAGGCGTCGTCAAACGGACGGCGCGAGCCACCCCAGTTGTCTGGCGGAGCGTTGCCGGTAGGAATGTAAACCAGCCCCAGATCAAGATCAGCCGTGTAAACGCCCCAGGCATTCGGGGTGTCACGCGTCAACACATCGTTCGGGCCGGGTTTCCATGTTTCGGGGTTGTGGCCAACGTCCCATGCCCATTCAATGGCACCTGTGGTGGCGTTGAATGCGCGAATGGCACCAGAAGGTTCAAAATTGGCCTGGTTATCAAAAATCCAGCCACCGGTGATCAGGCGGTTTTTGGCCACCATGGGGGGAGACGTTACAAAGTGGAAACCGTGCGGCACATGGCCAAGGTAATCCCGCAGGGAGATAAAACCATGATCGCCGAAATCATCACATGGCTGGCCGGTTTCGGCATTCACAGCAACCATGCGCACGTCTGCCACGGGAGAGTAGATGCGGTTGCGGCAACTGGTCTGAATTTCGTCCGGAATATGGTAGTAGGAAACGCCACGGCAGGCCAGATACACGTTTTTGTCCAGATCAGCCGTTGCTGGCTTGGGGTCAAACTTCCATTTGACCTTCCCGGTCAGGGCATCCACCGCCATAATCCAGCTATGGGGGGTGCACATGTAAAGCGTGTCACCTACCTTGATCGGCGTCAGCTCCAGATTGAACTCATGCCCCTGATCAGGCCCGGCAACAGTGCCCTCACCGCCCTGCTGCACGTCGCCTGTACGGGTCATCCATGCGCGTTTGAGATGGCTGATGTTGGCGGGGGTGATCTGCCCGATGGGAGAGTAGCGATCCCCCCCAACCGTGCGGCCATAAGCCGACCAGTCTGCATCTGCCACACCATTGGCGGCTGGGTCAGCCTGCCCCTGCGCAGCCATGCGATCTGCCGGTACCGTGCCGTTAATGGAGTAGGAGGTAAAGCAGCTAGCCACGACCACAAGAGTGGAAACGGCAACGGCCCCCAGCACTTCACGTTTGTCGGTCAGCCAGTCGGCCCCCGTACGCCAGACCCACGGCAGCAGAAGCCATGCCCCAAGACCAATGAGTGTAAACAGCCGGACTTCCAGCCCCCAGATATTGAAGCCGACTTCAATAAGAGACCAGACCGTTGCTATCAGCAGCAGGGCTGCGTACAGGCGACTGGCAAGCCTTGGGTTTTTGAAACCACTGAAAGCTGCCCCCAGCATAACGCCGCCTGCCAGAATATAGAACCAGGAGCCGCCAAGGAAAAGCAGTTCCGCCCCACCCAAAAACAGGAAAAGCCCGATCAGAGCCAGTAAGGCTGAGGTTATAATTGAAAACAACCCCTTATTACTCTCTCGCATGTTGTGTTTCTCTCTGAATGTGTTCAGTCAGCCCGAAACATTGAGGCAGGCTGCTACACTGCCCCTGTCCATAGCCAATTGCGTTTGATGAACAGGAAGCACCCAGAAATTGCCACAGTTGATATGGCCGTGCTCACAGATGTTTGTAGCAAAAAACCTAACCTGTTCCAGATATGAGACAGGTTGGGTAAACCAAGGGTATTTTGAGGCGGAAAAACCGGTCTAATGTCGGCAGAATGCGGACCTTAAACCTCGGCCTGATAAAACGGGAAACAGGTGCATAATGCCTGATACAAAAACCGAATAAAAATATGGTGCGCCGGGCAGGACTTGAACCCGCGACCAAGCCGTTATGAGCGGCCCGCTCTAACCAACTGAGCTACCAGCGCACGATATTGTAGACGTTACCCCGGATTACCATGGGTATGCCTTCTGCCTTAGCCATACAGATCATCTTGTAAGCTGAAAAGACATGCTGGCATATTTTTCAGGCTATATCCGGTCTCCGCGTTGTTATTAACATGTGGAACCTAAGCTGGCCCGCCAGATGGCGAGCCAGCTATGCGCGACAAAACGGGTATTCAAGACCGCTAAAGTGTTATTTATTGGGCCTTAGTGGATACCATGCCACAAACTGATAAAGGCTCATCCCGTTGACTCAGCGTTGTGGGGTATGAGCATTGAATGCATATTTCACATATCGTCATCCCATGCCGCAGGGGATTATTTTCTGGCACAAGGAGTGAGTAAAGATATTCATAATGTGAAAGGTTAAAATCAATAGGAATATAGATTATGGTTTAATGAAAAAATCTAATAATTTTATTTTCAAAATTAAGAATAAACGCAAAGAATGTCATGATATGAAATGCAAATTTAGAAATAAAACGTTTATAAAAACGGCATTGTTTTGTTTTATTTTTTCGGAAACATCCTGTTCTCCCTATTGGAATCCCGATCCTATGCGTCCGGAGCATTTATCTGCAGTTCTGGAAGCAGGTACATTATGTCAGTCCATCCAACACTCCCGGCATGCATCAGAGTTTATACGCCAGCAGATGCAAATACTTGTTACGAATAGTCCTGCGTATAAGCGAACACACCACCACCCTATTGTAAATCAGCCCCGAAAAAAACCAGACGGAGTGCAAGAGAAAGATGCGGTCTGTCCAGTTCATACAAAAGTTAAGGGGGAAAAATTATTTAATATTTATACACTGGAAAAAATAAAACACATCACTGCAGATGGAACAGTTCAGGACATTTATTATGAAAATTTGGGTATAATTTCGAATAATTTTGATAAACTCGGATATCCGCAATTACCATCGCATCACCACAAAAAAACGACGCCAACAATCAGTAAACCTCAACCCCAAACCCCTTTGGACTTATGGACTTCAGAGCAGGTATATTATCCTATGGAAGCAGCCAGAAGTGGCATTGAGGGCTATACAACAATGAAAATTTGGATTGGTCCTCAGGGAAAAATTCAATCCGTACGTTTTTCCAAATCATCCGGTAGCATTCTTCTCGACAATGCAGCGATGGGTATGTTTGTGGGAAAAACTGTACCAAATCAATCTCATAGTAAAAAGGCAAAGAAAATTACGGTAACAATAAAGTATATATTGGTACACAATTAATATTATTAGAATTATTATGGTCCAAATTGTTTTGTAGAAAGAGCCGTGTTGTTGGCAGAGGGAGTGCTTTGTTCATCCCCTCTCCCTTCTGCAAAGAATGGAAGGAAAATAAAATACTCGAAGTCGATCGAACAAAGTGGCACGGACTGCTATGGTTCAATATAAACCGATAGCGCACTTATTATTTTGTGGATTGTTTTCTGTAACCCGCAGAAAACTAGGGCAAACCGTGGTGGGTGCGACAGGGATTGAACCTGTGACCCCCGCCGTGTGAAGGCGATGCTCTACCGCTGAGCTACGCACCCGGTTTGTGGGGGTTAGATACATCGATCACGAAGGGTTTGGCAAGAGGTGATTTGCCATTAAAGTCAAAAAAATCAAATATTTTGCGACCGGTCGATGCTGCGGGAACGCGTAAGGAGAAAGTATGCTCTTTCAGGAGCAGGAAAAACGGAATTTTGTCACCAACCGGAGGTTGGGTAGTTCTCTGGCCATGATTGCCGGAGCCATTAATGTCGCCGGTTTTATGAATTTTGGATATTACTGCGCCAATATGACAGGCAATGCTTCTGCAATGGCTCTCAATCTACAGAGTGGAAAATTTCTGGAAGGTTTTCGTGCCATGGAACTGGGCGGAAGCTTTATTCTGGGAGCCACTGTCTGTACATTTCTGGTCAACAGAGGGCGCAGGCAGCACTGGTACGCGGCTTATGCTTTTAGTATTTTACTAGAATCCGCCATATTGGCTCTGCTGGGACTGGCCAATGTTTTTGCGCTGTTTGGCCCGCACAGCTTTATTCCTGCGTTAATGCTCGGTTTTCTTATGGGTTTGCAGAATGCAACTGTCACCCGCATCTCGGGTTCAGTTGTGCGCACAACACACATTACCGGCATGCTGACAGACTTGGGAATGGAAATTGCCGACTGGCTGGACGCCTGGCGGCACAGGGTTAGTCCAGAGCACCGCTACACTATTTGGCAGCGACTTTGGTTACACTTACAGATTATCTGTTGTTTTGTCGGAGGCGGTGTTATTGGAGCCTTTGTTTACCACGCTTGGCCCACATATTTTTTGTTTGTCACCGCGACTCTGCTGGCCATATGTGTATTGCCCGGTATGGCCGCAAACGGCCTTCCCTGCTTTGTAAAAAGACGGAGATAATCTCCCCCAGACCAGCCTCTCCCTGTCTGGTCAGCCACATCTACTATGCGGCGCTCAGACTAGGGAGAGATTTGGATTTTAAGCCAGCACTTCCGGGTTTAAGCGATAACCACCACCTTCGGTTACCAGCAGGGACGCGTGGGCAGGATCAGGCTCAATTTTCTGCCTCAGCCGGTAAATATGGGTTTCCAGCGTATGTGTGGTGACAGCGGCGTTGTAGCCCCATACCTCGTTCAGCAAAACCTGCCGGGGGACCGGACGCGTGCCAGCACGGTAGAGAAACTTCAGAATGGCAGTTTCTTTTTCCGTCAGCCGGATACGGCGGTTTTTAACCGGTTCCAGCAGCAGCTTGGCAGAAGGACGGAAGGTATACGGACCGATTGAGAAAACGGCATCTTCACTGTTTTCAAACAGCCGCAATTGTGCACGCAGTCGGGCCAGAAGCTCGGCAATACGGAAAGGCTTCGCCACGTAATCGTTGGCCCCGGCATCCAGACCGCGCACAATATCGGCCTCATCATCCGAACCGGTCAGCATGATCACCGGCATACGCAGCCCTTCCTTGCGCAGTTCCGCGCAGAAGTCCCTGCCATCGCCGTCCGGTAAAGAGACATCAAGCAAGATGGCATCACACCGGGCATCCGGACCTTTCATTTTCTCGCGTGCTTCTACCAGCGTAGCGGCTTCCTGAACCAGAAACTCACCATCAACCTGTAGCTGTTCCGTCAAAGCGCGGCGGATAACCTGATCGTCGTCAACAACCAAAATGGGGCGTGCACCCGTCATGTGGTTCCATCTCCTTGTGTCAGCCTTCTATTAGTGGCTGCCTGACCTGTTCTTTTGCTATCGTGCCACGAATCTTCACGCAACGTAAGCAGCGACATGATACGTGAACCACATGGCAGGCCACGAACAGAGGCAATATCTTGAGATGATCATACACGTGTGGCCCATAGCTGACAGTCGCAGCTACGCAAAACTGCATTGCGGGCACATAATAATGGATGCGGTGATCGGCAGAAGTGGCATCACCAGCCATAAGCGTGAGGGGGATATGGCCACGCCGGCTGGTCAATTTACTCTCAGAAAAGTGTATTATCGGGCAGACCGAACCGCTCGCCCCCATTCTGTTTTGCCCACGGAAGCGTTAAATCCAGATGATGGATGGTGTGATGACCCTACATCTGCCGTGTATAACCAGCACATCACACGACCCAACGCAGCCCGGCATGAAGAGTTGTGGAGAGAGGACGACCTATACAACCTCGTGGTTGTTATAGGCTATAATGATGCCCCTGCCCTACCGGGGAAAGGGTCGGCTATCTTCATGCATCTACAGCGCCCTGACCACACACCAACGGAAGGATGCATCGCCCTGACGGAGCAGGACCTGCGCACTGTTTTACAATCCGGAGCCACGGCAATTGTCATTCATCCCGTAAGGGATACTCCCAGTTGCGCTTCCTAGCCTCCAGCCCTTATTGATTGGGGATAGGAAATTTGTTTCAGGAACTACGAGGACACTGGAGATAAATGGACTTGCAACGGTTTTGTGCCGGTTGGCTGTGCGTTTACAGCTTCAACAGGAAGCGCATGAGACCATGGCATTGAAGCAGACAGAAGAGTTTTGCCGTGAGGGTTCAAGATCGCGCTCAGCAGCGGTTTATTCAGGACACGGGTTACGGCTGATCTGGGGATTGGCAAATCAACGCTGGACCACTGGATTTCGCAGTGTCGGTTGACTGATCTGACGCGTCTGAAGCGCAGACGGATATCGTCCGGGACAATGAACGTTTTCGCCTGGAGAACCGTGTCCTGCGGGATGAGAGGGAAATATTAAAAAAAGCCACGCAGTTCTGCGCGAGTCAAAAGACGTGAGGTTTACGTTTATCAGGGCACATCGTGACTGCTGGCCCATCGCCGATCTGTGTCTGGTTCTGCAGGTCTCGACGCGTGGCTACCGAGCATGGGTTTCCCGGCCCATGTGCGAGCGCCAGCGCACCGATCTGAAGGTTCTGGCACATATCCGCGAGCATTATGCCCTGAGCAACCGGATCTATGGCCGTCCGCGGATGACCATGGAACTCAGAGAAGCAGGGCTTGATGTTGGTGGACGTCATGTGGGGCGACTGATGAAAGCCAACAGTATTCGTCCCGTACCGACACAAAACCGTCGCAAGGCCAACTGTAGTGCTAGTGAAATAGATGCAGCAATAGCGGCACAAGCAACGCCGTAACCAGACCATTCAGCCCGATACCCAAGGCGGCAAAGGCTGCCCCAACCGGGTCACGCTGTGCAATCTGGGCAGCTGCGATGCCGCTGCCCGCAATACCGGCCGCCAGACCATGCGCCCTCCAGTCATGCACGCCAAAACGTCTTAAAAGTGGTTCCCCACACATGGCAGCAATAATTCCCCCCACAATGGCAAATACCGCAGTAAGGGACGCTATGCCCCCGATCTTTTGCGTAATGGCAATAGCAATGGGGGTTGTGACTGCTTTGGGGGCCATTGACAGCGCCACATCGTGCGATCCGCCGCACAGCAGTACCAGCCCGACACCACTGATGACAGAAGTAATAGAGCCAGCAAGCAGCGCCAGAATCATGGCAGGCAGACTACGCAGGACAAGCCCTATGGACTGGGCTAGCGGCACAGCCAGCGCCACCGTAGCCGGGCCAAGCAGGAAATGAATCATGCCTGTACTGCGCGAATAAATTTCGTAAGGTGTGCCGGTGCAGAACATCAGCATCACGACTGTAAGAATTGACAGCAGAACCGGATTGACCCATGGCGCGCGCCCGCACAAAATCTGTACCCGCACGGCAATCCCATAAGAACCCAGCGTAACGCACAGCCACACCAACGCGGCGGATGAGGGGGAAAGAAAAGCGTATTCCTGCACCTGATGCCATAATTGCGTTGTCATGACTAAAGCACCTGCCCCCCATTATCGCTCAGGTTTTCCGGCGGGGCATGGCCCTGTGTCATGGCGTGCATGACAAGTGCCGTTACCACCAGCCCCAGCAATGTGGACCCCACAAGAGCTACACAGACAGGCCATGCATTAGTGCGCAGCACGGAAAACTGGCCAGCTATGCCAGCCCCCGCAGGCACAAACAGCAGGCCAAGAGCCCCAATCAGACTACGCGCTACACGTGCCAGGTCCTGCGGGATGGCCTCCTGCTCCGTCACAAGGTCAGGCAAGGCTGAACCAGCCCCGCGCACATGCCGCCTTGTGGCATACTGTTTTCGGACAATAAGACAGGCCGCCAGAATAAACATGCCGATAACTGGCCCTGGCACGGATAGATGAAAAGCATCCTGTAAGGCTGTCCCTAGAAACTGAAAGAAAAGCAGGATAAAAAACGCCTGCACCATGAAAACCCCCATTGTCCAGCAAAGCAGGAACATCGGAACGGAAACGCCAGACAAACCACGGCGCGCCCTAAAGACAGCACGCCATACGCAGGCACCGGAGGAAACACAATGTTCACTCCGGCTCATTTCATGCAGATGAACACTAGGCCGCCAACACACCAGCGCGTGAGCCACAATCCCGTTCTTTGGCGATCCTGCGGTAACGGTGCAGAATTTCTTCTGTATAACCACAAGGCTGACTGGCCCCTTCAAACACCAGTTCCTGTGCCGCGCGGTAGGCTGGTCCTTCCATATCACCCAGCAGCGGACGGTAATCCGGTGCATCGGCATTCTGGGCATCCACAATCGCCGCCATGCGATGCAGAGCTTTTTCAACCTGTCTGGATGTTACAATGCCATGGGCAAGCCAGTTGCCGATATGCTGCGAGGAAATACGCAACGTCGCGCGGTCTTCCATCAACCCGACGCCATTCAGATCAGGCACCTTGGAACAACCGATACCCATATCCACCCACCTAACCACGTAACCGAGAATACCCTGCAGGTTGGTATCCAGTTCTGCGGCTATTTCGGCCTCAGACCAGCGTGTGATATCTTTTTCCACGGGTAGAACCAGCAGTTCCGTCACCGGCTGGGGTGCCACGCGGGAAAGAAGAAGCTGCGTATGCCGGACGTCGTTCATGTGATAATGCAGCGCATGTAATGTTGCCGCTGTTGGTGACGGAACCCAGGCTGTGCTGGCGCCCGCTTCCAACTGGGCTCCCTTGCTGGCCAGCATATCCGCCATGCGGTCAGGCATCGCCCACATACCCTTGCCAATCTGTGCATGTCCGCGCAGGCCACACGCCAGACCAATGGCGACATTGCGCTGTTCATAGGCGGCCATCCAGCATGCCTGTTTCATGTCGCCCTTCCGGACGACAGCGCCCGCTTGCATGGCGGTATGGATTTCGTCTCCCGTACGATCAAGAAAGCCGGTATTGATGAAAAATACCCGGTCCCGCGCGGCGTACAGACAGGCCGCCAGATTGACGCTGGTTCTCCTTTCTTCATCCATCAGGCCTATTTTGAGAGTACCTGCCGCCAACCCCAGAATCTCTTCCACGGCGCTGAAAAGATCAACGGAAAGAGCCGCTTCTTCCGGTCCGTGCATTTTGGGCCTTACAATATATACAGACCCTTTCATGCTGTTTCTGAAACAGCCAAGACCCTTGATATCATGTATGGCAATAGCCGCCGCCACGGCGACATCAAGAATACTTTCAGCAACAGCCCTGCCCTCATCATCCAGCACAGCATCCGTGCTCATATGCCACCCGACACTTCTGAAAAGCATCAGACTACGGCCTGAAAGTACCAATGGCGCGCCATCGGGGGTACAGTAATGCCTGTCCTGTGCCAGACGTCGGGTGTACACGCCTTCAGCCCCGGGCACGTTCGCTGTCAGTGTTCCCTGCATGAGATGCAGCCAGTTTCGATAAACCTGCACCTTATCCTGGGCATCCACTGCCGCTACACTGTCCTCCGCATCAATAATGGTACTGACAGCAGATTCCAGAACCACATCCGCTATACCCGCCTTGTCCTGCTCTCCAATGAGAGAATGGCGGTCAAAACGAATCTCAACATGTAAATGGTGATTGCGTAGCAGAAGAGTCTTGAGCGCGTTTACCTCCCCGGAAAAACCGACAAACTGCCCCGGCTGACACAGGCCTGTCGTGCGCCCGCATTCCAGCTTTGCGTGCAGTTCACCATGTTGTATGTAGTACGAAACCACATCCGCATGGCTACCCGTCATCAAAGGGGCGATCTCATCCAGAAAGGCGCGCACACGCCGGATGACAACTTGCCCTCGTACAGCATTGTATGTCTGCCCCGGCTGGAGCGCGCACTCTCTGGCGATGGCGTCTGTGCCGTACAGGGCATCGTACACGCTCCCCCATCGGGCGTTAACGGCATTCAGCACATAACGCGCATTGGTTATGGGTACAACAAGCTGTGGGCCGGGCTGCTGTGTCAGTTCTGTATCCACATTATCCGTCGCAATTGCAAACGGGCGTGGCTCATCAACCAGATATCCGATTTCACGCAGAAATTCCTCATGCCGTGCTGGCGTACATTCATGCTCGCGCGCCATAAAGACATCAATCTGGGACTGCAACTGCGCACGGCGTGCCAGTTTTTCGCGCACATGTGGGCCAATGGCGTTTACAATTCTGCCCACTCCAGCCCAGAACGCATCAGGCGTCACGCCAGTATGCGGCAGGGCTTCGTCCGCCAGAAAATCATACAGTCCACGGTCAACCCGCAGTGTGCCAATAGTAATATACGTCATGGTTTTCACTCCATCACACGGTGGTCAGACATGCGCAGATATGCTTGACCACCGTGTTGTACCGCTCAGCCCTCCCTTACTTCAGGGACAGACCAGAAACGCGGCTCAGTGATGAAACTGCTCAAGCTCGGTTGAGCCACACATGGCGGTCGTGGAGGACCGCCCACCGCTCAACGCGACGGCAACGGCGTCAAACCAGCCTGTTCCCACCTCCCGTTGATGACGGGTAGCAGTGTAGCCGCTGGCCTCTGCCGCGAATTCCTCCTGCTGGAGTTCAGAATACGCTTCCATACCCCGGGAGGCATAGCCATGCGCCAGTTGGAACATGGAGTGATTAAGCGCGTGAAAGCCAGCCAGCGTCACAAACTGGAATTTGTACCCCATCTTCCCGATTGTCTGCTGGAAGGTCGCTATTTGCTTTGGCGAGAGCTTCTTCTTCCAATTAAAGGATGGTGAGCAGTTATAGGCCAGCATCTTGCCCGGAAACTGCTTGTGAATGGCATTGGCAAACTCTTCGGCTTCTTTCAGATTCGGCTCTGACGTTTCCCACCACAGCAGATCGGCATATGGCGCGTATGCCAGCGAGCGGGCGATGGCGTATTTCACCCCAAGCCCCTCACGGATACGGAAGAACCCTTCAGGCGTACGCTCTTCGGTCAGGAAGGGCCGGTCCCGCTCATCCACATCCGATGTCAGAAGCTGCGCCGCGTGGCTGTCCGTACGGCACACCAGCACCGTGGGCACCCTTTCAACATCCGCCGCCAACCGCGCCGCATTGAGCGAGCGGATATGCTGCGCAATGGGAATCAGCACCTTGCCACCCAGATGGCCGCACTTCTTCTCGGATGCAAGCTGGTCCTCATAATGGACGCCAGCCGCGCCAGCCGCTATCATGGCGCGCATCATTTCGAACACATTCAGAGGCCCGCCAAACCCGGCCTCGGCATCCGCCACGATCGGTGCCATCCAGTAGCGGGAAGTATCGTTTTCGAGGCGTGAAATCTCATCGCACCTGCGCAGGGCGTTGTTGATACGGCTGACAACGCTGGGCACAGAGTTGGACGGATACAAAGACTGATCCGGGTACATCTCTCCCATCAGATTGGCGTCCGCCGCCACCTGCCAGCCAGAGAGATAAATGGCTTTCAGCCCTGCCTTGACCTGCTGCATGGCCTGATTGCCCGTCAAGGCACCCAGCGCGTGGATATAAGGTTCATTATGCAGCAAGGACCAAAGGCGCTCAGCCCCCATACGCGCCAACGTATGCTCGATCTGAAAGGAGCCTGAAAGCTGGGCGACATCCTGAGCCGTATAGTCCCGCCGGATACCATCAAACCGGGGGCTGCTCATGAAGGTTTCGATAGAGTTGATAACCATTGCCTTGTTTTCCTTCTTGTTTTCGGCAAGCTCATGGTAAGCATCTACGGGAAATATTTTCCACAACAGAAGGAAGAGAAAAATAGTAATACTGTAAACTTCTTTACACATAGTCCTCTTTATAAGAAAAAGAAGAAAAGAAGACGACCGACATGACCGGAGCACGCATAGGCCGTATCATTCGCCGCCTGAGGCATGAACGGAACTTTACCCAGCAGGCCCTGGCTGGCCGACTGGGTATTTCCACCAGTTATCTGAACCTGATCGAACATGACCAGCGCACTGTCACCGCGCCCCTGCTTATCAAGCTGACCCGCATTCTTGACGTTTCAATCGAAGCGCTGTCAGGAATTGAGGAACATCGTCTGGAAGCCCAGCTTCTTGAGGCACTGGCCGACCCCACTCTGGGAGGGCAGAGCGATATTCCTGTTCATGAAATTGCTGTTCTGGCCACGCAGCCTACCATTGCGCGGGCCATTCTCAGCCTGTACAAAACAGCCTGTGCAGCCAGGCGTACGCCACAGGACGCACAGGCGCACACCCATCCAATCATTCTACCGCAGGATGCACTGCGCCAGCTTTACGAGACACGAAACAACTACTTTGACGAACTGGAAAGTTTCGCAGAATCCGTCAGATACCAGTTGGCGCGAGATAATGGCCTGCCCGAAGGCGAATCTCTGCCCCCCTATGAAACCAACCGTGCGGTTGTTTCGCGCCTGCGGCACCATCATGGCATTATCGTTCAGGTTTCCCTTCTGGATGGAAAGCTGAAACATTATGATCCTACCTCACGCATTCTGATTATTTCGGAACAAATGCCTCGTGAAAGTCGCGGCTTTCTGCTCTGTTCACACCTCATGATGCTCGAAGCCAATGCTGTCATGGCTCCTATCATCCATGCTTACGGACCTATCAGCAAAGAAACCGACATGTTCATGCGTCTCGGACTGGCCAATTACGCTGCGGCAGCCCTTCTCATGCCCTATATGACATTTGTACAGAAGGCCCGCGCCCTGCGTTACGATATAGAAAATCTGGCCGCCCATTTTGGTGTTTCGTTTCATCAGGCAGCACATCGGCTGACAAGCCTGCAAAAACCCGGTGAACGCGGTGTGCCATTTTTTTTCGCGCGCGTTGACCCTGCAGGCAATATTATCAAAAGCTTTTCCGCCTGCGGTTTTCCCATCCTGCAACAAGGCAACCCATGCCCGCGCTGGAATGCCTGTACCGCATTTCTGACACCGGGGAGATTTCATGTGGATATCGTTGAATTTACGAATGGCAAAACATTTCTGACCTTTGCCAGAACGATCACCGGAGCCAAAACCAACTACCATCAGGCGCCGCCCATCTCCACCATTGCAATGGGCTGTTCAATTGAACGCGCCAAGGAAATTATTTATGCCGACAGCCTGAACCTTCAGGCCCCGCCCGCTCCAGTCGGCCTGACCTGCCATCTGTGCGATTGGACCGATTGCCGCTCACGCGCTTTTCCTTATGGAGAAAAAAATCACCCTATGCCCTACGAACTGGTGACAGACTGGCGCTCCGCCCTCTGACGGAGAGGCCTGTTTTGCATAGGTTCCAGTCAACTCCTGACAGGTCACGGGTCGCTCCTAAAGCGACCCGAAAAAGGAAACGTAGACTGTAGCGGGCCGTTTTCTCTGTCAGCACTCCATTGTTTTCAGCCTGAGCGTGAACACAGATTGCGCCGATATAAAAAGTGCGCCCTTCTTGAGACATAATACGGATATTTATTGATCCAAACGCCTACCTTGTAAAAGACGAAGTATACGGGTTTCTGCCCGATATACCCTGCAAGTTTATGTTGTCTCCAACCGCATGATTGCCATACCGCCTGCCCGACTAATCGAACGTGTTGTAGTTGATGCCGAACTAGCACTACAGTTGCATTTTATGTTGAGTTCTGAATCTATGGGTAACCATGATTCAGGATATGATGAGTGGCGGCGCATCTGTTAAAGAGACGCT
>NZ_JACHIE010000026.1 GCF_014207635.1 Acetobacter lovaniensis
AAGCCGAACGCGCCTTCTATGAAGATCAGAGCAGACTTGATATCGCTGCCTGATTACTGAACAAATCGCTCTCCGGTAAACCCGGGGCAGTTCAGCCTGCCGGATCACACCCATGATCCGGGCATCAGTAAAGCGATCACTCTTCATCAGAATCTCCTCATCCTTACGCTGAGAAAATTCTCATTCAAAAGAAACTCTTTTTATGGGGGGATTACCCGCTGTCTTTCATTGCCGGAAGAGCCCAAGGCAGATACACGCCGGGATCACCGAGATAATATGATTTCTGGCGCATATAAGCCCGGAGACCTTCCAGTCCTTTCTCCCGTCCGATACCGCTTTCCTTATCCGCGCCAAAAGGCGTTGAAATAGAGAACTGTTTATAGGTGTTAATCCAGACAGTACCGGCAGTAATCGCTTTCCCGATTGCCATGGCACGCCCGATATCCTGTGACCAGACACCACACGCAAGGCCATACTGGTTGTCGTTAGACATGCGAATAACGTCGTCTTCATTGTCGAATGGCATTGCGACTAGAACTGGTCCAAAGACCTCTTCCTGACAAATGGTCGCCTTATTATCCACCCCGTCTATGACTGTTGGAAGATAATAGTATCCCTCTTTATAGAGGTCACCGACTGGTCGCGCACCGCCAGTCAAAATGCGCCCACCTTCCGAGCGCGCCACATCCACCCACCGGGCAACACTTGCGACATGCGCTGGATGGATCAAAGGACCAACCTGCGTATTAGCATCGAAAGGATGGCCCACCTTCAGCTCTTTTGTCGCCGCTACCAGACGCTCAAGAAAGCTTCTGTAGATGGAACGATGAATGAACAGCCTTGATCCAGCGATACAGGACTGACCAGAAGAAGAGAACATCCCGTAAAGAATACCTGCGAGCGCCTGATCCATATCAGCATCGGGAAAGACGATGGTGGGAGACTTTCCACCAAGTTCGAGCGAGACAGGCACAAGGCGCTGCGCAGCTTTCTCCGCAATGGCGTGACCAACTTTCGTGCCACCTGTGAACGAAATCCGGCCTGTCGCAGGATGGCTGACCAGACCGTCTCCGATTGTCTGTCCACCACCAGGCAGGACGGAAAGCAGCCCCGCTGGCAAACCAGATTCCGAGACAATACGGGCAAACTCCAGAGCAACAAGCGGGCTCCAGGTCGCTGGTTTCAGAACCACAGCATTACCAGCCGCAAGTGCCGGAGCAACCTTCTGCGCGTCACTTGCAATGGGTGAGTTCCATGGCGTAATAGCGGCAACAACACCAATCGGTTCATAACGCGAGAAAGTCATCCACGGCCCGCGCGAGGGTGTGATCGATTCTTCCATCGTCTCTAAAGCCGCGGCGTAATAACGGAACGTGCCCGCTGCGCTCATCGCCAGCGCGTAAGTCTCACGAAGTGTTTTTCCTGTATCACGGCTCTGGATATAAGAAATCCGGTCTGCATTCTCTGCAATCCCCTGACCAATCCTGTAAAGATAATCAGCCCGACGATGCGGTAAAAGATCGCGCCATCCTGGATCGGCCGCAGCTTGCTGTGCGGCAGCCATTGCCTCATCGAGATCTTCCGGACCAGCCTCGCGCATGACTCTGTTCAAGCTATTATCAGCAGGGAAACGAGATTCGATTTCAGCCCCGCGCCCTTCCCGGAAAGCACCTGCCACGAAGATACGACCGTCTGGCAGATCGGCTGTCGTAAAACCCGTTACGGACTCTTGCGTACCCATCACACTCTATCCTTTTACACGGCCTGAAGCGCGGGGCTTACGGCGTTCAGAACAGCGTTCGCGACACTATATCCTGCGGTCATCGAGGTTTTCGGATTACTCGGCGAGGGCAAGCCCTCCATGCGGAAAGCACCACGAGCACAACCAGCGACAAACGAAATCTCATGAATATTATTAGTACATGCCGGATCAGCGATCAGACGAACCTGTGTCCGATCAAAACCGAGCCCGGCCAAGGCTACGGCGGCAGCGACATTGGCATTTTTTGGAAATTTCAGAGCCGCCTGCCGTGCGCTACCTTCGAAAATAACAGAATAATCCGTTCCGCCACCAGGCCAGGATGATGGCGGCTTACGTCCGGTATAGACAACTTCGGAAAGACCCGAAAGGCGGGCGGCCTCAAGCCCATCCATGCCAGCGACCGCACCAGACGCAACATGGAGTTTCCCCGGACCAGCCTTTGCGATTGCAGCAAAGATATCCGGATTGGCCAGTGCGCCAACGGATGCAATAACTGTTTCAATACCGGCAGCAAGCAGAGGCGGCACACAGGATGCAACAGCATCCTGAGAAGCACACTCCCCAACAATATCAGGCTTACAGGCAATCAACTCCTCCGGTCTTGTGACAACTGTAAGGAGAACGTCACCAATATTCCATTCTGCCAACGCAGTATGCGCGACAGCCTCCCGTCCGGGACGAACCAAAACAGACAGACGGCTAATGCGGATACCAGCAGCCGTCAGCGCTGCCCCCACAGTAGCAGCCATCGCGCCACAACCGATCAGGCCAAGATGTAAATCTTTTACGGTCATGTTACGGGTTTTCCCGCGGCGCCTGCAGGTGGTCCGGCAAAGCTCTTGGCAAACGGACCGATTGCCGTCATATCCACCTCAAGAAGAACTGGCCCCTGTACGTCGAGTGCGGCAACAAATTCATCATGAAACAAGGCAACATCGGAAATACGGCGATGTGGCAGACCGACCGCCCCTGCGATCTGGGCAAAATCAGGAATTGTGGACAGAGTATAACAGTGTCGCCCACCATACTGCGCGTCCTGAATATTCCTGATAACCCCGTAACCCTGATCGTTCATAAGAACAAAGACAATACCAGCTTTTTCCTCAACAGCAGTCGCCATCTCGCCAATGTATAACATGGCTCCGCCGTCACCCACGAGGCAGACAGTTCGGGGAGCGGCCCCCGAAAGGGCTGCACCGATCGCCATGGCAATACCTTGACCGATACCGCCCCCAAGGGCATGTACACCAAGATTCGGAGCTGCAAGACTCACATAGCGATTGCCGAATGTTGAATTGGAAATAGTCACGTCACGAACAAAAGCTAACTTACGGTCGAATACATAGTCCCTGAGTGTGTCAGCAACCACGGCATAGGGACCTAGAGCAGCCCGAAGGTTTTCCTCCCCTTTTTCCCGAACCTTCCCTGCATCGGTAGAAAGAGCTTCATCTACATCAAGACGCTCCGGAAGTTTTTCGAGTAGAAGGGAGAGCGTCTCAGACGCATCCCCGTGAATAAAAAGATCGACGGGATAATTGCGCGCACCCTGACTGGCATCGGCATCTATCTGGACAAGAGTGCGTCCAAGTCGCATTTCATTATTGCGTGTTTCATTACCTCTGAGACGTGACCCCACAACCACCATAAGGTCAGATGATTCGTAAAACTCCTGCGCTTCCGGTATCATATTAAAAGAACCAAGAGATCCTGAAGCATTTTCAGGAACAGTGGCGCGTCCGTTCGTACTGGTGACCGTAGCAATACCACGCTTCAACAACTCGGTGGCCTGAGCCTGAGCCGCCCGGGCACCGCCACCAAACCAGAAGACAGGACGCCGAGCTTTACAAAGCAGTTCCGCAAGACAGTCCACCGCGGCTTTATCCGGTGAGACACCAACCTTACGAGGTTTTGGCCAGACCAGAGGTACTTTGGCCTCTTCTCTCTGCACATCGATCGGAATTTCAACCGAGACAGGCCCCGATGGCGCACTCAGAGCGACCGAGGCGCCTGCGGCAAGCGTGGTTATGACAGAAGCCGCTGACCAGGCACGCAACACGTCCTTGGAAACGCCACGCAACATTTCGGGCTGACGCGGCACATCGTGAATTGGCGCACGATCACGATCAACAAAAGGACGGTCAATCTGGGTCGTAATATGGAGTATGGGAGAGCAGGCTGTCAGTGCCTCGACCTGACTTCCTGCTGCATTCCCGGCCGCTGTTCCAGTACTGGTGAACACGACACCAAGACCGCCCGTAGTACGGGCATAGGCATCAGCCATATTCATGGCTCCCGCCTCACCCCGGGCAGGCACGAAGCGGATACGCCCATGCCGCGCAATGGCATCAAGCATTGGCATGTTATGAATGGAGATCACGCCGAAAACGACCTTTACACCAATTTCGGCAAGCCATGTGGCAACAAGGTCACCGACCGGCATTATTTTAGGTACCAGAGTTCCAGGCTGACGTGTATCCTGTTTCGTGTCATGAATCATGCTTAAAATTCCGTCAAATATGGCGAGAAAGACCACCGGATACTTCGATCTGGGCACCCGTTGTGAAGGACGCTGCCGGGGATCCGAGAAAAGCGATTGCACGGGCAACTTCCGTCGGAAAACCCAGCCGCTCCATGGGAATATGCTTTTTCCGGGCAAGGTCGGAAAACCACTCATCACGACCGATCAATTTGTCTTCACGTGCAGCAAAACGACGGTCCCACTGACCTGATTCGATCAGGCCCACAACAACCGAGTTGACCCGAATGACAGGGGCAAATTCTCCGGCAAGGGACTTCAGGAGGTTCTGCACACCAGCACGTGCTGCTGACGTGCAGACCATATGCGGCTCCGGCTGGTAAGCCAGCAGGGAATTCACCGCGACAATCGCACCTTGACCTGACGCTCTCAGCATCTCTTCAAAGGCACGTATTGTATTTATTTGACTAAAAAATTTTAGGTTCAGTTCCTCATGCCAGGCATTATCCGTCGTATCAGAGAATGTCGATACCCGGCCTTGTCCGGCGTTATTCACAAGGAGATCACATGAACCACGCCATACAAGAACAGCATCCCGAAACGCCAGAACTGCCGCCTTATCCAGAATATCACACTGTCGGGCCAGCACATCTCCATATTCTGCAAGGTAAACCCGAGCATCTTCAAGACGCGCGGGATCACGGCCACAAATTGCAACCGCCATGCCTTCATTAAGAAGTTCACGCGCTGTCGCGAGACCTATTCCTGAACTTCCACCGGTAACAACGGCAACTTTCCCTCGCAGGCCAATGTCCATGTCATTCTCCTATGAAGTGGCGTGCAATTTTCCGGAAGCATTTTCACGCCATCCGAGACGTAATGAGATTTCTTTCGCAGCATCGAGAACAGCACTGATAATTTTGGCACGCCGTCCATCAGCCATTTCAAAAAATACTGTTGGCCCCGTTACATTAACGGACGCGATTACACGATCAGTCTTGTCAAAAATCGGAGCTGCAAAGGAACTGACGCCATCCGAATATAACCCGTCGCTCTGTGAATAACCGAGCTTTCGCTCCTTACGTAGTGTTTCCTCCAGTGCAGCCCACGAAGAGGGGGTACGATCCGTGTATTGCCCGAGAGGACGATCTTCATAGAGCTTTCTGACTTCTTCAGGGTCCATCCACACGAGAATAGCCCGTCCGAGAGTCGTGGCATGTGCGCCTACACGTGAACCAACCGAGATATTACTGGCGAGTGGCACATTAGGAACACGACGCGCAAGATAGACAGCCTCCCGACCATCAAGCACACCAAGATGAGCAGAAAGGCCAGTCTTTTCGGCCAGTTTGGTGACAACTGGCAGAGCGATACGCACGAGATCCTGCCCGGAAGCACTTTCTCCAACCAGACTGACCAGACCAATGCCGATCCGGTATTCACCCTCACGCATACGTTCAATGAAGCGTTCAGTCTCCAACGTATGTAAAAGGCGCAGGAGTGTAGTCCGGCTGATGCCTAACGTGGCTGCAGCTGCCCTGATATTTACCAGAGATCCCCCTTCTCCGATGTATCTGAGCAGTTTAGCCGCACGCTGGACAGGAGGTGAAGTGTAGCTGCTTTCGTCATTGCTATCTTCTAAACCGGACATGTTGATCTGACCTTCCACTGTAATCAGGTAAAAACAAAACCTGCATTGACCGGTAGAACCTGACCGGTCAATGACAGAGCAGGTTCACTCAACAGGAAGGCGACGACGCCGACAATATCTTCCGGATTTTGCGGACCAGGAACAGCTCTGCCATTTTCATAAAGATTGTGACGTTCCCTTGGAACATACTCTGTGGCTTCTGTCCGCACGATACCAGGGGCAACAGCGCTAATACCGATTCCTCTTGGACCAAGCTCGCGTGCCAACGAGCGTGTCATAGCAATGACTGCGCCCTTGCTGGCAGTATAAGCCAGCAGGCGTGGAGCTCCCCACAACGCAGTATCGGAAGCAATGTTGACAATCCGCCCATGCGCCGAGAATAGCGGACTAAGCGCACGCGTCATTAACCAGGTCCCCCGCACGTTAACTGTCTGAACCCGGTCCCACAGCGCGATATCAACATCTTCAAAATTTTTGCCACCAACATTGGTTGCAATGGCACCGTTATTCACCAACCCGTCGACGCTTTCCCATTTTTCCTTAACCTCCCTGGCGAATGCCTCAATCGAGTCAGGTCTGGCCAGATCAACGCAAGAAAAACAGACAGGCACACCATACTCTGCAGAAATCCGATCAGCGGTCTGCCGACCTGCTTCCTCAAGAATATCGGCAAGCCAGAGTTCGGTGCCTGCTGCGGCACAGGCTTCGGCAATAGCTTCTCCCAACCCACGCGCACCGCCGGTAATCACGACGCGACGACCAGCAAGACTGAATGGTGTGGCGTGCATGAAGCTGTTTCCTTTCGCCAGGTGATCTTGGCCTTATAAAAGAAGAATGATCATATATGGTCACATGATCCTTATTTGGTTTACTAAATCGTTTCGGTTGTGTCAAATGATCTGTACGTTGACAGTGCCATCGTATCGGGCATTGATCGCAATATCGGACCGCATCCGTAATTATTAAGGATTAAGGCATCATGCCGAGCACTGATTCTGAAGCTGGAGACGGGATCTTTCATAAAAAGGACGCCAATTTTACAAAAACTGGCGCGCTGATCCCTATCATTGCTTTGATAGCAGTAACCTATGTTTTTTATGGCTGGGATCGTCTCGTGATGCCTGTCGAGCTGGTCGATTTGCGCAAAGCACTCGACCTTGACCAACGGACAGCGGGACTGATGGCAAGTATTTTTACGCTCGGCATTGCCATTCTATCTCTACCCGCCGGTTTTCTGGTTTCCCGTCTTGGTCTGCGCCGCGCCCTTGGATTCAGCACCCTGCTATTTTCAACTGGCACTCTGATTTCAGGAATCGCAAACAATATTCCTGCTCTTCTTGTTGGACGTCTTACGACAGGTGCTGGAGAATCCATCTTCAGCATTGCTCTATTCATGTTCATCGTAGCCCTCTTCCCCCGCTGGCGCGGAACAGCGATCGGGGGAGCCACGACAGTTTTCGGCCTCAGCATGTTCGTCGGACCACGTGCTATTCTCTTTCTTCAGCACCTTGGCGGTGGTGACTGGCGTTTTCCATTCAAGGTTATGGGGCTATTCGGTGTCCTGGCTGGTTTCTGCCTGCTCTTTCTTGTTCCACGGAAAGTGCAGACCGAACATACAGACGTCACTCCGGCGCCAAACTGGTCGTGGCATTTCGCACCAGGACTCCTCGCTACCTACTCGCTGGCGGTTGTAAACGGTCTGTGCTGCTACGCTTATATGTCTCTATTTCAAACCTATGCGCGGGTTGCGCAGCACCTGTCTCCGGAACAAGCCTCATTTGCATTTGGCTGTTTCGGAATCGGCAATGTTCTCGGCGGCATTCCCATCGGTCTTCTTCTGGACCGTAGCGACCGTCGTACGGGAATTGGTATTCTATCTGTTCTCACAGGTATTTCCGGCGCGGTTCTGTTTCTCTGGCCCCTGCATCCTGTCAGCGCCATCGTACTTTCGCTTATCTTCGGTACTGGTGTTGGTGGCGTTTACGGCAACTGTTATGCACTTTCGCGCGAACAGGCCCCAGCAGCGCGGGCATCTCTTGCAATCGGGATGCTGCTCACCGTTTATTATCTTGGAGCATCAGTTTCCGGATACATTTTTGTCGTTGCGATGGGAGATAATTTCTCTGCAAATATGCGCGGGGCACTGATAATGTTTCTGGCACCCTACCTATTGGCGGGACTGGTCATGCTGTTTGTTCGCTATCGAACCGGTCGGGCCGTTCCGAGCAGTTCCTGAAACATATAAAAGCGATGACACGAAAGGAATAACCTATCGTCGCGACTGCATCAGAAAGGGCCTGATACTCTCCATCAGGCCCTTACGCCGATAGCAAAATAGATGAGAACGTGGCTAAAACTCAGTCATTCCTGTTGCACCGTTTTAGAACAACCACACCACAGGAAAGTCAACGTCAGAAACCTTTAATATGACTTATTTTTTGTGGCCACGACTGCTATCCTGACCGCCTATTTTCTGGCGGCGTGTCTCTCCATCTATACCACCCGCGACAGCCCATTCGGCAAAATTTTCCGGCCGACGCTCCCAGACACGAGCTTCCCACGCTTCCGTGCAGTAATCCTCGTCCGCATAATATTCCAGAGGTGCTGTCAGAGGATTTTCAAAATACCAGAAATAGGCAGATGAAATAGGGTGCCGACCCGGACCGATCTCGGTCTTCCAGCCTTTACGGCTCATGGCGAGCCCACCCCCTACGACTTCATGGATGTCATTCAGGGTAAATGCAACATGGTTGATACCTGCCTTGCCGGGACGGTTCAGGACAAAAAGATTATGGTGCCCTCCTTTTACCTGACAGCGCATGAAGCAGCCATGACCTGGATATTCATCACTCACCACAAAGCCGAGCCGTTCGGTATAGAATGCCCGCATAGCGGCGAAATCAGCTCCGAATAATACGATGTGACCGATCTGGATCGGATTTGCCTGCGTAATGACTGGCCCCCGTGTATCAATGCGATGATACGCACCGGGGGCATTCGGCATTGTCGGCGTTCCCGTCACGGGCTGTCGATGCGTTACCCGGAACACCAGAGACAATCCATTCGGGTCAGTTGCACGCGCCAGGCCATCAGCACCAATCGAAACGGCGTCCCCCAGACGCGCAAGTGTGTCATCCAGCGCAGCCTGATCCTGTGCGCCCCACACGACTTCCCGCACGGTGTTCCCCCCTTCGATCGCGACAGGGAGATCTGGTGCATCCACCGGTTTCACGATGACTTCACACCCATCACGCGTTTCGAAAATGATCTGATCTGACATAACGGATTTTTCATGGAGTCCCCAGTCACGCACAAAACGTAGAGCAGCCTCCATATCCTGCACACCGAAGATCACCGCATCGATACCACAAAGAGCCATAACCGTCCTTTCATGTTTCATATATAAAACAAGAAGAGTATTTTTACCCTGTTTTTATGCACATTTTCTACTTACTGCGAAAATCATCCTGATTACAGAGATATTTTCACTTGAATCACCCTGAACGTTTGTCATATGAAATAATCATTCCGACACAAGATAGACGTGTGGCAAAACGAATATACAGCACGTCATTCATCAGGAGCTTTCCCATGTCAGGGCTCACCAAAAATCTGCCTTCTCTTAACCATGATTTCTGTCGCCACATCCTCAGGTTTGCCGAAAAAACCTTTGACTGGGACGCCTTCCCCTCCAATCGCGGTTTCCCTGATCTTGAACGAGCGCAGATGCGTTTTATCGGCTCAGGGGGCTCACCGAAAGTCAACGACACTGAAACTCTCAAGCCTGAACATTTTACGCTGAGCCTACTCTACAAGCATCCCGGCAAATACGCCGCATGTCACGCACATGAAATTGAGGAAGCCTTCCTGGTGATCGACGGCGTCCTCACCGTGGGATGGGAAGAAGACGGCGTAGTGGTCGAAGCGCCACTCGGACCGAAAGATATGATTCTGAACGCCCGCGAGATTCCTCATGGTTTTCGCAATGCGGGGGTCACGCCGGTCACCATGTCGGTCATGGTTGGCCTTGGTAAACCGTTGCCCCCCCGTTATCTCTATCACCCCAAGGATGTGGACGCCGATCTGGCCGCCTCATTCGGCGCACGGGATGGACAGGTCCTGAAGGTTGATCCGGAAGGACAACACCCCCTGCAGCGCATGATGGCACATTATGTCGTCCGTTATGACGAGCAGCCCACAACGTGGACCGCTGCCGGATTCGGCAAAAAGATTTATGTTGGTGAAGGAGCAGCTCCCCCCTCCACAGCACGAAAGGAAATGTTCCTAATCCCGCCGGGCGTGGGAGTAAGGCCCTATACACGAGACTGTGAGGAAGCGTGGCTTGTTCTCGACGGGCACATTACTGTCGGCTGGGAGGAAGACGGACAAACTATCGAACGTCAGATCGGCCCGAAAGACGTGTTTCTCTCCCCCGCTGGAAAAGCACGTTATTTCCGGAATGACGATGTAAATGCGGCCACGGTTTTTGTCGCCATCGGCTCGCCCCTCGCAGGCGATCCGGACTACCAGCCCGCCGCGAAATGAGCAGCAGAACGTGCACCACCCCCCGAGCGGACGGCCCGGAAGACGTGCTGAGCTGGATTGAGGCAGGCGATCAGGATGCGCCTGCCCTTGTTCTTCTGCATGGAATCGGATCGGATGCTTTGCTGTGGCAGAAGCAGATCGACGCCTTTGCGCCGCACAGACATGTTCTGGCGTGGAATGCGCCGGGCTATGCTGGTAGTACGCCTCTGCCGGACAATGCCCAGCCTGGCAATCCTGACGTCTGGGCTACACGGCTGGTCGAAGGGCTAGACGCGCTCGGCATCAGCCGCTGTGTGCTGGTGGGACATTCACTGGGGGCACTCACCGCCACCCGATTTGCCATTACCCACCCCGAACGCGTCAGCACTCTTGTACTTTCCAGCCCGGCGCGCGGTTATGGGCAGAAAGCAGGAGAGACACTACTCCCGGCCATGCAGGCTCGCATTGACGATATCAACCATCTTGGCCCGGCCGGAATGGCCGCGCGTCGTGCGCCACGTACGCTGGCATCAGGCGCCTCCCCGGCAATGCTTGCCGACGCTGTAGCTGCAATGGGCCGCGTTTCAGTCGCCGGTTATCGTGACGCAGTGCATCTTCTGGCCTGCGGAAACCTCACCGCCGATCTAGCACACTGGAACGGCCCACTCCACCTGATAGGCGCGAAAGAGGATGTCATTATCCCGCTTCAGAAAGTTTGCGAACTGTCAGCTGTTTTTCCACAGACCAAACTTCATGTCATTGAAGGCGCTGGCCACGCGTCCTATTTACAGGCACCGGAGCAATTTCGGGCCGCACTGACCAATGCAATCTCGACCTGAATCGCCCTCAGGCCTGATAGCCCAGCGCGGCCGAAATTTCAGCCGCAGCGGCTTCCACCTGCACACGCACCACATCTTCCAGTACAGCCCTGTCATACGCATCCAGAGAACAGATGGCATTGACGGCAGCCTCTGCAATACCGGCACGGTTACGGACGGGCGCGGCGATACTTGCGACATTGGGTTCGAAATAGCCCCAACTCGCCAGACTGCGTTGTGGCCGATCGGCTTCCAGCTGGGCGACAAGGGTTCCAAGGTCAGTGGGCGTCGCATCGGTGTAGGTGGGAAAGTGATACCCATCATAAAGCCGTACCACATCCGCCATCGGCATGTGGGCCAGCAGGGTACGCCCGATGACAGTAGCGTGGGCCGGGAGCCTCGTCCCAACGCCAATCAGGCTGTTTTCCGGCGTGGCACCCTGACAACGCACGACATAGACAACGTCTATACCCTCCCGCACCACAAGATGCGTGGTACACCCCGTCTGATCCCGAAGTCGTTCAAGAACCGGTGTGGCGATTTCAGCCAGATTGCGATCAGACAGAGCATTATAGCCCAGACGCAATACACGGTTTCCGAGCCGGAACGTTCGACGAGCAGCGTTGCGTTGCAGATATCCCGCAGCTTCCAGCGTATGCAGGAGTCGGAACACAGTTGCACGGGGCAAACCGGTATCACGGGCAATTCCGGCAAGGCTCTGTTCTGGATTGTCTGCGGAGAATCCTTCAAGGATCGTCAGCCCCCGAATCAGACCGGGAACGATATAGCGGTCCTCATCAGATGTGTCGGTCGGCATCCCGCCATTGTCATCATGAATCATGGTGCTCATTTTACACAGGGATTCCGCTTGAAGAATAGACTGACAATGACACAGGAGAGGCAAACTGCACTTGCTTTTTACCTTCCGATATCGTAATAATGTCCTATATTGGCCATTGAGACCATATATGGTCAAAAGGGCGTTTTGCTCCACACAACGGATCTGTTCAGGAGAATTTCGCAATGAAAAAACCTTTTGTTCCCTACAATGAAACTTGGCAGACACGTACGCACGAGCCCGATCCGTATGAAAACATGCTTGGCGATGCGCTGGAAGCCGCCTTCGCCAGGGGAGCAACAACACTCACGGAGATTATCCCTGTCATGATCGAACGGGATATTCCGGCACCCGATGGCAGAAACTGGACTGAACATTCTCTTGCTGATGAACTGGCCCGGCTCGGGGCCTGACATATCTTTCAGGAACAGGAATCCGTCATGACCCTCTCCGCTGAAGCTCTTGAAACCCGTCTGCGCACCGGTCTGCGCAACCAGTGGTATGCCGTGCTGCCGTCTAATCAGGTCACGGCGACCCCCGTTTCCATCTATCGTTGCGGTTTCCGGATCGCGCTCTGGCGCGACCATACCGGCCGCGCCTATGCACTGGAAGATCACTGCCCACATCGCGGCGCTCCTCTCTCTCAGGGCACTCCCCTTGGCGACAGGATCGCCTGTCCATACCATGGCGTTCAGGTCGACGCCCATGGTGTCGCCGTGAAGGTTCCAGGTAGCCCCGGCTGCCGTCTGGAAGGTATGAAAGCCACCCGATCTTTCCCTCTGGAAGAACGTGCTGGAGCCGTGTTCCTGTTCGTTGGGGAAACAAAAGACACACAGCCAACCCCGCTGCGTGTTCCGGCGGAACTGGAAGATCCGGAATACAGTCATTTTCTGTGTTATACAGAATGGGGCGGCGATTACCGTTATGTGATCGACAATGTTATGGACCCGATGCATGGCACTTTCCTGCATCATCATTCCCATTCCATGTCTGAAGGTGAAGCTGTCGCCAATTTCCAGATTGTCGAGACCGACACCGGTTTTGTTTTTGAAAAAGAGGGTCAGCGCGACATTAATTTCGATTGGACCGAGTTTATGGATATCGGTTCCATGTGGCTTAAGCTTGAAATTCCCTACCCGAAAACGGGTGGCCCTGGCGGGAACTTCATGATTCTGGGCAGCGTCTCTCCCATGCAGGACGGCTGGAGCGCCGTTTTCTTCTGGCGTCTACGCAAGGTCTCGGGGTGGCAGCGCGATGCATGGCGTTTTCTTTATCGCAACCGGCTGGAAAAACGGCATTGGCACGTTCTCGAACAGGACCGTGTTCTGATTGAAGATTACGAACCTGGGGCTAACCAGAGAGAAATTCTCTATCAGCATGATGCCGGTCTCGTCCGTCTGCGGCGATATCTGAAGCAGAAGGCTGAACAGCAGCTTGAGACCACTGCCCATGGCTGACCTTCTTCGTGTTCGCGTCTGTGTTTTGAAATGGGAGGCGAAAGACATCGTCTCCCTCGAACTCCGCGCACCGGATAATGCTCCGCTTCCCCGCTTTACGGCGGGGAGCCATATCGACCTCCATCTCAGCAATGGAATTGTTCGCAGCTATTCACTGAGCAATGACCCGGCAGAGACTGAACGCTATGTGGTTGGCGTTGCCAGAGATGCCGCCAGCCGTGGCGGATCGCGTTATATCCACGACATACTGCGCATTGGCACCGAGTTCGAAATCAGCAAACCGCGCAACAACTTTGCACTGAACGAAAATGCTCAGGATTATGTTTTAATCGCCGGTGGCATCGGCATCACTCCCATGATGTCGATGATGCACCGGCTGCGTACGCTCGGACATAAGCCCGTACTTTATTACGCTGTACGTGACCGTACCCGTCTCGCTTTCTCCAAAGAGATTGACGCCATGAGTTGCGAGCACGTCTATCATATCGACAGCGAATCCGGGACACCTCTCGACATTGCATCAATTATAACCGCACATCCGGACGCAGATTATTACTGCTGTGGGCCCGCCCCCATGCTCACCGCTTTTGAATTAGCGACGACAAATATTCCGGAAGAACGCGTGCATCTGGAACGCTTTGCCGCTGCACCTGTTGCTAAACAGGATAAGAAAGCAGGCTTCGAGGTCGAGTGCGCGAAATCTCACAAGAGTTTCAAAATTTCTCCTGATGAAAGCATTGGCGACGTATTAGAAAAATCCGGAATTCCTGTAACTCTTTCCTGTCGAGAAGGGATTTGCGGGAGTTGCGAGACCCGCGTCCTATCCGGAATTCCGGAACACCGGGACAGCGTTCTGAGCAAAAGTGAAAAAGAAAGCAACAGGAGCATGATGATCTGCGTGTCACGCTGCCGATCTGGCAGGCTTGTTCTAGATCTGTAAATGACACGACACAGACAGAGAACAAAAGCGTTATCTCGCAGGGGTTTTCTGTCCGATACGACATGCAACCTGCTGGCTTCAGCCTCTTTTTCTCACGCAGAACACCATTCCGCAAGCCTGACACTGCCTTTTCTCTGGGAAGCGGCTACATCTTCTGGCTACCAGACAGAAGGCAATAGCACGAATACCGATATCTGGATTCTGGAACAGGTAAATGGAACTATTTTTAAGGAACATAGCGATAACGCCAATGATTTTTACGCACGCTACCATCAGGACATTGCCCTTTCCGCCTCACTGGGCCTGAACTCATTCCAATTTTCAATTGAATGATCACGCATAGAACCGGAGCGGGGCACCATCTCCCATGAGGCCATCGCGCATTACCAGGATATGCTGCGCGTTTGTCATGAGAACAATCTCGCTCCCTACGTCACCTACAGCCACTTCGCCTGTCCCCGCTGGTTCGGAGCACGTGGCAGCTGGAAATCTCCCGATGCAACTAATCATTGTCTACGCTCCTACGAGCTTTCGGACATCTCATCAGTGTGGCGTCCGTTTTCAATGCGCCGAATCTGCACTAACTGATTCTTCATACAAACCCCGTGAGCGACCGCGCAAAGACTACAATGCTTGCGCAGGTAGCAGAGCTTGCCACTCCCCGACCTTCAGTGACTATCTTTCAGGATATCCGTAACGAATAGAGCGGCGATAATCGCTGCGTGGAGGCGGACCTATGATGTGATCAGGAGCGCTTCCGGCGCAATATCCTCTCGGTCTGACACTTGCTATAACGAACGATCAAACCATTGGAAACCCTGCGGCACGCGACCTCAAACGCGCTGAAATTTACGATGCGTGATTATATGCATGTCGAGAAAAAGGCGATTTTATCGGTGTGCAGGTCTATGCATGTAGCCTGATAGGGCTACATGGTACAAGTGCCGCTACCAGCAGGCTCTCATTCCCCAACAATGGGATGGGTATTTTATGCCGAATGTGTCGAAAGAGCCTGCCGCTATGCCGCATCCGTCTCCCAACGCCCAATCATTGTGGCCGAAAATGGTGTCGCAACAGATGACGATTCCGAACGACAGGATTATATCCGCAGTGCAGTAACCTCCCTTGAGAGGGCCTTTGCAGATAAAATCGATATTCGCGGCTATTATCACTAGTCTTTTTTGATAGTTTCGGATGGCTTCCGATTATAGGCCCCGGATGGGTTTGATCTCAGTGGATCTGCAAACCAAAAAACGGACGCCAAAGCCATCCGCCTTTTGCTCTGAAATTTGTGTCTAAAAAATCTATGATCTGGCAACCATGCTATTATCTAGCATAATTTAGAAAATAATATTTCGACTCCATTCTGATCGCACATTTTTACTCATAATGCTTCAGTTCTGGTGCCGAGATCATTCCATTCTCGATTGCCCTCTGTGTCTTTCTAGACACAGAAACCAAGAAAAAATCTCAGTAAATTCAGTCACTATCTGAAAAGAACTGATGTTTTCTATTTTTTAGCGGCACTTACCCCCTCAGACATCATCGGGGCCAAAAAAATTCACGTAAAAGAAAGCACAATTCGTTTCTTGTTAACAACATTTCGTTGACAGAATATTACACGCTTATCTATCCTGTTATGGACACCTGTTCCATATATGAACATTTTGTATCTCACATTGATCTGATGAGGCGATGATGACATTCCGCATGCCGCTACGCCGCTCGCTGTTGTCCCTGACAACGGGCATGTCTCTCATCCTGACGGGAACCTCCGTCGCCGTCCCGAAAACGGGCCATGCGGCGTCCGCGGAAAAACACCGCCATATCCGAGCGACAGAAAAGCCCCGATCTCAGGCTGCAGTAACGCATCCATCTCATCCGCACAGAACATCCGTGCAGGCGGCAGAAGGGGAAAATATCGTCGTAAACACACAGATTCATCACACGCCAAGCGGCATCACTGGTCGTGATGTCGGTGGCGGCCTTATGAAAAAACAGACGGCCACGGTCGCGATCAGTACCGTTACACGCGATTTTATTGCTGCCCAGTCGCCAGCATCCTCATCTTATGAGCTTCTGCGTATGGTCCCAGGTACGAATGTTGCCATGTCCGACCCGTACAACATGCAGTCCGGAAACTTCATTGTCCGTGGGCTCAACGGAGACGAAATTGGCTTTCTTATGGAGGGAGCCCCCCTCAACAATGTCGGAACCTATGTGACCATTCCGTCTCAGTATCCAGATGGTGACAATGTCGATTCTGAAAGTCTTCAACCGACAACAGTTGATCTGACAGCACCTATGATCGGAGCGGCTGGCGGGCTTACGAGAATGACACTCCGCAATCCGGCAGACAAATTCGGCGGCCAAGTCAATGCCACATTCGGCTCTTACGACACATACAGGCAATCAGTTCGAATTGACAGCGGCTTACTTGGCAATTCCGGTGTGAAATTTTATGTCGGATACTCGCACCTTCTCGGCAAAAACTGGCGTGGACCAGCATCGCCTTACCGTCGGGATCACATCGACTTCAAACTACAAAAAGACTGGGAAGAGGTCGGCACGACAAAGCTTGTTGTTGCCTACACCGACTACCGACTTGATATGCTGACGACACCGACCATGTCGCAGTACAGGAGTTATGGAAACAATTACAACTACAGCAACCAGTTTACCGGAACAAACCCGACCTACTACAAACTCCATGGCGAAGATGCCGGGACACTGATTGTCAGCGCACCGACCGATCTCAGTTTTCTGGACAATACTCTTAAAATCAATCTGACTCCTTATCTCTATCATTCCTGGGGTGGGTTCGCCTACGGCGCCACACTGCCCAATTCCGGCGCTGCATTCTACGGTAACACCCCTGTGACGCTCGACATGTCCGGGCTGCCCTCTCACGGAGCCTCAACCATCGTCAATGTACCGACGACTTTTGATATCGAACATCCTGGTATCAACGCAGTCGCCTCGTGGAAACATGGGATCAATACGGTAAAAGCAGGCTACTGGTTCGATTATACACGACAGACCTACGAGACCACTTATGGCGGCGTGAGCGCCAGTGGTTCTCCGCTCTCGCTGCTGGGTAGTGATAGCACGAACGCCCATCTGAAAGATGGTACCGAATACAAATCAACCAACTGGCTGACTGAAACCTACACGCACGGCCTTTATCTTGGTGATGAAATTAATGCTTTTAATGACAAGCTTCTGGCAGAAGCTGGCGTAAAATTCGTCTGGATCCACAGACCAGGATACAATTATATTCCCGGCCCACAGTCCAATGTCGACCAGAATGCTTTTCAGGTCACGCCTCAGGTTGGCTTCCGCTACCAGTTTACGCCTGAACATCAGATCTTCCTCAGTGGGAATACAGCTTTTCGCATGCCCACCGCGAACTCCATGTTCAACAGTTATAATGGAGCAACAGGCAACCTGCTGATCGCTGGCAACAATCAGCAGAAAAACGAGTTCTCGATATCGGAAGAAATCGGCTACCGATATACCGGAAAACAGATTATGGCGACAGCTTCATTTTTCAACTATAATTTTACCAACAGACAGATTTCTACGGCAGCCATCATCAATGGTGGTTCGGTCAATACCTTCATTAATGCCGGTGGCGAGACAGGCCGTGGTGTCGATGTTGAAATTGGCACGCGTCCCTGGCATCATTTCCGTCCCTATGTGTCAGGCGAATATCTCCATGTTACGACAGACAATAATCTACGTTTCGGGAACGACTATCTGCCAACAGCCGGGAAAATAGCAGTTCGGGCTCCGAAATGGAGCGCATCAATGGGCCTGAACTATGATGACGGATCTCTTTTTGGAAACGTCAATATGAAATATATTGACAGCCAGTATTCAACTTTTATGGACGATGAATCCCTTCCTGCCCATACCAATGTCGATCTTGCTATTGGGTACCGCTTTCACTCCGGACTCCACTTTAAACAGCCTGAACTGCGGCTCAACATTCAGAATCTGGCAGGCTCTACCTATCTGAGCGGCAGCAACTCAGTAACCGGAGCAGCCCACGCGACACGGGGTATTCACGGCACAATGATTGCCGGATCTGCACCCACCTACTATCTTGGTGCCGGACGTGCATTTATTGGAACATTTAGCGTCGGTTTCTGACACCTTATGAAACTCTGAGAGCCCGGCGTCACCTCTGGCGTCCGGGCACAGACTGTCGGAAGATAAGGTTCTGAAGAATGATTTGGCATAAAAATCTGACGTTCTGCTCACCTTGTTTCTGTGTCTTCTGTCTGTCAGGGGATATGCCCAACGCGTCTCGTCATCCGACCCTGACGAACCAGTGATTATAACACTCGGGACGGGGGGCGGGTCTATTGCCAGAAGCGAACGGGGAGAAACTGGACTTGTAACGGTTTTGTGCCGGTCAGGAAGTGATTACGCCACCCTTGCTTCGAAAGCGAGGGGGCTGATGCCGCCCAGATAGGAATGGCGACACCGTGGGCTGTAGAAACCATTGATAGACAGGAAGATCGCGGCAGTAGCCTGACGACGGGTTAGCCAGTGTTGCCTCCAGAGCCATTCCGTCCTTAGGCTTTTGAAAAACGTTTCGACAGCGGCGTTATCAAGACACTTTCCCTTTCCTCGCGCAAAACCCAGTTCGCCAGACGAAGACGTTCATTCTCGCGGGCCAGATCGGCCTGAGGCCCCGATACCAGTTCGTCCAGACGGTAATCTACTATCCATGTTGCCAAGGTGGATTTGCCTATACCACGGTCGGCCGCAATGCGTGTGTGTGACAGTCCACTGCTCAACGCAATCCTCACGGCCTCGCGCTTGAAATCCTCCGTATGTTTCATGGCCTCTTCAGTCTCCTGATACGAGCTTAAAACACTCAGGTGGCCAACACAAAACCATTACAAGTCCAATGCATGGCTGTCACTTTCGGACACCATGTCGAAAAATGGACACGGTCTCCGTCGGCGATGTTTCGGCGGATCAACGGGCCAGGTGTTCATGGTTCGGCTACAGGGCTGTTACCCGTACCTTCAGAACTCAACACAAATTGGGTAATCCCCCCTTTTTAATGGGGTTCTGACTGAGAATTCAGGCAGCTTCTTTTAGTTTCTGGGCGGGTGTGAACCCGCCGTTCCCCATGTTGGGTCTGTCATTGTTATATGTCCAGAGCCATTGTGTTGCGACTTCCTGCACATCCTGAATGCTTTCAAACAGAGACTGCTCCAGCCATTCCTGCCGGACAGTTCTGTTGTAGCGTTCGATATAAGCGTTCTGCTGCGGATGACCCGGTTGCGTATAGATCAGGGTAATCCCCTGCTTTTCCGCCCATGAAACCAACGTATGACTGACATATTCAGGGCCATTATCCATTCTGATAGCCGCTGGTCTGCCACGCCACTCCATAACCTGTTCCAGGCAGCGGACAACACGACAGGCCGACAGGGAAAAATCAACCTCTATCGCCAGTCCTTCACGATTGAAGTCATCCAGAATGTTCAGGAGACGAAAAGCGCACCCATCCAAAAGCCTGTCTGCCATAAAATCCATGGACCAGACCCTATTGGGCAATGCTGGGACCGACGGCTGCTCCGGGTTTTCGCGCACCAGACGCCTGCAGGGTTTAATCCGCAGGTTGAGTTCCTGTTCCCGATAAACCCGCTTATGATTCCAGACATGTCCCTGTACATTGCGCAGATACAGGAAACACAGGCCAAATCCCCATCTTCTGTGAGCCTGTGTCAGTCCCGTCAGAAGAGCGGCAATCCTGTCGTTCTCCTCTGCCAGTCGTGGACGATAGCGAAAGCAGGTCTCGGATATCTCAAAAATCCGACAGGCCAGCGCAATGCTGACCCCGTGATGCGCCACAGCCTGTGCGGCCAGTTCCCGGCGCTGGGCTGGCCGCTTCATTTTTTTCCCAAAGCCTCCTTCAGGATATCCGTCTGCATGCTCAGATCCGCATACATCCGCTTCAGCCGACGGTTCTCCTCTTCCAGAGCCTTCATCTGACTGATCATTGACGCATCCATGCCACCATATTTCGCACGCCACCGGTAAAACGTGGCGTTGCTGATCCCGTGCTCCCGGCACAGATCAGGAACAGAGACCCCGCCCTCAGCCTGCCGGATCACACCCATGATCCGGGCATCAGTAAAGCGATCACTCTTCATCAGAATCTCCTCATCCTTACGCTGAGAAAATTCTCATTCAAAAGAAACTCTTTTTATGGGGGGATTACCCCCGTGTCTCTGTGTGGTTTATTTCGCGTTTTATCTGTTTCACCAGATGGAGGGTTCTAAAAACTCTCTTTCCGCCGGCATAAGGATCGTAACCCATTGATATTGCTACTACTGGAAAAATCAAAATAGGGGTTTTTAGAACCCTCCAGATTCATCTGGAAAACCTGTTTCTGGTTTCAAAGGTCACTACAGATTTTTTTGCTTTATAGTGAACTTCCAGTATCCTCCATAAGTGAACCGTAGAAGCATGGTTTCTGTGGCGATTGCAGAGGGAGCCAGCAACTACCATCACATGACCAGAGACGTGCTCCAGTATGGTGCAAGCATGGATAATAACAAGGTCTCCACATGGCCGGAGATTTACCCTGAGATTGTCAGTCTGCTTGAAGGAAGAACCATCAGGGCCTTCAGGGTGGATTTTGACAGCTACATGATCAAAAATAGCTGTAGAGCCTTTAATCTTGATACGGCCTGGATGGAAACCTGTCAGTGGGAAGACATGAAGCTGTTCCTGAACTCTGCTACCCGTATTGGCAGAGAGTTAGCCGGAGAACTGGTTGCAAAGTATAAAAAAGCCACTGATGAACCGGCTCAGATTATTCCTTTCCCGGCTCATCGCTGGCAACAGTTCGCCATGATGGAATAGAAAAAATCTGAATATTCTGACCAGCCAGATCAGAGGTGGGAAAGCGGGTCTGACCGTGATATACGGATGGTGGAAGCCATCGTAGAAGAATAGACAGAAAAATGGGTAAAACTACAAAATAGATGATATATAATAAAAAGGATATTATATTATAATGGAAAATCATATTTTGAATTATATATATTTTCCGTATTGTTCTATTGTATTGTTAATTACTTTAGCATCAATATCATATATAATAAAAATATTTTCAGAATTGTGTCCGAATACAATAAAATTTACCGTATATACCTATTTTATGACCGTCCATACGGTCGCATTCTTTCTTTTTGTTTCAGAAAAATTGTCATGGTTTGCAGAAAACGGGAAGCCGTCTTCTGTTTATGGACATTATTTTTTGTCAGTGTTAGGATTTTTCATCGATGTAAAAACAGAATTTTATATAATATTAAGTGTTTTTTCATTTATTTTTGTTCCCATGTCTCTTTCTTATGTGGTGTGTGGATTGGTAGGTCTAGGGCGAATTCCCGTTAATATTGGAAAAGCATTACGAATTTCTATATTAATATATGCAAAAAGTCTTCTGCCGTTTAGTGCTATTGGCATTGCCTTTTTGGGAGGTATATCGTTTACAAAATGGGGAAAAGAAATTCATACTTTTCGTTTTCTTTACCTGATTTCATGCCTTCTAGTAACTTTATTTTCATTATTTTTAATTTTTGTTACCACAAGTTGGAGGGAGATTCTAATTAAAGCCGATATAAGTGATAAGAAAATAATTAAAATGTTAAAAAAGAAAAATGATTTTATGATGCGGAAAGAGCCAAAAATAAAATCACGCTTATCTGATGAATGAAAATCATCTTTCTTTTTTTATTATATTGGAGTGATCTGTATCACAAACATCACATTATTGACACATCAACGTGAAATCTGGACAACAAAAAAAGCCAGACCCAAATGGGAAATCAGTCGTTGGACATACAGCCCTGAAAAGAAACGCGCCATCAAGGAAACCCTTGGTTCTTTCCCCTGCTACTATTCCATGGTTTCCCGTGACATTCTGGATAAATGCACCAAGCAGGAAAAAGCCGAGGTTCTGGAATGGTGGCGTGTCACCAGTGAAGCCGTGAACAGGGAACGTGTTAGAAGTCAGGTCACAAAGCTTCCTGTTATCTTCAAAGACCCTTCTACCTTACTGGATGTTATCCAGGATAGTCCTGAAGACCTCGCAGAACTCAAGAACCATGCCTATGCGTTCAAGGATGCTGTCAGCAAGGTTGTTCGCAGGAAGTCACGCCAACAGAAAAATCAGGAAACAGTCAACAGCAGTCCCGCTTGACCATTCCTTATATTTTCCCCTTCATAGTCAACAGGGTTTTATGCTGACTATTTCCCTATTTTTATAAAATAACATCAACACAAAATTATGTTTAAGTTTTCAGGCATGTAACACATTTTATGTAAAGCACCTGCATTATCCCTGTAAAATACCTTTTCTTCTTATTTTCTGTTTTCGCATCTTGTTTGCCATCTCCTTTGTTATCTTTTGAATATAGCCAGGCATACCAGTATCCGCTTTGCGTCTACTGGTAACTGGCAAGGGGGAAAATGCTTTTCCCCCGTTGACCCCCATTTAAGCAGGAGAC
>NZ_JACHIE010000027.1 GCF_014207635.1 Acetobacter lovaniensis
CTCGCTACGCTGCGCCGTGCAATCGAAATCCGCGACAACCTCATGGGTGGGTGGGATAAGGTCGTTATCCTGGGGTGGAATTTTTCACCGACGATCGGTCATGACATTGAGGCATTGGGGCAGGGCGACAGGCTGGAAGTGCTAGTGATCCCGCCTGATCTGCTCGATCGGCTGAAGAAAAAGGGGCACAAGCTCAAAGCAGACGAGGTGCGTTTCTCGTCGCTGCAATATCTCAAGCTCGGGGCTGTTTCCCGCGATCAACAAGGAAGCAATGAAGCCCTTTCCGTCTCGATAGCAAACTATGTGCTGCTGTCTCCGGAGGCGCTGAATCTTGACGAGGCCAACCGGGAAAAGCTGCAAAAGATCATCAATACCGATCCGTTAGCACTCATAGAATATTGGAGCGTCGATCCCGACTATGACGGTGAGGTCTTCCGTTCAGTTTGGCAGGACTATCGCGGGAACACAGAAAATGATGCGGACTCTCACCGCGTCGTCACCACAGCCCGGCTTACTGGCTTGCCAAAGAAGGAGGGCAAACGGCGCGTCTGCGTGCGTGTCGTCGATGTATTTGGCTTTGAGGCCGAAGCAACAGTTGAGGTGGCGTGATGGTAAGCATCAATGATCTTTCGCTTGCCAAAGGTCTGACGGCCAAGGTCGAAGACGCCTGCGCCGGCCTCGACACCGGCGAAGCGCCGATCCTAGATCACGTCTCGGAGATCACAGCCGAGCTTTTGAAGTGGTGGTTCCAGACCGAGTTTCAGGACGCCCGCACCTTCAATTTCCATCCCGGCCAGCGGCAAGCCCTGCTGAACGTGATCTATGCCCATGAGGTTTTGGGCATTGCGACCCTGCAAGACCTCTACCAGATTGCCGCTCCTGACGTGATGCTGACCAGCACACGGGATTCCGAGATCATCCGCGCGCCGAAAAACGCCTATCCGAAATACTGCCTGAAAATGGCGACAGGAACGGGAAAGACCTGGGTGCTGCAAGCCCTCATGGTCTGGCAGATTCTCAATGCAAACCGCGCGCCGAATAGCGACCGCTACACCAAAAACTTCCTCGTCGTTGCGCCAGGCCTCATCGTTTACGATCGCCTGCTTGATGCCTTCATGGGAAAAGAACGTGACGGCAAGCGCGACTTCTCGATTTCCGACCTTTCAATCTTCCAGGAATTGTTCATTCCCGATTCTTACCGGGACGAGGTTTTCCGCTTCGTGCAAGGAGCGGTCTGCCCGAAAGAAGACATTGGCAGGAAGGTCACGGCCGGCGGCATCATCGCCATTTCCAACTGGCATGTGCTGTCAGAAGAAAGCGAACCGCTTGAAGATGAGGAAATAACTGCGCCGGGTGAATCCGCCGACCCGAAAACCGTTGTGCAAAGCATCCTTCCCCTGACACCTGGCACCAGGCAAGGCAATGATTTGAATGTGCTGGACCGTCGCTATGAGCGCGGCGGCATCCTCTCCTACCTGAAAGACCTGCCCGCGCTCATGGTCTTCAACGACGAGGCGCACCATATCCACGAGTTCAAGCGGGAAGGTGAGGTAACAGAAGTGGAATGGCAAAAGAGCCTCAGCCTGATCGCGGCCCCCAAGGGCCGCCGCTTCGTCCAGGTGGACTTTTCAGCCACGCCCTATAACGAGGTCGGGACCGGCCGGAACAGCCGGAAATCCTACTTCCCGCACATCGTCGTAGATTTCGACCTGAAAACCGCCATGCGCACCGGCCTAGTCAAATCTCTCGTCCTCGACAAACGCTCTGAAATCGGAGCACTGGGCCATGAGGAACTGGATTTCAAGGCCGATCGGGATGAAAACGGCAACCCTATGCTGTCAGAAGGGCAGCGCATTATGCTACGCGCTGGCCTGACCAAGCTCCGGAAGCTGGAAGCCGATTTCACCGCCCTCGATCCGGACAAGCATCCGAAAATGCTGGTAGTCTGCGAAGACACCACGGTTACGCCACTCGTCGCTGATTTCATGCAGCTCGAAGGGCTGGCCGATGACGAGGTTTTGCGCGTCGATTCCAACCGCAAAGGCGAGTTGAAGCCCAATGAATGGAAAGTGCTACGCGAACGCCTGTTTGACGTAGATCGCCATAAATCCCCACGTGTCATCGTGAGCGTGCTCATGCTGCGCGAAGGTTTCGACGTGAACAACATCTGCGTCATTGTCCCACTACGCGCATCGAGCGCCGGCATCCTACTTGAACAGACGATCGGACGCGGCCTACGTCTAATGTGGCGCGGCAATGAATACGACGATATAAAGCGGGAAAATCGCCAACTCATTCGTGGCGGAAAGACACCCTCCAATATGATCGACATTCTTTCGATCGTGGAGCATCCTGCATTCCAAGGCTTCTACGACGAGCTGCTTCAGGAAGGCTTGGCGGGTAAAGCAGATGATGATGACGAGGCAAATGGCAGCTCGACAGGTGACCTGATCTCGGTCGGCCTCCGACCGGGATTCGAGGAATATGATTTCGCTATCCCCTTCATTCTTCGGGAACAGATCGAGGCGCTGGAAGAAACCCACATCGACCCTTCGAGCCTTGCAGCGTTCGATTCATTTTCGTTCCAACAGCTCAGGGGGCAGATCGGCCAGGGCGAGAAATTCTATTCCGAAGACGTACAGGCAAAAACGCGCTTCGGCGACTATCGCGTACATGGTGGCGTTATGACCGCGACGGGTTATAATGACTATCTGGCCCGAATCACGCGCCGAATCACGGAAGCCGTGACTCTGACGGACACGACGAACAGTTCAAAGGCTTTCGCCAACGCCAGCAAGTTCCCCTACATCCAGATAAACCGGGCCGAGATGGCTGAGGGTATCGACACCTTCATTCGCCGACATCTGTTCAGCCAAGAGCTGGACCCTATCGCTGACGAGAACTGGCGCGTCCTGCTGATCGACCCGGTGACAGAGCACATTATCAAAGTGTGGGCGCGGGCCATCCTCGAAGCGGAAGACAACGTGATTGTCGCCAATGCCGAGGTCGCACATCGACGTCTTTCGGAAGTGCCTAAGCTCGCCATGCGGGAGGGGTCATCGCTCGCCGTCGAGAAGGCTATCTATCTGCGCCTCCCCTACCCCTCGCGGAATGGCGGCCTTGAGTTGGCATTCATGGAAACCTGCGAGCGTGACTCCAGCGTTGAAGCCTTCTGCAAGATCAACGAGCAGAAACACACCTTCGCGCGCCTGCGTTACATCAAAGAAGACGGTCTTCCCGCATTCTATTCGCCCGATTTCTTTGTAAGAGCAGGCGGCGCGATTTATCTGGTCGAGACAAAGGCACAAGGTCAGCTAACCAGCCCGAACGTGTTGCGTAAGCGCAAAGCCGCCGTTGCATGGTGCGATCGGATCAACGCCCTTCCTCCTGAACAACGTAGCGATTCCGAATGGCACTATGTCCTTCTCGGGGAAGACACCTTCTATGGCTGGCGGGACAAGGGCGGCTCGATCGCTGATCTTCTTGCCTATGCACAGTTGCGCCCTGTCGAGAACAAGGGGCAGGCCAAGTTCGCCTTCTGAACTTCATGCCGGGGCAAGATGCCCCGGCGCTGCCACGGTGAACTTGGAGACGGTATACCCGATCAATGCACAGGCAATGTCAGTAACGTTCTGGAATTTGTTTTCCTACGCGCCCTAGCGCACCAAGACAGAACGCTTGATGTTAACATAATATCCCAACGTGGTAGCAATATGTGTTTTTTCTAACACGTCAGAATGATCCGTCAAAGAAATCCGGTTTCTTTGACATGTCATATTCTGCTGTCGGCTTTTATCCCCTGAAGACTATTCCTGCTCTGCCGAAACAATGATGACACAGGGTTTCTGAGTTTTTTCCTGACCCGATGCCGCTTTCTGGCAGGCTGCAATCCTGTCTCTGTTGGCCTCAACCAGCTGGCTGTCCTCACGTACACGTTGCCAGCCTTCAGGATTGCTGACCGCCATCATCATGGCCCCAGAGTTCCAGCGATCTTTCTCCCCAACAATAAAGGATGCCACTCGCGTCCCGACAGAAGATGGCAGGAGATACGCCAGAACAGGCGACAACCCGATCCCTGCAACAAGACAGGCAAGCCCCACCCCTAACAGCCACCAGTTCTGACGATCCTGCTGACGGGACTGACCAATGATATTGGCAAGAACCCGACGTTCCCCCTGAACCTCACCTATCGCTTTCTGAAACGCTGTCTGCATCTCCTGACTGGCAGAAATCCCGGCCTGACGAATCCCTTGCCCATACGCCTGGGGCGTCATCTTCAGCGTCGGATTGGCCTCGATCGCCTCCATTCGTGCACCGACTGCATTCATGGCCTTCACGACACGGGCCAGATCCTCCGTGTAATCCGGGGGCCGATTGTCCCGCCACGCCTGCGGCAACGCTTCCACGCTCCGCCGGAGTACCGTCATTTCGGCGCACAGATCCTCGAACGCGCGCGCTGCTGGATCTGTCTCGGACATCAGACATCCTCCCACAGATTGAAAGCCCGCACACCAGCCGCCTCGAAAGGCGACACATCGTGGCTGGCCAGAACACGCAGCTCCGGGACGGGCCTCCTCGTCTCCATGATCACGTTGGTATCAAGCAGCAGGATCATTCGAAGGACATTGCCTCGGCCGGGGTCTGATCGCGGGTCTGCAAGACCGCGATATCCTGATCACGCACACCGGCCTCACGACCGATGGCCCCCAGAAGCGATCCCAGCCGAACGGCCTCTTCTTTTTTCTGCATGTCCTCTCCAGTCACCGCGCCGAAATCAGACAACCCGTTCCAGCCCCAGATGTGTCACAAACGGATCAAAGTCCCGGTCACTGTAAAGGAGCCGATACCCGCTTACGATACATCGTGTGGCAATCAGGGTATCAATGGTTTTCCGGATGGTGATGCCTCTGGCACGCAGGTCACGGAAATATCGTGCTGCCTCGATCATGACATCACGCCCCCCGATCTCCACCAGATCCAGAGCGCCAAGCAGTCTCCGCGCCTTGTTGAAATCCCGTTCGCTCGCAAATCCCTGAAGAACTTCCGTCATCATCAGATCCCCAATGGCGACCAGTTCCTCTCCCAGCAACCGGTCCAGAGCATCAACCTGTGGCGTCACCGTACCCCTGAAAAAATCGATCCAGACCGATGAATCGACCAGAATCATACGTCGGAACGCATGGTGTCGAGATCACCCCGCCACTCCAGCCTGCCCTTCATGGAACGCAGTTGCCGCTGCTGATTCAACTTGATCAGCGTCCGCAATCCGAGTTCGACGGCTTCTTTCTTGGTTTTGACGCCAGACGCCTTCAGCGCATCTGTCATGAGGGTATCGTCAATAATGATGTTGGTTCGCATGATGTGTATCTCCAGTGAAAATTATACACATCAACATCTCCTCTCTCAAGCAGATTACATCCCCATATCCATACCGCGCGACCTGGAGCGTGAGAGGGCCTGCTCCCGCTGATGGGGATGCAACCCGTGATCAAGCGTCGATCCCTTCCGGATGCCCAGCTCGCGGCTTTTCTCCCGCAGAATGGACTCAAGCTGCGCATCCCGCTTCAGCTCTTTCAGCGCCACACCCTGCTGCTCCCGGCTCAGCCCGTCCCAGGCCTTCACAAACCGCGCTGCCCGCAGATCCGGACTCTTCCGCACCCTGTCCTCATGCTCCAGCCCCTCGAGCAATTTGCGCGCCCGTGCCGGACCTTCCAGACCATATAGCGCCTGCCGGATCTCCGGCTGATGCTTCAGCGCAGCCCTCAGATCCGCCTCACCGCCACGCCGGACCCGCTCCAGATCCCGACCGGCTTCAAACAGCGCCTTCTTCTGATGCTCCAGCACCGGCAGCTCCTGCCGAACCATGCGCTCGGCATCCACCCAGGCCCGCGCATACCGCTCCACCGCCTGATGCAGCGGGTCACTCCCCGGCACCAACCCGTCCATCCCCGCCGGCACCTGCTCACGCCGCACACGGGGCAGCCTCAATCCCGCAAAGGGAGAGACAGGAGCCTCACGCTCAACCCCACTCTCCCCCTTACCGGCCCCGGCATCCATCCCGGCTGACACGTCTTTTTCCGCTGTGCGACGACCAGACCGCACGGACAGGTCCAGTCCATCGAACATCCCGCGTTTCTGCTGTGCCGGTGCCGGCTCTGGCGTACTGACAGCTTCGGTCTGCCTGTCCTTCTGGGGGCCAGAGGCGGCCTTCTCACGCTCCACCACGATCTTGCTCTCGGGGACATACAGTCCGCGCCGCCGCGCGAACCCGGTATCCCGATCCCGGACATGCGGGTAATCCAGCGTGGTATCCTTCAGCCGCTCGCGTGACAGCCGCCGCACCAGCCCGTCCCGGTCGCCCACATCATCACGACCCCAATGGACAGACACGCTCTCCCGATGCCTCGACAGCGCCACATAGGCCCCGTGCCGGTCCAGGCTCCCCGTCGCCAGCACATGCGCCCGGTCCACCGTCACACCCTGCGCTTTGTGGATGGTGGCGGCATAGCCATGATCCAGCGCGTCATACTCCCACATCCGCACGGACACGATCCGGCCAGTCCCAACGCCATCAGGACCATCAAGCTGCACAGAAAGCATGATCCGATCCTCATCCATGCCATACAGCCCACGCACCGTGCCCAGCGTGCCGTTCTTCACCCCCAGGTCCCGATCATTACGCAGGAAATACACCCTGTCCTCATGCGCAAAACGCCTCTCCCCCTGAACCGTCATCACCGACAGTTCGACATCAGCGTCCAGCTCACCCGCCTCCCGCCGGATCTCGCGTGCCGCCTCGTTCAGCGCCCGCACATCGACACGCCGATGCGCCAGCATGATCTGGCTGTCTTCTGGCGCGGCCTGCCGGGCTTCATCCCACCCGGCCACCACTCCGGCCCGCGCCTCTTCCAGCGTGTCATGCCCACGCACCAGGCCAGCCGCCTCATAGCGACCCAGCGCTTGCTCTGTCCGCCCGGTCGCAAGCTCCTTCGTAGCCGCCTGCTGCCAGCCTTCACGCTGCCGGCGTACGGTGGTGATTTCCACCGACCCGACCCGCTCGGCCACCGCCCGGAACGCACCACCGGCCTCGATCGCCTGCAACTGCTCGGGATCACCCACCAGCACCACCTTGGCCCCGGCTTCGCGGGCGACAGACAGAACCCGCTCCATCTGCCGTGACCCCACCATGCCGGCCTCGTCCACCACCAACACGTCCCCGCGCTCCAGCAGGTCGAACCCACGCTCCCACGCCCGCTCCAGGGACGCCAGCGTCCGGCTCTCAATCCCGGACCCCGCTTCCAGCCCTTCCGCCGCGATCCCCGACAGCGCCGCCCCGCGCACCCGATACCCGGCCTCTTCCCATGCCGCACGGGCCACACCCAGCATGGTGCTCTTCCCCGTCCCGGCATACCCGACCACCACGGACAGGTCGCGGGACTTCGTGACCTCGCCCACCGCCAGCGCCTGCTCGTCCCCAAGCCCGTCCTGCGCCATCGCCGCCCGACGCACCGCCAGCGGCACCGCATGCCCCTGGGACTGCCCCATCGCGAGCGATGCTTCTTCCAGACGCTGCTCGACCCCGATCATCGCGCGCGTGGAAAACCGCTCCCGCCCATGCCCGTCTTTCCCGAGCGCGACCAGCTCCGGACATGCCTCCACCCGAACCATGACAGAACTGAACTGTTCTGCATCTGCCGTATGCCGGTCCACGAACCGCGCCAGGTCCTGACGGGTGAATGTGCTCTGCTGTCGGGTCAGCGCCTCCAGCGCCACATGCGGCTCGGCCAGCAACCTCTCGCCATTGCGTCGCGCGATCTCCAGATGGTCAGCGACCCGTTCCGCGTCCTCGCCCCGCTCTTCCCGACGCATGCCGGCCGGACCGATCTTGTTCTGCGGCTCAAGATCGATCCCCTGTGCCACGAACGACCGATGATCGATCCGCACATCCAGGTCCAGCTCGGCCAGCCGTTCATTGGCGAGCGACGCCCATCGCCCCCGCCATGTCAGCAGGAGTTCTTTGTCATTCCACGAGCGTTCTTTCGCACCAAACCCGTTCTCGTCCACAGACCGCGTGGACAGCATCACATGGGCATGGGGCTTCGCCAGTCCATCTTCGCCAATATCCCAATGCACATTGAGATCGGCCACCATGCCGCGTTCCACGAACTGCTCCCGCACGAAATCCCGTGCCAGCGCGATCCCCTGCGCCTGGGTCATTTCGCGCGGGATTGAAAACTCCACCTCACGGGCAAGCTGGGCATCCTTGCGCTTCTCGATCGCCTCGACCTCATTCCATAGGGTCGCACGGTCGAGAAACCGTTCCGGCGCGCCATCGGGCAGCAGGATCTCGGAATGCACCACGCCGCTCTTGTTGGAAAAGTCATGGTCGCGATCTAGCCGCAAATCATGCAGGCGGGACGCTGCACGATAGGCTGCCGCCGCCACTGCGCTCCGGCCGGTAGCACGGCTGATGACCTTTGCATGCAGGTGATAGATCGCCATGGACGCAATCCTATCACATCCCTTAAGCGCACGTCACGAAGTGACGTACAAGCGCGCACTCATATTTTACTGCGCCGCAAGAACTGATTGCTCTAGATAAGTGACGCGGTTCTCGTCTGTGTGGTAGAGTATGGCACAGACCAGCAGGATAGGGGATCGAAAATGCGCAAACCACGGGACATTGATGCGGAACTGAAGGCGCTTCAGGAAAAGGCGAAGCAGCTTAAGGCGCAAAGAACCCTCCAGCTCGGTGAACTGGTCGAGGCGACGGGAGCCGATACCCTGTCGATCGAGGCGCTGGCCGGTGTACTGCTTGCGGCTATCGAGCAGGCGGACGGCAAACCCGAAGCCGTCGCGAGGTGGACCGAACGGGGGACGGCGTTCTTTCAGACAGGCGGGAAAAAGGGCAACCGGAAAGGAACCGGAAACGATCAGAGCGGAGCTTCTGGCGCTTGAAAGACGGATCAGGAAACAGGAGGCTCTGATCCATCGCCATCAGGCACGAAAGGCACGCACCGACATGCGCGACTGGGCGAAGGCGCGACGGGAACGCACCCATCACCTGATCGAACTGGGTGGACTGGTCCAGAAGGCGGGACTGGTTGATCTGACCGATGATGACCGCGCCACCCTGCTCGGGGCCTTCCTAGACATTGCGGGGCAGCTTCGAGAAGGCAGGAATACCACTTCAGGCGACCTGAAAACACGCTGGAGGCGCGCGGGGCTTCATGCCTTCGACAGGGACCGGGAACATGACAGGACAACAGGCAGACGTGACCATGACTGACCACGAGACACGATCATCCAAAACGGACAGACTGTAATCTCGGCCACAGAACAATTTGACGGCCTGGAAACTGACCACCACAGACACTTCAAGAGAATACCTAATGGCTCCAGAATACCCTTCTCCAGAATGGTTTTCTGATAAAATCAATCGCCATCAATGGATGTGGAATCTGAATGCTCGGTTCGTTGCACGGGCGGCAAAGCGTATGACCGATACGGATGCCTTCATCTTGCTCAATGAGGCGGTCAATCTGGAAATAGCGGAAACGGCTGCCAACCTTCTTCGGGAAGTTGTTCCAGAAAAAATTGTCGCTGATTTCGTTATAGCTTACAGTCAGACACAACGAGCAGAATTTCTGGATAATGTCTGCGATTACGCATGGCGGATTTCTGCCCCTGTCGCTGCCACGAAACACGAGGCGATGAAGACATGACCATGACGGACCTTTCCGACGAACGGGCTGCCAAAAGGGATGCAATCCGCAAGGCACGCAACAGCACGAAACCCACTGTCCCGGCCGATCAGGTTCTTGCTCTTCTGGACGCCGATCTGGCCCGGATTCAGACGGCCATTGACACCCTCCCTACGCCTCGCCCCACGGATTGATGAGGGTGTTGGTGTCGTGAACGATCCCCCCCGAAATCCACGTCCCTGATGGCCTCGTGGAACGCGGGAACGATCCCTCATTCCCGCGCTGAAAATTACCAGTAATATTCGTGGGGTCGCCGGGTGCCGGTATACGGAAAGACCGCCTCGACAGGATCGAGGTCGCCCTTGATGATCAGGCGGGCAACATGCCTGTCATGATGACGGCCAGGACGGATATCGTGCAGATGACTGTACCAGTTGGGAGATTCAGAGGCTTCACGTGAGCCTCCATAGCCACAGCGATCCGGCTGGTTGGCCCAGCGATGATTGCGACCGTATTTGCGGCTGTGATGATAGGTGCGAGACATGGGAGCTTCCCCTCCATGACGCGCGGAGTGATTTCCGAGCGTACCTACATCGCCCGATCTCCTCTGTTCTGGTCGGAATATACTTTACCGCGTCTGTGCGACATCGGTCTCCAGCAGGGACGCCGGCAGGCGCATGTTGAGGGCGGCCGCCTTGGGTTCGATCTCAAAGCGCATGGGCTTGAAACCGGACAGGTCATACCGGGTCAGATCGGCGGTCGCGACGAAATCCTCGGCCGCTTCGTCACTGTGCAGCGAGGGCATGGACCTATTTTTGTAGCTCATACTGGTCGATCTCCTTCAGACTGCTTCGATCGGGCCTGGATAAGCCTTTACCAGCGGATCATGGGTCAGCAGAAGCAATCCTTCCACCGTGGCCTGTGCCACAAGGATCCGATCAAAGGGATCCCGATGCACATCTGGCAGTTGTCCGACTGCCAAGGCGTGCTGGCTGGTGATCGGTAACTCCTCATAACCGTTTTCGATCAGACCGCGTCGCAGCAGATGAGGATCGACCTGGAAGTCTGCCCGTCCCAGCCCGGTCTTAATGGTGATCTCCCAGAGACTGGCCGCACTGAAGACCAGATCATTGCCCGGATCTTCCATCAGGGTTCTCGCCCGTGCTGACAGCTTATCTGGCTCTCCGGCTGCCCAGAGCAGCAGATGGGTATCCAGAAGAAGCCTCATGCCGGACCGTCGAACAGAGACACAATATCGTCCTGTCCCATGCGATCAAAATCTTCGGGCACCCGGATTTTTCCAGCAAGAAACCCCAGACGCCGTTGCTGTAACTCTTCAGGAGCCGTAATCGGGCTGACCCGCACCATCGGCCGGCCGGCTTTGGCAATGATGAAGCTTTCCCCTTTCATGGCCGCGTCAATCAGCCGGGACAGATGGGTCTTGGCTTCGTGGATGTTGACCGTGCGCATGGCGAAAGCCTCCTGAGTTTACTCAAAAAAAAGACTTAGCCATATTAGTCTGGTCCATCAAGACAAATGTCGCCAGAACCACCTCAGGAAACGAAAAAAGCACACTCATCGCGTTCCTCGTTTACCGTCATACCCTTTCGGATGCGACATTGGCGGTCAGGAATGCCGCATAGCCCAGTTCGTCCATCTGACCTGCCGCCAGCGCGAGAACCGCATTTGCTGCATCTTCCTGGGCTGCCGTGAAACGAGAGCCGTTCAGTTCCAAAAACAGCACACCGAGCACAAAGCCCGTACGCTTGTTCCCGTCGATGAAAGGATGGTTTTTGACGATACCCGCCGTATAGACGGCCGCCAGATGCACTGGATCCAGCGGATCCGCATAAGCCGCATGCTGCTGTGGCCGGGCAAGCGCGGATTTCAGAAGACCGGCATCCCGTACGCCGGAAGCGCCGCCATGTACTCCCAACAGCCGGTCATGCAGGATCAGGGTATCCCGTTCGTCTATCCAGACGAACGCTGTCATTGGGCCAGCACATGCAGCGTATCACGGTAACGCCGCATAATATCTTCAGCCTTTGTCATTTTGGTTTCGAAGTCAGGATCATAGGGCACGAGCCGATATCCGCCTTCTGGTGCTTCGGTCAGATACAGGGGCGCGCCATCCTGGGTGTTCAGCCGTGAGATCACTTCCTTGGGTAGTACGACCCCGAGTGAGTTTCCGAATTTTCGCACTTTCAGCTCGACCATAGTGAATCCCCTCAATGTTATTACCAATGTAATAACTGTTTGCGGTTTCAGCAACCATCATGCATTTTTCTGACGTGCTCAGGCGAATAGGCAATGGCCAGCCTATCAAGCCCCGCAGGGCACTATGGATGGCCGCACAGGCCACAACACCCGTTACAGACACCCAAACAGCCACCACATCTGATAACGCCTGTACGGCCATCCTATGGCATCTAGCGGGCATGTTGCGACACGTGAGCTGCTGAATGATCGCCTGAACTCCGATGTGTCTTGAGCAGTTTATGGTTTTGCCCGGTTCTTCTGATGTTGCAGGCGTTGGGTGAGCGCTGAACGAGAGAGCCCCGTAGGGCGTCGAAGGCGCCAACGTGGATGAGGAAGGTGCTCTGGTGGAGAGACGATGCGTTTCCGCATCGTCAGATCATGACTTTGCGCCGTAGGCGTGTCCGTTCAGTGCAGGCCCAAAGGGCCGAGCAGGGGGATGCCGGGGGGGGGAGATCGCGCTATGCGCGATTGGGGCGGCCGTAGGCCGCGAGCCGGCGGGGGCGGAGCTCCCAAGAGGCGGTGTTTGGGTTCAATTTGGTTGGAAATTTTTGAGGTTTGTGAGTTATCCACAGATCAAATGGTTAGAGAGGTGTTAAATAGGTGTTAGATTCTGTGTTAAGCGATTCTAGCATCCATTTAACACATTGATATAAAAACGGAATTTCTGGTTTTTTTCTCGGTTTGGTATTTAAAACCCCGAATCTCGGTATTTAAAACCCCGAATCTCGGTATTTAAAACCCCGAATCTCGGTTTCGGTATTTAAAACCCCGAATCACTTGACGCAGGTATTTAAAACCCCGAACTTTAGACATGGTATCTGAAACCCCGAATCTGCCTGTTGTTCATGAGGCCCTCCTGCCGGAGCGTCATCCGCAGCATGACTTATTCATCTGCGACGTGGCAGATGCCGTGCTTAAGGACGTGATGCCGCAAATGGAGCATCCGTTCTATTCCCTGTCGAAAAAACCCGAAACTTCCGTTCGTCGCTATGAACATAACGGGCAATGGCTGGAAATCACGCCAAGCGTGAAGGGTCTTGCTACAATCTACGATAAGGATATTCTGATTTACTGTATTTCGCAGATCATGGCGAAACTAAAGGCCGGGGAAAAAGTATCGCAACGGGTGAGGATCAGCAGCCGCGACTTACTCATCTTCACCAATCGCGGAACGGCAGGTAAGGACTACAAAGCCCTCATCGAAGCCCTCGACCGCCTTGAAGGCACACGTATCCGCACTAACATTGTTACAGGCGACGAAGAACAGGTGGACGGTTTTGGCCTGATCGACGCTTCATCCATCCGCCGCAAACTTGGCCTCGACGGTCGCCTATTGCATTGCGAGATCAAGCTGTCGGATTGGGTCTTTAACGCAATTAAGAGCAATGATGTTCTGACACTGCATCGTGATTATTTCCGGCTACGCAAACCGCTGGAACGACGCGTTTATGAACTCGCTCGCAAACATTGCGGTCAGCAAGCGGTATGGAAAGCCTCTCTTGAGATCCTACTGAAAAAATCAGGCTCTCAAAGCCCAGAAAAATTATTCCGACAGATGATAAAGAACCTCGCTACAAGCGATCATCTACCGGATTACCGTGTCGAATTCGATTCTCAGAAAGACATGGTAACATTCATCAATCGCGGCACAATGAAAGCTGCCGAGCCAGCAGCCGAGGCTTGGATGGGTGCGCTCGATCCTGATATTTACGGGGATGCTCGGAACATCGCGCCAGGGTGGGATGTGCATCATCTCGAAAGAGAATGGCGCATGTGGCTGGGTGATAACGAGATCGCTCCGAAGAACCCTGAGCGGCATTTCATCAAATTCTGCGAGACGTGGTTTGCTAAGCGTGGTCAACCCTGATTGTACAAATATACGAGCATAATCTATCTAAATAGATAATCAGCGCTCTCCAAAAGGATGACGACCGTGCTTACGCATCAAGTCATCAATGGCCTCCCCGATCAAACCCTGAATAGTTGTATCAGTATCAAGCGCAAGTTGATGTAGTCCCTTGCTAACTGCTGGAGAAAAATACCCCACCACAGCCCGCTTACCTTCTCTCGGATTACGTGGGCGGGCTTTCTCTACCACCGTTTGCGCTGCCGGTTCCACAACCGATGGCGCGACCGTCTTTTTGAGACCAGCAAACCGACTCATGCCGTATATCCTCAACTTAGAAAATTGCTAACGCGTTTTTGTGTCATCTTGTTTGTGTGATGGCATGTTAACTTGATCACACACCCAATTCCACAACAGTGCTATATCAGCAGCAGCCTTGCTTTCCGGCTCTGCTTCCTGCGCGGTACGACCGGAACCAACGCTATGATGAAAAACTGCACGCTCAGGCAAAACAACAGGAGCAACAGGGATACCAAACTGCGCCACAACCTCGGCCGCCTCCTTATAAACTTGGGGCGCACGAGGAGGACCCGCAGTAAAAATCACGAAGGCAGGCTTGCCACTGGCTCGCACAAGTTCCGCCGTTGTTCTAACAGCGTCCATATCGAAAGCACGTGGTCTGCATGGAATTAACAAGAAATCAGCGACACGACACGCCTCACGCGCCATAATATCGGCATGTGGGGGGGTATCTATTATCGATAGTTCTGCGCCCAGTTCGGACGCTTGTTCCAGCTTTCTTGATAACAAGGCGTGCGCCGCACAATCCACCACATCAGGCTCGACATCCCCCCGCCATGCTTTCCATGAACTTGCAGTCGCTTGGGGATCGGTATCGAGGATTAGAGAAACGTATCCAGCGGCACTGGCACTAGTAGCCAAGTGTAGGGCAAGCGTCGTCTTCCCAGCGCCTCCCTTCTGACTAATGATCGCGATTGTTTTCATGTCACCATGTTTCTGTGTTAACACATTAACAAATTACCATGTTATTTTGATAACTCAATATCTTCCTCAAAAAAAATCGACGATCTAATCGAACCCAATATTCCGCATGTCTCAGACCGATGCCGTTAGCACCCATATAATGCTATCATGTTTATGTGTTAACACATAAACACAGTGACGTGTTATCTTTCCCGCTGCACAATGGCAGCAACAGTGTTCTTGCTGATTCCCAGATCACGGGCGATCCACCGATAACTCCGCTTTTCTGCCACCAGCGCCAGAACCTTCGGAGCCAGACGATCAGACTTTGGCCGCTGTCCTTTCTGTCGGCCGAGAACCTTCCCGCGCGCCCTGGCAGCGGCCAGACCAGACTTCACCCGCTCGCTGATCAGATCCCGCTCGAACTCCGCAATCCCGGCCAGAACCGTCGCCAGCATTCGTCCATGTGGTGTCGCCAGATCAAACGTCATTCCCGTTATAGCAATCAGGGAAACACGATAGCTCTCCAGTTCCTGAAGCGTGGAGATGAGATCAATGGTCGAGCGCCCCCAGCGGGACAGCTCCGTCACCAGAATGGCGTCAATTTCACGAGCCTGGGCCAGTGCCATGACCTTTCGACGCTCGGCCCGATCCACCCGGACGCCAGATCCTGTCTCCATGAAGATGCCAGACACTTCATAGCCCGCGCGTTCGGCAAACCGCTTCAGCTCGTCTTTCTGGCGCACGCATGACTGATCGGCCGTAGAAACCCGACAATAGATGACCGCGCGCTGTCCCATTTGAACCCTCCCGGAAAAACCACCATGCAGCCCTTGATACACCGTGGCTCCGGATTGTCCCAATCTGACTATAGTCTATTAAGTACAATAATTGAATGATTCTGTATTTTTCGGTCTCCACGAAACCCCTGCTTTTCCGGGAGTGGCCAGTCTGTCGTGGGTTTTACGATTTGCGCGACAAGGCTATGAGGTATTAGGGCTGTATAGCGTAGCTTGACACTATACGTTTAACTTGATAGTGACGGCATATGAGAATCCGAAACGTGGTCCATAAGGGGTTGCGCCGATTCATCGAAGATGATGACGCCACCGGCTTGCAGGCGGCCATAGTGCCGAAAGTCCGTCGTATCGTCACCTTCCTGCAAGATATGGAGCGGGAAGACGAGCGGCGCACGGTCCCGAGCTGGAAAGCTCATCAGCTCACTGGCGATCGAAAAGGCACCTGGAGCCTGTTCGTCACCAAGAACTGGCGGATCACGTTCCGGATCGACCAAACCGAAATTGAGATCATCGACCTCGACTATGAAGATTACCACTAGGAGATGGCTATGAGTGCGATGCAGGGCATACGTATGAAAAATCCCGCCCATCCCGGCGGCTTTGTCAAAAGTGAGATCATCGAGCCGCTTGGCCTTTCGGTGACGAGCGCGGCGCAAGTTCTCGGTGTTACGAGGGCAGCGTTGTCCGCCGTCCTAAACGAGCGCGCGCATCTTTCGCCGGAAATGGCGCTCCGGGTCGAAAAGGCTTTCGGCGTGTCGATGGATACGCTCATGCGGATGCAGAACAGCTACGACATTGCCCAGGCCCGCAAGCGGGAAGGGGAGATCAACGTCGCCCCCTTCAAGGGAAAGCCGCTCGATCCGCTAGCGGTTTTGATCTGATCCGACAACAATACGAATACAGCCGCGCCGAGTGGTGCGGGCAAGGGGCTTGTGCATGAAAAGTTTGCTAGAACAACTTCCGTCAATCGTCGCGGAAGGAAAAAAAGAAGCCGAGCGTGTTATAGAACGAGCCGAGAGCAACTATCGTCTTGGCCTGCAAACGCGCGAGTTAGTTATCCCGTCAAAGGATAGTAACTGGCAAAGCCTGCTTCAAGCCTCCAACAAACGAGACGCATCTGACGCTGATTCCAACGTCAGCCGCTTAGTTTATGGTGACAATCTCCTTGCAATGGCTTCTATGCTGGCCGAAAGCCCCTCTCTGCGAGGCCAGATTACTCTAATCTATCTCGATCCTCCTTTTGACAGCAAAGCTGACTACCGAACAAAGATCGTATTTCAGGGAGAGAGTATAGATCAGAGACCAAATGCTATAGAACAATTTGCATATGCGGATACATGGTCTGACGGGACTGCATCTTACCTGAACATGGTCGTTCCTCGACTCTATCTAGCGAAAGAGCTTCTGAAGAATGATGGAACTATATATATTCACCTAGACTGGCATGTCGGACACTATGTGAAAATAGCTGCCGACGAAATATTTGGCAAAGACGCTTTCCTAAACGAAATCGTCTGGCAACGCACCGGCGCTCATAACGATGCCGGTAAGTTCGGCGTCATCCATGACACCCTATATGCCTATGTGAAAACGGACGATCACGTTTTCAATCCGACGTTTGTTCCCCATTCAGCGGAACACCTGCAAACCCGATTTAACCAAATAGAACCAGAAACCGGCCGCCGTTTCTTCGCTGGCCCCATAACAGCACCGGGAAGCGGCCCTTCTCGCCTTTTCAGAGGCGCCGAGATCGCTCCTCCTCCTGGCCGCCATTGGAGCTATGCGCAAGAGAATATCGATGATCTAGAAAGAAAGAATAAAATTTACTATTCATCAACCGGAACGCCATATCTGAAGCAATACATGGACGAATATGTAGAGCAAGGCCGACGAATACATACCGTTTGGACTGATATATTGCCTCCTAAGACCGGGGCAGAAATCCTTGGATACCCAACTCAAAAACCCGAGAAGCTCCTTCAACGGATTATAGAGGCATCTTCAAATCCTGGCGATATTGTAGCGGACTTTTTTGTAGGATCCGGAACTACTGCTGCTGTCGCCGAACGACTAGGCCGTAGGTGGGTTGCCGCCGATTTGGGGAAGCCAGCTTGCATGATTACCCGCAAGCGCTTGATCGACCAGGACGCAAAACCGTTCCTCTATCAGCACATCGGGGACTATCAGGTTGAACAAATGCGCTCCACGTTGGGCAGCCGGTTCCGTATTGGTGATTTGGCAGAGATCGTCCTGGGACTCTTTGGCGCTCTACCGCTACCCGTTGAAGAAAATCCGAACAAAAACATGGGACGGATTCAGGGCAGCAAAACGCTTGTCCTTGCGGACAGCCCCAACAAGATGACCGGCCTCGCT
>NZ_JACHIE010000028.1 GCF_014207635.1 Acetobacter lovaniensis
TGGATATTTTAGATCTTTCTAAGAAAGTTTGGTGCTGGATTAAATGGCCCTTTTACATCGTGGCCGGTATTTTAATTTTTCTTATTGTGACACAGTTGGTCGAATGTTTTGGTGCGGATGCTTCAAATAAATTTGCGGGTATATTCACGCCGCTCATTGTTGCAGCAGTCACTATCTATCTGAGCAGGCGCCAACATAACATTGCTGATGCCCAAAGAGCCGTGGCAGAAGAGAGTAAAAACATCGCTGCTGCCAATCGTGATATTGCTGATCGTAAATTAAGACTTGAACTGTTTGATAAACGATATGAAATATATCAGACATTCGTAGAGTTTTTTGTCTACTGCCATGATATTCCCCTCGATATTAGAGAATATTTGAAGCTATCAAAGAAAGAAGAAGAAAGTGTTTTTCTTTATGAAGATCCAAAAGTATGGAATGAGTCATTGGAAAGGGCGGAAAAAAATATTGGAAAAATCCAGCAAAATCTAGATTTATTTAAAAATAAATGTGAAATATCAATTGGCAAATCAATGTTTTTATTTAAAAGCGATAATAATATTGTATATGTTTCATTTTTAAATATAGCAAAAGAAACTTATGAATTCGGATTCAGTAAAAAGGAATATTTAGAAGCAAATCTACAGAAATTTGAAATTGATTATAAAAATAGCGATCCTCAAATTCAAACTGATATCAGCCAAATAGAAATAGAGAAATTTCGTCTTAAGAATAAATTCAAAAATGAATTGGCAATTATTTTACAATCATTCCTTCATATTCCAGAAGAATAAATACCTTTGGATGCATTTAAGCTAAAGGAAAATTAAAATGGCAAAAGAGAAATCACCAGATGAATTAGCAAAAGAGTATCGTGACTATATGCGTGCTGAGTTCGTCAAGAAAGACGTAGAAGGTGTTGAGCCTTGGTATGTTGATAGCCACGAGTATACCCATTACGTCATGCGCTATCCAACATGGACTGAAACCATCTCACATATAAACGCGACTATATCAGAAGAAGAAGCCGCAAAAGACCCAGAGAAAGCGAAGCGTAGACTTGATGATTTGATCAAATTGACCAAGGCATGTGTGACAAACCTTAAAAGTCCATCTGACTTTGATAAGGCACCGTTCTATGTCAACAAAGCAGCAATGGACTGGGTGTCTTTGCGTATCGGCTAATTCGTCTCGACTGCAAGTGGCCGGATTACAGATTGACGATAATGAATATGACGGATGCTTTGAACTGGCCCAATAAGGCGAGAAGTGATCCATACTCGCTCTACAACGTGCCACTTGATGAGTTAGCCGAGAATTTGTTTTTCCTACAGGAAAAAAGTCAAAGAGAAAGGGGAGCCGATTAAAGCTCCCCTTTTCTTATGGTTGTCGCAAAGGAGAAAAATAACAACCATGACCACTTGGAAAACGAATAAAACCAGTGGTTCAATCTTATTTATGGTTTAGCTTTGTCACGATAAAAACGGCACATAATATTCAAATTACAATATTGGAAATTACCCTCTGAATCCCTTGCCCTTAGGACATCACGTCTGACTTGCTCTTCAAGCTCACCGTAATTGGTTTCAGCCCTACTGGAATAGATGTTGAGGATTTCAAACTCGAACGCGTTTTTTCCAAACTTGGAAATTCCTTCGTTCACATACTTAGAACTGCTCGTATAGGTGAGCCAGTTCGACCGACTGACTTCCTTGCGCTTTCTCACCTTCCCCTTAACCGGCTTACGGCGTATCGACTGCGTGAACTTCTTCCCCACATACATGACGCCACTTTCCCTATGGGTAATCAGGTAAGTGAAGCCCGCAGAAGAATTGATCTGGTCTTCCGTATAGGGGCTTTGCCAGTGACCGACCTCATACATTGGCATTACCCAAGAACAAGGTACGTTCGGCTTTACGTCTGTTGAGCAAGCCCTGAATAATCTGGCCTTTGCTTCTATCCCATAAGAGGAACTGGTCTGCTGCCTTGTCGAGTTGCCCCTCATTAACCAGGCGAACAAGCGTTGAACTCAGGCAGGCCGACAAGCCCACGTTGTAGGCAAAGCTCGTAAGTGCTGCCCATTGATTGGGGGCCAGAGAAGCTCTCACAGAGCTTTTAAGGGCGGTCAGCACCCTCTGAGCTTCCTCGGCTACTGCTTCCCTTGCTTCGCCCTCAGTGACGCTCTCAGGGCTTGTTAGAGTAACTCTCTGCCCGTGCCAGTATGTCGAGCCATAACCTACCGTGGGAGTGCCCGTAACATCAGCATATGGTCGGTTTCTAAATCCCTCGAATGAACAGATCAGCGACACAGCCTGATCGAGATCACTTGAGGTCATCGAAGTTACCAAGATCGACATCATCTTCAGGTGTGCCGAACTGCTTCTGCGCTCTCTTGCGATCCCATTCCGACAAGCCAAAGCGATTGAAATAGGCGATTAGCTGTCGCCCGGTATCAGCGTTTGTTTTGGTCGCTGGGTTGGCTCGAAGGTCTAAGCGGGACTTGTTATCGGTGCTTTCAAGCACGATGCCACGGCTCATAATTTCATCATTGGACTGACGAAAACGATCAAGAAGAACTATGAACTGCTCAACAGCGAAGCAGTCTTGTGGCTTTAGTTCGTAGGTCATTCCAATTAAGGGTAAAATTTCATCCCATAAATCGGAAAGCCTCTTATATTTTTTTATGTAATTGGTTTTTTCCATCTGAGAACTCCTATTAGTTCTCAGTATTTAGTCTCCAATAAATACGGACACGGTCACAGTATGGAGGTTCCCTGAACACTCATTCTGCCGCGCATTGGAGATGATTTGTGAGGTATGAATGGACAACTTTATTGATAGAGCAAAATCTATTGCAACACTCGTCGGGGTGACGATCCTGTTTGTAATTTTAGTGGTGTTTCCGATTATCGACTTACTCGATCCGAAGGCGCACTTGGTTGCCGACATAGCACCGTTAGCCTCGGTTCTATCGTCACTTATCTGAAACTTTAACTAAAGGAGACACCAATGATTCAGAAGCTCAAGGATACCATTAACAAGTATAAAATACCCGTAATCGGTGGGCTGATATTGGTCATGCCAGTGTCAGTCCCATTGGTGCTTAATAGCGTGGGTTTGTCTTGGGAAGTGTCTGTCGCGGTAGGAACATCACTACTCGGAATCAACTATACACTTTTAAGGATGGATGAATGAATTTTTTAAGGAAATCATTAAGTATGGGTGTTACAAAGTCACCCGGAGTTATTCAAGAAACGCCTATTGTAAACTTCCCATTTATCGCCCCAACAACTACGGCATCTGGCGTAACAGTAAATCCACAAACGGCTCTTGAGCATGAAGCCGTATATACCTGTGTCAGAACGATAACCAGTGACATAGCGAAGATACCTCTCCAGATTGAAAAGAAGAATCCCGCTGGTGGTTGGAAGGTGGATTATGACCACCCATTCAATCAGCTATTGAATTACCCCAATGAACGTCATGTCGCTTTCGAGTTCATTGAAGACATGGTGCTCAGTTGTATGCTGAATGGTGATGCCTTTGCAGTGGTCATCAGGGATAATATGGGCATTCCAGAGAAGATCATACCTGTAAATCCCTACACAACGCGAGTTTATGAAGATCCCCAAGACGGAGAACTCTATTACTACGTGACATCTAAAATGCTGTTTAATGAGCGCACAAGCATCAAGACGGAAACAGGCGAGACCAGAACAATATATCACCGCGACATGATCAGAATGCGCGGTCTATCGCTCGATAATGGAAAGAATGGTTACTCCGCTATTAGACTGGCACGAGAGGCATTTGGCCTTGCGATTGCAACACAGGAAACCGCAGCTCGTGCCTATACCAATGGGGCCAATGTCTCGGGCTATTTTAAGCCCGACCCAACAATGGGCGCAGAGAACGCAATGGCGATGGCCGATAAGTTGAAAACGGCAATCGCTGGCATTGTGAACTCTGGCAAAACAGCAGTCCTACCGGGTATGGATTATGTCGCGATTAACAAGAATGTATCCGACTTGCAGTTGGTTGAAGCAAGACGCCAAGTCACCAGCGATATCGGACGTATTTTTCGAGTGCCGCCATATAAATTGGGCCTGAATGACAGCGAGAAAGCCGCAAACGTAGCTGAACAAGAGCAGTCCTATATCAGCAACACCTTGGTTCAATACACTAAGCCTTTTGAGCAGCATATGAACCGGGTGTTGTTCAAGCCCGCTGAACGTAACCTCTATAGAATCTCATTCGACTTCACCAAGCAGGCAGAACCGAGTGAACAAGTGCGTGGCGACTATTACGCGAAGGCCCTGACGTATGGCTGGATGAACCCCGACGAAGTGCGTGAGCGCGAAGGGTTTAGTCCGATACCAGACGAGAAGGGTCAAGAATTCAGAGTTCCACAAAACACAGGAGTAATGGGCGACCCAATGGGGGAGCCACTAACCGGAGACAACACCAATGGCAATCAAGACCCTAACAGTTAAGGAGTACGCCAATCTAAGCAAAGACCAGAGGCAGGACACCATCGTCGTCAAAGACGTAATGAGTTCTATCACTGCCAATGACGACCGTACTGCCACATTCATCATCACCACTGGAACCCCAGATCGTGACCAAGACATTGTAGTTCCACAGGGGCTATCAGTCGCCTACTACCTGAACAACCGTGTGGTTCTGTGGGGCCATGACCAGAGCATCTTACCAATCGCGAAGTGCATTGGAATCCAACCCATAGATAATGGCTGGCAGGCAACCGTTGAGTTTGCAACCGCCGAAGCCAATCCAATGGCCGAACAGGTTTACCAGCTGGTCAAAGGTGGTTTTCTCAGTGCAGTTTCGATTGGCTTCATTCCTCTGGAACTCGAACTCAATGAGCTGGGGGGCTACACGATTACCAAATCAGAGCTCTTCGAATTTAGTATTGTCAATGTGCCAGCTAATCCAGAGGCTTTAATCGTTGAAGACGAAGAAGCACTCCTTATGGATGAGCAGATAATCGCTCAAGATATTTTATCAAACATAAATAAAACAGCAGAACGCAAAAAACTCAAGATGCGTCTTGAACTGCACAAATTATCTGGTTCTAGAAACTGATATTTAAGGAAACAAATATGGATAAAGAAATAAATGATCTAGAGGTTAAGCGCCTAGCTCTCATTGCTTCCATGGAAAAAACTTTAGCGAATTCAGAACTATCTGAGGACGAAGCCACTGCGTCATTCGATGCTGATATGGCACAGGTTAAATCAATCGAAGCAAAAATGGCTCGTTTGGAGAAGGTCAAGGCTTTGAAGGCAACTAAGGCCGTCAAAGAAGCCGAAGAAGATACCGACAAAGAGGAAGAGAAAGACGAAGCCTCTGAGGAACTTGAAAAGGACGATGACGACAAGGAAGAAACAATGAAATCATTCCACATCACAAAGGGATATGTACCAGCCGGAACTGAAAAAGGCTTATATGTTCAGAAGATGATTGCCCGTGATATCGTGAAAATGCACGGTGAAACCGGCGCACGTAATATCTTAGCTGTTTCGACTTCCAAAAACTACGCTAATGGCTTGATCAAGTCTGCCCTGACGACTTCCCAGCCCGTAGTTGGCCCAGACGTTCGTGAGTTTATTGACCTTTTGACCGCTGACTGTGTGGTTCGTAAGGTCGCTAAAGTGGTTTCCATGCCGAACAACAACCTCACATATCCAAGACAGCGCCTTGGTGCTACGGCTTCATGGGTTGGTGAAGGCACTAATTACGTTCCCAGTGCTACTGACTTCGACACCATCAATTTCGTAGGCAAGAAGCTTACTGGATTCACTTACACGACATTGGAATTCAACAACTTCTCTCTACAGGGCGCTGTTGAACATATCACCTCTGACCTTGCTAATCAGGTCGCATTGGCAGAAGACCGCACATTCATCATGGGTTCGACTGCTGGTGCTCTTGCTCCGGCTTATAGCCTTGTTGGCAATGCGGGAACGAACATCACTTCAACAGGTTCGGACTCTGTGAGCATCGCTGCTGATCTTGCTCAGATCAAAAGTGCTCTACAGACCAAGTTCGTCAACATATCTCGTGGTGTTGTGTTTGGTTCCCCTGCGATCTTCAACAGCTTGGAAAACCTACAGACATCGTTCGGTGTGTATCCATTCCGTGAAGAAATTCGCATGGGTATTTTAAATGGCTTTACCATCATGGCAACTGCTCAGATTCCAACAGACATTGATACTTCTGCGGCTAAAGACGGCTCTGCGAAGAATGGCTCTCCCTTGGTCTTCGTTGCCCCACAGCACTTGATCATTGCCGATGCTGGTCAGTACGCACTTCGATCAACTGATCAGGGTTCTTGGACTGATGGCGGTGTTCAAATGAATGCTTTTGCACAAGACTTGATTGCCTACAAATTGGCAAACTGGGTTGATTTCGGAGTTGAGCATGACGCGGCTGTTGCTGTTCTCAACACTGTTGGCTGGACTAACTTCAATGTTGATGGTGCTTACCAGCTTGTTGAAGCTGCTAAAACAGGTGGTTCTGGCGCTTCTGCGGTTAAGGGCAAATCCTCTTAATCATCTCGCGGTAATTTTGACACAAGAAAGGCCGGTTAATGACCGGCCTTTCTGCTGAGCAATTGATTGTCGGTGTTAGTCAGTTGGTTGTGTGGGTAATACCGTTGATGTCGTGTCAGTGCCATCACTGATAGCCATTAAGGCTTTGATGTATGTGACCCACGCATCTGGCGTGACCTCGTTGAGAATACCGTAGTTGTTATAGATATAGGTTCTAGCAGAAGCTAATGCCGTGCTCGCCTGAGTAGCCAATGAAATAGGAACAACCGGCGGTGTGTAATCGACCAGCTGGCCATTCTCCACCGCCATGCTTTTCGTTCCGGTGTTCCCGCCCTTTGCAGCCCACTGGTCTGCCGTCATGGCAAACAGAGTGCTGGCCGCAGGCAGGCCATCTGTTGAGGAAAATATCCACATGTCATACCAAGCGCATGGTTTGCTAAGGGTTGCATAATATCGTGCTGGATATGCAGCCATTACATCTGAGTTCATGCTCATTGGTAATACCCCGCTGCAAAAACAGGGATTATCATATTCGCACCGGCCATACCTTGTATTGATGCGCCAATAACGTAACCACCTATGGAGAATCCCTCATTATCAATGAGTAGTTCCGTTGTGGCTCCATCGACATCATTCCCAGCAATTATGTTAGAAATCCAATATCTATGTGTTCCTAACTCCTGTGTATTTGGAATCATCACTACCGGCTGTGTTCCCGGCTTGAAAGCTCTGGGGAAATTGATACGAACGGGATTGCTAGACCCAAGATTATAATTCGGGGTTGCATAAAATACTTGCATTTTTATAGCTGGGTCATCCATCGGCAGATCAGTAAGATTGGCCCCAACTGTTACAGTCCCAGACCCCACAGTGAATAATGCGTGGCCATCACTAGACTGCTGAATATCTACAATCCGTGTATTACCTGATGATGTGCCCGGCACCGATTTGATATATCGGCCTTCTGCTGTTTCTGCATTTAAGGCATCTTTACCGTCAAACTTGGTCACATCTGGGATAGTGGTTTGTCCACCAAAGGCTACCGGCCCGCTAACGCTCTGTATGCCTTCATCTGATAGCTGTAGAAACTGTTCCTGTGACCAATCAGTAGTTGCTGAGTACGAAACCTGATTATCTGCGCCATAATAGTACGCGGGTAGGTTCGATGATGTATTCCATATAATGTCAGTGACTTTGGTGTTATCGCCTGTTGGCAATGAGCTTATATAGGATTTTTCGTCTATTTGACTGGTTGTGTATAAAAATCGCCATGATTTATCAGAGACATCTCTAAAAGCGAATGTTTGTCCTCCTATATTAAATCCTATTTGATCAACACCATGAGTATAAGCATCATTATCTTGAAAAACTAATCTACCAAGGTCGGTCTGGTCAACCTGGACTCTTACCTGCGTGGCATCTGTGGAATCACCGCCGATATAAACCTTATTGGCTCCCTGATCCGTTCCACCACCCTGCTGAGTTGGTGTGAAACCAACGGTTGCCTGTAGGGCTTTCTGATTCACATAATCAACCGTAGCAATCTGGTTGTTTATGGTTCCATCTGGATTGCTGGTTAGGGGAATGCCGGTCAGTGTTGGGCTGTTGAGCTTCGCAAATGTCTTATCAAGTGTCTGGCTTAATTGGCTGTGATTTGTTCCGTCTAATGTGTTGCCATTATCAGTTATGACATTCGATATTTCATCTTGAATGTTGTTCATAAAATCAGCGTCTATCGGTGTACCATTTGTAAGTGTCGTGGGGTCATCATTGACCCAAACGCCATTGTTGGAATCTACTTTTTTCATCGGGTCTCCCAATAAATAATCATTATTAAAGTTATTTATTGGGGTGAGGATTTGAGCACTGATGTAACAGTAACAGGTCAGAAAAATACGCTACCTGATGGGTTCGTGGTTCTGGTGAATAACCAAATCATAAACCGTTTCATTGCATGGGAAATAAACCACAGTCTTGATATCGTCCCTATGTCATTTTCCATGACATATGCGTTTCAAGATGGTGAGCAGAATACCAACATATTGTCGTTGTTTACCAAGGCGGTTAGCACAGGACCAAAGGTCAATCATACTGGCTCATTGGCCGTTGGAGCTAAGGTAGAAATCTATCTCGACAAATATAAAATTTTCACCGGCTACATCGACTCAACCACTAATGGCCTACAGCATGGCCAACACGTCCTTGAGGTCTCAGGGCGGTCCCTATGCCAGAAGATCACAGACGGCACGACAATCCAGCCCAATGCAGGGCAGGTGCCCGGCACACTTACGAGCATCAAGCAGGTCGCAGAATGGCTCCTGACCGCACAAGACGGCACTCAGGTCGTTGATGTGGTCGATCTCACAAACAGCACACCACGTCCCTTAGCGAGCCTGACCAATATCAACCTCACAACGAAGTCCTATGACTTCCTCGCTACGCTCGCACAATATGAGGGCAAACTGCTCTACGACGACAGGTTCGGTCGCCTTGTTATTGATGATCCTGCCAGTGGAGCCGTGACAACGCTCAATCTCAAAGACCCCATCATCAAAAGCCTATTTAGGCACAGAACCAACCTGGGCCGCTTTCAGGCTTATACTGCTGTCATTGATCCCTACAACGCGATAGCTGGTGTTAACTCCTCAGCGGTCCCGCATGTCACGGCAATGGATCAGACGCCCTCAGAAATACCAGACGGCAAGATTATGACGTTTGTTTCAGAGGCCAGTTATCCCATGTCCGATGCCAGTGGTTGGCAGACTTTTCAGCAAAACCTCGTCAATGTCACAGCCAAGAGGAATTGGGGGCGTGGTGACGTTATCAGCCTGAGTGTCGTGGGGACGAAGAACCCAGTGACCAAGAAGCCGTGGGAGATCAATAGCCTCATAAAGATCAACTATGGCACAGACCTAGAACCCAATATGTCAGACGAATATGTGGTTTCAGATCTCGCGTTTACTCTGAGCCGTGAAGAGCATGATACCCAACTGATCCTTGTGAGGAAAGAAGCCTTGGGTGTTGTGCCCATCGCTATCACTCCGCCAGTCGCAGGTGTCGCCAACCCATCAGATCAGTCCTCATTGGTACCAAGCCCAAACCAGCAGAAAAATGGGAGCCTGAATGTCACGGACAGCCCACCACCGAATGCCAAGCCAGTGCAGGGAGCGTCCCAATGAGCTACGACTTTTCCGACCATTCACGCGATAAAATCAACACTCTCACTGAGCAGAGCATTCAATTCATTAAGCCCGCTCGGTTTCTCAAGCACACCGCATGGAAAGAGGACTACAAGAGCCACGTGAACCAGATTTCCATGTTTGGAAATACGATGATCCGTGATGATACGCGCCTCATGCAACATTATGGCTTTACCAGCGCTCCATTGGCCGGAGCCAATGCTCTTGTGCATGGCATTATGGGTTCAAATTCCAACAATGTCATCACCGGCACACATGATGAACGCTACACACCACGCGACCTACAACCCGGCGAAGTTGTGCTGTTTGATTATCAGGGACAATCCATTGAGTTAAGGCATAGCCAGACCATCAACATATCGTCGATGAAAACGACCACGATCAACATTGATGGTAAGAACCAGATCACCATCACAGATGGACAGATTCATATCACAGGCAATGCCACGATTGACCGTGATGTCGAGATAGACGGCAATCTGCACGTCAAAGGGAATGTGACCTGCGACAGTGACGTGACGGCATCGGGCATATCCTTGAAGAGCCACACTCACGCCAGCGGAGCACAGGGCTCACCGACCAGTCCGCCTCAATAAATTGGGAAACCATTTGAAAAGAAAATCAACGTCAAAGATTTCATATCTTGTGAATATATCGGATGATTTCCTTATCATATGGCAACAAATTAGCGATGTAGGGCAGCACAATGCAAAGCCCTAAAACGCTAGGAAAAGTCGATGACCATTTTAGGCAAACTTACATTCACCAAGGAAATGCAGGCTATAAATGACCGCACGGCTCATGTTCGGTCCAAGTTTGTCGATGGTGTGAATGTGCAGCTAGAAGCACTCACAGCAGAGGTCGAAGGTAAGCCCTTCAAACTGACCAAGGAACACCGGGAAAAGAACGAAGAAACCGGTGAAGTGACGAAAACAGAGAAAGAGGTTCGGTTCTCCGTATGGTGGACAAAAGGCGTTAAGGGCTACAGCGTAGAGCCACGCTACGGTAGCAAGCGTATCCAGCTTTCGGTCATGGGCAGCATTATCCAGACTGATGAGAAGCTCTCGGACGTCAAAGCCGTGCTGGAACTGCTCATACAGGCCGCGAATGCAGGAGAGCTGGATAAGCCATTGCTTGCCGTAAGTGAGCGCAAGGAAAAGCCCAAAGTTGAGAAGCCCTTAGCGGTTGAAGGCGACAAGACCCCAGCAACAGGTAAGGCCCAGCGCACAACGCGGGGACACTGATCTCTAGGGGGCTTCGGCCCCCATTCATGAGGGCAAAGCAATGGCGAAAAAACAATACCGACTGACCTCAAACGAGGCGGTTTATTCCCCAGGCATCGTTGCATGGGCGATCAATGGCTACTGCTTTGAAGATGACAGGGCAAAGCTAAGAAACCTGATGGTGAAAACCTATGGCCTTACTGAAAAGGCCGCACACCAACTGCTCAGTGGCGAGGTTCCACACCGCATAGAGGATGACGCGGTGGTCTTTGAGATAGAAGAAGGCGGATAGCCATTAAGGAAGAAAATCAAGAGAAAAAAGGTAATAAAAACAATCCTTTGACGTAGGAATGATTACCAAAAGACAACATAGTTACTTTGTAGGCAATAAACAAAGGAGCCAACAAAGTATGCAATGGGTCTGGTCAAAGAAAAAAGATGAAATTAACCGCCAAAAGCATAAAGGCATTTCTCTTGCTATTGGCGCGAAAGTGTTGGAAAATGATCCCAATGCTCTAACAGAACCCGATCCACATGATGATGATGACAGGTGGCAGACAATCGGGCGTCTTGAGGGTTACTATTTCGTTGTTCATACAGACTTGGAGGAGATGTACGATGGCACAGAACAAGGCCGGATCATCTCTGTTCGACAAGCTACCCGAGCAGAGATTAGACGATATGAAGCTCGATTTGCCACCTGACCAAATTGAACTCCTAAAAAGGCTCGCAAAAGAGCCTCCCCCAGAGGGGCCATGTGAGTTCGATGGTAGGTTTGCCGTAAGAGGCAAGTTTTACAAAGGCAATAAGAAATAATTGGCAACCCGGCTCAAAAGGCCGGGTTTTTTGTGGGACTAATCATGAAGGTATCAGAACTGGAAACCTTTAACAGCGTAGAAGCTGCGCGAACCCCTCTTGTTCAGGAGGAACTGCTCAATATGGCATGGGAAGACGGGAACATTCCTGCCATCACTCACGCGCTCTCTGTCATTGCTAAGGCGCGCGGTATGGCTGCAATAGATTTTTACGATGAGGCTCTATCTGAGAATGGAAACCTCAGTCTATCGAGCCTCATGGGCATCATGAAAGCTCTCGGTATTCGGCCAACTTTCCATATGACCGCGTTAGACAATAGATAAGCTGGAAGATTAAAAAGCCAATAACCCACGAGTTTCTTTTTGACCATAAGTCAACGTCAAAGAGTTATAGAAAACATCAGAAACCGGATGATTTAGTTACCAAAAGACAACATAAACTACATGAAGGAGACAGCAAATGCTTCATGTAGTTCTTGAACATTTTTCACCATCCGATGACTCTATTATCCATACAGAGCATCTTTATCTCACTCGTGAAGAATATGAAGAGCGCACTAAGCGGTTGTCTAACCTTCAAGAAATAATCGTTCTTGAGGAAGATATCTTATGAGCATTGAAAACATAACCCAAGCAAACCTCAGTCAATTCACTGGCACGGTAAATTACACACGGTTTATGGGAAACCTCTTACTAACTGATGGGGTGATGTTCTTGGTTAAAAACCGAGCGGGCTGGATACTGGACATTATCGTGAGCGTGAGGTGCTTACCATCAATTAAAGCGGAAGAGAAAGAGTTCTGGACTCTTAAGGTTGATCTTGAAGCGCATACAGCCGTGATAACTGCCACTGATGGAGATAAGGGCGATGGGCCTATTCAGCTATATCGTCAGGTGATCAACTACACGGATTTTCCATTAAAGGAATTGAAGCTGTATGTGATCGAAGAGGGGCCATACAAAGTCGTCATGCTAAACAGCGAATGGTAAAATAATGACTATCTGAAATAAAGGGTAAATACTCGCTAGCAACACCAACTGGCGAGTATTTTTATGATTAATTTCAATACAAAAAGATTATGTATTCATTGCGGAAAGACATATACCATTAGAAGTGGAAAACAAAAATTCTGCTCGGATCACTGTAACTGGGAAAGTAAGATCATATCTAAACCGAATAATGGGTGTTGGATATGGAGAGGATCGAACTGGGGCAGTCGCATGGAGCTTCCGGGTTATAACCCTTATCAGTATGCGCAGGTTCTTTTCAATGGGCCAATACCCAATGGCCACGTTGTTCGTCATAAGTGTGACTGTAACTACAAAGACAATACAGGCTGGAATGTCTGTGTGAACCCTGCTCATTTAGAAACAGGGACATGTGCAGATAACTCCAATGATTCTGTCATCCGCAATCGATCACCACATGGAACGAAGAATGGGCGTAACAAGCTAAGTGAGGAACAAGTTAAAACGATATATTCGGACACTCGATCACAAGCCAAGGTAGCCAGCGAATATGGAGTTAATCAGACATTGGTTTCAGCAATCAAGATAGGAAAACTTTGGAGCCGAGTTACGGGCCACATCGATAACAGCATAAGAGCGCGTAAAGGCAAGCCTCGTTTTGATCCAGACAGCTTGTTCGAATACTGAGTTAGAGATGAACCCTTGTTATTCACGCAAGGGTTCATCTGTGACTGAAAGACTATTCACCAAACTTACGCGGTGAAATGATATCTCTTATATCCATGTATTTTTTAATGGCCTGATTCATTCTCATATTTGATGTTCTTAAATCTTTCATGTCTGCAATTATTTTTTTAATTTGATCTATTCTTTCTTTTGAATTTTCTATGTTAATCACACTATCTGTAAGACTAAACCACCTATCCTCAAAAATTTCTTCAGATTTTCTTAGAAAATAATCAATTTTCGATATTGTTTTTTCGTCTAGCATATATTCTAATTTGTTTCTTGATATAAAACACTCTGAAATTTTCTCTTCAAACTTAATTTTTAATCTAAAAATAAATTGACTCCATTCTTTTTCTTTATCACTAAATTGAGTTTCTTCATCACTAATTTCTCTTGATACAGCCTCATACATTTTTTCTGTTCTTAACGCATTGGGAATTGAATATGGAAGACTTAATATAAGAGGAATAACCTCTGAGAAAGGCTTCACTAAATCATACAAAAAATTATAATTTTCCATTCTCTGCTTATTATGGGCAATATCTCTTTGATCTTTTGAAATATTGGCTTGTGTTTTTGCTAACAGATTTTGTTGGTAAGCGATATAAGCAGTGATTGCCCCAAAGATAACGGGGGATAGCAAAGTTAGACCCACTTTGATTCTATGGTGAGTAACTAAGGAAGCCCAATCAATCTGAATATGAATCAGCGGTATAAAAAACAATAAGGCCGCACTTGTGATCATAGTCACGACAAAGAGAAGTATTTTTTCAATATTAAACATTCAAATAGCTCTCATGGATAATAGAACCATAAGAGTATAGGCTAGGTAAGCAGCTAAGGCCACCGCATAGCAGCTCTCATGCCCTCAGAAGCCTACTCATAGGGCTCTAGGTTATTTCAGCACACATTATAGCCCTGACAAGAAAGCCCTCTCTACAGGCATCTAGGCCACGGATTGCCACACATAAATATTGGAAACCATAACCGGGAGTTTCCAATGCCTTATATTCGTGAGTCCTACCAAACCAAGAGACAGAGCACCATTGACGCGATTCAGTACGGGCTTCTGAATGGTCAGGTTCCTCTAGCAAACAGTCCGCTTCGTGTGCTTGCAGAAGTGCTGGCGAGCACGGGCAATGCTCAAGACCTCTTTTTCGATGGTATCTCGATCCAGTTCACGCCACTGACCGCTACAGCATCCGACCTTGATAACTGGTGTGCTTTGAAGTCGGTCTATCGCAAGGCAGCGACACCAGCGACAGGCACAGTCGTATTCACTGGCACGGCGGGCACCACGATACCGGCAAGTACGACATTGGTTTCCAATGACGGTCAGACCTACACGACAGATCAAGCCTCGACAGTCGGCAGCAATGTCAACGTGACAGCCACAACAGCAGGCGCGGCTGGCAATCAGCAGGCCAATACCATTTTGACACTACAAGCTCCCATAGCGGGTGTTGATGCTCAAATCGAAACAACGAATGGGATTACACAAGGCACCGACCTTGAGAGTGATGACACCCTGAGGATTCGGATGCTTCAAGCCTACCAGTCTCAGCTAACGGGAGCGACTAAAGCCGACCACATCAAAAACACCTTAGCGGTGCCGGGTGTCACAATGGCTTGGATGCCCAATACACCCAAAGCGGGAACGGAAGTCGTGATCTGGTTCATGTTGGATCGCACAAACGCAACAATGGGCTACCCGCAAGGCACAGATGGCACCGCGACATCAGAGACCCGATACGAGAACGCGACTGGTGACCAGTTGACCGTTGCCAATGCACTGTTCGATGACAAGCCCTATACGGAAATCCAGATACTCTGTAGCCCAATCAAGACACCAATTTCATTTGAGATATCCGGCCTCATAAATGCCACGGCAACAACCCGTGCGGCCATTAGATCAGCGATTCAAAATGTGCTTCACGCTCAGGGTGATCCCAATGGGGTGACGATAACCCTAGCGAGTATTGATGCTGCGATTGCCAGTGCAGCAAGCACGACATCATTCACACTCGTGAGTCCAGCCACAGACATCGTGACCACCACAGGTCAGCTACCTGAAATCAATGGCGATATAACATTTTCATAAGGTGACATGATGGATTTTCAAATACCTACACAAGACCAATACGCCAAGGCTATGATGGATTTGCTGCCACCGGGTAAAGCATGGCCTCGTGACATTGATACAAACCTCTACAGCCTATTTTATGCCTTGGCTGGTGAGGTTAGGAAAATGGACGACAAAGCCCTAGACCTCATTGCAGCAGCCTTTCCCGCAACAGCGACAGACTTCCTCGATGATTGGCTGGAAGTGTTTGCTCTGCCCGATAAATGCACGACATGGCAATCCAGCGATGAAGACAAGCGAGCACAAATCGTGGCTCGTCTGACATGGACTGGTGAAGCCTCGATTAAGTTCCTGAAAGCCTATTGTGCCAACCTTGGTTACAGCGTGGACATCAAGGAATGGGGTGGGGCAATTTGCGGGGCTTCTCGCGCAGGTAAACAGGGCTGTCAAAGGAGTGATCGTTTAAGTGAATCGG
>NZ_JACHIE010000029.1 GCF_014207635.1 Acetobacter lovaniensis
GTACGTAGTCGTGGCGCTCCCATGACGTATCTGTCCCATAAGGCTTCCTTCCACTCACGTGAAAATAATACCCCATCAAATCCCGGGACTAAACACCTAGACACTGATTTTAACAATTTTTTTAATCGAGTGAATATCTTTGACTCACAAGGTTTTTTATATTGGGAGGCACATTGTTCACTTTCACCTCATCGTCCTTAAACTTTGGCTCAGGACTCATAGCCAGAACAAGACGGTCAGGCATCTGTCATAGCGTGTTGCGACCCGTCTCCAGTCCTTGAGCCTGCCGAACATGATCTCGATACGGTTGCAGCGTTTGTATTTCCGCTTGTCGTATTTGATCGGTCTTCCACGAGATTTTCGGCCAGGAATACAGGATTTGATCCCTTTCTTCTCCAGGGCCTTCCTGAACCAGTCAGCGTCATAGCCCCGGTCTGCCAGCACCCATTCGGCGGGTGGCAGACCGTCCAGATGGGCAGCTGCACCAGTGTAGTCACTGATCTGGCCTGCTGTCATGAAGACGTCGAGTGGACGTCCGTTCCAGTCGGTGACGGCATGTAACTTCGTATTCATCCCGCCTTTGGTCCGCCCGCTCAGACGGTCTGGGCCCCCTTTTTTAACCGCAGGCTCGAAGCCATGCGATGTGCTTTGAGATAGGTCGCATCAATCATGATCATCTGAGGCTCTGCCTTGCCGTTAGCCAGTCCATCCATCATACAGATGAAGATCCCCATAGCACTCAGCGCTTCCAGCGGTTGTAGAGCGTCTTGTATGGGCCGTATTCCCGGGGGGCATCACGCCAGCGCAGACCATTGCGGTTCACGAAAATGATCCCGCTCAACACACGACAGCCGTCAACCCGAGGTTTGCCATGGCTCTTCGGGAAAAAGGGACGCAGACGATCCATCTGCCCGTCCGTCAGCCAATACAGGTCACTCATCTTCAGTCTCCTCAAGGAGCCTGAATCACATCCTGCTGCCCATATCAATGGATCCTGAGCCTAGCGCTCTCAGTCCTGAGTATTTTTTCATGAATAATATGCCTTTCATAGAACTATATTACTGATTTTTAATCACAATCATTCTGATAAATCAGGCCATAGTCACGTCTGATACTTATACCGTAAAAGGAAGTTTGGCAGGGCACTCCAAGCAACCAGCCATTTGCGACATTACTGGTCAATATCATGAGACATGATTTTCTGATGATCAGCCACGCATAGGCCATGATCACCCAGAACCTGAATAACCCGGCATGTTTGCACTGTGCCACAGGTGCATTGTGCTACCATACGCTCAAGTTCCTTATACAGGGCATTCAGCCTTACAAGGCGGTGTTCCACCTCCGCAAGCTGGCGCTTTGCAATGGCATCACAACTCTGATCGGGGCTATCCGACAGGGCCAGCAATTCCCGAATATCTTCCAGCGGAAACCCCAGCTCGCGCGCATGGCGGATAAAGTTCAAGCGTTCGCGGCTGGTATTATTGTAAATCCTTTGCCCGCCTTCATTCCGTTCCGGCTTGGGGAGCAGCCCGATCTGCTCGTAGTACCGGATGGTTGGCACTTTTACACCAGTCAGCCCAGACAGTTTTCCGATACTCAACATGCAGAATCCCCTTGAACCTCTAGTTACTAGAGGATGTAGCTATCTCATTCTCTCGCGTCGGGACAGGAGGATAAAATGCCGGATACACATGAATGGCTCGTAACAGGGATGGACTGCCCATCCTGCGCTGCAAAAATAAAAGGAGCCGTAGCCCAGCTACCCGGCATTGAAGCGGTTGAAATATCTGTCATGTCCCGAAAACTCAGGGTTACGGCAACGGCGCATGCCACTCCCCCGGCAGATGTTGAAAACCGTGTAAAAAGCCTTGGCTACGGTATTGAAGCCTTTGCACAGGCAGGCAGCGCACCTAACCCGCACACGGGGGCTGACGAGCCCACCACACAAGCCGATGTCCCTTGGTACCGAACAGGAAAAGGGCATCTGGTTCTGCTCACCGCAACCTTGCTTGTGGTAGCATGGGGGCTGGCACTTCTGCTGCCAGCTTCCGGGAACTGGCCTTTTATTGTGGCATGCCTTGCAGGCCTTATACCCATTGCCTTACGGGCTTTTGCCGCCATCCGTGCAGGGCAGCCTTTTTCCATTGAGGCACTGATGACCATTGCCGCAACTGGTGCGCTGTTTATTGGCGCAGCGCAGGAAGCGGCTCTGGTTGTCTTTCTGTTTGCCGTGGGCGAACTGCTTGAAGGCGTTGCCGTAAGCCATGCGCGCGATGGCATTCGGGCATTAAGCACGCTGGTACCCAAAACGGCCCTGCGCGAAAAAAACGACATGATGGAAGACGTCGCGGCAACGGAACTCGTGCCCGGCGATGTTGTTATTGTGCGGCCGGGGGACCGTATTCCTGCCGATGGCAAAATTATTTCAGGCACCGGCGGTGTGGATGAAAGCCCCGTAACGGGTGAGAGCATGCCCGTAACACGTGGGCCGGGCGACCCGGTATTTGCAGGAGCGATTAATAACGAAACAGCCCTGCGGGTACAGGTAACACGCGCAGCAGCAGACAATACCATTGCCCGGATTATCCGGCTGGTTGAGCAGGCGGAAGATTCACGCGCACCAACACAGCGGTTCATTGACCGCTTCAGCCGTTGGTACATGCCCTCCATTGTGGGTCTATCCGCGCTGGTTGTGGCTATCCCGCCCCTGTTTTTTGGGCAGGCGTGGTCGGTCTGGGTCTATCGTGGCCTATCCCTGCTGCTTATTGGGTGCCCGTGCGCTCTGGTTATCTCGGTCCCTGCCGCCATTGCATCGGCTCTATGCGCTGGGGCACGGCATGGCCTGCTTATGAAGGGTGGTGCCGTTATTGAAGCCACGGCGGCAATCAAAACGGTTGCACTGGATAAAACAGGCACCCTGACCATGGGCCAGCCCGAGGTAACGGATATTCTCTGCCTGGATCAGCACTCTACGGCCGAAGTTCTTACTCTTGCCGCAGCAGTAGAAAAAGCCTCCAACCACCCGTTGGCTCAGGCCATTGTACGCAAGGCGGCAGGCATGGCGCTGCCACCTGTACAGGATAGCCGCGCTATTCCGGGCAAGGGTGTGTCTGCCGTGTTTGATGGGCAGATCATAACAATCGCCAGCCCCCGGCATGCAAGGCAGGATGGCGCATTGTCCAGCACAACCGCAGCACAGGCCACTGCCATGGAAAGTGAAGGCAAAACGGTTGTTGTCCTTTATACCGGCACGGCTCTGGCACTGATCGGATTGCGGGATGAACCAAGGCAGGATGCGCAGGAAACAATACGGCAACTCCGCAGCCTTGGGGTCACGCCCATTATCCTGACAGGAGATAACCAACGCACAGCCGCAGCCATTGCAGCCCTGCTGCACACGGATTACGAAGCCGAACTGCTGCCGGAGCAGAAACAGCAGACCATCCGCGAACTGGCAGCACGTGGCCCGGTTATGATGGTGGGGGACGGTATTAACGATGCCCCTGCCCTTAAACAGGCAACCGTTGGTGTTGCCATAGGATCGGGAACAGATGTCGGCTGGAAACCGCGGACGCCGCCATACTGCGTAACTGTATTACAGACATTCCGGCCCTTATTCGCCTTGCCCGCTCGACCATGGGCAATATCCGGCAGAATGTATCCATCGCACTCGGGCTGAAGGGGGTTTTTCTGGTAACAACCATTATTGGCATGACGGGCCTATGGCTGGCCATTATGGCCGATACCGGCGCCACCGTTCTTGTAACCCTGAACGCCCTGCGGCTTTTACGCACAAAACCCGCGGGACTTGCACAAAAAAATTAGGAGAGCCTGCCCCCTGCCCTTTGATGCTCCAGCAACAAAAGGCAAGGGGCAAAATAGGCATGAGAGCAAGGGTCGTCGACCTACACTCTCATGCCTGACATAGGCAAACAGTCGCTATACCCTGCGAGCCTGATTTTCTACCTTTTCCCTGCCGTTCAGGTTCACGTCATTTTCCTCTGTTATGAAGGTTATGACTTTCAACAGGATGACATGAACGTGACTATCAAACGAGAACAGGCCAACAGCGCAATCCAGATCGCCCGTTATGGGGTAATCATCCTGAGTCTGGTTTGCATGAGCTCCCGACTGGCCCAGGCAGACGATGCCACAGATGATATTTGCAAAACTGCTGGGCAGGGCATTCGCCTGCATATCGATGGCACCTATGGTGGGTACCCCTTTTCCGTATTGCGTGAAGCAGTATTGGATGGGGTGGCCTGTCCTTCCAGCGCCCTGCAAGTGCAGGCATTTGAGACTATAGCAGCCCCACCCCCGCATATGCGGATCACCCTCATGCGACCGTTGGGGCAAGGGCGGCAGGGAACAATCTCCGCCATGCTGTATGCCCAAGGACGATTTGTGATTGGCGAGCGGATGTCCCTCTCCTCTTTCTCTCGTACACAATCCCCCTCGTCAGTCAAAGCAGACATAAACCTCGTGACCACGAATTTATGGAACGATCTGGCGGCGCGCGTGACGCATAACAAGCCAATTATTCCTCAATGATTGGAACGTGAGTCATCCAATGCGGCTTGTCCTGTTTTTAAGTGTGGCTTGCTGGGGCATAGGCATGCCCTCCCTTCAGGCCCAGACACCGCAAAAGGCGCTGTCTTTCCATGATGCAGTCAGCATGGCCTGGAGCATTGACCCCGTGCGTAAGGCCCTTCAGGTGGGACATCATTCCGCCAAAGCACGTGCCAGTGCGGCTGGCTCCTGGTTTGCGGGCGGGCCAACACTCTCGGGTGAGTATATGGATGACCATGCCATAGGCAGTAATGAGGGATACACAACCTATCAGGGCGGTCTGTCCGTACCGCTCTGGCTGCCCGGACAAGGTAGCGCTACCCGCGAGGTCGCGGGTGCGGAATCTGAATCCATTAATGAGCAGCTTAACGTCGAGCATATGGTGCTTTCGATCAAAGTGCTGGAAGCTGCCGCAGCATTGCAGATCGCGCAGGCGCGCCTGAATGTAGCAAACGCGCTCTACAGCGCCACAAGCCGGATCAACCAGAATGTGACGCACGCGGTGCACGCAGGCGAACTGGCTCTTTCGGACAGCCAGATGGCACAGGCAGGACTGGAAAATGCCCGTAATGAACAGACACTGGCGCAAGAGGCCATGAATAATGCCCTTGCCGAGCAGGAAGTCCTGCTGGGGCGTGCCAGTGAAGTGGATTTTAACAGCGGTGATGGGCTGGCACATGCACGTTTTGTGGACCCGCATGATATGGAAGAGAACGACCCACGCATAAAAGTCGTGCGCCATAATGTTGAAGCTGCGGAAGCAAACATGAAGCTGGCGCGCCGGTCTTTTATGCCTAATCCAGAAATTGGCATTGATGCCATCCATGAAAAACAATACGGCAGCCCCTGGGATGACCGTGTAGGCATTAACTTCAGCGTTCCGTTGCCGAGTGAAGTGCGCAATACGCCCATGATGTCCGAAGCCAGCAACCGGCTGGCCACGGCCAATAGTGAGGAAATACAGGCGCGCCGCATGGTGCATCTGGAAATTACTCGGGTCCGCGAGCGTCTTATGGCGGCAACAACCGCCCGACAGACCATGCGCACAGCCGCAGACAGTCTGGAAAAACGTGCCGTAGCGCAGGAGCGGGCATGGCGGGTTGGTGAAGTAGCCTTGAATACGGCCCTGCAAGCCCGGCAGGAAGCCTGCAACGCCCAGATGGCCAGTGCACGGGCAGACATTGAATGGCGTGTTGCAACCATCCGCATGCTGCTGGCCATGGGCGTTGTGCCATGAAAAAACTCCTGCTCCTTTGTTTTGCAAGCGCCTTCCCGCAGTTTGCCGCCTATGCCGCAGAACAGGCGTTACCAGCAGATATCTCCCTTGATGCCGCAGCGGTCAGCCATGAAGGGATTACGGTCTTTCCCGTTGCATCTGGCACGATTTTTCCGAGCATACCGGTCGTCTGTCAGGTCATACCCGACACCACGCGGCTTGTGCACATTCACCCCGTAGGCAGTGGTAAGGTGCTCGCGGTGCTGGTCCAGCCCGGAACACATGTACGCCAAGGGCAGCCATTACTACGTTATCAGGACCATTCCCTGCACGCCGCCCAGTTGCAGGATGCACAGATACAGGCAGCCCTGACCGCTGCCATTGCAGCACAGCATGATGCAGCACAGGCTGTACAGCGTGCACAGCTGCTGGCGGGGCAGGCCGTATCCATTGCCGAGTTACACCGCAGACAGGATGCGCTGGCGCAGGCCAATGCCAATGTGCGGACCCGTCAGGCCGATGCCGATACGCTGGGCCATCGCTTCAAGGAGGAGTTCAACTCGGTTTCGGAACAGGGCGCACGTAAAGGCCGGGACGAAACGTCTACCCTGATTGCCCCTGTGGATGGCGTGGTGCAGACACTCGATGTTAGCGTTGCGGCAGACCTTTCCCCCGTACAGGATATCATGACACTGGTGGACCTTTCCAGCGTATGGGTTGTCTCCGATGTGACGCCAGAGCAGGCAGCGCATATTCAGCCCGGTGCCCAGCAGAGCACGGTAACAACAGCAGGGCCGGTTATCTCACACATCAATACGGTGGGCGCAATGGCCAGTGCCCTTACGGGGCTGGTCAGGCTGATCAGCATTGTTCCCAATCCGACCGGCGCACTGGTACCCGGTATGGTGCTCAATGGAACACTTGCTGGAAAAGACGGTGTCCGGGGGCTTGTCGTACCCTCCGAAGCCATACAGAAAATTGCTGGCCAGTCCGTTGTGTTTATCCAGAAAGACAACACACATTACCATCCGGTTGTGGTGGATGTTGCCATGGACAATGGTGAGCAGGCCGTTATCCACACAGGGCTGAAGGAAGGGGAACACGTTGTAGCTCACGGCAGCTTTGCATTGCGCTCCGTTGTGGAACTGGCCGGAATGGACGCGGACTGATGGTGCTCAAATACCTGCACGCATTGCTGCGCAGCCGTCTGCTGGTCATGGGGGGGCTGAGCCTGTTCATGGCTGCCGGGGTTATGGTGGTCATGGGTCTGCCGGTGGAAGCCGTGCCCGATATTTCTCCCAAGCAGGTCCTTGTGTCTGTTGTCGCCCCCGGTCTTGCGACCGAAGAGGTGGAAAAACTGATTACATTCCCCGTGGAAACAAGCATGACCGGCATTCCCGGCATGACGGATCTACGCTCTGTTTCCCGCAGTGGGGTTTCCGTTGTTTACGCACAGTTTGCCGATGATACGGACATCAACCTCGACCGCACACGTGTTAATGAACGGATGCAGCAGGCCCGAACGACCATATCCGTCCCCGGTATTACACTCAGCATGGGGCCACTTGCCACCGGCATGGGTGAGATCATGCAATTCCAGATCAAGGGAGCGGGGCATTCACTGACAGAACTGAACCGCCTGATGAACTGGGTCGTGGTGCCCCAGATGCGCCTGGTGCCCGGTGTGGTGGATGTAAACGTGAACGGGGGTGGAGAGGAAACATATGAAGTCACACTGGACCAGGCACGACTGGTTGCCAGCAATCTTTCTGCTGGAGACGTCTACCGCGCGATAGATGGCAACAATGCCGCATCTGGTGGTGGGTGGATTACACACCATGCGGAGCAGCAGATTGTTGTCGGTCGTGGTCTGGTGCGCGACCTGGATGATTTTGCGAACATTCCTGTCCGAAGCAACAGCGATGGTTCCATCCTGCGCCTGCGAGACCTTGGGCACGTTGGCATGGGAATGCGCACCCGCCTTGGCGCAGTCACCCGCGATGGACAGGGTGAAATCGTCATTGGTGTAGTGATGATGGAAAGCGGGGCAAGCTCGAATGCAACGCTGGCGGCCATAAAGGACGCCCTGCCCCGCATCCGGCAATCCCTGCCGGAAGGCGTTACGCTTGACCCCTATTACACCCGCGCCACATTGACCGGCACCACCATTGCCACTGTGCGCGACAATCTACTTATGGGGGCCGTGCTGGTGCTGGGCGTGCTGATTGTCGTGATCGGCAACTGGCGGGCGGCTCTGGTTATTGCATCCGTTATTCCGGTCGCTCTTGTCACAACCATGGCGGGCATGCGGTATTTTGGCATTTCAGCCAATCTGCTGAGCCTTGGCGCCATTGATTTTGGCATGATTGTTGATGGCTCTCTTGTTGTTGTCGAGCATATTCTCGCACGACGGGAAGAAGAACCTGATGTGGACTTCACGGCTCTGGTTATCTCATCCGTGCAACAGGTCATACGCCCGGTAGGATTTGCCATACTTGTTATCATCATGGTGTATCTGCCGGTGCTGACGTTACAGGGCATAGAAGGACATATGTTTCGCCCTATGGCGCAGACTGTGATTATGGCGCTTCTGGCTTCCCTGCTGTACTGCTTTAGCTGTGTTCCCGTTCTTTCCGTTTTGCTGCTGGGACGTGTGCACCCCAAAGGCGAGACGTATCTGATAACCACCCTGCGCGCGCCATACGCCATCATGGTCAAATGGGGGAAAGATCATCCCCGCATTCTGTTTGGTGGCACTCTGGCCATTCTGGTGCTCTCCGCCGGATTGGCAATGCGGCTGGGCGGAGAGTTTATTCCCCAACTGGATGAAGGGGCGCTCACAGTAACAACAACGCGCCTTCCTTCGGCATCCTTAAACACGGTACTTGCATCCGTTTCTCTGCAGGAGCAGATCCTCCGCCGTTTTCCTGAGGTCAAAGCCGTGGTCAGCAATACTGGCACCTCCGCCATACCAACCGACCCAATGGGCGTGAATGAAACAGACAGTTTTATTTTCCTCAATGACCCTTCAACATGGAAAACCGCACACACTCAGGCCGGACTGGTTGCCGCAATGGATGAAACCCTGCGGCGGGAACTTCCCGATGCGCTTTACTCATGGAGCCAGCCTGTCCAGATGCGTATGGACGACCTTCTGTCGGGTGTCAGAACCCAGATTGCTGTTTCCATTTATGGTGACAACCTGCAAACCCTTGCCAGATTAGGCGATCAGGTGGCTGCGGTCATGTCTGGCGTGCAGGGAGCAGCAGACGTAGCCCCTGCGGGTGATGGCACCGTGCCGCTGATTGTCATTGACGTGGACCGCATTCAGGCGGCCAGCCGGAATGTTGCCATGCAGGATATTCTGGATACGGTAGAAGCTGTCGGTGGCCACATAGGGCGCCCTGTGACTGTGGGTAATGCCATGATCAGCACCCAGGTCCGGTTTGATGCCCGTCAGGTCGCGTCCATTGCTGCCATCAGCACACTACAGATCCGGCGGGCCGATGGTCTGGGGCGTGTCATGCTGTCACAGGTTGCGCATGTGCATGAGGTGGACGGTCCACCACGCATCAGCCGGGACAGGGTGCGCAGGCGCATGGTCATACAGGCCAATGTCAGGGGCAGGGACCTTGCTTCCTACGTGGCGCAGGCACAGGCCCGCGTCAGGCAGGAGGTCAAACTCCCTGCAGGTTACACAATGGAATGGCAGGGTCAGTTCCAGAACCTGCAATCTGCCACACGTCGGCTGGAGCTTGTTCTGCCCATTGCTCTGGGGCTGATCTTTGCGTTGCTGGTCCTCGCATTTGGTGCCCTACTTCCGGCCCTGCTCGTGTTTATCAACCTGCCGGTAGCTGCAACCGGCGGCGTTATTGCCCTCACACTCAGGGGGATGCCGTTCAGTATTTCTGCAGGCATCGGGTTCATTGCCCTGTTTGGTGTTGCTATTCTCAATGGTGTTGTGCTGGTCAGTGAAATATCAGCTTTGCGCGCCAGAGGCATGCAGGTTGCCCAGGCTGCTTTCAGGGCTGCCCAGTCGCGCTTCCGGCCGGTCATGGCTACAGCTCTTGTGGCAAGCCTCGGATTTTTCCCCATGGCGTTTTCCCAGAGTGCCGGAGCAGAAGTGGAACGGCCATTGGCCAGTGTTGTCATCGGTGGGCTTGTATCCTCCACTCTGCTGACGCTTCTGGTGCTCCCCTTGCTATATGCCCGGACCGTGCGGGAAAAGGAGCAGAGTTAATGCGTATCCTTATCGTTGAAGATGAACAGGATCTGGGTACAGCGGTACAGGAACGGATTGGTCTGGAAGGGCATGCCGTGGACTGGTTCATGACACTGGAGGACGCCCGGGCAGCCCTCGATGCGGTAGAGTATGACTTCATCTTGCTGGATATGGGATTACCAGATGGCCATGGGCGCGAATTACTGCGTGAAATCCGCCAGACATCGCGCAATGTTGCCATCCTGATTACCACGGCAGAAGACCAGATTAGTGACCGGATTACCGGCCTGTCTGATGGGGCGGATGATTACATTGTCAAACCATATGATCTGAATGAACTGGTTGCACGGATTGCGGCTGTCGCGCGCAGATATGTTGCTCCTCGTAAGCAGATAATCCACCACCTGGATGACCTGACAATTGACCGTGAAAACCAATCTGTCTCACGCAATAACCTGAGACTGGACCTGACAGCCCGCGAATGGACGATCATGGAACTGCTGTCGCGCAATCCGGGCAGGATTTATTCGCGCCAGCAGATTGATACAGCACTCTACGCCCTCGACCATGAGGTGGACAGTAACACCGTGGAGGTTTTTATCAGCCGTTTGCGCAGAAAGGTAGGGAATACGGCCATACGAACCATTCGTGGCCGTGGGTACTGCCTGAATGACAAGACACACAACGCATGAAAAGCTGGAAGCTTTCAACGCGCATTGTCAGCGGTATTTTGATGGTGGTCATGCTGGGCATGCTGCTGCTGAGCACGGCCGTGGGTGGGTTTACCCGTTATGAGGTGACGGAAAGACTGGATAATTCCTTGCAGGAAGTCTCCGAACGCCTGCAGACAGTTGTAGCAGACCGAATGCGCAACCAGACCTCTGTTTCCGTCGCATGGTTACCAGAAGCTGGCCCCCGAACACTGGCGTATCAGGTGCTTGATGATACGGGGCATATTGTACTGCGCTCACAGAATGCCCCCACCACTCCGTTTGTGCAGGGTGGCAAGGTCGGGTTTGTCAACGTGGCGCAGTTTCGTGTTTATGTCGCGGCCCCTTCGACTGATCACTATCATGTTCTTGTGGGAGAACCTACATTCCACCGACAGGAAGCTGTCCGACGGGCCATCATGATTTCCATCGTCCCGATGCTGTTTTTTATGCCGGTCATCTGGTTGCTGGTACGTTTGATTGTATACCGAGCCCTGGCCCCATGGACCGCCTGCACGATGAAATGCGCGCTCGTGGGAGTGGGAACCTGCGCCCCATTCTCTCCCTGAACCTGCCAGATGAGCTGCTCCCCATCCAGCGCTCCGTCAACACACTTATGGAACGGCTGGAAACTGCTTTATCAACTGAACGTGCTTTTGCCGCCAGTGCAGCCCATGAACTCCGTAATCCACTGGGGGCACTTATGGCACAGGTGCAAATGCTCGGCCGTATGCTCCCCGCTGGCTCGGAGCTGGATGAACGGGTGGAACTCATAGCCAGCCGGACCCGCAGACTAGCCCGGACTGTAGAAAAACTGCTGCAATTATCGCGCGCATCGTCCGGCATTGCATTCCGCCGAGACCGTTTTGATCTTTTGGCTGTCATACACGTTCTGGTCGATGACCTTACGTGCAATGTCTATGATGACGTGCATATTATTTTAAAAACAAACAGAATATCAAAAATATTTGTCTACGGAGACATGGATGCAACGGGTATTCTAATCCGTAATCTTCTGGAAAATGCCCTGTTACACCGCAATATCGCAAGACCCGTTGTTGTAACCATTCTGCCTGACGGCTGTATTGATATTACGAACGATTGTGCCGCATTATCCCCTGAAACTCTTGCCAGATTAACAAACCCATTTGTGCGTGGAAGCCATACAGTGTATGGCAGCGGACTGGGGCTGGCTATTGCCAGCAATATTGCCCAACAAATGGACGCCACGCTCTCGCTCTGTTCCCCTCTTGCCGGAACAACACGTGGTTTTGGTGTTTCCATCCGTTTTCCTGATCTGGAAACCCAGACTGGCGAACAGGGCGACTAGGTTCAGGACACATTCTTGAAGATAGAAGATGAAGGATGAAGCTTGCTCCGACGTGGATTACGGAGATGAATGTATGCGCGCTGCGGTCGTATCTGGTCGCAACACGTCGCCAGTTTTTCAGCTTTGCGAACATGTTTTCGATCAGATGACGCTTTTTATACAGATGCCAATTTGTTGATTTTCGTTGAGAACTGCCCCGGGTTTTTCATGAACAATTGACCCGTCCTGATTGTGTATGTCTCCTGTTTTGAGGAGATATTCAAGCGTGTTTTTCTGCCTTTTTCTTTCTGATTTTTGGTTTGGCGCTACTGGCACGGAACCTGTAGCTGTCATTTCCTGTTTCGAGGATATGACAGTGATGGGTAAATCGATCGAGTAGCGCCCGTTGTCATCTTGGGGTCTCCGAAAACATCGTTCCATTCCCCGAACCCCAGATTAGTTGTGATAATGACACTTGTCCGCTCGTAGAGACGGCTGAGCAGATGGAACAGAAAAGCCCCACCTGACGCGCTGAACGGCAGGTATGGGAGTCTTAAAATGAGCCCGTTAGATCGGATTATGCTCTAAATACCTCATGCATTAAGTGAAAAATACAATTTCAAATAACCAAAAATAATAGTTGTATATATCATATAACTATGATTATGTCTTTTTAAAAAAGGGCAATATAAACAAAACATTTGTAGTTTAATATGTCTTTTTTTAACCAAAAAAACACGATAGGAAAGGTTCGCTTATCTTTGGAAAGTGAGGATCTTCGGTCATGTCATTACGAGTTAGGTTTGATCCTGAATTCATAGGAGAGCAAATCGGGCAGTTATGCTTTGAAGAAAGTCGTACAGTGCAAGAACTAGATTCATATCTAGCTGGTGCGGCTTATGCTGTGTGCTTATCTTTGGGCAAAGAGAAACCATGGAAACAAAAAGACTTTGTTAGCATTGGCTTATCTATTGTCCGCTCCGGGACAAAAAAATTTCTTGATTTAACAGAAAAAAACATACTGATAAATTCAGTTCCGCAAGAAAACGATATGAATCATATAAATAATCATGTGGAAAAATAAATATTATATTTTACATACTATATTAAGTCTGTGTTTTTTAAATTCAGATGCCGTTGCGGGAACTGTTAAAGATATTATTATCGGAAAAGTTATTGTGCATCCTTTTGCACAAGACCAACTTGAGGTTGGCAGTAATATACAAGGCAACAAATCTTCGTCTTCTCCTTCTGCCAGCGGTCCGCATATTCGTAACGGCGTGAGGGTCAATATAGCTAATCAGGTCAGAATAGGTGCTATTTGGGATTTTGGAGCAGCTCCTGGAGGACAAATGCGTCTTTTCGAAGGAGCGGCTAGTTATACGGGATTGAAACATTTCCAATTTTCAGTCGGCGTTTTTAATCCTAGTTTTGGGTTGTCATCTATGCAGCCCAGAGGTGATAGTATTTTTCCTGAAAGAGCAAGTGTTTCAACAATTACTCGTGGCCTTGCGGCTGGTGCTAATCGGCAAGCCATTCAGGCATTATTTTATGGAAGTTACTACCACTTGGCCATTTCTGGCACAGCAGGAACCGCAGGTCCTGGGAAAGACGGCAATCAAAGGGCAATCGTTTTCAGATCTGTTATTTTACCTATCCGTAGCCAATCTTTTCTCATGCACATAGGCATCTCAGGGGAATGGGTTTTCCAACCATCTCACAAAAGTTCGATGGAAGGTGGCGTATCGTTTTCGGATACACCTGAAAATGGGGACGGCCTGAAAGATAAATACATAAAAACGGGAAATATTCTCGCAAAAAGCGCTGGTGCTTTTGGCTTGGAGGGGGCTATTTCTTGGAAAAAATTACTTATAACGAGTGAATATTATAATTTAATTGTTAATACAAAGCCAAATCCCACGACAACCAGACAAAATTTTTATGGATGGTACGTGACTGCAGCTTACACATTAGTTGGAAAAGCACGTAGCTGGAAAGCAACATCGGCTAGTTTTACGTCTCCATCATGCGATCAGAAAGATTCTCTTTTTTGCCACGGTACTGGAGTTATAGAATTGGCGACAAGATTCTCTCAAATGGATTTAGAAAGCAATGATATATCAGGCGGAAAACAGAATATATGTAGTTTAAATATAAATTGGTATCCTCTGGATATTTTAAGACTTTCGTTAGATTATTCTCACACAAAATTTTATAGAAAAGGAACATATAATGATTTTGATAGCATTCTATCTATGTTCCAAGTATATTTCTAAATAAAAATTTAATAGCACTGAGCGATCATGGGCGGATTCAACCGGTCGTCGCAGCACCTTCGATTATATGTGGAGGGTTCTAAAAACTCCATGGTTTTGAGTGCGTATCTGTGATTCCATACCTCCTGTGGTGATTGGGTGGATGAATGAATAATGAAACAGCCTGGTTTCTTTGATGTTGAAAAGCGGCTTGCTCGTTTGAGCGGTCTTGGCGATCAGCTTGAAGCGTTTTCCCGGACTGTGGATTTTGAGGTGTTCCGCCCTGATCTGGAGAAGGCTCTGGCCTATTCAGATGGAAGCAAGGGCGGCCGACCGCCGTTTGATCCGGTGTTGATGTTCAAGATCCTGGTGATCCAGACGCTCAACAATTTGTCTGATGAGCGGACAGAGTATCTCATCAACGATCGCCTCTCCTTTATGCGTTTCCTTGGTCTGGGACTTTCAGATCGGGTGCCTGATGCCAAAACAATCTGGCTGTTCCGTGAACGCCTGACACAGGCGGGGGCCATTGAAAGACTGTTTGAGCGCTTTGATGCGACCCTGCGCAGCGCTGGTTATCTGCCGATGTCAGGCCAGATCCTGGATGCCACGCTCGTAGCGGCTCCGAAGCAGCGCAATACAAACGCAGAGAAAGCGGATCTGCGAGCAGGCCGTATTCCTGAAGACTGGCAGGACAAGCCATCCAAACTGTCGCACAAGGACAGGCATGCACGATGGACGCTGAAGTTCACGAAGGCGAAGCAGCAGGATGATGGAACCATGCCATCCAGCGATCTTGTCATCCCGTTCTTTGGCTACAAATCCCACGTCTCCATCGATCGGAAGTTTCGGTTCATCCGAAAATGGAAGACGACGGATGCCGCCGCCAGTGATGGTGCGCGATTGAGAGAGGGGCTGCTGGATAAAACCAATACGGCCTCAAGCGTCTGGGCTGAACAGCGTATCGCTCAAAAGCCAATGAAGATTTCATGGAAAAGCATGGCTTTGTCTCAAAGGTTCACAGGAAGAAGCCGCATCTCAAACCCATGCC
>NZ_JACHIE010000030.1 GCF_014207635.1 Acetobacter lovaniensis
AGGCCACATCAACAGGCCTTACAGAAGACCGCACACGATCACACGTCAATATGGGTCAGAAAACTCTTGCATAACGGACGGCAACCACAGAAGAATTCCGAGGCGTCAGAAACAACACAGCATCCAGAGCCGGAACGTCCACACCCTCAGACAGACAGCGCACGTTGGAGAGGACACGACAGGTATTTTCTGGAGGTTCTTCCTTCAGCCATGCCAGCTTGCCTTCCTTTTCACTGGCATTCATCCCCCCATCCACATGTTCAGCTTCACAGGTCAGACGCGCTTCGGGCTCAATATCCTCACCATCCTGATATTCCTCCACCACTTTCTGGAACATCTCGGAAATCTGGATGGAACTGACCTTGTGTGTTCTCCCCTTGTAATTGGGAGAAATCACCTGACAGAACGCTACAGCCCTTTTCATGGGTTCGGGAGCATCCAGGTCATCCAATGTCAGCCCCACCTTGGACAGAGCTTTCCAGCATCCAATAATTTTGGACGCATCAGAAACAGTCAGACCATTATCAGGGTCATCCAGAAGTTTCTGGACACTCCTGCTGACGGTATCCTCATCCACAGCCAGAACAATGACCTTGTAATCCACCAGCAGTTTACGTCTGACTGCCTCGGAAAAGGTAATGACATGAAACTCAGGACCATAAATGTCCTCATTATTCATGCCATAAACAATGGCCCCTTCCTTGATGGCTTTTTCCTGAGCCAAATCTCCATAAATTCTTGGAGTGGCTGTCATGTAAAGACGATGTTTCCCCTTCAGAAACTCCTGATTATGGACTTTGACAAAAGCACTGTCATTATCCTCACCTCCAAACGTCACCCCTGTTGTTCTATGGGCTTCATCGCAGACAATCAGGTCAAACTCAGGAAAGCCAAACTCTTTCTGGGCATCACTGATGACCTTGATGGAATGGTAGGTGGAGAACACCACAGTCATGTGGGTTACGTCATGACGCTTCTGGTATTCTGTAGCCAGACGTTTGGCTGTTGTTGTAGCCGGGTATCCCAATTCATGGATTTTGACCTTAATCTCATCAGAATTGGAAAGTTGCTTTTTCCCCACGTCACTGTCTGAACAGACTGCAAAACTATGCAGGGGCACATGACTTTCCTGCGTCCATTCTGTGACAGTCTGGGAGAGCAGGGACAGGCTTGGCACCAAAAAAAGAACCAGACCACCAGCACCAACCTGTTGTTCCGCAATTTTCAGGCTGGTGAAGGTTTTCCCTGTGCCACAGGCCATGATAAGACGGCCACGCTCATGCGTCTTGAAACCAGCCAGAACCTTATGAATGGCTGTGGCCTGATGCTCTCGCAGGGATTTCTTTTCATGCAGAGCAGGTGGCGTTTTGGGAAGATATTTTGACCAGTCAATCAGACTGTTTTCAAGGTCCAGCAGGTCTATCTTGCTGACAGGAGGGTTCTGGTCAGACAGTGTATCTTCTGCGTTGCTGTTCCAGTGATTGGTGGTGGCAACAATGATACGCCGGGAGAAATGTTTTTTTCCTGAAGCCGAGAAAAAGGTGTCGATATCTTTTTTGCTGATTTTATGGTCAGGAGCATAGAACTTGCACTGAATGGCATGGAACTCCTGTGTTCCCCGTGTTCTGGCTACCAGGTCAATCCCTGTATCCTTGACAGGATGACCATGCTCCCTTGCCCATTCCTTGTAGGTGCAGACCTGGTCGTAAATGTCCGCATAACTTGGTTCTGTCCGCAGATAGCAGACAATAAGCTCCTCAAAATAGGTGCCTTTCTCGCTCTCACTCACAGCAGAATCACGAAGGGAATCAAGCAGTTCAGACAGAGCAGACATCAGGACACACACCTTGAATGGGTCAGATAAAAATTTATCCGGCCACTATAGCTTCTGATGCGAAGATGAGAAGCACCTCTTTCCATGGCCTGATAAGCCATCTCATGGTAGCTCTATCACGCTGACCATACGGCATTAAATAATATCTCCAATATATTTGAAATACTTTTTATTATTTACTTATAATTATATTTGAACGTCACATTTATAAAATGTTGACCATTTATTTTATAAGGAGATTTTAATCATGCAATTTCGATTATTAGAGAACAAAGGCACACCCAAATGGGAAATCAGTCGTTGGACATACAGCCCTGAAAAGAAACGAGCCACCAAGGAAACCCTTGGCTCTTTCCCCTGCTACTATTCCATGGTTTCCAGTGCTATTCTGAACAAATGCACCACGCAGGAAAAAGCAGAAGTTCTGGAATGGTGGCGTGTCACCAGTGAAGCCGTAAACAGGGAACGTGTCAGAAGTCAGGTCACAAAGCTTCCTGTTATCTTCAAAGACCTTGAAACCCTGCTGGATGTTATCCAGGACAATCCTGAAGACCTCGCAGAACTCAGGAACCATGCCTATGCGTTGAAAGATGCTGTCAGCAAGGTTGTTCGCAGGAGGTCACGCCAACAGAAAACTTCCAACAGTCGAGAAAATTGACTTGCTTGTGAGTTTTGCTTTCTAAAGATTATAAAACATAATGTTAGTGGAGCTGAAACATGGCACAAACAAAGCAACAGAAGCGTGACATTTTTTTTCAAAAACACCCTAACTGTTATATTTGTGGTGACATCGCTACACAAATAGATCATATGCCTCCACGAATACTTTTTCTTCGTAAGCAAGCTCCCGTAGATTACGAGTTTCCTGTTTGCCACAGGTGTAATCATAATACGAGTAAAGACGAGCAAGCTGCAGCCTTCTTATTTTATCAAGAATTAAACAATATGGAAAATGACCCAGATGAAAGAAAAAGGCTAAAAAAAATAACAAATGGAATTAAAAATAATAATAAAGAATTATTAGCTGAGTTAACTACTCATAGTAGTGCCGTATTTCAGAAAAAAACTTTCCGAGAAACTTTTGGGATTCATGGAGATATTTTAAGGCACCGAGGATACTATATGGCTTCTTTAGGGAAAGAGTGCCAGCATGTAATGTTTACTTTTTCTTACAAAATGCTTCATGCTATATATTATAAAATAACTGGATTTCGTTTCAGTGGTTATATATTTTGTCGGATAGCTGATTTAAAAAATAAAAAAGAGTTTCATTCCATAAAAGACATTACAGAATCTATGCAATATAAAGAAGATATAATTCATAGATTTAAGAGTCAAGGTAATTTTTTCTACAAATACAATATTTCATTAGAAAATGATGCTTTTTCCGTGTCGATATTTTTTGGTGGACAGTTCATTATTTTATTATATGGATTTCTTGAAAAATTTATTAAGGAAGATAAAAGGGCACCTCATCTGATAGAAAAAATGAAAAATGGAAGAATATTTAAACATATAACCTTCGATGAATGTATAAATAAAAACTGGAAATAGCGTAACACATTTTATGTAAATCACCTGTATTAGACCTACAAAATACCTTTTCTTCTTATTGTCTGTTTTCTCCTCTTGTTTGCCATCTTCTTTGTTATCTTTTGATTATAGCCAGGCATACCAGTATCCGCTTTGCGTCTACTGGTAACTGGCAAGGGGGAAAATGCTTTTCCCCCGTTGACCCCCATTTAAGCAGGAGACCCATTCCATGAGTGAAAAAAGAAAACTGAAAAAATCGTTACTGGTTCGTCTGGATGATGAACAATATGCGTGCATTACAAACCATGCCAGACAGCGTGACATCACAGCCAACAGTCTTGTGCGCGAGTGTCTGGCAGGTGCTCTTTCTCCCTCTGATACATATCAGAAGGTCAAGCCAGTCAAAGCCTATAATCCACGCACACCTCCCAAGCCGGAATACATCAAGGAGCTTTACAGGCTCAGGGAAAGCACGGCTGAACTGTGTGGAGCATTGGTGCAATACGCCATCAAATCACGTCAGGAGGGTCATGTCATGGCTCATGCTGAAGCAGAATCCCTTATCCCTGATGTGCGTGATGCCGTGCGTAATCTGGACAGGCTCCGCAAGAAGCTTGAAGGAAAATAATGATTAGCGGGGCTACACGTGGCAAGGGTGGCTCAGGACTATGGCGTCACCTTCTGGACTACAAGCGTCAGAATGATGCTGTCATGGTCGGTGCATCACGTGGGTTGATTGAAACCGGCACGAAAGACCAGATTAAAGAACTCACCCATATTGGCAGTTATGCCAGCCATTCCAAGCCTCTCCACCATGTTCATGCAGACCCCGCGAAAGACTGGACATCAGACCAATGGGCTGATTTCTGGAAGTCCTATGAAAAAGAATTTTCTCTCCAGAAACAGCCCTTCACTGAAGTTGTGCATGTCAAACATGGCCGGGAACATAAGCACAGGGTGTATTCCCTTCTGTTGCCATCCGGTTCCTGTATCCGAATGGATAACGATTTCATCAGACGTGAGAAACTGAACCGGCTGGCTGAAATACGCACAGGAGAACCCATCCTGTCCGGCAGACATAATGATGCTGTTATCAAGGCTCTGGATGCTGAAGGGAAAACAGTAGAAGCCCAATTGCTCAGGGATGCAGGACTGGAAGGAACACGCACCAGAGGGAAACTGAAGCCCCAGGAACGTGCTCAACAGGAACGCACCCATATTGATAAGGCTGGATTGGCTGTAATCGTTCTCAAGGGCTGGAAGAGCTTTGTCCCGACTGTTCTCATGGAGCAGTTAAAGACCTATGGCTGTCATCTGGCTATGGGGGATAAGGGGCCGGTTGTCATAGACCAGACGGGCAATGTTCATGCGCTGAACAGGCTGGTCAACATGGCTTCCAAAGCAGAGGGAAAACCTCTGAAAATCACAGCAAAACAGGCTGTGGACTACGTCAGGGGGTATGACCTCCCATTTTATGCAGACATTCAGAAGAAAGGAAAAATTAATGACAGAACCATTCCAGAACTCGGAACAGGACAAGAGGATGACTTTATACCAGCAGACCTATCAGGAAGCCTGTGGAGCGAACAGGAACACACAGGACATTCTCGACCTGATGAGCAACCAGACAGGAGACAAACCCTCACCCATCGACCAGATACAGCAATTGCTCGAAACCATTTCAGACCAGCAAAAGCAGATTATATCTTCTCAAAGCCAGATATTGAAAAGATTATCAGCACTGGAAAACTGAACAAACATATCACCCATGTTGCCAGCCTGTCCCATCTTGTTCTGATAACCCCTTATCATATCAGGGACATCAAAGCCAGATTGAAACAGGCAAAACAGGAAGACTGGTATTTTTATCGCAGAGCCTATCAGAACCTCAAAGACCAGCAATACTGGCTTGACCAATGGAACAACAGCATCGACAGCAACATTCTGCTTTTGCTGGTGGAACTATTTCTGAGCCTGTTTTTTGGTGGGTCTGTGACTATCAGAAACAAGCCTTATCCCATTGCCATGAATTTTGGGCTTCCTGCACCTATCAGTGATGCGACATGGAACATGATGTCAGAAGACCAGCAGGAAAATATCCTGTTTGAAAGTTATCTTTTATACAGGGCATCCTACAGGAATTATCAGAAGTTACATGCCCAACAGAACAGAATTCCTGTCACGTTTGAGTTTTTCCTGAACCTGCATGGAAAGGATATTCTGACACAGATGATTTCCAGAAATATGGGCTATCTGGAAAACAAAATCATCGACCAGGAAAATGCGAAAATTCTTCAGAATACAAATGAAGCCATGGCATGGATGAGACAGAACAATTCAGACGTTGAAAACCATTCAAATGCATTGAAAATGTAAAGGAAATACACATAAAAAAAGGAACCTCGAAAGGTTCCTCATGAAAGCCATAGTAGGCTGGTTTTCTGTTTTTAATCTCCTGTAGGTGAGTTTAGTTGTTGTATAATAGTTGATCCGCTTGAATTACCTGTCAGACGCCACAATTGATTTCTTATTGTTGATGTATTTGTGGTCATGTCATGGTCATAAGAATATCCGTGCCCATCACTACTTGTGAAGGTTACATCAGATAAGCTTGGAATATAAACGGATTTTCCAGACGCAGTAACCTCTGCCAATTCAGTTTGAAAAGAATATTCACTTGATGAATTAGTACCCGTTAAAACATGAGACAATGCTTGGAAAGTGTCATCAGACAGACCAATTGCTTCAGCATATTGTTGAGGCGTTGTTATCGGATTTCCATTTGAATCATAAATACCCGTCATAGATGCAATGTTAGTCTGTGGATATTTTGTCATTAATGCGTTTAAATTACCTATTTCCTGGGATGGGTCACTTACAGAATAACTATTAGACGAATTATACTCACCCTGAGTGCTTGATGAAGAAGAACTATCAGAGCCAGATGAACTCGAATCACTGGAACTGCTAGAGCTACTGCTGTCAGCAGAGGAACCAGAACTGTCTGCACTGCTACTGGAAGAACTGCTTGAAGAAGACGTAGCAGAGCAACCGGATGCTGTGGCTCCTGCTCCAACAGCCTGACTTAATTGATTGGCTATGGTGCAATAGGTTGTCCCAAGGTTTGTTCCTGTTGCCTGTAAACCTAAAATCGTCACAACAGCAATCAGGGCAGAAAGTATGCCATATTCGACAGCAGTTGCTCCAACGTCCTGCTGTATTTTCTTTTTATAATAAATCATATTTGAAATCCTCCTTTGTATATATACATATTTATTGTAATATATATTCAGGAATAACTTCAAACATATCGAACTATTCAGAAAAATTCTTCCAGATTGTAGACATAAAAAAAAGGAACCCCGAAAGGTTCCCCATAACGTATGACACATAGATTTTGGATTATTGACCAGAACCAGAAGAAACAGAAGCATTGGCACTACTCAAGGTTGTACCAACATTATTAAATGTGCTCTTTAATTGTGTTCCAACAGTCCCAACAGCACCGATAATACCAACAGAAATTATGGCAGCAATCAGACCATATTCAATGGCAGTTGCCCCGACTTTGTTTTTAAATGTTTTAACTAAAGTTTTCATATGAAAATCCTCCAAATATTAATATAGAGCACCATACTATTATGATGCCTTAAATACATAATACTGTATTGATTTGCATATTTTCAAGAAAAACGAACTTTTTATAATTTATTTTCTTGACATTATCATTTATGTATAAAATAATAATCTTATGTTGTAGCGACATAAGTGACCATCAAACTCCCTCCCGAAAGCAGTTTGGTGGTTTTTTATTGCCCGTAAAAAATTTCCAAAAATGTGAGCCTGTAATTTTCTTCAAAGATAATTTTTAAGTAATGGTAAAAATATTTAAATAAATACCGTTTCAAAAACTTGACTTTTTGAATACGCATTCCTTATTATGTAAATACAAAGGGAAAATCGTATTCAATATTGTATATTCAAAAGTATTTTAGAAAATAATCCCTGATTAACAATTTAAGGAGACATTCTATGAGTGAAATTACATTCCGCACAGGCAACCTGACCATCCATCATATTTTTTCACCTGTTGAGGGGTTTGATGACATCGCACCAGGATATGTCAAAGACTTCAGGACATTCCTGCAATCCTCTAAAATTACACAGACAATGCAGGAATCCTATATTTCCGCATTGCGTGAATTCCCGACATATCCCGCAAACAACAAGCTTGAAGGCACGATAGAAGACCAAGCCTATAAATTATTAGATTTATATCATTCTGATGCCATCCAGAATATTCTGGACGTGCTTGCTCCACAGATTATTGAAAAATATGGCGAAGACCAGTTATCCGTTTTCATAGTGGCTTTTTTGGAAGGTGTTTTAAGGGACATTGAAATCATAAAGGGAGATGGCAAAAATCACCTGTCGTATTTCAATCGTGACCTTGATTGTAGCTGTGCTTCTGTCCTGAAGAGCTACTTTCCCGGTGATTATGCATTGGGAGATTATCTGGCCCGCTATTTCCTTGCGGACAGAGTGACAGCCCTGCATGTCTTTGGCGGTGTGCAATGATTTATGGATATGCACGTGTCAGCACCAGAGACCAGTCGACTGATATGCAGGTCAGTCGATTGCTGGAAGCCGGGATTCCAAAAGAAAGAATTTTCATGGATGTCATTTCCGGTGCAACAGAAGACAGGCCACAGTTAAACAGTTTGTTAAATCTGTTGCACAAGGGCGATGTTCTGACAGTCTGGAAAGTGGACAGGCTTGGAAGACGAACAGCCCATCTGGCAAGGCTTCTGGAAGAATTTGATCAGAAAGGCATAACAGTCAGAAGTCTGACAGAGGGTGTAGATACGTCAGACAGGTCAAGCCGTGTCAGTTATCTGTTGATGTCTGTCATTGCTCAGAATGAGCGTGAGACCATTAATGAGCGCATTAGAAGTGGCATAGACCATGCTCAGAAATATGGAACGAAAACAGGTCGTCCCATAGGCAGACCCAAAGCCAGTTCTGCAAAGGTGCAACATGCTCTGGACCTTTTAGCATCTGGAAAAAGCTACAGACATGCGTCTTCCATTGCGGGTGTGTCTTTAGCCACATTGGTCAGACGTGTTCAGGCTATGCAACAGAAAAACCAGTTTACACGTCAGACCAGTATTTTTGAGACACTGAATCAGAATACTCAAAAATAAATATGCACTTAATTTATTATTCGAATAGTTTTGAAATCTGAAAACTTTCAGGGTAGTGAATTCTGTTAATGGTCTTTTTTAGATTTTTGATTCCAATTTTATGCAGGTAAGTCGTAATACCTTGGGATTTTTTGGAACTATCTCCAATATGTCCCAGGACTGAATCAATCCAAACCTCTCTAATCGTAGCATCTTCATTCCTGAGAATGGTTGAAACACTATGACGGAATGAATGGAAAACAGTGTCGTCTGTGACCCCTGCCCTCTGTTTATGAAGGCTAAAAGCTTTTTGGAACTTTGTTGATAGATGGTTCATGGAGCCAGATGGTGTCAAGTCATGGAAAATAAAGGTTTTTCCTGCGTTCCTCATACGTTCTACATGCCTGATTAAGCCCACCTTAATAAGTTCTGGATGGACAGGAACCACACGTTCCCCTGCTTCTGTTTTTGGTGAGAATCTAACCAGCTTTCCTGCAACTTCTGTAGGTGCATGGTCTTGTACATACATAACCCACCCATCATCAGTATGAACAAAGTCTTCACAACGAAGATGACAAATCTCGCCTTGCCTCATCCCACTATAAGCCCCGATGGATGTAATAAAAGCATAAGTTTGGCGTGAAACGGACTTACTAACAAAATGTAGATTAGTTAACTTAATCAGGTTTTCCTCTGACCAGTCAGATACGTGACGAATGGTTTCTGTTTTGAACTTAAATCCTTTCCAGATATTTTTTTGGACATGCTCAATAGGTAGCAAAAAATCCCATAAACCATTGATAAATGTGATGCGTTTTTCAATCGTCACCTCACTCATACGCTCAATAGTTTCTCCCTGTTTATCTTTGAAATCTGCAGCAGAAACCGCATCCTTGATGGGAGTATAATAACAACTTTTCCCATAGTTTCTTGGAAGGCGTCTTAATGTCTGGATAAATTCATGAGCATCTTTGCCGGAATATTCTCCGACTGGTTTGTCTCCCATGACTTCCATGAACATTGCGAAAGTGTTGCGGAGAACTCTTACGTCTCTGTCATTTTTATAATCTTTTTGTTTGGTCTCAATATACGTTTCAGCAATTTCGGATAACAATGGACTATTTTGTGGCTTGAGCGTTTGATACTGAACGCTAGGTGCGAGTTGATTGTTTTGTGCCATTTGCATCATGCTGGATGCGATAGAAGCCATTTGTTTTAAGGCTTCTGTCAGTTCGTTTCGGCCTTCACGGCTTTCTTCGAGTCTGGCTTGTGTCACTTCTTGTTTTTGAGTGACCTTCCCCAAATGCTGACTGATTTCTTTCAGCCTCGTTGCTTGCTCATGAATAAATGACTGGAAACGGTCATGGACAGAGAGCAATTCCATGAAGCGTCGAAGTTCGCTTTGTTTAGTGAATAAGGTGAGGACGTGCTCTTGCTGGGCGATGACTGCTTCTGCTTCAGTCAACCCTTCTTCTAATAATCTTACATATTCTTCATCTTTGGACATGTGACGACAATCATCAAAAATCGCTTCAACCTGTCCATAAATCATACCACCTCTCGCGGTGGCCGTAACCCGGTTGGATGTATCCAGAGCGAACCAGAGTTCCTGCTTTCCAATGAATGGACGAGCTACGAGAGGAACTTTTCTACGAAAATGATAGGAACGACCGATTTTGCGTAACATCTCCAGCCAACCCTTGGTGGAGAAGGAAGTGGAGAAGTTCTCCACCAGCCCTCAAAAAGGGTGGAAATTTTTGTCAATAATTTCAATGACTTAGGAGAAAAAATGGCTGGGGGACCTGGATTCGAACCAGGGCTGACCGGGTCAGAGCCGGTAGTTCTACCGCTAAACTATCCCCCAGCAGGACGACGCTTTAGAAGTGTAAAACACCACTTCCGTGCCGGTGACGCTCTACTAGCACTGTCATATTGGGCTTGCAACCCCATTCAACAAAAGAATTTTGTTTGGAGTGCATATTTATCTTGTCCCCAAGCCACGCGGTCCCCAGAATAAGACAAAGATGTGTGCAACCCTGACGACCAAGGACCGGATAGATGGATCACTCTCTTCCCTGGGCCGGTTCCTCGGTCAACAGACTGTTCCCTCTTTCGAATGGCATGAGTGGGGAGGCGGATCTCTTCGGCGCGCTGGATCTGGGCACCAATAACTGTCGCCTGATGATTGCTGCACAAACGGTTGGTGGCTTTAGGGTGGTGGACAGTTTCACCCGCGCCGTGCGGTTGGGGGAAGGTCTGCATCACACGGGTCGCCTGAGCGAGGACGCAATGGGGCGTACGGTCGAAGCGCTGCAGATCTGTGCGGACCGGCTGGCACGGCGAAAGGTGGGAATGTTTCGGGCGGTTGCAACCGAGGCCTGCCGTCGCGCGGTTAATGGGCGGGATTTCATTGCGCGCGCTCAGGCTGCGGCTGGCTTTGACATTCATGTTATATCCGGCCGTGAAGAAGCCAGTCTGGCGGTCGAGAGTTGCGCCAACCTCATTCATAATCCTCGCTTCGGTCCACCACGGAACAGAGCGCTCCTGTTTGACATAGGGGGTGGTTCTACCGAAGTTGCATGGATACGCAGCGATACTGCGCAACAGACAGAATCCCTGATCGGCTACCTCAGTCTGCCGGTTGGCGTGGTCACGTTATCGGAACAGTTCGGGCCAATGGAAGACCTGACGACTGAGCGTTACCGTGCCATGGTTGAGTATACCCGCACATTCTTGAATGACTTTGAGAACGTTCATCGTATCCGTTCGGAGATCAGGCGCGATCAGGTCCGGCTGATCGGCACGAGTGGCACGGTTACAACCCTTGCCAGTCTTATCCTTAATCTCCCACGTTATGCCCGCGCGGCAGTTGACGGGTCATTACTGCCCGCCAGTAGCGCGCGCCTTGCCATGCGCAAGTTGCGGGATATGGGGCTGAGCAATATTGAAAGTCACCCATGCATTGGCCCGGATCGCGCCCTTTTTGTGCTGCCTGGCTGCGCTATTTTTGAAGCTATTCACGATATATGGCCCATGCAGGATATTATTGTTGCCGATCGTGGGTTACGAGATGGCATGATTCTACGCATGCTGCGCAAAGCCTCTTCCATGTCGCGCCGTTCTACGCGGCCTCTTCATCCCCGACAGGCTCTTTCCACACAGAATTTAATGCAGGCAACAGGTTTATGAGCGACAAGAAACCCCGTTCATCAGGGCATTCTTCCACATTGCGTGTTCCCGGGCGTGCGCGCAAAAGCAGCGCAACCCCAGGCGGCAAGCTGGCAAAGGATGATGCTGATGCGCCGCAGCGGATGCGCACGCAGACAGTGTCCCTCAGAACCGCGCGGGGCAGGACGACAGCCCAGCAGAAATGGCTCGCACGCCAGTTGAACGACCCATATGTGCAGGCGGCTCACAAACAGGGCTGGCGCTCCCGCGCGGCGTTTAAGCTGATTGAGCTTGATGACAAGTTTGGTCTGATCCGTCCGGGGATGCGTGTTGTGGATCTGGGTGCGGCCCCTGGGGGATGGACACAGGTTCTGGTCAAGCGTGGCGCTGCTCAGGTGGTCGGTGTCGATTTGCTGCCGGTTGACCCCGTACCGGGTGCGGAAATCATCGAAGGGGATTTTACAGACCCCGATATGGCTACCACCTTAACAACCATGCTGGGCGGCAAGGCGGACCTTGTTGTATCGGACATGGCACCCAATACAACCGGCCATGGGCCGACTGATCATATCCGCATTATCGGCCTGACTGAAGAAGCCCTGCATTTTGCATTCGAGATTCTGGCCGAAGGCGGCGGGTTCGTTGCCAAGGTGTTTCAGGGTGGGTCGGAAAGAGCCATGCTGGATACCCTGAAGCAGGCATTCTCCCTTGTGCGTCACGCCAAGCCGCCAGCCAGCCGTAAGGATTCGGCGGAACTCTACGTTGTTGCCACGGGTTTCAGGCCGCACAGGCTCAAAGCCTGAGAATGCGGCGTGGAGTGCGGCAGGCCTGTTCGGTCAGGGTGACTTTGAAGCAATGATATTGAAGTGTGACCATGAGTGAGACTGTTCTTGATGTCAGGGGGTTGAGTTGTCCCCTCCCCGTTCTCAAAGCCAATCGTGTTCTTCGTGGGTTACCCGAGGGGGCGCGTTTAAGGGTTCTGGCGACTGATCGGGCTTCCGTGTCCGATTTTCAGGTTTTCTGCAGGGAGACCGGGCATGCCCTTGTCTCTTTTGCCGATGAAAACGGAGTTTTCGCCTTTACGATCAAACGGCGGGCGTAAGGCTGATAATTTTCGGTCATAGCTGAAATTCCACCTGTCATTGACAAGCAAGGCTTGGCAGAAGGCCCCTTCTCGCGCTATTGGCTGCCCTTCATGAAGGATAGGGACGCCCGCACGATGCCGGACAACATCACTTCGCTGTCTTTTGAAGATGCGCTTTCCGAACTGGAAAAAATTGTGCGCGGTTTGGAAGGTGGCCAGATGAAGCTGGAAGATGCCATTAAGGCATATGAGCGCGGCGCGGCCCTGCGGCAGCATTGTGAGGCCAAGCTGAGTGAAGCAGAAGCCCGCGTGCAGGCGATCGTGCAACGGTCCGACGGGTCGTTGGACATGAAACCGATGGACTGAGATGTCGATGACTGAGCCGACGCAAACCACAATCATTCGCGCAACTGACACTGCGCTCCTCAAACAGGACATGAGCGCACGTGCAGGCGTGATCGAAAGCACGATCGACGCCCTGCTTCCGCCCACAAAAGGAGGGGATGCGCGGCTGATAGACGCCATGCGTTATGCCACTCTGGGCGGTGGCAAGCGCCTGCGCGGCTATCTGGCGGTTACGGCCGCCAGCCTGTTCGGCGTGCCGGAAAGCCAGTCCGCCAGAGTAGCCGCATCTGTTGAAATGCTGCACGCCTATTCCTTGGTGCATGATGACCTGCCTGCCATGGATGATGATGACATGCGCCGCGGTCAGCCCTCCACGCATCGCAAGTTTGACGAGGCAACCGCTATCCTGGCCGGAGACGCCCTGCAGACCAGAGCGTTCGAAATCCTTGCCGCAGCCCATACGCATGCAAGTGCGGATGTGCGCATCGACTTGATCCAGAGTTTTGCCGAAGCTTCGGGTGCCGCTGGTATGGTTGGCGGGCAGATGATCGACATGGAAGGCGAAGGGCGTGCCCTTCCGCTGGATGAAGTCCGCCACCTGCATGCGCTTAAAACTGGCTGCCTCATCCGTTATTCGGCTGAAGCAGGTGCTATTCTGGGGCAGGCTTCGGCTGATCTGCGCAAGCGCCTTAGGGCATATGGAGCAAATATCGGCGCAGCGTTCCAGATAGCGGATGATGTGCTGGACGCCACAGCCACGGCCGAAGAACTGGGTAAAACCGCAGGCAAAGATGAAGCCTCCGGCAAGTCCACTTTTGTGGCACTTCTTGGAATTGATGGCGCAAGAAATGAGGCCGCGCGCGTAACCGAAGCCGCGATTGCCGAACTCGCACCCTTTGGCGCACAGGCTGACCGGCTGCGAGATCTTGCCTACTACGTGATCGAACGGAGAAACTGAGAACATGGCTGACCAGAACGCCGCGTCACCGATTCCCACTTTTGGCCGTTTTCCTGCGCTGGATCGTGTTCGGGTTCCTGCGGACCTGCGCAACCTGTCTGTTGAG
>NZ_JACHIE010000031.1 GCF_014207635.1 Acetobacter lovaniensis
ATCAGCACTCTCTCAACCGCGGGGTGGAGCAGCCCGGTAGCTCGTCAGGCTCATAACCTGAAGGCCGCAGGTTCAAATCCTGCCCCCGCAACCATGAATCCCGTTTAATATCAAATACTTAGGCCGCCTCATGGGCGGCCTTTTGCGTTTCTGCTCCGCGCGCAGGATGCGTATAGGATGCAAATGGGAGTGAAACTCCAGCGTAGATAGGACTGAAATCGGGGCGTTTCACGATGGCGTGATCTTTGTCGGCAGCCTTATCGATCAGTGGAAATTACGCGATCTGACGACGATGCGCTCACCGGCGGAATCGCTGTCATGGGTGCTCTCAGCAGAGGAGCGATTACCGATGTCTGCGAGCAACCCGGAAAGGTCGGTGATCTCTTTTGCTACCAGATGCACGACGTCACCTTCCTTCTGGAGCATGCCCGTCACCGCCAGCATCTGCCCACCAAGCACCACGCGCCGGTTTGCATCGAACATATCCGGCCAGATGATGACGTTCATGTTGGCTGTCTCGTCCTCCAGCGTCATGAACACCACGCCTTCGGCAGACCCTGGTCGCTGCCGAACCAGCACCAGCCCTGCCACGGTGAGACGCTTCCCATCCTTTGCCGCCAGCGCCTGCCGACAGGTGACGATGTCCCGTTCTCGCAGATCCCTGCGAAGAAATGCGAGGGGATGGTCCCGCAGGGTCAGGCCAAGCCGGTTATAGTCCCGCACTACCTCGGCGCCATCCCGCATGGGCTGCAGCAACACATCCGGCTCCTCCGCTTCACGCGTTACTTCCGCAGCCGCAAACAGGGGCAGGGGTTCATCGCGCAGAGCTTTGATCGCCCAGAGCGCCTCGCGCCGTGTCAGCCCGAGCGAAGGGCGGAACGCGTCCGCTTCGGCCAGATGGGTCAGGGCTGCCGCTTTGACACCCGCCCGACGCCACAGATCATCGACCGACGTAAACGGGCGTGAGGCCCGTGTGGCAACAATGCGGGCGGCATCGTCATTGGCCAGTCCCTTCACCAGACTCATGCCCAGCCGCACGGCGAACACCCCGTCAGGTCTTTCCGGTCCTTCAAGTGTGCTGTCCCAGCGTGAGGCGTTGACGCAAACGGGCCGGATTTCCACACCATGTTCCTGCGCATCACGGACCAGCTGCGCCGGTGCATAAAATCCCATCGGCTGGGAATTCAGAAGCGAGGCCAGAAACACGTCCGGATGGATGCATTTCATCCAGGACGACGAATAGGCAAGGATGGCGAAACTGGCCGCATGGCTTTCTGGAAATCCGTAGGAGCCAAAACCTTCGAGCTGCTGATAGATCCGTTCTGCAAAATCCTCATCATAACCGTTGTCGCGCATGCCTTCGATGAGACGTGTCTGGAATTGGGAGACAGTGCCCGTATTCTTGAACGTCGCCATGGCCCGGCGCAATTGATCGGCCTCGGCGGCGGTAAACCCGGCGCAGATCATGGCCATCTGCATCGCCTGTTCCTGAAACAGCGGGATGCCAAGTGTTTTACTCAGAACCGCTTCCAGTTCAGGTGTCGGATAGTCTTCGGGCTCAAGGCCCTCACGGCGACGCAGATAGGGATGCACCATATCGCCCTGAATTGGTCCGGGCCTTACGATCGCCACTTCAATGACGAGGTCATAAAAGACGCGCGGTTTGAGCCGTGGCAGCATGGACATCTGTGCCCGGCTCTCGATCTGGAACACGCCGATCGTATCAGCCTTGCGGATCATGGCGTAGGTGCGTGGATCTTCGGTCGGGAGGGTCTGGAGCGTGAAATGCTGGCCCTTGTGGTCCGCCAGCAGGTCCAGTCCCTTTTTCATGCAGGTCAGCATGCCGAGCGCCAGAATATCGACCTTCATGAATTTCAGGACGTCGATATCGTCCTTGTCCCATTCAATGATCTGGCGGGCCTCCATGGAGGCCGGTTCGATGGGCACCAGTTCATCCAGCCGGTCATGCGTCAGCACAAATCCTCCGGGGTGCTGTGACAGATGGCGGGGTACGCCGATCAGGCAGCGAGCCAGATCCAGCGTCAGGCGAACACGTCGGTCTGACAGATCAATGCCGCTGTCATGCAGGGCGTCATCGTCCAGCTTACGCCCCCAGCCGTGAATCTGGCCCGAGAGTGTGCGGATGAGATCTTCCGGCAACCCCATGACCTTGCCGACATCGTGCAAGGCCCCCTTGGCGCGATAGCGGATGACCACGGCCGTCAGGGCCGCCCGGTCGCGACCGTAATGCTCATAGACCCACTGGATGACCTGTTCACGTCGCGCATGCTCGAAATCCACATCAATGTCCGGCGGTTCGCCGCGTTCCTCGGAGACGAAGCGCTCGAACAGCAGCGAGTTGCGGGCCGGATCGATGGCGGTGATGCCGAGCACATAACAGACCGCAGAATTGGCAGCCGAGCCGCGTCCCTGACAGAGAATATCCTGACTGCGTGCATAGCGGACGATGCTGTTAACCGTCAGGAAATACGGTGCGTAGTTCATCCGCCCGATCAGGCCGAGTTCATGGCGGAGCGTTTCCGCCACGTCATCCGGTACGCCATCCGGATAGACGGAACGGGTACTCTCCCATGTCAGAGCCTCCAGCGCCTGTTGGGGCGTCTGACCGGGCACGGACACTTCATCGGGATACTGGTAGGCCAGATCATCAAGTGAGAACTGGCAGCGCTCGACAATCTCCATGGTGCGGGCAACCGCTTCAGGGTAACGGCTGAACAGCCGGGTCATTTCCTCCGGTGGCTTGAGATAACGGTCGGCATGACGTTCGCGGACGAACCCGGCTTCGTCGATGGTCGTGTTGTGCCGGATGCAGGTGACGACATCCTGCAGGATACGCCGGTCATGGGTGTGGAACAGCACGTCATTGGTCACGACGGTTGGCACACGTGCCTGATGCGCCAGATTGGCAAGCTCATACAATCGCATCTGGTCATTGGGACGGCGTAGCAGGGTGAGCGCCATGTAAGCCCTGTCGGCAAAGACGTCCTTCAGCTTGCGCAGATGCAGCGCGCAGGCCTCCTCCGCCGTGTCCGGGATCATGACGACAATCAGGCCTTCACCCCAGGCGACCAGATCCTCCCGGAGCAGATGGCATTTCCCTTTGCCTGCACGAGCCTTGCCTATGGTGAGCAGACGGGAGAGACGGCCATAGGCAGCCCGGTCCATTGGGTAGACCAGCACAGGCGGGAAATCGGCCAGATCAAGCCGACATCCCACAACAAGGCGGAGCCCGACCTCTTTTGCCGCGACATGGGCCTGCACCATGCCCGCCAGAGAATTGCGGTCACAGATACCCAGTGCCTCGATGCCAAGGGCCTTTGCCTGCGCAAACAGTTCGATCGGGGAAGACGCCCCGCGCAAAAACGAGAAATAGGTCGTCACCTGCAGTTCGGCATAGCACGGTGCCGAGATGCTCATCCGAAGATCCCGTGCAGAAACCAGCCCTGCGAGCCGGTCTCGCCGTGCTCACCATCACCTGCCCGGTAGAGCCAGAACCGCTCGCCGCTCGTGTCCTCCACCCGGAAGTAATCGCGGGCGATGGTCAGCTCGGCGTCATTCTTCCACCACTCGCCAAAGACCCGCTCAGGCCCGTCAGCGCATTTCACTTTCCGTCGCACGCCCCGCCAGATGAAGAACAGCGGCGGCTGGTCCGGCAGTTCCGCCATGGCCTGCACCGGTTCCGGTCGTGCCAGCAGGCGTGTCGGACGCGGCCAGTGCTCCGGCCAGTCCTTTGTTTCCTCGGGGGCCATTGCCGATACCCGGCAGAAGGAGCGTTCGGGCAGATCACTTTCCACGGGGGCAAAACGATACAGCGCCTGCGTGCCGACACGGTTGGCCAGCGTGTCGATCAGATCGGACACATCGGCCTCTTCCTCGGCAATTAGGGACGAGACGGTCTGCCGCCGATCCATGGGTTCCGCCAGTGAGGCGATCAGTACCATACGCTCAATGCCGAAACCCGGATTGATTGTTTCGATTTTCTCGCACAGCAGTCGGGTCAGACGCTTCACATCGCGTACCGGCATGGCGGTCGCCACGCGGATCGCCTCGGTGCGGCTGTCCACCCGATGCAGCCGCAGGTCGAGGCGGCGCACGCCCTGTCCACGTTCGTCCAGTCCCTGGCAGAGTAGTGGCACCAGTTTGCCGATATAGCGGGCGATGGTCTCGGCGGCCCCGATCGGCTCGGCAAAATTGCGGCTGACCTCGACCGGATTAACCGGGCGGACAGGCACGATGGCTTCACCAATACGCCCGAACGCCTGATCCAGCCTGCGGGCGATGTCGGGGCCAAACCGCAAGGCCAGCGGTGCGCGGGGCATGGCAGCCAGTGGCCCGATACGGGAGACCCCCAGCGTGGCCAGACCCTCAATGATAGGGGAGGGCAGGCGAAGTGCTTCAAGGGGAAGATCGGCCAATACAGAGGCGGTGTTACCCGGTGGCATGACGGCAATCGGTGCCCGGCCATAGCGGGCCAGTGCGTGGGCAGCGCCCCAGGTGTCCGCCACCACGGCCTTTGCCCGGAACCCGGCTCCCGCCATGCGATGCACCATATCCTTGAGCATGGGAAGTTCGCCACCATGCAGGTGATCCGCCCCCGTCGTGTCCAGAACCAGTCCGTCTGGTGCATCGACCGCTACAATGGGCGCGATCCGGTGCTGAAACCACAGGGCAAGTTTTTCCAGTCCGAGCCGGTCGCCTTCGGGATCAGCGTCCATCAGCACCAGATCGGGATACAGCGCCTGAGCCTTGGCGACCGGCGTGCCGGGACGCAGCCCCAGCTTCCGGGCGGCGAGATCGACCGACAGGACAACCCGGCGTCGTCCTTCCCGTCCGGCCAGCGCCAGCGGCGTCTCAGGCGCGGGTGCGTCTTTCCCCAACCGCTTCCTGATCCGGTCTGTCGGCCAGAGCGGCAGGTAAAGAGAAACGATCCGCGACCGGGATATAGGGGGCGAGCCTTCCTTTGGCATCACAGGCCTCCACTTCAAAATCGGCACATTCGCCCGCACGGGCACGGATCAGTTCCAGCAGCCAGCGTGGGCGGCCCACTCCGGGCACCGGCAACGGTAAGGAAGGCAGGACGGACACCCGCCATCGGGTCACACTGGCAGTCGGCTGGCCGAAGTCCGCCGCATCCGTCTGTCGTCGCCAGCGGCGGATGGCGATGCCAAGCGAACCAGACGTCTCGGCCGCCAGTTGCAGGCGACGGGAGGCGGTCATGGACAGGCGGGCGACTTCGGCGACTACGGCCCCCAGGCCGCCATGACGCAACCCTTCCTCGAAACAGGCCAGCACATCGATGTCAGAACTGGCCTCGACAAAAATGGTTCGTCGTGCCGACAGCCCCACCTGTTTGAGGGAGGGGGCGAACACGTCCTGCCGGGTGACGATCCAGAGCACCTTGCCGCGCGTGCGGGCTGCAATCCCGGCACAGAACTGACCGGCGGCCGCACTGTGCAGGGCGTCGTTGCCTCCGCCCGCCACCTCGTGCAACGCGCCTAGTGCCAGACCGCCACCGGGCAGGCGACTGTCAATCTCGCGTACACCAAAGGGCAGCACCGTGCGGCGTCGGTCGCTGTGTCCTTCGAGACGGCTGATCGCAGCCCGCAGCGTCTCCAGACCGGGTTTTTTATGGGTTTCAGCGGTCATGTCACGGCTCGACGGTCCTTGTGCAGGCAAATTTCCTGATTATATGTTCCTGATTTGTTCCAATCATGCTACGCAAGTCAATGCAAATTCGCTCCGTATCCGGCATGGTGGTGTCCAATGTTGGTTCAGTATTGTTGATGAAAGTGCGCTAAGGAATTGAATCCAGAACCTTCTCCCGCTTCAGGCAGCGACGATTATCTGTCCCGTCTGAATGAGGCCCAGCGACAGGCCGTCACGCACGGGACCGGAGTCTCGGCAGGCGGGGCGGATTCATCCCCGCTGCTGGTCATTGCGGGGGCCGGATCGGGCAAGACCAACACACTGGCCCACCGGGTGGCCCATCTGATCGCGTCGGGGGCTGATCCGCGCCGCATCCTGCTGCTGACCTTCTCCCGGCGTGCCAGTGTTGAGATGACACGGCGTGTCGAGCGCATCTGCAAAACCGTGCTGGGCGACAAGGCCGGACCTCTGGCCGACGCGCTGGCCTGGGCCGGGACGTTTCATTCCATCGGTGCGCGGCTGCTGCGGGAGTATGCCCAGCAGATCGGCATGGACCCGGCCTTCTCGATCCATGACCGCGAGGATTCTGCTGATCTGATGAATCTGATCCGCCATGATCAGGGATTTTCCAAAACCGAGAAGCGGTTTCCTGGTAAGGGCACGTGCCTTGCCATCTATTCCCGTGTGGTGAATTCCGGCGTACAGCTCTCCGATGTGTTGCTGAAGCACTATCCGTGGTGCGCGGGCTGGGAAGCCCAGTTGAAACAGCTCTTTGCAGGCTATGTCACGGCGAAGCAGGAACAGGGCGTGCTGGATTACGACGATCTGCTGCTGTGCTGGGCGCAGATGGTCAGCGATCCGGTTCTGGCGACCGATATCGGTAGCAAGTGGGATCATATGCTGGTCGACGAGTATCAGGACACCAACCGGCTGCAGGCAGATATCCTGCTGGGCATGAAGCCGGACGGGCGCGGTCTGACGGTGGTGGGCGATGACGCGCAATCGATCTATGCCTTCCGGGCGGCGACCGTGCGCAACATCCTCGATTTTCCGGCGTCCTTCGATCCCCCGGCCCGTGTGGTGACGCTGGATAGGAACTATCGTTCCACGAAACCCATTCTGGATGCGGCCAATGCCGTGATCGGCGAGGCGGCAGAGCGGTTCACCAAGGATCTGTGGACCGAACGGGCGTCGGAGGAAAAGCCACGACTGGTCACTATCTGGGATGACACGGCGCAGGCCAACTACATTGCCGATCGAGTGCTGGAAGAGCGTGAGGCCGGAACACCAATGAAGCAGCAGGCCGTGTTGTTCCGGGCTTCGCACCATAGCGGCACGCTGGAGGTGGAACTGACCCGGCGCAATATTCCGTTTGTGAAATTCGGTGGCCTGAAGTTTCTCGACAGTGCGCATGTGAAAGATATGCTGGCGCTATTGCGATTTGCCCAGAACCCGCGCGACCGCATCGCCGGCTTCCGGGTGTTGCAACTGCTGCCGGGCGTGGGGCCGGGTTCCGCCCGACGCGTGCTGGATACGATGGGCGAGAATGCCCATCCCTTCGAGGCGCTGAAGAATGTCAAAGCGCCACAGCGGAGTGTTGAGGCCTGGGCGGGTTTCGTGAACACACTCACCGCTCTTGGCAGCCATCAGGTCGGCTGGCCGGGTGAGATCGCGGCTGTGCGCTATTGGTATGAGCCGCATCTGCAGCGGCTGCATGAGGATGCCTCCACGCGGCTGGCCGATCTGGTGCAGCTTGAGCAGATCGCCGGGGGGTATCCGTCACGAGAGAAGTTCCTGACCGAACTGACGCTGGACCCGCCGGATGCCACGTCCGATCAGGCTGGCGTGCCGCTGCAGGATGAGGATTATCTGATCCTCTCGACCATTCATTCCGCCAAGGGGCAGGAATGGAAGAATGTCTTCGTGATGAACGTGGTCGATGGCTGCATTCCGTCCGATCTCGCGACGGGCGAGCAGGACGACATCGAGGAGGAACGTCGCCTGCTCTATGTGGCCATGACGCGGGCGAAGGACAGTCTCGATATCATGGTGCCGCAGCGTTTCTATGTGCATGGCCAGCACAGCCGGGGCGACCGGCATGTCTATGCCTCGCGGACGCGCTTCATTGATCGGGACATGCTGCCTTTGTTCCAGTCCGTGGCCTGGCCGGTCGTGAAACCGGAAGATCAGGCCCGGCAGGAAGCGGTGAAGTCGGTGCGGATCGATATGGCGGCCAGACTACGCGGCATGTGGTCATAAGGGAGCAGGCGGATGTGCAATCTCTATTCCATGACCTCCAACCCGCAGGCGATCCGGGAGATTGCCAAAGTCCTTGAGGATCGCACGGGGAATCTCCAGCCATTGCCCGAGATTTACCCGAACACGATGGCGCCAGTCGTGCGGAATGGCACGAACGGTCGTGAACTGGTCATGGCGCGCTGGGGCATGCCGACACCGCCCGGTTATCTCAAGGGTCATAAAGTGGATCGGGGTGTGACCAATATCCGCAATCCGACCTCGACATGGTGGAAGCGATGGGAAGGGGTGGCACATCGCTGTCTGGTGCCGCTGACAGCCTTCTCGGAGCCGGAGCGTCTGCCTGACGGGAAATCACGGCCTGTGTGGTTTGCCCGCAGCGACGGAGAGCCACTGGCCTTCTTTGCCGGGATATGGTGCCGATGGACATCCGTGCGGAAACTGGCTGATGGAGAGACGACGGATGATCTGTTCGGTTTTCTGACCACTGAGGCCAACAGGGAAGTGGGCGCGATCCACCCGAAGGCCATGCCGGTTATCCTGACGCAGTCGGATGAACTTGATGTATGGATGAACGCGCCGGCAGAAGAGGCGCTGCGATTGCAACGGCCTTTGCTAGATGGCCTGTTGGTCCGTGTTGAAGTCCTGCGCTCTTTGGAATGACGGGAATGAGACGAAAGAGGATTTACCGCTTCCGCCTACATGACAGACATCGTCCGGCTTAAAGTTTTAACCTAAAAACCGACATGAGGCGGACTAAGACGTTGCTGAGAGTGCGGCAGCGCGTCGCTCGATGGCAATACGCTTTACGGCATCAACGAGTGGGCGAGACTTGGCGCTGTCACGAACAACCGGCAATCCAGTAGCATTAAGTGCCTGACGTACTATTAGCACCGATTCATCTAAAGCCTGCTTTGCCTCAGCGGTATCAGTCAAGTATTTGATAAGAAAACTACTATAAGTGCCGATTTTTCTGTTGTTTGCGCCAGGGAACTCTTCGTTTTCAAAGCGTAGCCTAAACGCATAGAGCAGGAAGTATTTGAATGGCCGAATATCGCGCTCTTCGGTGGAAAATTTACGTAAAGCCATTTCGAAACGATAGCCCGTCAAGGCCGCGAGAAAATACGATTCTGGCTTATGGGATGGCTGAAAGACGCGCTCTTTCACAGTCTTCAACAGTGTCCCCTGATAACGACTAGCCTGATTAGGGGAATCTAGAAACATGGACGCGTAGCACTTCAGCTGGTTCCCAATGGTGACAATGCGGCTTTTTTCGACTGCCTCGTCGCTAGCGTATTGCTTTGCCCGCCGTTCGTAAAATAGCTTCGTGTCACCTGTCACCCCCTGATAAAAATCTTCTAAGTCACGTTGAAACTGCGTGAGCGCCAATAGGTCGTTTTCCTCCACATTAGTCTGCTTGTTCGTCGATTTTATAATACTTTGTGCGACATCGTCGCTCACGGTGTGAATTAGCTTAATAGGAACGAACAGATTTTCGGTTATCAGGTCTTTGTTTGCGAAGAGGACGTTGCTGGTTTGGCAACCATTCACGATTTGATAATCTTCCAACATATATTTATTTGATACGACTCTAATGTCTCGAGCGACTATGGTTATTCCATTATTGCGAATTACAAACTGATCAAAAAGCCCGTCTGTAATGGTCTTTGCTATATCTGCGTTAACAGGATTATCGCCTTGAAAGTCACGAACGTTATCAACGAACACCGATTTGAGGATGTCACCATCGCTATCGGAAAGAAGCTTGAGAAATTCCGTCGCCGGCAGAACGCCAAGGTAAGAGGCGCTCACCCCATTAATAGTTGGTAGAGTAACTAGTTTTTCGAACTTGACCTCACGCGAAATGCTAGTTTTCGTGGCACGGTAAAATGCTTGAATTTGCCGAGCACCTAATGGCTCAAAGATTACATCGGAAAATAAATTCGTATCAAGAAGCTCCTGCCTTTTACGCTTAATTGCCTCCACCAAATAATGATCATTTGTCCAGTTTCCAGTGCACACATAGTATATGCGGCATACTGGATTACTCTTTAATTTAGATGCATTTTGGAGCAGGGTCTCCTTTATTTTAATAAGCTTCTTCACGTCATCATTTACAGGCAGCTTCTGCGTCTCGGAGAAAATCTCGTTAACGAGATTATCACCCAATGTAATAATCGCTGCGCCATCAAAACTTGACGATGATTTTGCCTGAACGATAATGAACTCAGCGTCCAAGTATCCATTCATTTCAAGTATATCATCGATATAGTCAGTATCAGTGGCAAGGCGACCATTTACTTTTACAGCGAAAGCGTCGACATTAAGATCTTGGCCATCACCAACAACCACATCTGAAGTATCGAATTCTTCAGTATAATGAGCACTAATGACGCTATATGCGGCAAAATGCTCAAATTGCTTATCCGGAGGCAACTCTGTCAACGACTGGCTTTCAACGAAATCTTTTACCAGAGCTTGAGTCACCGAATCCATTGAACAATCCTCGCTAATTATCGCCTCCAAGCTATCCTGCGGTGCAAGATGATCAAGAGAATTTTGGTAAAATCAGCTTCATTCCGGGCATGTCAGACATGTCAGCTTCCGGCAAAGGGTCGCGTTAAAGCCGATATTCCGCTTCCCCCCCGTTTCGACATAAGCTCTGAACGCAACAAATTTCTTCTATCCGTCTTTTGGGAACGCCTTGATAGGCATCATAGCAGCAGAGAAACTCAAAATTAT
>NZ_JACHIE010000032.1 GCF_014207635.1 Acetobacter lovaniensis
TTATGCTAGCTTTCATGCGGATGGTCTCCTCCTGATGGTGCATCAACCTCCATCATGGCACATTGATGCCGCAAGGAGGCCGTCCACCCCATCTTGTGGATAGCCACGACTTTGTGCCGGGGCTGTAGTGGCGGGTTTGCCCCGCCATATGCCCCAATGGCTTGAATGCCTGGATGGCACACGTCTCCATTTCACCCGTAATCATGGTCTTTTCCCACAAAACTGGACTGCCACAGTTCGTCCCGGCGGGCTGCCCACAACTCCACAGGGACCTCCCAAGGGCCGCGCGCCACCAGACTCTTGGCGGTCGTGTCGCACGGCCCTCGGGTCCCTCCTGTGGATTTGTGGACAGCCATGACCTTGTGCCAGCACCAGTGAGCAGGGGCGGCGGTCTCACCAGACGCCTACGGCGGCCTACGGCTGGCGCGTCCCACGCGCCCTCTGGTGCAGTCAGTCCCTTGTGCCGGGGACGGGGCCTTTTTGCTCAGGAGGCAAGGAGTGGGGTGGCCGACCATGCCTCTTGCCCGCCGTTCCGCGTTGCGGGGCGCGAGGGGGTGTCATGTATAAAATGACGGGAAATGTAATAACGAAACAGACCGCGCCAATTTTTTCTTGGAAGATAGATGCGAAAAGAAATACAGAAATATAACGCGAAATATTGTTTCGTTTATTTGTGTAAAAAAGAACGAAAAAACACGCTTTTTCGGCAGTTTTCTGCGCTTTTTCTCTTGCTCTGTTTGTCGGGATGTACTAATCTTTACTTGTTGAGAGGGAATAGGCCCAAACAACAGAACGCCCCGGTCGGTGCTCGAACACCAAACCGGGACTAGCCAGAACAGAAAAGGGAACTTTCATGTCCGACGTAAAGAACACTGTAAGCAAATTGCCATTATCCCCGCAAGGTAATGTAGAGGAATTGCATTACTCAGATCAGACGCTGGCAGCGTTGGTGAAGTATCACGGTTGGCAATACTATGATGCACAGCGCCCCCAGAATGGTGTGGAGCGTCTGTTTGTCGGGATGGCCGCCGATGGAATGATGGTTCCCAATGGCGCACGCTACCTTGGAGCCAATTACTCCAAAGACCCGGAAAGCCATCGGTATATCGCCCTGCATTATGGGTTTGACCTGCTCAAAGACTGGGACGGCCGGGAAGGAACGCCAGCGGAGATTGCGGCCCAGGTCAACAAATGGGCGGAACAGTACGTCCAGATGGAACGCGCCAAGCTGAAAGCCGCTTAAATCGCCCCTCAGATCAGTGATATTTTTCTCAATATTTTTAGTGGAACAGGCAAATGTCAGGCAGCGTTAACAAGGTCATTCTGGTCGGTAATCTGGGCAAAGACCCCGAGGTGCGTCATGCGCAGAGCGGTCAGAAGATTGTTTCTTTCTCTCTTGCCACCAGCGACACGTGGAACGACCGGGCCTCTGGCGAAAAGCGCGAGCGGACCGAATGGCACCGTGTTGTCATTTTTAACGACCGGCTGGCCGATGTTGCCGAACGCTTCCTGCGCAAAGGCCGCAAGGTTTATCTTGAAGGCGCGTTGCAGACCCGTAAATGGACCGACCAGAGCGGGCAGGAACGCTACACGACCGAAGTGATCGTTGACCGCTTCCGTGGCGAGCTGGTTCTGCTTGATGGCCGCCCGGAAGGCGATGCGGGCGGTCATTATGGCTCTGCCTCTGGAAGCGGGCAGGCTGCTCCTGCCTATGGCAGCGCTGGCCCGACGGACGAAATTCCGTTCTGAATTGGCGGATATGGCGCGCGCCGAACGCGCGCCATTTTGGACACAAAAGATTAGTTCTGGTTCTGGGTCGGGATACGCAAGGGTGTGAGATCACACCAAGCCTGTCCGCTTTCCGTAACGTAGCTATGGCCCTCACAGTAGCGCGCCCGTTCCAGCGTATGCGACACCACCGCATAATGCGCCAGCAGCCCCCCACAGAAAAGCAGTGCCCCGGCTAGGCCCAGACGTGAAATCGCTTTCCAGCGTGTCGCCCGGTAGAACTCTCGTTCGTGATGGGGCATCTGCTGTTTCAGCCGGTCATACAGCTCCGTTTTCAATCCTCCCATGATTGAGGCGATCATCTTGTCAATGGTCACCTGCTGGTACTGTTTGAGCCGTTCCTCCTCCAACTTGATCCGCTGTTCCCCTGCCGAGCGGATTGCCTGCACAGCTTCCAGTCCGTTCGCCAGGTCTGCACGGAGCTGCGCCAGACTGGTCTGTGCCGTGTTTTCGGCGGCTGCTATCCGTGCGGCAGCCGTGTTCAGGCGCTGGCAGGTTTCTGCTGTCGCATCGCCCAAGCGGGCTAGCAGGAACCCCAACGGGCTATTCAGATCAATGCCCGCATCGTGGAGGCTGGCAAGGAAGCGCTGTCGCGCTTCCTCTTCCGGCGTTCTGCTGACGGGATGATTTATGGCATCCATTCGTCAGCACCTTCCTTGGTCAGATTGGTGGTGAAGTCCTTCAGCCATTTCTGAGCCATATGGACCCAAAGAGGGTTAAGAGGTCGTCCCGACTGCCCTGTTTTATTGGCAATCGCCTCGAATACACTCAGCCCTTCCTCTTCAATATATTTCATGCATGTAAGCGCAGGCATGTCGATCGGGATTACACCGGCTTTGGTCATTTCGGTCATCCGGGGGTCCTGCCTTAGCCACGCAAAAGGGTTTTCCGTGCGGCTGGTGTTACGTTGCAGGCCCGCATTCAGGAAGAGCAGGCTTGTTCCGCCCTGAAATGCGCCGCCAGCCCAAATCCGATGCATATGCTCGAAATCATCCCGTTCCGGCCCGGTGAAATAGGCATAGGTCGGGGTCAGGTTTGATGCGGCAAGAAAGTGCCCAAGATCAGATTCTGCCGCAAGTTCCTCGCTAATTCTGTCCCCGCCGCCCATGTCGATTACCACCGAGGCATTCTGCTTTAGCGCCAGCGCTAATGTATCGGCTAGCCAGACCTTGCAGGTTTCAAGTGTCGCGTTTTTTGGGCGGCCAACGCCATGTGCTCCCTCTGGTGGGTAGAGACGCGACAACATCGGGTTGTTAATGTCGCCGTCAGCGACAAGGACCTTGTGCCCCACCCCGATGGCATGTTGTGCGATGACGGCGCAACCCAAACTGCCACCGCTGCGCCCGCGTCCTATACGCCACAGGGCGCGGGGGCTGTGAGTGGGAACTGTAGGCAATTTATTGGTGTCAGCCATAAAATGAGACCTTCTAGTGAAAGGCGGGCACCATGCCCGTCTTTCACTATTGTTGCTCATTCCGTTGTGACGCTGTGCAGTGACCTAGACGTTAGAGTTTCCCACTACCCCGAGCTGCACGATAGACGAACTTTTCTCCTTCGCTCATGGAGCTTGTTGTCTCGTGTCGCGCATTTATTAGCCGCCCTACGTCTTTCAGCCACTCCCCTTCGAACTCATAGCCCCGTTTGCTGGGATAGCCCGGAAGATCGTCGCCAAACTCCCATGCGTTCCCACTCAGGGGGTTGATTTCGCCTTCTCGAACTGGTGGCAGGGTAGGGTCGAACGGCTTATAGGCGCGATACGACACCCCTGCGATCTTGGGTAGGTCAAGGGTGACTAGTGGCGTGTCGCCAGTCAGCGCGGCAGCATTGTGTCCTGCTGTTGACTGCGGATTGGCGACAGTGGCCGCCCGCGCCTTTCGTGCTTCGGCTTCTGCCTTAACGCGCTGGTTGTGTTCCGCCACGCGGGCGGCTTCCTCGCGCCGCCATGCCGCCGCCCTTTCTGTCTTTTCCATCCTGTCGTGCAGGGCGGCCTGCTCGGCGGCTTCCGCCTCGCGCCGCTGGCGAATTTCCGCCTGAATGACCGCCTTTTTGCTCTCGCGTTCCGCTTCGAGGCGCAGGGCTTCGGCGGCCCGTTCCGCAGCACGCTCATTCCGTCGCTCAAGCCATTTTCCGACCCGGTACCACGTCAGCTGGGCACAGCGGATCGTGGGCGTCTGGCCTTTGCCGTTCAGTAGCCCGACCGAGGCGAACCAGTCGCATAATGCCCGCCAGTTGATCCGGCGACCGTCCTGATGTGCCAGCAACGCCTCGCGATGGCGCTCCATCCAGGCCCGTACAGATGCGACGCCAGCAGCGCCGTCAAGCGCTTCCAGTGCCCCTTCTATCCCGATGCTTGCTGCCGACATTCTGCCCGTCCCCTGTCCTCTACGCTCATCTGTGACCGCGCCAGCACCCTATAACACGCCCTCACTTCCACCTCAAGAAAACATCAGCTTTGCTCGCGCTTTACATCGGAACTACTTCACTTCAACATCAGCAAAAAGATTTCTCCATATACAAATGCACCCTTTCGGGTGCGCCCCCTTCGGGGGGCTTTACGGGCAGCGCGATGGCTCGCGCAGCTTTTCGGTGAGCGGCTGTCGCCTCAGGGTGTTGCCAAGCGATGGCAGTGATGTCGTCAGGTGGGTCGGGACGGCCTTATGGGCGTTTCTTGATCTGACGTGATACTTGGAGAGACGTGTTGAAGGAGATATCCAATGCTCACACCGCAGCGTGCGAAATTCGCTATGCAGGTCGATCCGAAAGTGCTGGAAGCGGTGCGCGATCTGGCACGGCAGGAAGGGCGACAGCTTCAGGCGCTGGTCGATGAGGCGTGGGCGGACCTGATCGAGAAATGTCGGCAGGCGCGTCCCCGACCATCGGTCATGGCGCTTTATCAGGCGAGCCATGAGACTTTCGCCCTGCTGTACAGGAAGCTGGCTGAGTGACGGATTATCTGGAGGTTCTGGCCATCCACGAGGCCCAGATCGTTTGTTACGGTGGTTCTGCCGGGGAGCGGGATGTGGGCCTGCTGGAAGCAGCACTCTTTCGTCCGCAGACGGGTTACTATTCTGATCTGCTTGCTGACGCTGCGGCCTTGTGGGAGAGCCTGTCGCAGAACCCCCGAAAGCGAATCATAGGGCTGGACACCTAATCAGTAAAGCTCCTGCTCAATAAACCTCTGCCTAACTCTGTGGTATGCAAATCGCATATACAATATTCTTTGCGTTCTCATTGTTTATTGTATATACGATAAATCATGAAGTACGAGTGGGATGAAACAAAGCGGCAAAGCAATATCGTCAAGCACGCTGTCGATTTTGTCGTTGCAGAAGGCTTCGAATGGGATGTTGCTCTCATCATGACGAGTATGAGCTCAAACGAGCCCCGTCTTGTTGCTGTCGCCCCAATCAATTTGCGGCTTCATGTTCTGGTATTCAGCATTGAAACTCGCGTCATTCGTATAATCAGCCTGCGCAAGGCCAACAAGCGGGAGGCAAAGCTCTATGTCGCGCAAATCTGAATTTATCATGCCCACAGATGATGAGGATGCCCGTATCAATCAGGGCATTGCTCTGGACCCGGATAGCCCGGAACTTACCGAAACAGACTTCCTGCGAGCGCAGGAAGCCCGGCAGGCCATTCCTGCCCTCGCCAACGCACGGCGGGTGCGCGGGCCGCAGAAAGCCCCCACCAAGACGCTCGTATCAATGCGGCTTGACCCTGATCTTCTGGCCCGTCTCAAGTCAGATGGCCCCGGCTGGCAGTCGCGCGCAAATGACATGCTGCGGCAGGCAGTGGGCCTGTAGCCGCATTCTTTGGAGGACTCAGGAGGCGTAGCGGTGGAACGGTGATATGCGTCCACGGCGAGAGAACCGTCCTCTAATGGCCGATCGGTTGGGAACAGCCTGAACTACCCGCAGGTGTTGCATCTCCTGGGGATAGCCCTCACTCTCTGATCATGATCAGAAGCCGTCTCAACAGGAAGTGCCAGACGACAATTCCTCAGGCTGTGCGGATAGCGCTGGGTCTGCGGCCCGGCGATGAACTTTGCTACGTTATCGAGACTGGACGAGTGCGCCTGAACCGTGGGCGAGTGGCGTCAGGCGAGGCCGAGCCGTTTGCGACATTCCCCGAATGGGGCTCCGAGGCAGACCAGCAGGCCTTTGCCGCATTGTGAGATCTGATAGCGGCCCTTAGATGTTCTGGTGGCGGGAAGGTCGCCTGTCGGGACGACCTTCCCGCTCCTGACTGGCGTCACAACCATCTGTGTCAGGCTCTCCGTGCACATTCCGTGCCGGAGAGAAACAATGTCTAACACTGAGGCGACAAGGGATAACAGAGACCTTGTCCGAGCACTGGCCCAGCTTATGGCCGGCCAGGCGCAGGGCCACGAGATGCTCGGGGTCATCATCAAACTGCTGACGCCTGATGAGAAGGGCGACAATCGTGTGGCGGTGCTGCTGCAGGAACTGGTTGATCTGGCTGCCGCCCAGACTGAGGCTATTCAAGCCAATACTGAGCAAAGCCGTGCGACACAGGCTGCTGTCGACGCCCTGACGCGGGCGATGACAGCACGGGTCGCACCATGATCACCTATCGCAAATTATCGGCCGACGGCGCTGGCAAGCTGATTGTCGCCTATCTGCGTGAGCACCAGCTGGCGCCTGAGACCGATGTCCGTACGGAGCCTGACGCGGCGCGTGATGTCGAGACAGGCGACAGGCTGAATAACTACTACACGGGCAAGGATGGCAGAGGGGCATGGGGGCCGAATATTCCTGCGCGGATTGCAGCGGCTTTGGGGATTGATGTGACCCGTCCTCCCACGGATGAGGAACTGGCCAGACTGTTCGAGTGTCGCCGGGCGTCTGATGGCGAAGAATGGGACGGCAAGCACGCCAACCGTACGATCTCGGCCATCGACTTCACGGCGTCTCCCGACAAGTCGGTGACACTCGCCGCCGAATTTGCGGCGACAAAGGCCGAGCAGGCGCTGATCTGGCATATCATCCAGCGTGCCAATGATCAGGCGATGCACTTCATCGCCGATGAAATCGGGCAGGCCCGGCGCGGGAAGGGCGGGCTGGGTGAACTGCAGAAAGGCGAGGTGGCCTGGGTGTCGTTCCGGCACTACACGGCGCGTCCGGCCATGCACATTCAGGACGGTCCCGGGGGTGCGACAGCCTCGGTGGAAATTCCGGTGCCCGGCGATCCACAGGCGCATATTCATAATCCTGTGTTCAATGCCGTCGCGACGGAAGACGGTCACCTGGGGTCTCTGGATTCCGCCCGGATCACCCGGGTGACGTCTCATCTGTTTGGAGCCTATTTCCAGGCGGTGTTGGGGGAGCTGCTGCGCGAGAGCGGGATCAGGGTGCGGCCTGACGAGCGTGGGAAAGCCATTGTTATCGAGGCCATTCCCCGATCGGTCTGCGAGGCGTTTTCCAAACGGAGCAAACAGGCGGAGAAACAGGCCAAGGCCTTTGTCGCGCGACAGGGGGGGGACTGGAACACCATGTCGGCCGACCAGAAGTTCAAGGTTCTCCATCAGGCCAACCTTGCGTATCGCTCGAAGAAGTATAACGGCACCAATGACCGCGAGATCTGGCGCGAAGAAGCCGAGGCGCTGGGCTGGCGTCATGCGACAGTCCTCACGGATGAGCCGTTGCACGCACTGGACGATGCGGATCGCTATGAACGGGCTTACCAGATTGCAGCCCGGCTGCTTGAAGAGGAATTTCGTACCGCCGCCGTTCTCGATCGCGATGTCTTCAGGCTGCATGCAGCCCATGGCCTGATTGAGACGGGGATTAAAAGCGTCGATGACGTGCGGATTGTCGCCGAGATGATTGCGGCTCGGGGCATTACGGTGGACGGCAAGCCAACCATGTTCATCGAACAGGTCCGCGACGGCCGGATGCGGGTGGCCACACAGGCCCAGCTGGCCGTCGAAAAGGAAATGGGCGAGCTGGCGGGTTTTGCGGCACGTAATCCCGAGGGGGCGCTCAGTGCGGAGGCCATTGCCAAAGCGGTCCGTGAGTCCGGGCTGGATTTCACCCGTGACGCCGATCACGGCCGCACACAGCTTGCCGCCATTTATGCGTTGGGGCAGGCGGGTGGCCTCGGGTTTCTGGTGGGTGTTGCGGGGGCAGGCAAGACGGCGGCGCTGTCGCCTCTGGTGACGGCGTGGAAGGAGGATGGCCGTCAGGTGGTTGGTACCGCTCTGGCCTGGCGACAGGCGGATGCTCTCAAAGACGCAGGCGCTGACAGAACGGTCGCACTCTCTCCGCTGCTGCGTGAGATGGAGGCGGGACGGCTTACTCTGGCGCACGGGTCGGTGCTGGTGGTCGATGAAGTCAGCCAGATCGCGCCGGGGCAGCTACTGCGCCTTTTGCGTTTCCAGAAGGAGATGGGGTTTTCGATGCGCCTGCTGGGAGATCGGGAACAGGCGCAGGCGATCGAAGCGGGCGACAGCGTGGAAATTCTGCTGCGGGTTCTGCCGCGCGAGGCCCGGCCTGAGATTCTCACGACAATCCGGCAGAAGACTGAACGGGCCCGGCGGATTGCCGGGATGTTCCGGAGCAACGGCCGGGATCTGACGCTCAATGAACATGAGCAGCGCGACAAGGATACGGCGCGGGTCCGTCAGGCGATTGACATGAAACGTGCGGATGGGACGTTCGCGGTGATTGGGGGCGATCATGCGCAGGTCGTCGCGGATACGGCCGACTTTTATCTGCGGCGGCGTGACATGCTGGTGGCGTCAGGGAGCGCGCGCGGGATTACGATGTCGGCTCCGACCAATGAGGATGTCATGGCGCTGAGTGTCGCCGTGCGTGAGCGACTAAGGGCCAGAGGTGAAATTGGTACGGAAGAGATCGTGCGGGCGGGGATCGATCAGCGTGGGGAAGTGTATGACCTGCCGCTGGCCGTGGGGGACAGGGTGCGTCTTTTCTCGCAGACGCGGTGCCGGGTCGGGGCCGGCCGACAGACACGCTGGCGGGAGTTGGGTTCGAACGGTGATTTTGTCGATGTGCGCGGCTGGAACGATCAGGGTGTGTTTCTGCGTAACCTGAAGGGGCGTGAGGGGTTTGTGCCCTGGGCCAGTCTGGCGGATCCCGATACCGGCCGCACGAAGCTGGGGTTTGGGCATGCGATGACGATTGATGCCGCGCAGGGCATTACCTCGGACGAACATATCAACGCGATGCCGCGCGGCACGATGGCGGTCAGCGGGTTTACGACCTACGTGGCCGAAAGCCGTCATGCGCATATTGCCTGGACACGGGTTGCCGAAGCGCCGGTGCGTGAGGCGATTACGTTTGCCCGACCGCTGGGGGACAAGACGCCTGTGACCTATGAGGACATCCTCAACCGTGTTGCCGCTGACATGGGTAAGCATGACTACAAGGATCTTGCTATTGATCTTGCCGGTGCGACGCTCAGGCACGAGCAGGATACGACACGCTGGATCCGGCAGAACCACGAGATCGAAGCGGCCCAGCGCGATGGCCGCGCGCCGGGTGCGGCAGCGCGTAGTCATGTCGCGACACGAGGGCTGCGCGAGGTTGCCCCTGAGCAATGGGATGACATCAGCCGGACGCTGCGCCGGAGTGCCTATGCGCTGCAGAATCAGGCCGAGGCGCTTGTTCGTCGTGATCAGGACATCACCGTGGAACCGCTTAGGAAAAGCGCCGAAACTCTGGCCCCAGGAAAGATTATCAAACGTGATAGGGCTATCCAACGTGATAATGATATGGAGGTCTGAGGCTGAATATTGTTAAATTAGTAAACTGATTACATGGTCAATTTTACTTGGAGTTCGATTAAACCAATGGATGAGAATGTTCTTGAGTTTGAACGGTTACTTCCAACCCTCGCGCCGCTGGTGACGTGGGAGCGTGAAGCCCAGAGCTGCTCGACAATGGAAGAATATCAAGCCTATCGCCGGCGTTATGAGACCCTTAATCGGGATGGGATCGAGCTGTTGAGGCAATATGTGGAAGATCGTCCTCACTGGACACTGGTAGATATGCGAAATTTTCTTGGTTTCCTTCTTCGGCATCCGGATCTGATGTTTGAGCGTTCAGACGAGGGCACAGTCAGAGCACTGGCCGACGAAGCGTGGAATGGTTTGCGGGGTTGGCGGGCGTAGAGGGCGTCCTGCTTTTTTCTGTGATTGGTTCGGAAAAACGGGTCAGGCACCTATTCATGACGGGGGAACCATCAGTCTGAGTTATAACGGCTCTGTGGCCGAAGCTTTTTATCAGTCTGAACCGTATTGGGCGACGGACGATGTGAATGTTCTTTACCCCCGGGGGTTCAGCCTGACTGCCGCGTCAGGCCTGTTTTTGTGTACGGTTATCCGTCGGGAGAAATTTCGATTCAACTATGGCAGAAAATGGCATCTGGAACGGATGCGCGAGGCCGTGATACGCTTGCCAGCCACAAAGGCCCTCGACGCGGATTTCTTCTGTGGTTGCCGTCCGTTATGCAAGAGTTTTCTGACCCATATTGACGTGTGATCGTGTGCGGTCTTCTGTAAGGCCTGTTGATGTG
>NZ_JACHIE010000033.1 GCF_014207635.1 Acetobacter lovaniensis
GGCATGGGTTTGAGATGCGGCTTCTTCCTGTGAACCTTTGAGACAAAGCCATGCTTTTCCATGAAATCTTCATTGGCTTTTGAGCGATACGCTGTATCAGCCCAGACGCTTGAGGCCGTATTGGTTTTATCCAGCAGCCCCTCTCTCAATCGCGCACCATCACTGGCGGCGGCATCCGTCGTTGAACCGCCCCGGCTTTCCCGGAGGCCATTTCAACTGGGTCAGGCCACCATATCGAGGGTCTCTATGGCTGCATAGTAGTTGGCCTCGGCCTCGGCTGGTGGGATGTAGCCGATGGGGCCGAAAAGGCGCTGGTTGTTGTACCAGTCAACCCAGCGCAGGGTCGCCATTTCGACTGCGGATGCGCTCGGCCATGAACGCTGGCGCCAGATCACTTCGGTCTTGTACAGGCCGTTGATTGTCTCGGCCAAAGCGTTGTCGTAACTGTCGCCGACGCTGCCGACCGATGGCACGAGATTGGCCTCGGCCAGGCGCTGGGTGTAGTTCATGGCCAGGTACTGAACGCCCCTGTCGCTATGGTGGATCAGGCCGTCTTCCGGCCCGGGCCGCCGCGCGTAAATCGCCTGCTCCAGGGCATCGAGCACGAACCCGGCGGTGGCCGAGGTGCTGACCTTCCAGCCCACGATCCGGCGGGCATAGGCGTCGATCACGAAAGCCACATAGACGAACCCCGCCCAGGTGTGGACGTAGGTAAAATCGACCACCCACAGTGCGTTGGGGCGCTCAACGCGGAACTCACGATTGACCTTGTCCAGCGGGCATGGGGCCTTGGGATTGCTGACCGTGGTGACCGTCGTCTTGCCGCGCCGAACGCCCGCCAAGCCTATGGCTGCCATCAGGCGCTCCACGGTGCACCGGGCGACGGCAATGCCATCGCGCAGCAATTGATGCCAGACCTTGCGCGCGCCGTAGAGGCCGGAACTGGCCTCATGGACACGCTTGATCTGTGCCTTGATTTCGTCATCCCGGCGAGCACGGGCCGGACGCCTGCCGGGATCGGCCAGGCGCCGCACGTGCTCATGATAGGAGGACGGGGCGATCGCCAGTTCCCGGCAAATCGGCTCGATACCCAGATCCTCGCGATGGCTGTCGATGAACGACATCACCATTTGCCTTGGCGGTCGAGCTCCGCCTGCGCAAAATATGCCGACGCCTTGCGCAGAATCTCGTTGGCCCGCCGCAACTCCTTGACCTCACGTTCCAACAGCTTGAGCCGGGCTTTGTCGTCGGCCGCCTGCGTCGCTGGTGCCGTTCGTCGGCTCGCCTCCTCACGGCACCAGCGACGCAGCGTCTCGGCCGTACAGCCGATCTTGCTGGCGATCGAGGTCATCGCCTCCCACTCCGAGCCGTAATCAGCACGGTGCTCGCCAACCATCCGCACCGCGCGTTCGCGAACTTCAGGTGAAAACTTGTTCCGGGTCTTGCTCATAACGAAAGCTCCTTCTCACAAATCGGAGCCTCCGGGAAAGCCGGGGCGGTTCAACAGGACAAAGCGGCGCATATCGCCCAAAGCTTGCAATACGCTCTCTCTTTCCAGTCTAATCGTCACGGCCCCCAACATGCCAGAACATCTTCAGACAAGGAAACTCATAGAAATGGCGCGTCATAACCACGATTCGCCCCGATCACGCTGTAGCTGTGTTCGCTAAAGAATCTTGGATATTTCTCATTCTGATGGAGCAGGTGGTGGAGGCATGGAGTGTTGTTGCCCATGTTTGGGGGAAGTCCTGAAATCCCGGGCACACAATGTCACGAGTGCATCGTAATCGAGGAAATGCACGATTGTCCCACTGACCTGTAAAGATGTTCCTTGCAGCTTTGCGATGACCCGCGACAAGCTTTCAGGCGTCATGTCCAGTTCGGAGGCCAAAATTGTCTTGGCATACGGTAGAACGATAAACTCACGACTGTTTTGTCTATAAGCCTCTCTGAGCAGAAAAGCGGCAAAACGTTGTGTTCCGGTTTTAAGTCGGAGCGACTTCACCTCCTCGATATTGATACGAATTTGTTCGGATGTTTGTTTCAGGAATGCAAGACTAAAAGAGCCGTCGCTTTCAAGAAGCTCATGCAGGATCTGAGTTTTTACCCGTAGAAGCCTTACCTGCGAGATACTGCGGGCCTGAAGTAAATAAGGTTTCCGTGTGATAACCGCCGCGGGAAGAACAAAGTCACCCGCTCTGGCACAGGTCACAGTAACACCTTTTCCGCCCATCGTATCACTGCACAGATGCAGCATTCCATCCAGAACGACGAATAGGAATTCGGGCATTGCACCCTGCTGGAAGAGAATTGTGCTTCGTTCGTAATTTTCAATGGATGAGCCGGAAGAGAGCAGGCGTTTGCTCTCTGCTGGCAGATCTCGAAACATGGGAATGGCGTCAAACTCGCTTTCGGACGCGTGAACGGTATGCATCGGTCCTGCTCACATATGATCGGATAACGGGGATGGCGCCGGGTAGGTGAGGCGGCCGTCCTCGGTAACTACAGCCGCTTCTGTTAGGCGGCCGGGCTCCGCCGCAGTCATGGACAGAATGTGTGTCACGCGCATGCCATTGACGATGAGATAGTCGGTAACGATGTGCCGGTGGCAACGCCACCAGAGAATTTCGGCGCACATGATGGCAACTGTTGCATGCTGTCCCAGATCAATCAGTTCTGTCACGCCGCGATGAAAGGCTTCTCCAAGTGCGTAGTCAGCATAGTTGTGGAAACTTTGGATACGCCAGAAAGCGTTGCGTTCTGGCGCGACAGTTTTCGAGCGTGGGCGGCGACCTCCAAGCTCCGGTATATGCGTGTATGCAATGGCCTTGTCGTTCAGTTCCGTCGCTAGTCGCTTCTCGTCATAGTCTCGATTGCGTCGGGAATAAGGGAATGCTCTGATATCCGCGACGAGAGTAACGCCGTAATGATGAAGGAGCGTAACGAACTGTTCCAAAGTATGTGTCGAGTGCCCGATCGAGTAGAACAGGTGAGGTTCTTTTTTATTCTTTGTCGTAGGGATGCTTTCTGTCATGTCATTATATAAATTCGAGATTGGAGATGTCGTTTCGTGGAATTCAGAAGCTGGTCATGTGAAAGGGCGGATCACGGCCATTCATGACGCGCCCTTTCTGGTAAATGGTTATCGGCATCACGCATCGCCAGACGAGCCGCAATATGAGATCGTGAGCCTGAAAACGGGTCATGTCGCCTTTCATAAGGGCTCTGCGTTGAGTTTGGCGATGTAAGGATTTAACCCGTCAGGCTACGTTGTCTGATGGATCGCAGTCGTAGAACTCGATCTTCATCCTCACCGGCCCGAAAAGCCGGACGCAATGACCCTCTTGTGGCGCGATCTTTCCTGGACATGTGGGTGTCAGTTTGATTTCACGTGGAGGATCGAAAAAGATGAGGTCGAGTTCGCCTTCCATGACCCGGATGATGCCCCATGTTCCGGCTTTTGTTTCGTGTTGTCGGAGGAGAGCCGACGGGATCGTGTGTTCATTGAATTCGACGGTGGTCCGGTAAGGCGTCATGGCTTTCATTCCATTGTTTGACGGCGCGCGCAGATTTTTCATCATGTCTGTCAGACGGACCGTAAGCCTGCACTCTTCATACGCAGTTCACGGAGTTCGTTGAAACGGGTTGTCACATCACGCATGATCGCGCCGATGCCAGCGATCTCACCATACTGATCATGCAGAATCAGTATGGTGAATTCGACTGATATGCGACGACCATCAGACGTCATCGCAGGCACGGCCAGTCGTTCGTCTGCCGCATAGCGGCTTCTGCCCGTCTGGATCACACCTTCCCATCCTTCCCAATGCCGTGCACGCTGTTTTTCAGGAACGATGATATCGAGCGACTGCCCCAGAGCTTGATGTTCCGTAAATCCGAATATCCTTACCGCGCCCGGATTCCAGAACCGGATGATTCCATCCAGATCGGCGGCAAGGATCGCATCGGCACGCGTTTCAAGTACTTTCCGAGTGAGCAGTTCGGTGAAGTCGGACGGTTGCGTCATGATTGATTTCCTCGTCTGTGACCCGGTGAAGCTACCGCCATGACGTCACACAAAAACTCTTGAAGAAAAAGCGTAGAGAGTCATTTGTCGCATCATGACGCATGTTCCGTCGTGCTGACTTCAGATGATATCTTTATGCCGGGGATAAGCCGCTGTATCCATACCGGATAGACGGGTGCAAGCTTGACGAGAAAATCCCACGCCATAATCAGCGCACCCGCAGCAAAGACGACATCACCGGGCAAGCGCATCCACTGCCAGAAGAGGGTCTTGTCGTAGAATGCGGTGCTGCGAGCGTAAGCATAACCATGTTCATAAACCGCAAGAAGTTGGGGCCAGCCAATCGGGAAGAAGTTCAGTAGCGTCCACATAACCAGCCCCGCATTATAGAGCCAGAACGCCCACAGGCCTGCTCGTTCAGAGAAACAGGCTTCCTCTGCATGGATGTAACGCAGGCAGAAATAGATCAGGCCGATCGCCAGTTCGCCGAAAGCGCCGAAAAGAGATGAATGGGCATGATTGAGTGTCAGGAATGTGCCGTGCTCATAATAATTCACGAGCGGCGCGTTTAGCAGGCCGCCTCCATAAACGCCAGCACCAACAAAGTTCCAGAAGGCGGCTCCGATGACGTAAATGGTCCCCAACCGGTAGCGGAAATCCTCCCGCTTCCTGATCATCCGATAGTGGCTGATCCCTTCCATGATAAGCAAGACGAGTGGCAGCACCTCAATAAAGGAAAACATCGTACCGAACGGGATCCACAAACTTGGCTCGCCCGCCCAGTAGAGATGATGCCCCGTGCCAATCACGCCCCCCAGAAAGATCAGGATAACCTCGAAATACATGCCGCGCTCAGCGAGACGGCGCGAGATCAGGCCTGTGGCCATGAGCGTCCAGGCGGTCATCGCCGCGGCAAAGAATTCAAAGGATTGTTCTACCCAGAGATGGACGACCCACCAGCGCCAGAAATCGGAAATCGTGAACGATTTCTCGATACCCGTTAACGGAATCATACCGCAGGCATACAGCACTGCGACATTGACAGTCGATGCCCAGATGAGATGTTCGAGCCGGATATGACCGGACCAGAAGTCGCGCGCTGCGCGGGTCCATAGTGATATCGATGGCCATAGAGCGCGCATAACGAGGACGCTCCATAGAGACAGCCCACCAAAAAATCCGATCTGCCAGAAGCGGCCCAGTTGGATATAGGACAGCCCCTGGTTTCCGAACCAGAACCAGTTCCCGTCGATCACGCCCACAACGCCGAGGTAGTTTCCAGCCAGACCACAGACCACCACGAAGGCCGTTGTCCAGAACAGCGCGTCCACGAGCCAGCCCTGACCCTTGGCTTCTTTCCCCCCGGCGATGACCGGGGCGAGGAACAGCGCCGCCCCGATCCATGACAGGCCGATCCAGACGATCGGTGCCTGAATATGAAGATCGCGCATGACATTGAACGGAATGTAGTGATTGATATCAAAGCCGTAAAAACTCGTTCGATCATAATACATGTGCGCCATGATTGAACCAACGAGAATCTGTACAAGAATAAGTCCAGCCACAAGCAGGAAATATTTCCAGATCTTTTTTTGACTTGGTGTCAGTGGATGAATGACGAGAAGTTCGGCGTCCCGTTTGTCCGTATCCGCATCATTAAGCCAGTATTCATAAATGAACAGTACCGCGCCAAAAGCCAAAAAAACAAAGCCGAAGCTTGCCCATGTCCAGATAAAGGTTTCGCTTGTTGGAGCGTTACCCACCAGTGGCTCGTAAGGCCAGTTCTGCGTCCAGGAATAGTCTGTGCCTGGACGCCAGGCGACTGTTGTTAATGCAGAATAGATCAGGAAATCGGCTGTCTTACCTGCAAGCGCAGGCGAGAGACTCTTTGCCGCGGTCCAGCCGCTCTTGCGATCTGGATGGAGCAGGGCGTTCGTGGTTGCCGAGCGAACAGATGCGACTGCTGCGGCAAGTTCATCAGGCAGCGTCACTGTCGGTGCGGTCAGATCAAGATGATGGAGATCGCTGCGCATTTTTGCCGTAATAGCGTCCTGCCGCTCAGCCGGGAGGCTTGCGAATGCGGCATGATCGTTTGCGCTCGCAATGTTGTCGCGTGTGGCGAGCGCCAGTTGTTTCATGATCGAGGCCGTATAATCCTCACCATAATAGGAGCCCATGCCGTACAGGCTCCCGTAATCCATCAGATCGGCTTTCTGGAAGCCTCCCTTGCCCGCAATGATATCCGCGCCCTTAATAAGCACGCTGCCGTCGGTCGAGACGAACTGCTCCGGCTGCGGGGGCGCGCCCTTATAGGTTACTTCCGTCGTCCAGATCAGAAGTGCCGCAGTCAGAAATCCGGTCGCGAGAAGAATCCATTTCAGGACGGTACTGACCGGATCCGCGACTGGTGTGACGCGGGAGGTTAAGTCCGACATAGTACAAAGCTCCCTATAGGCGCGTGCGGGAGATTGTGATCCCCCGCACGGTACGCACTCGTCTCAGGACGGCGAGCGTTCAAAAAAGGATCAGGCGGCAGAGAGGACAAGGTCTGGATCGGCGGCTGACCCGAAGAACTCGTAGCGGATCTGCTTTGCCGACAGATGTTCAGCCCGTAGCGCATCGACCATATCTCTCATGAAAGAATCTGGTCCGCAGATGTAATAAGTGGCGGAACGATCGATATTTTCCCGCAGCCAGGTTGTCGTAACACGTCCCGCGTGCGTATTTGCGCCGGGGCTTTCAGCGGGAGCACGTTCTTTCGCATAAAAGAAATCGGCTGCCAGAACGCCGCGGCTGGCAAGCTCCTCAACCTCCGCGCGGAAAGCTGCCAACGCCGCGGTATCCGAGCCATAAACGTAGTGAATCTTGCGGTTCGGGGATGCTTGGACGAGATCGCCGAGCATTGATATTACGGGCGTGAGGCCAACGCCGGCTGTCAGAAAGACGACTGGCGATTCACTCGTCTCGTCAAGGAAGAAATCGCCGGCAGGGTTGGCGACCTGCAGCACATCGCCCACCTGAACGGTGTCATGCAGCCACGTTGAAACGACTCCACCCTCCTGCCGACGCACACTGATACGATAATGATCTACTCCAGGCGTGGAGGAGATGCTGTAATTCCGGCGCTGGGAGTCGTGGCCGGGAACATCCAGTTTGAAACTGAGATACTGTCCCGCTTTATGGCGAAAGAGCGTGCCGCCATCGACGGGAACCAGTTCGAACGATGCAATGGTTGATGTTTCCTCGCGACGCGAACGAACGCGGAAAGCGCGCCAACCGGCCCAACCGCCCGGTGCCCCCTCATGCTCCTCATAAATCTGCTTTTCACGGCCGATAAGAATATCTGCGAGGAACCAGTAAGCTTTGCCCCACGCGTCGGCGATCTCCGGCGTCGCGGCATCTCCAAGAACATGACCGATTGCTCCGAGCAGAGCCTCGGCTACGTAAGGATAATGTTCAGGCAGGATGTTCAGACCAACGTGCTTCTCTGCGATCCGCTCGACCATGCCGCCAAGCGCGCCGAGGTTGTTGATATGTTCAGCATAGCACAAGACCGCCAACGCCAGCGCTTTGGGTTGTTCTCCATCTTGCTGATGAGAGAGGTTGAACAGATCGCGAATGGCCGGGGTGGAAAGCAGGCGCTTGTACATTTCTGTTGTGATAGCTGTTCCATGTGCTTTCAGCGCAGGGACAGTGGCAGAGATGATCGCACGCGTCTTTTCGTCGAGAGGCTGGGACATGGGTTCCTCCTTTAAGGTTTACCTATCATATACCTTTTCTGGAGTATTGAAAATACCTGTCGAGATGATGCATCTTGAAAGAACCATGAAACTTACATTGCAAACCGACTATGCGCTGCGCGCACTAATCTATCTCGGCGTTCGGACGGAACGCCTCTGTTCTATTCGCGAGATATCCGAGGCGTACGGGATATCGGAAGCTCATTTGATTAGGTGTTTAGTCCCGTGTTTTGATGGGTTGGATTGATGATGAATTTTTCTGGCTCTGAAGTCCATATTTTGCAGACATATTCGTAAGGTGTGAG
>NZ_JACHIE010000034.1 GCF_014207635.1 Acetobacter lovaniensis
CACATCAACAGGCCTTACAGAAGACCGCACACGATCACACGTCAATATGGGTCAGAAAACTCTTGCATAACGGACGGCAACCACAGAAGAAATCCCGGTGAGCCGTAGCGATCGTGCATCTCGCGCAGGTACGCAGCACCCGCGAGAATGTTGTCATGCACATCGAATGGATCACTTCCCAGCCCGTAACGGACACGCAGGTTGGCCCAGGTCGTGGGCATGATCTGCATGAGTCCGACCGCGCCTTTTGACGAAATCGCGCTGGTGTCGCCGCCGCTCTCAGCACGCATCACCGCCCTTATCCAGGCGGTCGGAACGTCGAAACGGCGGACTGCCTCAGCGATCTGGGCAGCAAAAGGATCGGTGCCGGCGAGTGTCGAAACCGACGCAGCCCGTGTCTGGTCGGCAGCAGCCAATACGCCGATCGCGGTGATGCCGACAGCGAGGAAGAAGGCGCGTCGCATCGTCTCAATCTCCCCGTTCGGCGCGCTTTGACGGGCGCGTCCAGTTCAGCACCCAGACCGCGCGGTCGTCGGCGGTGCGGAAGAGATTGGCCCGGATCGGCTGCGTGAAGGCGGGATCGTCGAGGGCTACGGCGATGTATTCACCAGCCCTCTCGCCGGTGCGTTTCCAGCCTGCGCCGACCTCCGGGCCGTCCGCGTCGGTGAGATGGACGCGATAATCCGGAGCATGTTCGGCATCAGAAAAATCGGCCGGAATGAGGATAAGATCCTGCGTCACGGTGAGGGTGCGGATGCGCCCGGCAAAGCCGGTTTTGGTGCGGGTGAAAAGACCGATCTGTGCCATCTTATTGTCCTTTCGAGGATGGATTGGAGGATGAGGCGACGGCCTGGCCGCTCCCGGATGGACGCCAGACCGGGGTGGCACGGCCGATGACGGTGGAGAGGGACAGCACGCCGAAATATCGACCGTCGAGACTGCGTGGTTCGGCCGGGTTCATGACGAAGACCTGGCCGGGATCGAGGTGTTGGCAGCCCTGCCAGACGGGCAGCGGGCGGCCACGGTGATCGACGGATTGCGCGTCGCCAGCGAATTTTCCGTCGATGGTGATGCGTTGTCCGGTACGGCAAACGGACTGCCCTGCGATGGCCGCTACAGGTTTGAGCAGGGGCACACCGAGAGGGAGGTAGCCGCGCGTCGCCAGCAGCGTCGCCGCGCGCTCGGGCAGACGGACAGCGACCAGATCGCCGACATGCGGCGAAAGGTCCGTGTGCAGCCGATAAAGTCCGATTGGCACGCTCGCCGTCTCATTCCAGATCAGCCGGGGCATAGGATGCACGGCCAGTGAAATGCCCACGCCGAGCACCGCGAAATAGGTGGCGAAGAACCAGCCACGCCGGGTCATGACGTCACCTGCCGTCGCTTGAGCCATGCTGACTGCTGCTCACGCGTGTAGCTGCGGGGCTCATGTCCGGCACTGATGCGATGGTGGAGATGCCGCCAGTATTCGGGTGCGGCATCCGCCGGGTCGATGCCCAGCGCGTCAATAACGTCGATCGCCCGGAGTACGCGCTCGACCCTCGGCCAGCTATCGACACGCAGCAGGATTTCGCCACCGGGACGCACAAACGGGAGGGTCTGGAACGGGCTTCCTGCCTCCACCGCCCGTACGATGTCCACGCGGGAGACCGTGGCTCCCAGATCGTTCGACGCCCAGCGAACGAAGGCGAAGATGCTGCCCGGCGCGAAACTGGAAATGCGGCGGCGACCATCAAGGATCTGTTCGTCAACGCGGTGGCCGAAGCGCAACCAGCGCTCGATACGCTTCTCGATCCAGGTCAGTTCGACATGGGTCAGCGACGCCGCGCGGCGATGCGGCGGCGTAGAAAATCGTCCGTTCATGGCACGTCTCCGGGATTGTCAGGGAACTCACGGGCGAGCAGCGCGCGCAGCATGTCGGCGACGGTCATGCCGCGCTGGAACGCCGCGACCTTGATGCGGGCGCGCAGCGCCGGCGTGACGTCGATGGTCAGCCGGGCGGTGAAGTGGTTGGCAGCCGCAGGCTTGTCCGGCGCCTTGACCCAGCGTTCCGGGTCGGCGGGGCGCGACGCGAAGCCGGGTAGCGTGCGACGCTCTGTCATGGCGATATTCCCTCGCCGAGCGGCAGCACGGACGCGATACGGTCGCGCGCTTTCTGCGCCATGACAGGATCGATCTCGCAGCCGACATAGCGCCGACCGGCGAGCCGACAGGCGACGCCAGCAGCCCCCGAGCCGGCGAACCAGTCGCCCACCAGGCCACCCGGTGGGCAGCTCGTGCGGATCAGGATCTCCAGCAACGCCACCGGCTTCTCGGTCGGGTGGATGGCCCGGCCATGCGTATTACGGACCGGAATCACGGAGCGCATCAGGCGCGGGCCACCGTCCTCGCTGACGTAACGACCGGCATCGATCCGACCCATGTGGGGCGGCCGGTGTTTCCGTCGTACCGTGCGTGCCCGTGCGTCGGACGTGGTCGGAACCACGTTGTAGACGGCGCGCCAGGGCGTATCGTCGCGATAGAACTGGACGATCAGTTCATGCACGCGCCGGAACCGATCGGCATGGAAGCTGGAACCGTTCTGCTTCTCCCAGACCAGTTCCTGGGCATATTTCCAGCCCGCATTCCGAAATGCCGCGTTGGATGCAAGGAAACTCCGCAGGGAGCCGAAAACCCAGAGCGAGCCGCTGGGTTTCAGGGCAGCGAGCGCCTTGCCGGGCCAATCCGCTATGCGCCGGTCCCATGCGAGCGACGTATCGCCATAGGGGGGATCGACCAGGATCATGTCGTAGGGGCCGTGCCAGGGCATCAGGAGCGCGCTGTCGCCGGTCAGCAGGGTCATGACACCAGCCCCCCAATCTCGGCTGTCAGTGCGGCGATTTCGCGGGCGGCAATCCCCTGCGGGCGCAAGTCGCAGACCAAGCGGCCGGTGCGCGCCATGTCGGCGAACGCGACCCGCTGGCCGATCCGCGCTGCCAGCGCCGCCGGCTCATGCCCCACCAGCGCCAGCCGGGTTTCGCGGGCGATCACCGTGCGCGCGGCGCAGCGGTTCAGCACGAAACGGGCCAGCAGACCGGGACGGAAGAGCCGCGCTTCCGCCAGCAGCCGCAGCATTTCGGCCGAGGCCCAGCCGTCGAACGGCGAAGGCTGCACCGGGATCAGCACCAGATCGGCCGCCAGCAGGGCGGAGCGCAGCAGCGCCGCCACCCGAGGCGGACCGTCGATGACGACGTGATCCACCCCCTGAGCCAGTTCCGGCGCCTCGTGATGCAGCGTGTCGCGCGCCAGGCCGATCACGCCGAACAGGCGGGGCAGTCCCTCCCGTGCGCGCTGCGCCGACCAGTCCAGCGCCGAGCCCTGCGGGTCGGCATCGATGACCGTCACGCGCCGGCCTTCCCGAGCCCATTGGCCCGCGAGATGCAGCGCCAGCGTCGTCTTGCCGACGCCGCCCTTCTGGTTGAGGAGGGCCACGATCATGGCCCGTCTCCGCGTGCTTTTGGGCCGGAAACGGAGGGACCAGGGCCGTTATCCGCAAGGCGGCCCGCCCCATCAACATAAGAGTTAGATTCTAAGTTAGATAAGTTAAGGGCCGGAATCGCCGTTTCAGGCCAAAGACTTAGCTGCGATTCGTGCGTGCGAAGTCCCGATAGTCCTGCGTGTGATGTCCCGATAAGGGTTGCGTGTGAAATCCCGATACCATTCACATGGTTATCCACAGGAATTGTGGATAAGTCGGCCGGCAGGATGCGGAGCAATTCGCGCGCGCCGTCGCGCTCGATGCCCAGGCGATAGCCGGGCAACGACTGGCGGGCGGCGATATGCCGGATCTGGATGGCGAAATCCGAGACACGCACCAGGCTGCCGGATTTCGCATGCAGATGGGCGATCTCGAAGGTCCAGCCCGCACGCTGGCGGCCAGCATGCTTGCGGGCGATGCGATAGAGCCAGCGTTCGATGCCGCCGGTGAGGCGGAAATAGGCCGGGTCGATGGCAAGCACGAGCGAGCGGTCGATCACGCCGCGATAGAACCATTCGGGAATGACGATCTCGACACCAGCGGCGCGGCCCGTCTGGCTGGCACAGATCTCCCATTCGGTGATCCAGGAGAACTGCTGACGGCGCCAGTTCTGGCCGTTGCGGATCGTAGTGGCGACCACGGTGGACTGGAGCCGGGTCAGTGCCGCCTTGAGTAGCCCATAATCCCGCGCTCCCGTCTGACGCCCGATACTGCTCAGAAGCTGATAGGGCGTGAAGCGCAGGAAGCGCGATGTCGTAAGACCAAGATTTTCCGCCTCGACGATCTGGCTGGCGGCCCAGATCAGCACATCGGCGTCCCAGATCGTCGCCATGCCATGGTCGGGCATGCCGAAGACTTCGACACGGACGTCACCGGCTTCATAGAAGATCGGCACCGTGCGCTTTGTCTTCGCGAGCGAGAAGAACGGTCGCTCCATCAGGTCGCGCTGATCGCGCGGGCTGGCATCCCCGCCGGAGACCACGAACGGGTCGAGCCTGTTGCGTTCGCTTGCGCGCCTGGAACGCGGAATACCCGGCGCGGCATTCATCGTGGGTCATGCCCGGCGGCACGCGCCGCGTCATAATTCGGGTCGGAGGTGGATTTGCACGCACCGGCGGCTGCCCATACGTCGAGGTCATCGATCAGATAGACGACGCGACCACCAAGCTTGCGGAACGTCGGTCCTGTACCGTGGCAGCGATATTTTTCCAGTGTGCGCGGCGAAAGTCCGAGAATTTGCGCAGCCTCATGGGTGCGCAGATAGCGCGCCGGTGAGGGCGTGGGTCTGTTGAGCATGATATGCCTCCGTCCGGTTTTGAAGCGTCGCGGCGAAGTCGCGGCGGATCGGGATGACGGTGGCGAAGAAAGCAGGCGTTGGGGGTGGACGAAGATTTTTCAGACTCAGTGTCCACCTTCGGCGGACCATGACGCGCGCAAGAGTTACCGTGCGCAGCCGGGCGCAGGCCAGCGTCGAAAAAATGGAGGGAAACAGCGCAGGAGAGCGAAAAACGGCTGATGCTATTTGCCGTGTAAGATGGGGTGGTTGCCGTCCTCCCCGCACGGCATCGCAATGTGCCAGAATGGTCGTTGGAAGAAACGACTGCGCGAAAGGACGGCAGATGAAGGA
>NZ_JACHIE010000035.1:2153-5109 GCF_014207635.1 Acetobacter lovaniensis
CATATGATCTGGGGTTTATCTCCGGGTTATATGTTAAGCAGTGATTGGCATTAAGCGTTCAGAAGCGTTTTAAAGTGTGACGTGCTCGGATGCGTTCATGCTTGGAGCTGTTTGTATCGCAAGGTATGGATGGTTTCTGTGCATGGGGCGAGTGAGCGCGATAAGGGCATTCGGTGGATGCCTTGGCACCAGGAGGCGACGAAGGACGTAGCACGCTGCGAAAAGTTGTGGGGAGCCGCGAGCAGGCATTGATCCGCAAATATCCGAATGGGGCAACCCACCCAGCGATGGGTATCATCATCTGAATACATAGGGTGATGAGGCGAACCCGGGGAACTGAAACATCTCAGTACCTGGAGGAAAAGACATCAATTGAGATTCCGCTAGTAGTGGCGAGCGAACGCGGAGCAGGCCAGTGGTCTTTGGAAGAGAAGCAGAACGATCTGGAAAGGTCGGCCATAGTGGGTGATAGTCCCGTATGCGTAGTGCTTTTAAAGATCCTTGAGTAGGGCGGGGCACGTGAAACCCTGTCTGAACATGGGGGGACCACCCTCCAAGCCTAAATACTCCCTGGTGACCGATAGTGAACAAGTACCGTGAGGGAAAGGTGAAAAGCACCCCGACGAGGGGAGTGAAATAGACCTGAAACCGGATGCCTACAAGCAGTCGGAGCCTCTTATGGGGTGACGGCGTACCTTTTGTATAATGGGTCAGCGAGTTTCTGTTTGCAGCGAGCTTAAGCCGATAGGTGTAGGCGTAGCGAAAGCGAGTCTGAATAGGGCGCATAGTTGCTGGCAGAAGACCCGAAACCGAGTGATCTAGCCATGGCCAGGCTGAAGGTGCGGTAACACGCACTGGAGGGCCGAACCCACGCCTGTTGAAAAAGTCGGGGATGAGCTGTGGCTAGGGGTGAAAGGCCAATCAAACTCGGAGATAGCTGGTTCTCCGCGAAATCTATTGAGGTAGACCGTCAGGTGTTGACCCCGGGGGGTAGAGCACTGGATGGGCTAGGGGGGCCCAAAGCCTTACCAAACCCAACCAAACTCCGAATACCCGGAAGTTTAGCCTGGCAGACAGACAGTGGGTGCTAAGGTCCATTGTCGAGAGGGAAACAGCCCAGACCACCAGCTAAGGCCCCTAAATCGTGGCTAAGTGGGAAAGGATGTGGGGATTCCATAACAACCAGGAGGTTGGCTTAGAAGCAGCCATCCTTTAAAGAAAGCGTAATAGCTCACTGGTCTAATAGAAACCCTGCGCCGAAAATGTAACGGGGCTCAAGCCACGTGCCGAAGCTGTGGGTGCATATCTATGATATGCGCGGTAGCGGAGCGTTCCGTAGGTCTGTGAAGGAAGCGGGGTGACCCCTTCTGGAGATATCGGAAGTGCGAATGCTGACATGAGTAGCGACAAACAGTGCGAGAAACACTGTCGCCGAAAGTCCAAGGGTTCCTGCGCAAGGTTAATCCACGCAGGGTTAGTCGGCCCCTAAGGCGAGGGCGAAAGCCGTAGTCGATGGGAATCAGGTGAATATTCCTGAACCTGCCAGAAGTGACGAATGCGATATGTTGTTGGTCCTTAACGGATTGGACCGGCTTTTGGAGCATTCCAGGAAATAGCTCTGGCGTATAGACCGTACCCTAAACCGACACAGGTGGACTGGTAGAGCATACCAAGGCGCTTGAGAGAACGATGCTGAAGGAACTAGGCAAATTACTCGTGTAACTTCGGGATAAGCGAGACCTGCATGTGGGCAACCATGTGTGGGTGGCACAGACCAGGGGGTAGCGACTGTTTAGTAAAAACACAGGACTCTGCGAAGTCGAAAGACGACGTATAGGGTCTGACGCCTGCCCGGTGCCGGAAGGTTAAGAGGAGGTGTGAGAGCACTGAATTGAAGCCCCGGTAAACGGCGGCCGTAACTATAACGGTCCTAAGGTAGCGAAATTCCTTGTCGGGTAAGTTCCGACCTGCACGAATGGCGTAACGACTTCCCCGCTGTCTCCAGCATCGGCTCAGCGAAATTGAATTCCCCGTGAAGATGCGGGGTATCCGCGGTCAGACGGAAAGACCCTATGAACCTTTACTGTAGCTTTACAGTGGCATCAGAGACATTCTGTGTAGGATAGGTGGGAGGCTTTGAAGCAGGGGCGCCAGTTCCTGTGGAGCCATCCTTGAAATACCACCCTGAATTTTTCTGATGTCTAACCGCGGCCAGTAAGCCTGGTCCGGGACCCTGTATGGTGGGCAGTTTGACTGGGGCGGTCGCCTCCCAAAGTGTAACGGAGGCGCGCGATGGTGGGCTCAGGCCGGTCGGAAACCGGCTGTTGAGTGCAATGGCATAAGCCCGCCTGACTGCGAGAGTGACAGCTCGAGCAGAGACGAAAGTCGGCCATAGTGATCCGGTGGTCCCGCGTGGAAGGGCCATCGCTCAACGGATAAAAGGTACTCTAGGGATAACAGGCTGATCTCCCCCAAGAGTCCACATCGACGGGGAGGTTTGGCACCTCGATGTCGGCTCATCACATCCTGGGGCTGGAGCAGGTCCCAAGGGTTCGGCTGTTCGCCGATTAAAGTGGTACGTGAGCTGGGTTTAGAACGTCGTGAGACAGTTCGGTCCCTATCTGCCGTGGATGTTGGAGATTTGAGAGGATTTGTCCCTAGTACGAGAGGACCGGGATGAACATACCTCTGGTGCACCGGTTGTCGCGCCAGCGGCACAGCCGGGTAGCTAAGTATGGACGGGATAACCGCTGAAAGCATCTAAGCGGGAAACCCACCTCAAAACTAGATCTCCCTGAGGGTCGTGGTAGACCACCACGTTAATAGGCCAGATGTGAAAGCGTGGTAACACGTGCAGCTAACTGGTCCTAATCACCCAATAGGCTCACTCTCACACTATCCTTACGGATAGCCCGTGCACAGAAATCATCCATAACCACGTCACACACAAAACACC
>NZ_JACHIE010000036.1 GCF_014207635.1 Acetobacter lovaniensis
GGATCACAATATCTGTCGATCCGATATACCGAACGCCTGGCGCTGGCTGACATAGACGCCTCGGTCGGCACGGTTGGTGACAGCTACGACAATGCACTGGCAGAGACTATCAATGGTTTATACAAGGCCGAGGTCATCCATCATCTGGGGCCATGGAAATCCATGGCGCAGGTCGAATGGGAAACCCTCAGATGGGTGGACTGGTATAATAACCGACGCCTGCTGGCGCCAATCGGCTACAGGCCGCCCGCCGAAGCCGAACGCGCCTTCTATGAAGATCAGAGCAGACTTGATATCGCTGCCTGATTACTGAACAAATCGCTCTCCGGTAAACCCGGGGCAGTTCAGGGCATCGATGACGCGTCGTTCCAGTTCCTCGCGGCGCATGTTGGTCCGGTTGTCGCAGGTGCCCTTGTTGCGTGCTGTCGAGCAGCCCAGCAGGGTGCCGGAGATCATCGAATAGCCACCACCGCAGCAGCCACATTTGCTGAGACCGGAGAACAGGTAGCGAGGACGACGTTTCTCGCGGAAATGGTCGGGCGATGACGTGTCGCGGGTGTTCCGGCTGGCGCTGACGCTGGCCTGTCGCGCCTTGACCGCGTCCCACAGGTCCTCATCGACGATCCGCAGTTCCGGCACCTCCTGGATTACCCATTCGGAGTCTGGGTTGGGACGGGCCTGCCGCTTGCCGGTGTCGGGATCCTTGATGAAATGCTGGCGGTTCCACACCAGCTTGCCCACGTACATCTCATTGTTGAGGATACCTGTGCCGCGTAGTCGGTTACCGTTGATGGTCGAGAAACCCCAGGCACCGCTGCCCGGTGCGGAGATGCCTTCGTCATTGAGGTGGAAGGCAATGGCGCGCGGCCCAGTCCAGCCGCGAAGTCGCGGAAGATGCGACGGACCACGTCCGCTTCTGCGGGATTGATGATCCGGTCGCCCCGGATGGGCTCCCCATTGGCGTCGAGTTTGCGTACCACGTCATAACCGTAGGCGTTGCCGCCGCCGGACTTGCCCTGTTCGACACGGCCGCGCAGGTCGCGATGGGTCTTCTCGGCGAGGTCCTTCAGGAACAGGGCGTTCATCGTGCCCTTGAGGCCGACGTGAAGGTGGGACACCTCGCCCTCAGAGAGGGTGACAATCCGCACACCGGCATAGTTCATGCGCTTGAAGACGCCAGCGATATCTTCCTGGTCGCGGGAGAGGCGATCCATCGCCTCGGCCAGCACGATCTGGAACCGTCCACGCTGTGCATCCGCGATCAGCGCCTGGATGCCGGGTCTCATCAGCGATGCGCCGGATATCGCGTGGTCGGTATACTCCTCGACGATGGTCCAGCCCTGTTTCTCCGCGTGGGTGCGGCAGACCCGGAGTTGGTCGGCGATCGAGGCGTCGCGCTGGTTGTCGGACGAATAGCGGGCGTAGAGCGCGACCTTCATGATGAGGTATCCTTACGGTCCGGAGCGGCGACGTTGCTCCTGTTGCTGAGACCGGAACCAGTCCCGTGCGGCACGACGGGCCATGAGGCGGACCAGCGCGATCAGGCGCGGGTCGGGGGCATTGGGCCGCAGGACGAGCCGTAACTCGGGCTCGGGCGGCCGATACGCCGGGACAATGGACTGGCTGGGTCTGTCCGTCATCGTCGCTCTCTTCCGACCGTATGGCAAGGAAAACAGGCTCACGATCCGGACAGATGACTGTTATTTCAATGGAAATCAGTAATATGGAAGATCGTATCTGCTCGTGCTCCAGCGTGCGGAATCGTAGTCATGGGTAGTCCCGGATAGACGCGCGTCGTACAAATACTGGTGTATGGCGGCGTTACGAAAGGGAAGGGGGAGTCATGAACGATATGGGAAAGCCGTTCTTTCGGCGGTAAGGACTTACTACCGATTCTGTGTCCGCAGCCGCGATGGCTGGCTTGGTCGGACAGAGATGAGCACTCGCCATCGCTATGTGTAGTCAGGGTAGGAGGCAGAGACGGTTGAAGCTTACACTTGGCACACAGTAACTCATCAGGGAATGACGGGCTGGCTGGCTCCATGTCATGTCGGCTATCGCCCGCAAGTCGGATGTTCAAGATACTTTGTCGCTGTCCGTATAGCGGACATGACTTATCCAATCAGCTATCGGTAAAGAGCCGATAGCTGACTCGCGTGTGGCATTCTGCCCACTCAAGGTTCGAATCTCATCGGGTAGACCAGTTCTGCCACCAGTGCCGAGGACAGCATCATGTGACCGCTCACATTGGTGATTCCTCCTGAAACAGGTAGTCTATTTTCTAGTCTGGCGACTTTTGATTGTTCCGAATAGCGGCAACTCATGCCTTCATGACGTCTGTCAGAGGCTTGTTCTGTATCATATCAAACTGTTTCATCATCTCCATAGTATTTATGCATGTCACGTCATGGGCAGCACTGCCACCATATCGTTGCGCAACAAACGGATCTCTGGTGGGACAGGCCCAGCAGCTACGCATCCACCGATTTCCGCAAAGATCGCCTTTGAAACGTAAGAAAAAACAAACTGACACGATCTTTTGTCAATAGAACCCGATTCTGCGATGAAGCCAAAGTGTCTTGTGATCCACCAGTCGCAAGTGTCGTTGGTAGTGTTCTCCTTCCACCATACAACGTTCAGAAAACCCCACGGGACCAATAAATTCGTGGAGTTTACTTTATTCGCATGTCTGATTGAATTCGATACTTCTAAAGTATGTCTACTCATGTCCTGTTACGAATGCGCGAAAACCACCCTGGTTTTTTTTTGGGGGGGGTGGATAAACCTGTGTGCCAGCAAGCGATTCAATGCGTGCGCAATTCCAGACACCATCGTCTATTGCTTGTTGGAGCATGGCCAATGTGACGGGCACTGTTGTCAGTTTGCGGACTGGTTTGCCCAGCAAAAGTTTCCAGATCAGAAATCGGAAAAAAACAAAGAGGATAGCGGGGATAATTAATAAAACTTGTGTTTCATCATTAAAATATCGATGAAAATCAAAATCCCCAACCTCGATTGAGAACGTTTCTGCATAGGCCTCTATGAAGTAATGAGCATCAATTCCATCCAGACCAAGATCTTCTACAATTCTTGTTGACAGTTGAATTTCATTTTCAGAAATTTTTTCTTCGGACATTAAGAAATTCTTGAATTTTTCTGAGAGAATATGCATCTAAAAAATCCTATCTTCAGGTTTAACTAGGCGGTTATACTGGTGAATAGTATTATAAACAATTTTTGATACGTCGTAAAAGATGATAGCAGCACCTACATAAGGTAAAGATCGTCCAACAGAAACGTCAATTTGTTTAGTAAGTATGTACTTCCAGTTTATAAATGGAACACCAGTAAATGCGGGAAGAATTATATATTTATGCTATAAGGCAAAGCGCTTCGTGCCATAATAGATGCAATGGAAGTTCCTTTTGTAGTTTTGTTAAATTTACCTCGAACTGTTATGTTGTTTTGACCGAGAAAGATAGCAGTTATTGCGTCGACATTATGAATTCCAAGTACTTTTCCTATTTCATCGATTGCGATATAAACAAATATCTATGATAGTATAAGGTTTTTATGTATACCATATGTATAGAGATTGCCCATTATTTTTTATCATTGATGGTACTTTTGTGATGAATTAATGTTTGTTGCTAAAGAATCGTTGATTCTGCATGATTGTGTTCTGTTAATAAAAAGTCTTATCAGTTTATTTCTCCCGTGTTTCGAAATCGGTTTTTGGGGAGATTGGTGGATGCGTGGCTGCTGGGCCTGCCCCATCAGAGATCCGTTAGTTTCTCAAGTGGACTTGTAACGGTTTTGTGCCGGTCATCTGAGCGTTTTAAGCTCGTATCAGGAGACCGACGAGATCATGAAGCATACGGAAGATTTCAAA
>NZ_JACHIE010000037.1 GCF_014207635.1 Acetobacter lovaniensis
CCCGCAGTAGGCGGCATAGCAGCCGACCGCCTGCGCTCAATAGTCGAAAGAGTCGAAAGGCTGGAAGAAGAGCGCAAGGGCTTGGCTGGCGACATCAAGGACATTTTCACGGAGGCGAAGTCTGCTGGCTTCGAGGTGAAAGTCCTGCGCCAGATTATCCGTATTCGTAAGCAGGATCCGGATGACGTGGAGGAGCAGGAAACGCTGCTGGATATCTACCGCCGTGCGCTGGGGATGTGACCATGAAAATAGCATCTATTGACCCCGGTGCGGGTGGCGCAATCGCAATTCTGAACTGGAAAGCGCAGATTGTGGAAGTTCTGGACATGCCCATTGATTATGTGAAGGTCGGCAGGACCACCCGCCGGGTGATTAACCCCGCCATGCTGGCCGCTCATTTGCGCGCTCACGCACCCGACCACCTGTTTGTGGAGAATGTTTCAGCCAGACCCGGTGAGGGTGCTGTGGGGGCGTTCTCTTTCGGGCGTGGACTTGGCGTTATTGAGGGCGTCTGCGCTGCTGCTGGCATCCCCCTGACCAAAGTGCGGCCTCAGGATTGGAAGAAGGCTTTGTCCTGTCCAGCCGATAAGGGAGGGGCGCGCAGGCGGGTTTGCGAACTGTTCCCCAAGGACGTGGCGCTGTTCTCCCGGGTGAAAGACGACGGGCGGGCGGAAGCCGTCATGATCGGCCTGTTTGGCATCCGCGCCATGGAGAACATGGGGATACCGGCATGAAAAAACCTCACCATGCAATGCCCGGGCGGTCAGACGAATGGTACACGCCACCAGAGATATTCCAAGCAATGGGTGTGGAGTTTGACTTAGACCCTTGCCAGCCAGAGGAGGGGCGGGCGTTCCTGTGCGTCCCTGCAAGTCATTACTATACGGCGCAGCAAGATGGACTGATTTCCCCATGGCATGGCTTCGTGTGGCTTAATCCTCCCTTTGGTGGTCGGAATGGTGTTGTGCCATGGCTGCGCAAGTTCATGGATCATGGGGACGGCATTTGCCTTGTGAATGCCTTGACCAGTTCAGGATGGTTCCATGACTGGACGCATTTAGCAGACGCTATGCTGTTCCCGCGTGGAAAGACCAAGTTCGTGCGCCCTGACGGAACGCGCGGCGCATCTCCTGCCAATGGTGTGGTGCTGCTGGCATGTGGCCAGAGGGGAGTAGCTGCGCTGGAGCGCGCTCAAGCCAATGGGCTGGGGATGCTGGTGGCTTCGAAATCTTTCGAGGTGATGGCATGAGAGCTTCCGGATATGAGCGCCATGCCGATGATTGGTATGTTGAGCCTGCATGGTGCGTGGATGCGCTCATTCAGGCCGAGCGCCCCTTTGTAGGGAAGGTCATGGACCCATGCTGCGGGGGCGGGAACATAGGTTCTCGCCTGATGCGGGCCGGAGCCTACACGGTCAATACCGATATTGTGGATCGCGGGGGCGGGCCCGTCGATATTATCGCTGATTACCATGAAACGATCCCCACCGTTGGCCCTACAAGCATTGTCAGTAATCCCCCCTATGGGCATGCGCAGGACTTCATAGACATGTCCCTGCACCATACGACTGACCGTGTGTGCGTCCTGCTGCGCCTTGCCTTCCTCGAAGGCGTAAAGCGCCGTGCGTGGTTTTCTCAAAAGCCTCTGGCCCGCGTGTGGGTTTGCAGCAAGCGCGTGTCCATGCCGCCGGGCGGTTCCGACATACCCGCAAAGGGTGGTGCCATAGCGTACGCCTGGTTTATTTTTGAGCATAAACATTCTGGGCCGCCGGTTGTTGGGTGGCTGGGGAATGAGGGGGCAGCATGAGCAAAATCAAGACATGGATGCCCGTTTATATCGGTGATTATTTGGCCGATACCATGCGCCTTTCTACCCTCCAACATGGGGCATATTTTTTGCTCATGATGGAGTACTGGCGGCAAGGCCCTTTGCCTGACGATATGGACGAGCTTTCTGCTATCGCCAGAGCAGATCGGAAGGCTTGGGACAAGTCTATCTGGCCCACGCTTAAACACTTCTTTTCCAAGGGAGAAGATGGGCTTTTGCATCAGAAGCGCGCGGATATTGAGCTGGAGCGCGTGCAGTCTATCAGCAACAAGCGCCGTGAAGCTGTCGGACAAAGGCGTGACAGAACCAATGCAAAAGATCAACAAGACGACAACAAAAGTTCTACAAATGAAGATACAAATGTATCTGATTTGAACGTACAAACTGCAAACAAAGAGGGGGATACGCGCGCGGTATGCGCGTCCGCGTTACAATCACAATCACATAACTCTCTTACGCTATGCTCCAGAGAGTTGGAGGCGCCTTCGGCTTCTGCCGCGCCCCCAAAGCCCAAATCTCGCGGAACCCGATTGCCAGACGACTGGGGGCCAACAGATGCTGACCGGGGCTTCGCAATCGGTCTTGGCCTGAACCCCACAGACATTGCCCCGAAGTTCGCCGATTGGTGGCACGCCCAACCGAACGCCAAGGGTGTGAAACTGGACTGGGCGGCTACGTGGCGGACCTGGTGCAGGCGTGAAGCCGAGCGTCAAGGAAATCCCAAGCCCATCCATGGGAAACCACAATCCCCACTCTCGCAGCAGTTCGAACGGATGCAACGCCAGTATGGCGATAGGACGGTGGCATGACCCAGATTTCGCACTACGCCGGGCAGCGCGTCCCGGCCATTAGCCGCGCCCTCCTCGGCGCAATCGACACCCGCGCCGTTGAGCGTGTCGGCCCGTCCGAAACCGAGCAGGAACGCCGGGACCGCCTGCGCCGCGGCGATGCAGCGCCGGGTTTGGTCATCTCGCTCGGACCGAAACCGCAACCGTCCGGGGCCGTGGTGGCCGAGGCCAAGCGCATCCTGCCCGACCTTGAGCGCGCCATGGAAGCGATGCCATCCGACAGGCTGGGCGTGGAGGTTGATCGTTTCCTCGACATGCTGAACGCAGCCGTGGCCAACCCGCAGGACGAGCAGGCGCTCCAGATGCGCAAGATGGCCGTGGTCATGGCTTGCGAGGGGATGGCCGCCATCGTGTGGACGCCCGACACGCTGAGGCTGGCAGTTCGGCGGTTTAAGTTTTTCCCCGCGGCTGCTGAGTTCGTGGAGTTCATGGAGGACCAGCTTGCCCCGCTTCGCTCCCGACTGGCCGGTGTGCGGATGGTGTCCCGCTGCACTCCCCGTGAGGAGCCTATTCGCGAGCCGAAAACACCAGAGGCCCGTGAGGCTGTGCGGAAGAAGGCCGCCGAGGCAACAGCCCGCTTGCAGGCGCAATCCGCCGAGGAGGAGCGCATTCGGAGGTTTGGGGCATGGACGCCGGATGGGGCTGAGGGGCTGACAGGCCGCGCCCTTGCTGCCGCCCTCAAGCGTGCACTGCCCGACCTGTCGGGAGACCTTCTGGACGTGACGCGGCAGAGGATCGAGGTTTTGGAGCGCGCCGCGTCTCTGGCTGCGGCTATGGGCATCAATACGCCGAAAGAGCCACGAGGATTGGCGGAGAGTGCTGCGAAGTCTCTCCATCGGTAATCGTTATGTCTGGACGTTAGAGTGCGCTGTGCGCGCATTGTGGAGGATTTTAGGGGTATGTGCGAAAAGTGCAGAGAGTTGCTTTCTC
>NZ_JACHIE010000038.1 GCF_014207635.1 Acetobacter lovaniensis
ACGGAACTCAGGCGAATAACGTGATGTTTTCTTCTTCTCTACCATAGGGTTCATCCTCCGAGAGTTTTACTCTCCGGTAAACCCGGGGCAGTTCATGCTTGGACGTTTCGGGGATATCCAGGAAATAGGCGTGGGTTTTCTGGATATGTTTTCACGATCAGGACAGCGCGCGGAGCGCGCAGGACTATGACCGAGGCGCCTCCTGCTGGCGCCTTCCTCTCGCGCCGTGGACGCGGCGCGTTGTCCCGGCGGCGTTGGAGATGGATAAAAGGGCATCGGTCCAGCACTCTGCCCACTGGACCTTGCGAGCCGGCCATGCCGGCGAGCGCCGCACGCGCCGGGTTGCGGCGCGTCTTTGCCGCCGGTCCCGATGGACCGGCGCGATTTTCTGGCCGCCCGGCAGAATGAAGAGTGAAGAAAGAAGGGGGCGGCTTACGCCGCCACCCTCGCCGTCCCATGCCAGGCCAGCCGGCGGGTTGCCGTCGCGGCGTGGTCCGGGTCCAGTTCCATGCCCAGCCAGTCGCGGCCAAGATGCTGCGCCGCCACCAGGGACGAACCCGAACCGGCGAACGGGTCCAGAACCAGCCCCCCGGCCGGGCAGAAGGCTTCCACCAGGGGAAGCAGGGCCGCCACCGGCTTTTGCGTCGGGTGCAGTTTATTGCCCGAATAGGGCATGTCGATCACGTCCGGGATGGGCTTCGCGGGCGGTGTCACGTTGCCCTTTGCGAGTAAATACGCGCTTTCGTGTTCATACCGAAGAAACCGGGAAGAGGATGAATACGACTTACGAAAGACGATATGCCCGACCATGCGGAACCCTGCCGCCTTCCAGGCATCAGCAAATAAATCTATCCGGTTCCAGCCATAGAACGAAACGGCGAACCCGCCCCATTTCAGGAGACGGTGCATCTGGTTGAAAGCAGGCCGGAGCCAGCGCGCATTATCGTCGTTACGGACTTTCCGCCCGTCCCTGCCCTGATAGTTCACCAGATAAGGCGGGTCTGTCAGGATGAAATCCACCGCATTGCGCGGGAGTGCGCGCATCAACTGCACGCTGTCACCGTTGAGAATGGTATTGCGGAAATCGGTCGCCGTGTTGGAGTTGCCGGTCATGGTCTTTGCCCTTTGTTCCGCGAGGAACAGCCCCCGCTGTTCCTCTGCCTCGCGGCGAGCAGCGGGGTAGCAACGGCAAGGGCGACCGATGGGGAGGGGGATCGCCCGATCTGCACGGAGCGCAGCGCAGGAAGATCGGGGACACCCCATCGGGCGGCGTCAGCACACTGACGCGCACCCTTGCCGGCGCGAGGGCGGAGCCATTAGCCTGTCTCGTCATTCTATGTTTCTGGTTGGCTGCTATGGGGGGATAGCGGAAAGTCTGCCATCGGACGGTGAGTTCAAAAAGCTGTCATTCGTATGAGTTACTAAACATGCGTTCGGGCTGGTTACGCTACCTGCTAATATAATTGACTTATTGTATGTTTTGCATTATAAATTTCGGCAAGCTTGGGTTGGATAAGCGCAGCTCCAAAGACCATCGCCCTCATAATGGGCATCTGCATGTTCCTTCTGGGTCCGGCTGTAAACTTCACCGTTCAGCTAGATTGGAAAGGCAGCATGTATGTCGGTATACCCCTTGAGCCGCAAGGCAAAAAAGGCGGGGGCGCGCGTGCGGGGCCTGGTTGGCATGTGCCGATGCCAAAGTGAAGACGATACGGTCTTTTGTTGCGTCCCAACCCTGACGCCGCTTTGAGGGTTCGATTCCCTCTCCCCGCACCATTTCTCACTTCAGAAGTTGAAAACCACGCTCGGCAACAGCTGTCGCGTCTGCTATTGCCGAGCGCATTGACTCTTTTGCTTTAAATGTGGACGACTACTGCCAGTTTTTTTTTGGGGGGGGGGAACAGTAATATCAGGATTTCTTAGCGAAAATGGGCATGAGCAGTCTACCTAGAAAATAGTCCACAGCCCCTCGACGGGCCTTACGTATAAATTAACATAATCTATATTACTTACGCTTCAAAATAATATAGCATAGGTATGGCAAAATAAAACCCAGCACCACCACCCAAACAAAAATATGGAATCGGCTTACCTTCATGGTTTCCTTCAAAGGTAAATACTGACCAGTTAGACTCCTCCTGATTGCTTCTTCCTCTTTTTTTGTTCTTCTCGGCGATATAATTACTTTATGCGCATGAGCCATAAATATTCCGCCTCCATGCCACACAGTTTTAGACGCAATTAAACAAACTCCCATTGAAAAAGAGAAGCTTTTTTCGTTTTCCTGATTGATAATACTTCTATGTTGATCGTAAAAAAAATCTATTTGATCATCTATTATCTTCATAAAATCAGTGTCGTTGTCAAATTCGTCCACTTGAGAAAAAAATACGAAATTAGAAACATCTAGTACTATCATCCCTATAGATTTGTCATGATTTGAAATTGATTCCTTTAATTGTTTTCCCGCCTTCTTAATGTTTCTTTCTACTTTGTTCTTTGAGTATATTCTTTTGCATTGGCAAATTAAGTTAATACCGTTTTTCGACGAAAATACGTCAGCTTCATCATCAAATGAAAGCCTATAACCTAATCTACTCAACCAACTAGCGACAAATAATTCAAAAAGAAAGTCACGAGATGAATCAGGCTTTGTTTGTAAGTGAACGCTGTTTTCATTCACATAGATTGGGCCATTAATCGCCTTTTTTAGACGATCCTGAAATCCGATACTTTTTTCTTCTGAAAATCTATCATATATATCGTTTATAATTAATAATTCTCCAACAGAATCTCTGGAGTTATTGAATAGTTTATAAATATTATCTGGAAATGGCACAATTGCTCTGTAGAAATTATTTATTTCAGATATGTAGTGTGAGTATCGACATTTTTCTCCGGCGAGCCCATGCATAGAAAGCCATTCTATGATTACTTTTGTTTTTTCTTCGAGATCACGCCCGTACATGATTATTCGTTTTTCCATCACCTCCTCCAAGTCTATTGATATGAGCCTGAGAATGTCAGCTTTCGGAAAGGTAAACAACCGCTTGAATGGCTGAAAGGAAGCGACTGCTGCCTGTCTGATTCCACATCTTAGAACAGACAGGCAGTTTAGGGTGGGGGGAAGCAGAATGTCAGCTTCTGGATCACAATTTAAATTACCTTGCCATTCAATCAGATCAGAATTGACTAGGGAGCTTTTTAATTCGGATCACGACGCTTCCACTGATCTTCGAACCAGTAAAGTGGCATTGATCCAACAATAGACTCTGGATTATCATGAAATTTCTTGCGCTCTTCCTGCCTAATCGCGAATGACACATGAAACAAGGCCGATCGCG
>NZ_JACHIE010000039.1 GCF_014207635.1 Acetobacter lovaniensis
ATAATCTGGTCCTGCGTAAATCGTACTTTCTTCATCGTCTGTCTCCAGTAGACAGACCTTACTTCAAGTCGAGGGCATTTCAGGGGGCAAGGTCAGCGTCACCCAGCGGCACGCAGCCGAATTCGCTGAACTCCTAGGTTACAGCCGGAATGGCACTTATGCCCATTTAGGCTCACCCGAAACATTCTCTCTCATCTATTACGAGGGCAAGGACTACAAATCTTGGGAACCCATCGAGATGTCGATTGGTATCTCCTCCGAGCGCAGTGCGGTTTATGTCCACACGCGAACTCGTATTGGCCGAAGCCATTATGATTTCACGATGCAAAACAAGACCGTCCGTGAATTTCGCCGCCGATTTGGCGGATCGGCCGTCAGGGACGGCGGAAACGGCGATGGCTATGATCCCGGGCCACCGGTGCCGCCAGCAGCGTCTGGATGCTATCTAGCGATACAGAGATTTGACTGGAACCTGACTAGAGTGAACATGTATCTCCATCAAGGCTTTAGCGTCCTAGAACATAACGGCCTACAGCCGATGGAAAAGATCTGGCCTCAGATACGCGAGCTTAATCCCGAGGTTTTCACCAGTAACATCATACCGGTCTATTTGGTTAGCGCGCTGGAGGACTATTTCAAAAGCACATATATTGCTCTTCTGACCTATTCGTGTCGAAAGGCATCGATCTTTAAAGGGACAAGCTTAATATTCTGGCCCCTTTAAAACGATCTTATCGTCATCGGAAGGTAAACCTTCTGGAGCGAATGGAACATCTTGTCACTCGTAGGCATGCCTTGATTCACGGCATGCAGCTCGACATTAATCTTGATCGAGAAAAGCTCGAAGCCGTCATTCACGATCTGACCGTTAGCGTGAGCCGCGTCTATCAGCACATTACTAGCCATTTCGTTTGGCCTTTTGAACTGCCGCTATCGAGTAATTTTTGTCTGAAATCTCGTCGAAAACCCCGTGCAGCTAGTCGCAATGAGACGAGCGAATAGCTAGGCACGTCCTACACTTAGCGACTATGTCAAAACAGCATCAAAGCGAACGAGCAGCCCTAAGTTATCTGGTCGCCATTCGTGATTAATAAAGTCGGATCTAGTCCTGCGGATAGCTAAAGCGGACGAACAGCTCCCCCCCCCAACTCCCGCTTGAGGGCAATGGGCAAACTGTTCCTCATCGTCGCAGAATATCCTCCTTTCCACGCTTGATTGGTGTACGGCCACCGTTATACTCGCGGTGGCCAACGTGACCACTCACGACATACTTAATGTTGTTGAAAAGTTTTCCGACTAGGTTCGGGGGTTTTTTATAGGAGGTTTATTTGAAGCCGTTTATTTTATGCGTTGGATTTTTATCACTTTCTCAAGCAGCATATGGACAAGTCTACAAGCCGGATTTTAACTGTGCCGTTGACCACTCTAAAGATAGCATTGCCACAATGCTATGTGACAATAGCGAAACGGCAAAGCATGAGCTTATATTTGACCAAACCTATTATGCCTTGCGGCATTCTGTTGGAAAAACAGGATGGAAATCTTTACGCGACGAAGCCATATCTGATCAGGAAATATTCAGGCAGTGCATTCACGCAGCGACTGATCCCGAAGCACAATTCGCACCGCCTGCTGATCCTGGCTGTTATATAACGCAGATTGATGCAATCACGGAAAAATATAAAAAACGTCTTTTAGGACCGGCGCTAGAAGAGGCAAACCGGCCTATAAGCGAACATATTGCATTGCAAAACCAGTTGATCATGATGGGCTACATGCCGTCATCAGCACATGCGGATGGTGTGTATGGCGAAGGCACCAGAAATGCTATTGAAACATGGCAGAGAGTGGCGAGGCGGCCTGACCTGAGCGGTTTCCTGTCGGATGCCGATGCCCGAATTCTTATGCAAACAGGCCCAGTGGTTGAAGCGCACGACCGCGGAGGGGACGTGGCTACGCCAGTTGAACCTGCGACAGTGCCGCAAGGCACGATGCAGACCAATCAGTTCCCCTCCACGCAGGAGCCAGCCGCGCCAGCAAGTCCCCCGCTTAGCGTCAACCCTAGTCAGGCTCAAGCAGGGGCAGACAATCCATCTTCCTCACCGGCCTCTAACACCGAGACCCCCTTAAATGCTGAAGATCAGCAAGCGACAAAAAAAAATCCGGAAAAAGAAGAAGAGACTGTAATACGCATTGATGATAGTCCGACGGTTGATATTATTAAAAAGGCGACACTTCAGGATATTATAAATTCGCCACAGACATCTGTCGTGCATGACTTTATGCATCAAGACGATACATTTTCCGAGAGAATGGAGACAAGATTACTGAATACGGGGCAGCGTTTTCTAGCGTCGCATCATATGGAAAATATTGGCTACGACCTCAAGAGTTCCTTTGTGGAATCTATTTCGGCCAATAAAAATGTAAGATCCATTACGCTTGTCGATGTGGACACGCATGGCCGGCAGGCTATTTGTCAGGTAGGAAGAGAGGAACCAACAAATTTGGTCGCCCTTGAGGTCAAGTGGGTTGTGCCACAAAATAACATGAAAATTATTGATCGTGTTATATTTGGCGTAAAAAATCGTAGCTTTTTACATCCTCTGACGACCGGGATTCGTTGTGTTAAAGCGGCAATTCAATATATGTATTTTGGCAGTCTGGAAAAAACTCCCGCACCGAATGACTTGATACAGATAAGCATGGGACAAGCATTTTCCGAATCAGATGCACTTGTAGAAAACATGTCGAAATCTATTGGGCCGGGCCTAAAAGCTGGTCTGGTTATCCAGAATACTGATATGAGTGACGACATATTATGGCAGGCAGTTTCCACGTTAGGCGAGGCGGAAAGCACCACAGTAACCAGATGATTCTATCTTGATTCGTATCTATATTTCAGAGGAACTGCTGTATCCATTGGATAGTAATTCTCTATCTTAAATAATGCATATTCCGGCACCTAGTCTAACGAGCGAATGTCTTCTTCCTTATACGTGGCACCTAAAACCTGACATTCGGTTCTCCCCTCCAGTTTCGACATAAGCTCTGAACGCAACAAATTTCTTCTATCCGTCTTTTGGGAACGCCTTGATAGGCATCATAGCAGCAGAGAAACTCAAAATTAT
>NZ_JACHIE010000040.1 GCF_014207635.1 Acetobacter lovaniensis
ATAATCTGGTCCTGCGTAAATCGTACTTTCTTCATCGTCTGTCTCCAGTAGACAGACCTTACTTCAAGTCGAGGGCATTTCAGGGGGCAAGGTCACTTCGCTGTGGACCCAGCCAGCGCCGTCGTTCCAGTTTGAGGTGAAAAACCGGGAGTATCAACCGTTTTTCGATCTCTTCATTTTATCGTGTATCAATATTTTACAGGATAGAAAGCATGTTTATCGAAACCAACGTTACGGGCATTGAATATATCAATCAGTTTCTGGCCAAAAAGTGTATCATCACCAGAAGCCAGCCATGCATCAATAAAATTACGGCCTTTTCCCATTAAATCAAACTGATAGGTTGACCATATTGCTAGTCCATCTATTCCATTTGGGGAATTATTGGACATCTGCTTGAACATATCATCCATTCCCTCATCTGTAGGATCCGGATAGAAATAGTCGACACCCATAAAATTTATTTTATTTACTCTATAAGCAAAATCGAGAGCTTCCTGACACCATACACTTGTGTAATTCCCTCCAGAAATCTCGTACCGTCGGCAAATTTCGGAAGACCAGAAATAAAACAGGGTGTTAATATCATGACGACAGATTTCAAAAAATCTTTGTATTGAAGGATTAATTCCATGCGCTATTCTCCCGGTAATTTTAATTTTATAATATTTCTGCCCTTAAGCATTCATAATGCTACCCGTATTCATCTCAACTATCACCATGCCATTTGGATTCCGAAAACTCGTAGCAGTAGGGCTTCTGGCGCATATCTTTTGTCAACGTAACCTAAAGACCTGCCCAAACAACCAAAGCCATCTCACAAGTATGTTGCGACCCAATTGGTTGGTGTGTGTGTCCAAAGATTGCTTTATAACAGACGAGTCCGGGAAAAGAGTCATCTTCTTCCAGCCAGTCTATTCATTTTAAATGGGTAAGGCAGGGGTGCCTGAGTAGTCTGTTATCACTCTTTACTGGAAAGACTGATTTTATGGTTTCTGTGCGTGTCCTGTCTCTTCTCGGTACAATTCTGAGCGCAGTGAATATGCAATCCGCTTTTGCTCATACAGCAGGAGTAGAGGCTTCCACAGCTACAGTGCATAAGCAGGCCACCTTGCCGCGTGTGTTGGTTCTGGCAACCGGGGGCACAATATCAGGAAAAATCAATACACGCTCTGCCATTGGTTATGATGCAGGTGCAGTGACTGGCCAGCAACTGATTGCTGGCGTACCGGGTGTGGAAAAACTAGCCCAATTACAGGTTGAGCAGGTTTCCAATATTGCCTCCCAGAATATGAATAGCCAGATATGGTTCAAACTTGCAGAGCGGATACGGAAGGCATTCGCAAACAATGAAGCAGATGCCATTGTGATTACACATGGAACCGATACAATGGAGGAAACGGCGTTCTTTCTGGATAATGTGATCGGAGATTCCCGCCCCGTTATTTTAACTGGCGCCATGCGGCCCAGCACGGCCATCAGTGCGGATGGTCCTGCCAACATGTATGAAGCCGTGAAGGTCGCGGCAGATCCGCAGGCTCACGGGCATGGTGTTCTGGTTGTTTTAAATGATGTAATCCAGTCTGCGCGTGGTGTGAGCAAAATGCACACCACAGAGTTACAAACATTCCATTCTCCAAATCTTGGTCCGACTGGTTATGTTGACCCGGCATCAGTGCGTTTTATTACCGCCGCCAAACCACGCCAGATTCTTGCTCTTCCGGCAGATCACACCCTCGCGCAGGTACAAATTGTGTACGCCCACGCCGATATGGATGCACAGCAGATTGATGATGCTGTGAAGGACGGTGCGCGTGGTATCGTCATTGCCGGGATGGGAGACGGAAATGTTTCTGATACTGCTTTGGCAGGCATTGAGCGGGCAAGAAAAGCCGGTGTAATTGTCGTGCGTTCCACGCGCGTCGGTAGCGGCATGACGAACCGGAACGTGGAAGTTGATGATGACCGATATGGTCTGATCGCCTCTATGGACCTCAATCCGCAAAAAGCACGAATTCTCCTTCAGCTTTTACTTGCTAACGGAAAAACAAAACCTGAAGACATTCAGCTAGCTTTTCAGACAGGTTTGTAAGTCGATAAACTGAAGCAGACGAGTTTAAGGATCCGAATAGAAAGTAGGTTCAGGACCTATTAATTTATTGAACTGAGCGAACGGTTGTGATTCACAGATTTACCGATGGAGGTGAGGCTGTGAGTGAGGTGGTTTTGCTGTCTGAGCGCCAGATGAAACGGATTGAGCCGTTTTTCCCTCTGGCGCACGGAGTGCCACACGTGGATGACCGGCGCGTTCTGAGCGGGATCGTTTATGTGATCCGCAACGGCCTTCAGTGGAAGGATGCTCCGAAAGCGTATGGCCCGGACAAGACATTATATAATCGCTTCATCCGGTGGAGCCGTCTGGCTGCCTTTAACAGGATATTTGTTGCCCTGACAGAATAGGCTGGTCGCTCGAAGCGTCTGATGATCGATGCAACACACCTCAAGGCACACCGGACATTGGCGTTCCTACTCAAAAAGGGCTTTTCCCCGCCATATCGGACGGACAAAAAGCGGCCTGAACTCAAAACTTCACGTCGTGTGCGATGATCAGGGCCGACCTGTCCGTCTTCATCTGACTGCGGGGCAGGTCAGTGACTTCAGAGGCGCAGACGTGCTTCTGGCAGACCTCCCCGATAAGACAGAAGACGTCATCGGGGACAGAGGCTACGACAGCAACCAGATCAGGTTATCACTTGCAGAACGCAATATCACAGCCTGTCTTCCGCCGAAGAAGAACCGGAAGTTAAAGCCACCTTACAATTGGCATCTGTATAAAAAGCGCCATCTGATCGAAAACATGTTCGCAAAGCTGAAAGACTGGCGACGTGTTGCAACCAGATACGACCGCGGCACTCATACCTTCATCTCCGCAATTCATATCGCAGCAAGCGTCATCTTTTATCTTAAAGAATGAGTCCTGAGCCTAGCACTACAGTTGCATTTTGTGTTGTGAGTGAGAGCGGATAGCGCTGGCTTGATGTTTTCGTCGAAAGACAGACCATCTGAGGATGTGGGC
>NZ_JACHIE010000041.1 GCF_014207635.1 Acetobacter lovaniensis
GAGAAAGCAACTCTCTGCACTTTTCGCACATACCCCTAAAATCCTCCACAATGCGCGCACAGCGCACTCTAACGTCCAGACATAACGATTACCGAGAAATGGCTTTCTGTACACTCTCCGCCAAACCTCGCGGCTCTTTGGGCATATTGTGCCCTGCCTGCGCTTCCAGTTTGGCAATGAGCAGCACCAACCACACTCCGGCTTCGGGTTCGGCGGCGAGCTGGCGACGATACGCGGCCAACCGTTCGGAGACCCCCGGCTGGGGCTGTGACGGGCAGCGCTGGTCAGGCTGCGGCTCTGCGTGGCCCATCCGTTTGCACCAAGCGGCCATCTGGGAGGCAACAGCCCGTCGCTCCTCGGCGCTAACCGTGGCGCGGGGCTTTGCTGCCCGTTCGGCCATGGCCACCAGCCGTTGCGCTGCCATAGCGTCCCGCTTGATGCGCTCGGCATACGGCAGAAGGTGCGCGTACAGCTCGGCTGCCACGGGCCAGAACTTCCCCTTGTCGCCCTGCTGACACCACGCCTTGCGCGTTTCGGGGCACCACACGGCTGCGGGCAGGTCTCCGCAAATCTCAACCATGGCCTCGGCCTGCTGGCGGGCACGCCCTGCTTCGGGGCCATTGGCCACCAGAAGCGCCAGCTTTTTCAGCCATGCCACGATCACCTCGGGTTCGGCGGGCCGCAACGAGGTTGCGGCCACAAGCCGGGCTTCGGCTACACGCTGCGCCGTCAGGTCGCGGGGCGTGATGGCCGAGGTGCTGCGGACGGCATCAAGCAGCGCGGACAGGTCGGCACTCGGCTTGTGGGTCGGCGCAGGCTGGCGGGTTGCAATCGCGTTCATCGGCTAAATTCCCTCCATGTCGGGCACTCCGGCCCATGCTTCGGTCACCCGTTCATGCCGGGACTGCGGCTTCGTGGGCAGGGTGTTATTTGGCAGGGTAAGCCCCGTTTTCCGCCCATCCGCTTCCCGCCTGCACCAGCTCCGCCACGTTGCGGGCCAGTCCACTTTCCGCCCCCCTGCCCCAGCCTTGGCGTGCCAGAAGTCCGCGAACTGCGGGGCAACGTCCGTGGGGTTCAGCCCCAGATCGAGCGCAAAGGCCCGGTCGGCATCGGTGGGCGACCAGTCGGCAGGCAACCGGTGGCCGCGTGGGTCGGGCTTGGCGGGCGGCGTTGAGGGCGAAAGTTCGCCTGACTCTCTGGAGCGAAGCGTAAGAGAGTTATGTGATGGTGATGGTGACGCGGACGCGCATGACGCGCACGTACAATGCGGTTTGCATGCCTGTTTGTTCCCGTTTTGCATATCCAAACCGGATGCATTTGCATATGCATTTGCATCGGTTTTGCATTCATCTTTCGACCATCTTGCATTAGCCGCCGCACTGCGTTTGCTGCTTTTTTCAGATGCAATTCCAAGCTCAATGTCCATGCGCTTTTGATGCAAAAGCCCATCTTCTCCCTTGGAAAAGAAGCGTTTCAGCGTGGGCCAGATGGACTTGTCCCAAACCTTGCGGTCTGCTCTGGCGATTGCGGAAAGCTCGTCCATATCGTCAGGCAATGGGCCTTGCCGCCAATACTCCATCATGAGCAAAAAATATGCCCCATGTTGGAGGGTAGAAAGGCGCATCGTATCGGCCAAATAATCGCCGATATAAACGGGCATCCATGTCTTGATTTTGCTCATGACACCTCACCCCCCCTCAGGCGCGGGGCGATAACGGTACCAAGCATCCTCGTCCGCGCGCGCAATCGAAACTCCGTTGCGCGGACCCCATGCTTTATTGGGATTGGCGTCCTTATGCCATTCGTAATGCGCGGCATATTGACCGCCGGGAAACTTAAACGACACATCAACCCACCACGGATCAAAGCCGCTTGCCTCAGACCGGGCAGTTATATCCTGCGCCTCGGGATATAACCTCATGACCTCGGCAATGCCCCATTCTTCGAGGGCAGACTTAGTAATGGCCCTCAAGCGCCTCTCTTGGATTTCAGAGGCCGCGCAATCAGGTCCGCAGAAGATGCGTCTACCCCATTCAATAACGGTCGGGTGTGGCGCGATTGTTTCCAGAGAATACCCATCTTTTTGGATTTCCGCCGCCTCCTGCCAGTCGGGACCATCTTCACATATCATGCGCTCGCAATGGCAGCATGACCAACGCCAGCCCTCAGCCATTGTTGCGAGAATAGGAACGGGGCCGGGCGCGTATTTGTCCCAAATCTTCTTACGCTTGCAGCTTTCCACTTCATCAAAGGAGACATTCATCTCGTTTGCGCCCATGCGTCGGGCTTTGACTGCATGAGTGGAAAACTGGATGGACCAGCCCTCATCACCATCATGGACAACGAAACATTTTAAATTGCTCATGCCATCACCATCCCTTTCAGGGGCATGCCGTGTCTCTCCAGAAAGAACAGCACTTCCTCCAGCGAGCGGCAGACGGCAACGGCGTGCCCTGCCCGCTTAAGGCGCTGGTGCATGTCCTTCTGGGTCTTGCTCACAGTGCCTTTGGGTGTCTTGATCTCGATAAAGAACGAGCGCCCTTTGTGGTGTATTTCCATATCGGGAACGCCCGGCACACACCCGCGAGCCTTGCGGCGCATGCCCTCGCGCTGCCCCATCTGGCGGTTTTCTGTACTCCACGCCACGGCATCATCTGGCAGGATGAATTGCAGGGCCTTCCAGATGTGCGTGTGTAGCCGGTCCTCTTCATGCTGGGCCATGGTCACATTCCAATCGCACGGCGATATATGTCGAGGAGCGTTTCTTCTTCCTCAACATGTGCGGGATCCTGCTTGCGAAGCCGTATGATCTGGCGGAGAACTTTCACATTGAAGCCAGCAGATTTTGCCTCCGTGAAAATGTCCTTAATGTCGCCAGCCAAGCCCTTGCGCTCTTCTTCCAGCCTTTCGACTCTTTCGACTATTGAGCGCAGGCGGTCGGCTGCTATGCCGCCTACTGCGGG
>NZ_JACHIE010000042.1:0-1139 GCF_014207635.1 Acetobacter lovaniensis
CAGACCGGATGCCATCGCAAAAACCGTCAATCAAATCGCCAAAAGCCAGAAATTACCCGCCAAGCACATCAATCAACGGTTCTTCGATCCCTCCAAATCAGGCTTAGGATAGTGCGCAGCATCAATATCGCCCTTCCAGCAGAAGCATGGCCTCGTCGTGCCGTCTCCAGATCAGGTCATTCATGACCTTGTCTCTCGAGAGCGCCGGCTCTTCGATGATCCTGACGACCTTGCGTCCGACGCAAAGATCGTCACCTGTGATGATGCTGTTGCGGTTGGCACGATGGGAGGTAGACACCGGCCGTATCTTCAAAACGCTCCGGATGCGCCGTGAGAGGCATGGACACGACATCATCGCTCCGATGGTCGGCATAGACGAACGTCAAATAGTAAGACTGGTCGTCGGTCGAAGGATCGCCATTAAACATTTTGTTCCATTCCAGCAGGTCGCGCCGCAGCGGCGATCCGACATCGCCACTGCGGGTCCAGACCGCCGACACACAGGGCGAAACACGCTCGACGCGCACGATCAACCGCCCATTGAGAAACGCCTTTCCATCGAGCTCCTCGTTGAACATCGTATTGCCGTTGTGGGTCAGCTCCTCCAGGGACTGCGGCCTGGCGCCCGCGTGTGCGGTGCCACCGATACAGATGGCGCAAATCAGGCTCAGGATAGCGCGGAGCATCAATATCGTCCTTCCAGCAGAAGCATGGCCTCGTCGTGCCGTCTCTTGACCAGACCACGTAAGACCTTGCCTTTCGAGCGCACCTGCTCCTCAATGATCCTGACGGCCTTGCGTTTATCGCCACTGTTGATCGCAGCACGGACGCCCGGCCAACCTCTTCCTGGATTATAGACGAACGACACGAGGGCGTCGAACTCGTTTTGTGTCAAATGGACATGGGAGCCCCGGCGAACGATCGCCTCATAGCGCGGGAGATTGACCTGTAGCAGGCGTTTCTGCTGACCGTCCGTCAGATTGACGAGATTTTTATTATCATGGGCGAACTTCCTGGCCGCTTCGCCACGCAGGCCGGCCCCCGCCGCCACGCGAGACACTAGACTAGAGTCGAGGTCGATATCCCGCAATTTCTGCTCAATCTCCGCCCGGGAACGATCGCGCATGTCATAACCAGGC
>NZ_JACHIE010000042.1:1238-2776 GCF_014207635.1 Acetobacter lovaniensis
CTGAGGGCACGTTTCTGCTGATCGTTCGTCAGAATGACGAGGTTTCTGTTCTTCTGGGCGAATCTCCTGGCCGCTTCGCCACGCAGGCCGGCCCCTGCCGCCACGCGAGACACTAGACTAGAGTCGAGGTCGATATCCCGCAATTTCTGCTCAATCTCCGCCCGGGAACGATCGCGCATGTCATAACCAGGCCCGAGCGTTACCCCAGACGCCCCGCCCGGCCAGTGTAGGTGGTTGCTGACGCCCTTTTGCTCCTCATGGCGTTCAATAAAACTACTTCCTTGAAGCGACGTCTTAGTCTCTCTGAGGGCACGTTTCTGCTGATCGTTCGTCAGAATGACGAGGTTTCTGTTCTTCTGGGCGAATCTCCTGGCCGCTTCGCCACGCAGGCCGGCCCCCGCCGCCACGCGAGACACCAGACTAGAGTTAATGCCGATATCCCGCAATTTCTGCTCAATCTCCGCCCGGGAACGATCGCGCATGTCATAGTCAGGCCCGAGCGTTACCCCGGACGCCCCACCTGGCCAGTGCAGACGGTTGCTTACGCACCTTATTCCTTCTTGGCGTTCGATTAAGCCGCGCCCATAAACCGATGTCCTGATCACGTTGAGGGCACGTGACAATTCTGACGGCGACGGGGTTTGGGACGGATTATAGGGACGGTTTGATCCAGACATGTTTCCTCATTTCCTGTGGTTTGATGCCACAGATAAGCTAAAAAATAATCAGTATGTCGTTCTAGAGAAACGCGTGGCCTAGGCCATTTCCGCAGCTCAGAAGCTGATCGAAATCAGACCTGTGGCCCGGGTAAGGGTTTTCTGGCGTGACAGATAGCGCCTGACGGCGCTGACGAGTTGGTGTTCGCTTATGACACATGTCAGGGCGGGGTTCTGGTTGGTATTCGACATGACGTGTCCTGAAATGCAGGCACAAAAAAAGCCCACCGGGTTAGGGCGGGCTTTGCGTGTCGCGCGGGGGTCTTGCTACAGCTCAGTGAGCAGCATTATTCGAACTCTATTTAATATGTAGCGAAAACCGCGCGCGGATACCAGATGGAAAATGGGTTGGTGGGACTTCATCAATATCCGGTTTCGTGAAATTTTTAGCCACCTGCAAATGTCCGGCATGTAGGCGACTGCGGCCACTGCACTTTCACATCTCCCTCTTATTTGCCCCTCTTTCAGGCGTGGTCTGCTTTTGCTTTCTCAACAATGTCATCGCCAGTTCCAATTGTTCTGCCTGCATGGCCTGACGCACTGCCAGATTTTGGGACACAAGACAGCTCCGGAGCAACCGTCTCTGCTTCAGAGCAGCCTGAACACCGTCCGTTTCAAAATGTGCTCTCACAGCCTCCTGACGCGCTTGGGCAATCTCCGGGAAAGCCGCGATCTGCGCAATGACTTCCCATACTGGTATGGCCATAAGGTCGCAGGCCAACGCCGTTATGCACCAGTATCTTCAGATCGGTGCGCTGGCGCTGACAGGCCGGTCGGGATGTCCAGGCCCGGTAACCCCGTGCCGAGACCTGCAAGACGCGG
>NZ_JACHIE010000043.1 GCF_014207635.1 Acetobacter lovaniensis
GAGTAAGCATCCGGAGAGAGCCGCGAGCGTAATCAGGGTGGGATGGTATTATTGGTGAGGTGAAGGGTTTTCCAGTGCCATGGCAGGAGTTCATGGAGGCGTGGGTTTGGGATGTCGTTAATACGGGCGAGGACATCTGCGAGCCAGGCCTGAGGATCGACATCGTTCAGACGGGCGGTGACGACCAGGGAATACATGGCGGCGGCGCTCTCTCCCCCACGATCGGAGCCGGCGAACAACCAGGCTTTCCTGCCCAGAGCTATACCGCGCAGAGCGCGTTCTGCCGCATTATTCGTCAGACAGATCCGGCCGTCTTCAAGAAATGCCGTGAATGTATCGACACGCCTGAGAAAATAGGTCATGGCCTGGGCAAGAGGGTTTTTGGACGACATGCGCCGGCAGGTATCGCGCATCCAGTTGAAGAGATCCGTCACCAGTGGGGTGATGCTCTGCTGGCGGATGGCCAGCCGATGCGCGGCGGAACGGCCGTTGATCGCGCGTTCGGCGTCGAAGATGGCGTCGATCCGGCGCACGGCCTCTATGGCGAGTGGCGCCTTGTCCTTTTCAGCAATCTTGAACAATCCCCGGCGTCCATGCGCCCAGCAGCCGGCCGGAACAACAGGCGCGGGCTGACGTCCCGGCTTTGCCAGGTAGGTGTATCCGCCATAGGCGTCTGATTGCAGGATTCCGGTCCAGCCGGTGAGATGGTCGGCCGGATGTTCACCTTTGCGGTCTCGGGAGTAGCGGAACCACACGGCTGGGGGCGCGAGGCCGCCAAATGGGGCATCGTCGCGCACATAATTCCACAATCGTCCGGTCACGGTGCGCCCCTTCGCCAGTACCGGCACTGTGGTGTCGTCCGCATGCAGACGCTGGGCTGCCAGCACATGTGCCCGGATCAGCGCGTTCAGAGGGGCCAGCGTTGCAGTGCAGGCTCCTACCCAGTCGGCCAGAGTGGAGGTATCAAGATCAATCCCTTCGCGCGCAAAGGCATCACTCTGCCGGTTCAGAGGCAGATGCTGAAGATACTTGTCACACAGAATACCCGCCAGCAGTTTTGGCCCTGCACGCCCCCGTGCAATCGGGTAGAAAGGCGCTGGTGGCTGGGTGATGCTCTCGCAGTCCCGGCAGGTGAACTTCTCCCGTACTGTCTGGATGACCTTGAACTGGCGTGGGATCACTTCCAGCGTCTCAGTGATACTTTCGCCCAGTTTACTCAGGCGCGTCCCGCCACAGCACGGACACTGTGTTGGCGCAGGAAGAACCACCCGTTCACGGGGCAGGTCGGCGGGTAAGGGTTGCCGACCGCGGTTATTCCGCGGTGCTGTTGCGCGGACAGCGGGGTCCGCCGCATTTTCGGACGTGTCTTCGGCTTGCGTTGTTTCCAGCTCCTCCAGCTCAAGTTCCAGCTGGTTCAGCAGGCGCCGCCCCCGTTCCGAGGATGTCCCGAAGCGGTCCTGACGCATCCGCGCAATAAGATGTTTAAGATGGGCAATCTGGGCTTCGGCGCTGACTGCTCGGGCTTCAGCGTCTGTGGCCCGGGTTTCGGCGGCACGGGCACGCGCCTCGGCGGCAGCAAGTGCCGCACGTAAAACCGTCATGTCATCCATGCTTCCCGTCATGAAAAACAGTTCAGCATAAAACCGTTCAAAAGGGTACAGGACTATGACACCCGCTCCCCTTTTTGTTATCCCGCCAGTTCAGGCCGCCATGTTTTCTGCGGATTACGCCAGTCGATCCCTTCGAGAAGGCAACTTAATTGTGAGGCACTCAGATGGAGGGCCCCGTCCTTTGCCGAGGGCCAGATAAAATACCCACGTTCAATCCGTTTCGCATAAAGCGACAGTCCAATCCCGTCATGCCAGATCAGTTTTACCAGATCGCCGCGCCGACCCCGGAAGACAAAAACATCACCAACATAGGGGTCTTTCCCCAGAAACTGTTGAACTTTCAAAGCCAGACCGGGCATGCCAAGGCGCATGTCTGTCGTCCCCGCCGCCAGCCATATCTTCAGGCCAGAGGGAAGATGGATCATGAGCGTAAAACCTGAAGGAGTTTACGCAGATCTTCAATCGCGATCCGGCTGTCAACCATCAGCTTCTCGCCACCAGGGAAAAGAATGCTGGCTTCATGTCCACTCCTGCAGGACGGGTTTCCTCCCAGCCCTTCAACAGGGGATGTCACATGAACCGGCACAAAAGAAAGCTGCTCTTTAGCAGACGGGGTTACGAAACCCAGTTTCTGCCGCCATCGGTAAACGACGCTGACATGGACACCAAACTGGCGCGCAATAGCACGGACTGACTGACCGGCTTCATAGGACGCCAGCACAACCCGACGCCTGAACGTGTCATCATAGGCCCGGCGCCGTTCGCCAACAATTTCAATAACCGGATGAAGGGCTCGCGGCGATTGTGTCGCTGCGACATTCGCTGCGACACAAGCATCATTCTGTTCTGATCGCTCTGTCATGAACAAAGCACATCACCACACCATAAACTCAACAAGGCGTCTCACACCGGAAGCTTAC
>NZ_JACHIE010000044.1 GCF_014207635.1 Acetobacter lovaniensis
ATAATCTGGTCCTGCGTAAATCGTACTTTCTTCATCGTCTGTCTCCAGTAGACAGACCTTACTTCAAGTCGAGGGCATTTCAGGGGGCAAGGTCAAACTCTACGTAACAGCTCCAGCAGTAATTCACGATTTTCCGCTGAGAGATGCATGATAGGTAATGGCTTCCGTCAGTAGCTTGACCATGAGTGGTTTGGATAAGCGTCCGAATAATCTCGGCTCATGAAAGTGTTCGGTCTGTTATCGACCAACGCCCGAATATCACTTTTCTCTTGCAGCGCAGGAGCCATCTAGAGATGGTCAGACTGCTTACGGCCTAACCCAGTCAAGATACACCTTGTTGCTTATGTCCGCTCTGCGTAAAACTGTTCATCGGTACGTATGTCCGAAATGAGGCGTAAGCGGCCTATTTCCTGAATTGGGCGACACCGAGTTCCACCCACATCCAGGTAAAGTCGTACGCAGCGATGCCACGCTGCGCGTCTCCAGACCTTGCGGCATTGTTCTCAAGATGTTTGAGCCAGACTATGAGCTTTTGACGGCCGGCTGCCGTGCGCGCTGCCTGACGTGGCGTGAGGTCTCCGAGCGCGGGCACCGCCTCGTCGAGTACCTGCCGGTAATGACGATCCATCACCTCGCCAATGAGCCGCGCCTCCTCCTCTGGCGGAATGGACAAAGAGCCCTCATCCCGCAGGCCGGATCGCGACTCCTGTTCGGCCATCGTCTGGCCGGGCGTCATGATCTGCGTAAGCGGCGTTCCGACCAGACTGCCGAGCACTTCGGCCAGCATCGCCTGCCCACGCGCCGTCCGTTCCCGCGAGTTGATCCCGACAAGGAGTTGCCTCCCCCTCAACTCCAACGTACCCAACACTGTCGCGCCGTCATCCATCTCGCTTGTCAGGGAAAGGCCCGCCTTCGCCCGCCCTTGCGGCCGGAACGCTTTCTTCGGCGCTTCATGATTCTCAAGCCAGTTCCAGAACGTCCGGCTCTCCGGACGCAAATCCGGGACAGCATCCAGCGCTGCCGCGACAGTCTTCTGCGTCACCCCTTTTGCCAGCGGGTAACGAATCTCGTGGAACAGAAGCTCATCACCGTCACTGTTGAAAAGAAGCTGAGGCGCTCCCTCCATTTGCCGGGCCAAGGTCTCCAGGGTCCGGAACAGCCAGGTCAGCGTGAACATCGGCGCAAGTTCCCGCAGGGTTTCCGTATCGACTTTCGGGAATTCCGCCTTGCCGCGTCTTTTCCGCAGCGCCCTGTAAAGGTTTGCAGCCAGATCCTCACAGGCCTCCCGTGAACAGGCGAGCAGGCCGCCTGCCAGAATGGTCTTTCCATCCGACGGCACAAGCCGCGCTGCAATCCGGTCCCACTGTCTGGGTGTCCGGGTGGCGGTGCCTTCATGCACGAGAACAGGCTCACCGCCTCGCAGCAAGTCACGCGCCATGAAGCTCTGGCCGGGTCTGATGTCCGAGACTTCATACAGGCTCATGACAGAAGCCCTGAGCGCGCGCATATAGGCGCTGTTGCGCGGCCCTTCTTTCCAGCCCCGGCGCTTCAGATAGATGTCAACGATGTTTCGACCATCGTCCCGGTCCTGTCCGAGAAAATCCTCGAAGGCACATCCCCACAAGGTCATGGCCACATCGGGACCAATGATTTCCTTCAGGTCATCGAAGCTCACTTCCGCCGCGTCCAGCGCCGGCCCCAGATGTTGCTCCAGCACCTCATCGAAGCAGGCGCCCCAGTCGTCCTGACCAAGATAACGGATCAATCCGGAAAGTTCATGCGATGCCATGGTTCGTCCTGCCAGCCATGCCGAACCCTACCCCGGAACGGCGATCCCCGCGAGGCACCCGTACATGATCGGACGGGCCGAAACCGAGGTCACTTCTCCTCACACGGACGTGAAACCAGCCAATCGCAGGAGCTTCTTACGCTAGAATTTGATTCCATTTGCATCCTATGTGTTTCCTGTGTGGGATTTCGGGCACAAAAAAAGCCACCCTCTTGGGTGGCTTTTCTTCTGTCTTTTCAGACACTTAGCGTGTGGTTGCGGGGGCAGGATTTGAACCTGCGGCCTTCAGGTTATGAGCCTGACGAGCTACCGGGCTGCTCCACCCCGCGGTTGAGAGAGTGCTGATT
>NZ_JACHIE010000045.1 GCF_014207635.1 Acetobacter lovaniensis
GCCTACGGCTGGCGCGTCCCACGCGCCCTCTGGTGCAGTCAGTCCCTTGTGCCGGGGACGGGGCCTTTTTGCTCAGGAGGCAAGGAGTGGGGTGGGGCGACCATGCCTCTTGCCCGCCGTTCCGCGTTGCGGGGTGCGAGGGGCGTCATGTATAAAATGACGGGAAATGTAATACCGAAACAGACCGCGCCAATTTGTTCTTGGAAGAAAGATGTGGAAATAAATACAGAAATATAACGCGCAATATTGTTTCGTTTATCTGTGTAAAAAAAGACCGAAAAAACACGCTTTTTTGGCAGTTTTCTACGCTTTTTCTCTTGCTCTGTTTGTCGGGATGTACTAATCTTTACTTGTTAAGAGGGAATAGGCCCAAACAACAAAACGTCCCGGTCGGTGCTCGAACACCAAACCGGGACTAGCCAGAACAGAAAGAGAGAGTTTCATGTCCGACGTAAAGAACACTGTAAGCAAGGCTAACTCCCCCCGCAAGGGCGATGCCGCCGGTTCCGTATCTCCTGCCCGCGCCCGTCAGTTTCATCAAACGGAACAGCGCATGAAAGCGCAGCGGTCTCCCTCGCTGGCCAATGTGGAGCTTCTGGCCCCCTCAGACGACCAGATTGCGCTGATTGGCCCGCGTTTCGGGTTGGACGTTGCAGACGTTGACGAAATGATCGGCCTCGGCCTGAGCGCCGTCCGTGACCAGTATGAGGCGTTACGGTCCGTTCTGGTCACGTCTTTTAACGGCGAAGATGATTTTAAGGCGATCAAGATACATCTTGACCGTATCGTTGATGCGCTTGTGCGCTCGGCTCATGGTGCGGCGAATTACTACGAAAGCCGCCGCCAGCTTGCAAAAGATGCCAAGGACAAATGGGCAAACGAACACCGCGACGACGACCGCATGGGCATCGACGGACAGGATAACTACACAGGCCGCTTGCGCCGGGTCGCAGCCGAACATGCAGTGAAGGCATACGCTCTGTACCATATCGCCAGCGGAGCCTGCACGGCTTATGCCGAAGTCATGGGCGAAGAATGGCAGCCCTACCAGTCCCGTGTGAATAACCGCACCGTGTCACAGGAAGCCGCCGCAGCTCTCGACGAGGCACTTGGTATCTGAACAACGACCAGCCGGGCCAATAAGGCCCGGCGCACCGACACCAACGGCCGAGATGAAAATGAACGACTTTAAATCTGTTTGGCGTGAAGATGGCGTGTGGTTTGCTGTATGTCCCGCCGGAATAGTGTATGAATTGATCTCTGAAAAATGGACTTCCGGGTGCGTCATAAAGCCCGCTGAATGGGTCATGAGCGAAACCGTAACTTTTCCCCAATTGTCGGAATAGAAGTATTGGACAACACAAAGCCTCACCCGGTTTTGCGGGCGTTATTGCCGCCCGTGCAAACACCAAAACACCGCGAGGACAGGTTAAAGGCCATAGCATCCGCCTTGCAGACAATCGCGCTGGCAGTTGTGGGGGTCGGACTTATCACCCCTTTGTTTTCTCCGCCCTCTCACCTTGTGCCGGGCACAGCGGCTCTCGCTTTGATTGTCGCGCTCGGTATTGAAACACTGTCTTTGCTTTTCCTGCTTTATATCCCGTATACTCCGAAAGAGGAGGACTAAAATATGGACGATACTACACGCGCCATTCTGGTCTATGCAGTGCCTTTCTGCCTCGGTACGGCAATTATTGGCCTGTCTCTTGGTCCGATTGCGACACGCCTTGCCAAATGGCGGGAGTCATTGGAGCGCAACTAACCCGAGACCGGCGGGCATAGCCCGCCGTAAGGCGTTTCGGCCTCCCTTTATCATTCTGTTGCTTTCCGGCCGGTAAAAGATGGCCGTATTATTGCCCCGGCGGGCTATCCACAACTCCACAGGCACCTCCCGAGGGCCGCGCGCCACCAGACTCTTGGCGGTCGTGTCGCACGGCCCTCGGGTCCCTCCTATGGATTTATGTGGACGGCCGTTCAAACACAATGCTT
>NZ_JACHIE010000046.1 GCF_014207635.1 Acetobacter lovaniensis
ATAATCTGGTCCTGCGTAAATCGTACTTTCTTCATCGTCTGTCTCCAGTAGACAGACCTTACTTCAAGTCGAGGGCATTTCAGGGGGCAAGGTCATCTGGTCCATGGATTTTATGGCAGACAGGCTTTTGGATGGGCGCGCTTTTCGTCTCCTGAACATTCTGGATGACTTCAATTGTGAAGGACTGGTGATTGAGGTTGATTTTTCTTTGCCGGCCTGTCGGGTGCTCCGCTGCATGGAACAGGTTATGGAGTGGCGCGGCAGGCCAGCGGCTATCAGAATGGATAATGGCCCTGAATATGTCAGTCATACGTTGGTTTCATGGACCGAAAAACAGAGGATTACCCTGATCTATACGCAACCGGGTCATCCGCAGCAGAACGCTTATATCGAACGCTACAACAGAACTGTCCGGCAGGAATGGCTGGAGTAGTCTCTGTTTGAAAGCATTCAGGATGTGCAGGAAGTCGCAACACAATGGCTCTGGACATATAACAATGACAGACCCAACATGGGGAACGACGGGTTCACACCCGCCCAGAAACTAAAAGAAGCTGCCTGAATTCTCAGTCAGAACTCCATTAAAAATGGGGGGATTTTATACGTTCCAATAATTTCATCCGCCTCATAAGAATCTTTGATGGCTGTCAGCGTGCTTTCTACCTCTGCAACCATGCTCTCTTTTTGTAAATCGGATAGCCCCGATATATTGCCAGTGTATCCGAGTGACTTTACAAGATTCTGAAAAAAATCGTTGTCAATAACAAGGTACTTCATTTTGATTCTCCTTTGGTGATTGAGAAATCAAACCCTTGTTTTTGTAATTTTGACAACAAATCACTAACGCCATCCAAGCGTATTACCATCAAATATTTTTTTCAATACCAAAAAAATCAGCAATTTTTATTGAGATATTAAGTCCGTATTTTTGCATTTTAAGTTGTATTTCTTTCTGCCCTTTCGACTCGTCCTCAGGGTTGTAAAAGTTTTTGGTAAGGTTCATCAGCCCCCGCACATCGTCGGCGCAGTCACCTTCTATGGTCTTCCATAGAGCAAGAAACTCTGCGTCGCTCATCTTGTGGTATTTAATCTTTTTTATTTTGCCAACAGGAATAACCTCGACTCTCATCTTTATCTCCCAAAAAATTCTTCACTCGATTGCCAGATTACAGTTCACGCATGTTATCATGGATGTGCGTGTCGATGGGCGAGATGAGGGAAGAAACTCAAATCTCCCGCGGCCCATTCGTCGGGGCATATCTCGGTCAATAAATTCAAATAATCATTTATGTCACCGCCACAGGATGGCAACATCTTTCGTTATGAACGGTAATATTAAACCCCTTCGCTAAGTCAAAGTTTACTGTGAGATATATTTTATTTTCCTTTGGGCAACATAAAATAAATTGTTGTCTGAGATAGTTTGCAATAAATTGTTTTTCTTGAAGACGCTTTTGGGTATTATATGATCATCCGCAAATACAGTAGACACGATACATCTCCCCAATCTCTAATTGAAACTCAGTTTTGCATTTCAGAGTGGTTTCAAAAAGTCCTGATAGGACACTCCCTTTAGGCCAGCCTCTTTGACGGTCTTTTTGAAGACGTCGTCGACAATGATCGCGTGTTCAGCTGTCTTCGCGCGGAAGGCATGGTGGCCTTTAACGATATCCTCGCGAAAGACGAGCATACTCGTTTGGCCAATATAATAAAAACGCTCCCTCCTACTCGTCATGCCAGACGACACAGCGGAGCGCGATTCATCGATCGCATCAAGGGCGGACATCACGTCGCAAAGCCAGATCGTTCTCGCCTCCTCCCCGGGGTCGACCTCTACATCGGTCGCAAGGAACGCAAAATCCGTCTCGCTGCATGGACTTGTAACGGTTTTGTGCCGGTCATCTGAGCGTTTTAAGCTCGTATCAGGAGACCGACGAGATCATGAAGCATACGGAAGATTTCAAACGC
>NZ_JACHIE010000047.1 GCF_014207635.1 Acetobacter lovaniensis
CTGACCGTAGCCCTGCACGCGGTGTTCGACACGCCCGATGACCGGGTGATCTGGGATGTGGGCCATCAGGCTTACCCGCACAAGATTCTGACCGGACGGCGCGAGCGCATCCGCACCCTGCGCCAGCCGGGTGGGCTGTCGGGCTTTACCCGCCGCTCCGAGAGCGAATACGACCCGTTTGGCGCGGCCCACTCCTCCACCTCCATTTCCGCCGGGCTGGGGATGGCGGTGGCGCACCACCTGCGCGCGGAGGATGACCCCTCCTACCGTGAACGCAATGTGATTGCGGTGATCGGCGATGGCTCCATTTCCGCCGGTATGGCGTATGAGGCCATGAACAACGCCGCAGTGGCCGGGCCGGGCGCTGAACGCCTGATCGTGATCCTTAACGATAACGAGATGTCCATTGCTCCGCCGGTCGGGGCCATGTCCAACTACCTCTCGCGCCTCATGTCGTCGCGCAAGTTCATGGAACTGCGCGAACTGGCGGGCAAATTCGTCAAGAAGCTGCCCGCTCCGGTGGAACGCACCGCCCGCAAGGCGGACGAATACGCACGCGGCATGATTACCGGCGGCACACTGTTCGAGGAGCTGGGCTTTTACTACGTTGGCCCCGTGGACGGGCACGACCTGCCGCAGCTGGTCACTATCCTGCGCAACCTGCGCGATACGGATAAAGGCCCCATCCTGCTGCATGTGATTACGGAAAAAGGCCACGGCTACCGCCCGGCGGAGAACGCGGGCGACAAATACCACGCCGTAGCCAAGTTCAACGTCATTACCGGTGAGCAGAAGAAAGGCCCCGCTGGCCCGCCCAGCTACACCTCGGTTTTTGCGCGTGAGCTTGTCCGCCGTGCCCAGACCGACAAACGCCTGACCGCAGTCACCGCCGCCATGCCGTCCGGCACCGGGCTGGATGCGTTTGCCAAGAACTACCCCGAGCGCTTTTTTGACGTAGGCATTGCCGAGCAGCACGCCGTTACCTTTGCCGCAGGTATGGCCACCGAGGGCCTGCGCCCGTTCTGCGCCATTTACTCCACCTTCCTCCAGCGTGCGTATGATCAGGTCATGCACGACGTGGTGCTCCAGAACCTGCCGGTCCGCTTTGCCATTGACCGTGCGGGTCTGGTCGGGGCCGATGGTGCAACACATGCCGGGTCGTTCGACATTGCCTATCTGGGCTGCCTGCCGGGCATGACCATCATGGCCCCTTCGGACGAGCTGGAACTGCTGCACATGACAGCCACAGCCGCTGAGTTTGATGACGGCCCGATTGCCCTGCGTTACCCGCGCGGCAACGGGCTTGGGCTGGACCTGCCTGCCGAGGGGCAGGTGCTGGAAATTGGCAAGGGCCGCATGATCCGCGAGATGGGGCGTCAGTCCGGTGCGCAGACGGGTGGCATTGCCATTCTCTCGCTCGGGCCAAGGCTTGGGGCCTGTCTGCAGGCGGCCGACATGCTGGCGGCACAGGGCCTGCCCCCGACCGTGGCCGATGCCCGCTTTGCCAAGCCGATTGATACGGCTCTGGTGGAAAACCTTGCCCGCAACCATGCGGTGCTGATCACCATCGAGGAAGGGTCCGAAGGTGGATTTGGCACACAGGTCTGCCACCATCTGGCCCGCACCGGGCTGCTTGACCGGGTGCGCTTCCGCCCCATGACCCTGCCCGACCGCTTTATCGACCACAACACGCAGGACGCGCAGTATGACGAGGCCGGGCTCTCCGCCCCTCACATCGTCGCAACCGCTCTTAACGCACTGGGTGT
>NZ_JACHIE010000048.1 GCF_014207635.1 Acetobacter lovaniensis
GTTTCGACATAAGCTCTGAACGCAACAAATTTCTTCTATCCGTCTTTTGGGAACGCCTTGATAGGCATCATAGCAGCAGAGAAACTCAAAATTATCATGAGGACTTCTCCTCAGCCAGAATCCAGAGAGGCAGCCAAAATTGTCTAATCAGCCCAATCTCGAAGCTCTTAATAAAAGCTGCGAACGCAGCATTACAAAAATGAGTGACGACGAGGCACTCGAACATATCGGTCGGCTGATCGACGATTCCTGTGATGCTGCATTTGAACGCGGTTTGAAGCGTGCATTGTACTTGCTTGATGAGCTTTCAAAGAGGCCGCTCAGCGAAGAAAACGAGGTGTTGACGGAATATTTCCGGGCTAATGCTTGGGCTGCGCGATCGCAGATTGCTAATATTCAGCAATCTTGGTCTTGGGAGAGTGTGGAACTTCAGGAAGAAATGTTGGCGCTCACGCGGGCAGCCAATCACTCTGGATTCACGACGCTCGATAAGGGGCGACGCTGCCAGATACTGACTAATCGCGCCAATCTACTGAATAGGGTTGGCCGCTCGATTGATGCAATAGCCTGCTGGGACGAGGCGCTCCGTATCGATCCGCACTTCGCGATGGCACTTGGTAATCGCGGTTCCGGACTTAGAGATTATGCTGGTATGGTCGACGATGATCGGGAGCGCGCCATTCTGGCGCTCCATGCTTATGAGAGCCTTTGCAAGGCGATGGCGCCGGATGCGGTATATGACACTCCTAATTTTAAGCCCATCGTTACGCAATTTAAAGATATGGTTAATGAATTAGGCAGAGCAGTCAATGTCGATGCTGTGAGAGCAATGCAGAATCTCGATCAGGGTGAACAGGGCCGATCAAAAGTGGAACGCGCTTATCGTCAGTGGTGCCTCGATAAACGGTTGTTTCTTTGCCCATTGAACGATCTCGGACCGTATCTCGCCGCCGCGACCGATGATCTGATGTTACCCGGCATTAGGGAAAGGTTCGACGAGCGGCCAGGTGACTATTCACCGCCTCCGATCATCGGCTTTTTTAGCCAAATGAAACAGGAATACGTCTCGGCGCGCTACATGCTGTTCGAAGGAATGAGTAGCACACGGGTCCATTTCTCCGATCGTGGGGTCACGCTCACTAATACGCTCGATTACCCGCTCTACTCACTTGCGAGCGAGAGAGTGCGCACAGCATTTCGTATTGCATATTCCTTACTCGACAAGATTGCATTTTTGATCGACCGCTATTGGAAATTGGGAAAGGAACCCGCGCATATCAGCTTCAAGAATGTCTGGATGGTCGAAAAGAAACAGAGACTGCTCTCGCAATTCGAAGAATCAAATAATTGGCCTCTACTAGGACTTTATTGGCTTTCAAAGGAACTGTTTGACGATCAACTCAAGCAGATAACGTCCGCAGATGCCCGAGAACTCCATGCGATCCGCAACGCTCTTGAACACACTTATCTGCGTGTAAGCATGGGTTGGGCCAAGCCGTTCACGATCGGACCCTCCAACACCAGTAGTTTCGGGATTGCCATTGGGAGCGACGAGCTGGAATCGAAGGCGATCCGGGTAATGCAGATTGCGCGATCGGCCTTGTTTCATGTGTCATTCGCGATTAGGCAGGAAGAGCGCAAGAAATTTCATGATAATCCAGAGTCTATTGTTGGATCAATGCCA
>NZ_JACHIE010000049.1 GCF_014207635.1 Acetobacter lovaniensis
ATCAGAAAGTTATACTGGAGTGGAGCCCGAAGATGGCTTCATTCCCGACGCGTTTGGGTGAATTCCCCCATGAGAGAGGGACCCCGCCCGAAGGATTCCAGACATACTGGAAGTCCGGCTGCATGACCCACCAGGGCATGATCTGCGCCTGATAGGTGACTTCCAGATGGTTTTCATTCGCCTGCGGGTGCTTGCCATAATCCCGGTCAAACTGGCGCTGCCCGTAGGACGTGCGGCCAATACCCCAGCCCACGCCGAGCGTGTCATTGTCACGCCCCTTGAAGGGAGCCTTGAGGTTGATCCCCGCATCCATTGCAAAGCTGATGAGGTTGCGGTCCCCCCCATTGCCCGTGGCGCGGACGAACACACCCACGGATTGGGGAGACTGGAGCGAGGGCCGCCAGAGCATCTGGTCCACAATGCCGTAAACCATCCAGTTGCCACGGTCCCAGCGCGGGGTCAGATCACTCTGGGACACAGCGCCCCCATTGGCCGCATTGGCCGCGGCAACCCCCAGTGAGCCTCCGTTCTTATTATAGCGGTAATCGGCGAACTTGGCGGTGTCGTAAAAACCACCCAGCTTGTAAATACCGGGCAGGCCGGGGTTTTTGGTCACCTTGGACATGTCATCGGGCTGGGGGTTGAGGGCGTATTGCAGCTCGGTTATGAGCAGAGCCCCCGTGCCCATGTTGAACTGGGTGCCCGAGGCGTTGTTATTGGCGTTCTGGCTGGTCGGGTCGTTGGTCTGCCCTGCGTTCGAGCCCGTGGCCTGCTGGATGGCGGTGGAGTTGTAGCGGTTGCCCGGCGGGTTATCATCCGCTGCGGCGAACATGACGGTAAACTGGTCCGTGGGCCGGTAGCGGATACGGATGGCGGGTGATGCCAGCGGCCAGGACGGCCCCCCCCCATACAGGTTGACCGATGGAGCCATGGGCCAGCCGAAGTTGGCGTTGAGATACAGGCTGCCGTAATCACTGATCAGGAATTCGGTATCCATATCCTGCTGCCCGATCTTGACGTCGAGCTTGCCGCCCAGAAAGGACTGCTGGTACCACAGTTCGAACAGGCGGGTGGAGCGGTCTGCCTCAAACCCGGATGCGGGGTTGAACACGGCCAGATGATCCTGCGAGATCGAGCGCCCCCGGAGCTGAAGGGCGCTGATGTTGAAGATCCCGCCCTTGAGGCCGATGAGCTTTTCCATGTCCACGGTCAGGGTTGGCATGGTCATGCCGTTATAGGAGGGTCCGGTGCCCGAGCCATCCGGCCCGTCGGCCGCGGATGCGGTGCCGCCTGAGGTATTGCCCCACAGTTCGTCCACTTCCTGAAGGTCGAAGGTCACGCCGTGGCGGGCCATCCAGTCGCGCGCGCCCCACATGTTGCCCAGCAGATGGTCGCTCATGTCGGGGTGGTCCGCGTCACTTTTGGGGGTGGCGGCGGCTTCTGCCGCGCGCATGCTGTCACGCACCGTGGCCGGGTCCACCTCGGAGACCAGAGGGCCGGAATTGCCCATGCGCCTGCGGTCCTGCTCCAGCTGCGTCTCCGCATTCTGCGCAAATGCCGCTGTG
>NZ_JACHIE010000050.1 GCF_014207635.1 Acetobacter lovaniensis
GTGGGGCAAGTCGGGCGTCTGGCCGGTCGCTGAGGCTCTCAAGTTTGAGTTCGGCAATATGGCGGCGTATGCGGCTTTCCGGCGTCTGATGCGGTCGTATTCCAAGGCTCAAGCGCGTGTTGAGATGAACGCCGCGCGCTCTGCGCTCGTCCAGGCACAAGGACAGGCGGGCGGGGGGACTGCTCGACCTACACACTCCCTCCCCCTGAGCAGTCCCAACCCGCCCGCAGACGATGCCGGTGCAGCGAGAGAGCGAGCGCAGAGCGGGAGCGCCGTAGGCCAGCCAAAGGCTGTCTCTCGTGTCCGATCTGCCGCCCGTGGCGTCTCTTACACGCGGCGCATGTTGAAGTGTCCAGACGCCAAGATTTCGGCTTTCCGGGGCATGTCTCGTTGGGCACCGGCGGCTGTAATTCGGGGCATGGTTCAGAACCTCTGGGATAGAGGTTTGGACGTGGCCGAGTGCATTTCTGACGCCTGAATGATCGCTAAGGGGAACCCTTGGCCGCACCTCAAACGGGAGTTTGTATAAGTGCGCCCTTCCGGGAAAAAGCACCACGAACGAAAGTTTGTGTAAGTGCGCCCTTTTGGAATTTGACGCTAAATGATCTCCGGGCTGTCGTAATCGACTGAGTGACGATCGAGCCCCGGAGCTGCGCGAGGACGTGCGATCGTCACTCAAGCGAAAATCGGTTGCGCCTCTTGATTATATAGTTTCATATCTCATCAGAACTGCACCTGACGAAAAGAATTTAGGCTCTTCCCCGTTTAAGATTGGGAAACCAACGGCGCAAAAAAAATGAGGGCTGAACGGTTCGCACCCGCTCAACCCTCTGTCTCAACCCTTGATGCAACCAAGGACCGAAACTTGCTTACGTTATACCCGAACGGTTGTTCCTTAGGGAAGGCCGGAATGAATAAAGCTCCCTCAAAACGTGGTTCTTGTAGCGGCTGGTCTCCGGCTGTTGCTCGTCGAAATATGCGTTTCCTCTGGTCTGTCGAAAACGACAAACTTGACGGCGTAGGGTTCTCTTTGACCTTCACCGTTCAGACATGCCCTGAGACTGCTAAGGACTGGTCTCGGCTGGTTGATCGTCTTTCTGTTGCTCTCATGAGAGGAACGAAGGTTTCCCCTTCGGCCATGCGCTTGCACTGGGTCACTGAGTGGCAAAAGCGCGGCGTTCCTCACCTGCATGGGGCCGTGTATTTCGCTCAGGAAGCCGTAGAGGCTGCTGGCGGGCCTTCTGCTATGGAACATAGGCTTGTAGCCGTCTGGACGCATCTGGCGGCCTCCTACGGGTCTCAGAAGTGGTCTCAGACGGTCAAGCACATCTATGACGCTCTGGGCTGGTCTCAGTATGTAGCGAAGCACGCGGCGCGTGGCGCTCGGCATATTCAGCGTTCCTCCCATTGTCTGCCGTCTGGCTGGCAGGGGCAGACTGGCCGCATGTGGGGCAAGTCGGGCGTCTGGCCGGTCGCTGAGGCTCTCAAGTTTGAGTTCGGCAATATGGCGGCGTATGCGGCTTTCCGGCGTCTGATGCGGT
>NZ_JACHIE010000051.1 GCF_014207635.1 Acetobacter lovaniensis
AAGATGGGGTGGACGGCCTCCTTGCGGCATCAATGTGCCATGATGGAGGTTGATGCACCATCAGGAGGAGACCATCCGCATGAAAGCTAGCATAATTGGTCTGGATATTGCCAAATCCGTTTTTCAGGCTCATGGCGCTGACGCAAATGGAAAGTGCGTTTTCAAGCGCAAGCTTGGTCGAAGTGAAGTGTCTGCATTTTTTGCAGAACTTGAACGCTGCGAAGTTGTTCTGGAAGCCTGCGGGTCTGCTCATTACTGGGCGCGGGTGATCAGCAGCGCAGGTCATGATGTCAAACTTGTCTCCCCCGATCGGGTCCGACCTTTTGTGAAAAAAGGCAAAAAGAATGACGCTGTTGATGCGGCTGCGATCTGTGTGGCAGCAACTCACCCTGATACAATGTTTGTTCCGATCAAGACCGAAGAACAGCAGGGCGTGTTATCGCTGCACTCGACCCGCGCTCTTCTGGTCAAACAGCAGACAATGTTGAGTAACGCACTCCGTTCGCTTGCTTCTGAATTCGGGCTGATTGCCCCTCTGGGTACCAGTCGCCTCCCGGAGTTGATGGCGAAAATTGAGACGTCAGCCGAGTTGCCGGCTACCATGAAGCAGAGTGCCAGATCATTATTTGAACACTACCAGAAAGTCGCTGAGAGTATCGATGCTTTGGAAGCACAAATAAGATCTCATGCAAAAAACAATGAAGAGGCCCGCCGTCTCATGACAATTCCGGGCGTTGGTCCCGTAACTGCATCGCTGGTGGTGGCGTCTGTCGCGGATATCGGTTCGTTTGCCTCAGCACGACATTTTGCCGCGTGGCTTGGGCTCGTGCCCCGTCAGTATTCCACTGGAGGAAAAACCCAGTTGGGCAGGATTACCAAGGCGGGCAACCGGCAGATCAGAATGCTTCTGGTTCTTGGGGCAACATCCATGCTTAATCGTGCTCACCAGTGGAAGAGTGCTGCGGGGCAGTGGATGTGCCAACTCATGGAACGTCGCCCCAGACGTCTGGCAACAGTAGCGCTTGCCAATAAAATGGCCCGTATCATCTGGGCGTTACTGGCACGCAAAGAGATCTATCGTCCGGCTGGTTACAGTGTTGCTACGGCCTGACCTGTATCAGCAGGACGATGGAGACCGGGGTCTGCCCCGGTAGGTCCGGCAGTATGTACTGACCAACGCGATGGGAAGGCTGTGATCGGAAACAGTTTCAGGCAATACCGTCTATGGATTTGTGCCTTTGAGCACGCCCTTAAGTTTGGTGCCTGACACGCGAGCGTACACCCATAATGGCCAGCGAAAGACTTCGCGCAAACAGGCCGGACATAAGTACGCATCTGACCGGATCTTCACGTCAAATCGGTAGTCGTCATCCAGCCGGTAAAACAAAGAATAAACTTTGGAAATCGCACAGGGAGGCTCGTGTGAAGCATTGTGTTTGAACGGCCGTCCACATAAATCCATAGGAGGGACCCGAGGGCCGTGCGACACGACCGCCAAGAGTCTGGTGGCGCGCGGCCCT
>NZ_JACHIE010000052.1 GCF_014207635.1 Acetobacter lovaniensis
CACTACAGTTGCATTTTGTGTTGTGAGTGAGAGCGGATAGCGCTGGCTTGATGTTTTCGTCGAAAGACAGACCATCTGAGGATGTGGGCGACGGGCAGTCTGCGTTGTGAGAGTTTTACGACGAGACGCCTGATTTCTTGTATGGACCAGCGGACGACGACTATCGTGTTCTGCGTTATGTTTTTTTCGGTTTTTGTGAGTTTGCCTGATACCGGACACTTGCCATGACGGCATAGGCAAGCATGACCAGAGAAACATGCCGATGCCAACCATGCCATGAGCGGGTTTCGTTATGATCAAGACCGAATTCATTTTTGGCTGTCTCGAAACACTCTTCGATCCTCCAGCGCGTCCCTTCAACGTTCACGAGGTCCTGCATGGTTGTCCCTTTCGGACACCAGGTTGTAAAATAGGCAAGGTCTCCATCGGCGATGTTTCGGCGGATCAGCAGGCCACGTGTCCATGGTCCGGCAATAAGGCAGTCAAATTCTTCAGCATCCAGATCAGCAAGCGGAAGATACGCCCAGTCGTATAACCGCTCACCTTTTGTGCCGTGTCCCGCAGACAGGCGGCGCCAGTCCTGCTCTGGAAGATTTGCTGCAATATCTTTGGCTTCTCCTGCAATCATCGGGTTTGTCGCCCATGACCCGAACCAGTGATTGCCTTTGACCCCAAGGACATATCCAATTCCTGCCCGGCGAAGCGTGCGTTCCACATCGCCGACGCCATACACGCTGTCTGCTGCAACCCAGCGGAAGGGCACGCCAGCCTCAAGGCTCCGCTCGATCATCATCGAGGCTAACGCCGGTTTGGTTGCAAACACCACGTCATCGGGAACGTGGGCCTGCTTCAGGCGCTCACGGTTCGACGTCCAGTCTTTTGGAAGATACAGGGCGCGGTCAACAAAGGCATGACCCCGCGCCGAGACATAAGTGGCAAATACACCAATCTGGCAGTTCGTGATCTTGCCGACAGAGCCCGTATACTGCCGCCCCACACCGCAGGACGCCTGACCTTTCTTCAGAAAACCGGTCTCATCGATGACCAGCACGCCATCTTCAGTGCCCAGATGCTCGACCACATGCTCCCTGACGACATCGCGAAGGGCATCGGCATCCCAGTTCCCGCGCCCCAGAAGCGCCTGTTGCCGCCATGGACCGGGATCTTCTGCAGCTTCCGCTCGCATCCATCCTGTCTTGCGGGGGTCATTGCCAATCAGAACGTCAAGGAAGGCGCACGCAGAAGCTGCGACACGCTTCTGCGTAAACAACGGCGCGATCCGCTCCTTGGCGGACCGAAGCCCGGACGCCCACAAATCCAGCGTCTCTTTAACAGATGCGCCGCCACTCATCATATCCTGAATCATGGTTACCCATAGATTCAGAACTCAACATAAAATGCAACTGTAGTGCTA
>NZ_JACHIE010000053.1 GCF_014207635.1 Acetobacter lovaniensis
TCTTCTGTGGTTGCCGTCCGTTATGCAAGAGTTTTCTGACCCATATTGACGTGTGATCGTGTGCGGTCTTCTGTAAGGCCTGTTGATGTGGCCTTTCAGAAGCCACTGGCCAGTATGGTGATCAGCGGATCAGATCCAAATCTCACAGGCGTGCTTTAAAGCACAGAGAAATCCACTGGTTTTTCCGATCCGGATCAAACGATCATGCGCCCATTCAGGTCATCGCCCTCTCACACCCCTACCGGTTCCATCCGCGGGAGCCGAGCCATCGCTCAGGCTGCCACGGACAGGGCCGGATCCCGATAATCCTCCTGTTTTGTTGCCATGGCCCAGATGGCTCGTGCCATCCTGTTGGCCAGCGCAATGGCTACCAGCATACGGGGCTTGCGGGTCAGCATCCGTGCCAGCCAGCTTCCCGGTGCAGGGGCCTTACGGCTGGCCCAGTTCACCTGGGTCATGGCGCCCATGATGAGAAGCCTGCGGATATCAGCCTGCCCGGCTTTTGATATCTTCCCCAGCCTTTCCTTTCCGCCAGATGAGAACTGACGGGGCACCAGCCCCAGCCACGCAGCAAAGTCGCGCCCGCGCCGGAAGCTCTGCAGGTCAGGCGCAAAAGCTTCAATCGCAAGAGCGGTCAGAGGACCCACTCCAGGCATGCTCTGCAATCTGCAGGTGTTTTCACTTTCCTGGGCAAGCATCCTGATCTTCTTTGTTCTGACATCAATCCGCACACTCTGCTCCGAAATCTGTCGCAGCAGATCAAGGCATTCCTGCTTCACAGCCTCTGGCAGAACCGCCTCATCCAGCATGGCTTCAATGTGTCTGATATGCGCAATCCCCTGTGGCACGACGAGACCGAATTCATACAGAACGGCACGCAGGGCATTCACCAGTTCCGTGCGCTGGTGCACCAGACGCTGCCGGGCCCGGAAAAGAACGCCATGCGCCTGCTGCGCTTCAGTGCGTGGTTCGACAAAGCGCATTTCCGGCTGACGGGCCGCAATGACGATCGCTTCCGCATCAGCAGCATCGTTCTTCTGGCGCTTCACGAAAGGCTTCACATACTGCGGAGCGATCAGTCTGACCTCGTGACCAGCTCCTGCCAGTTCGCGAGCCCAGTAATGCGCGCTCCCGCACGCTTCAAGAACGACCAGAGCAGGCGGCTGCGTGGCCATGAACTGCATAAACTGCTGACGACGCAGCTTTTTGCGAAACATCACCTCGCCCGCACGCGAAGCTCCATGAACCTGGAAAATGTTCTTTGCCAGATCAACGCCTATCACTGTATCCTTCATCTGCCGTCCTTTCGCGCAGTCGTTTCTTCCAACGACCATTCTGGCACATTGCGATGCCGTGCGGGGAGGACGGCAACCACCCCATCT
>NZ_JACHIE010000054.1 GCF_014207635.1 Acetobacter lovaniensis
CTGCCGGGCGTATGGCCTTGCTCAGGTAAAGCCATATGACCCAACAAAAAAGGGCCACGCAAATGCGTGGCCCTTTTTTTATACCTGTATGAAGACTTGTTGTTGCGTTAGCGCGCCTGCACACGCGGGGACTGCAACAGCTTTTCGGCCAGTGCGCCAAAAACCAGCCCCAGAGTGGACCACATGACAAGCTGCATGCCAATGGCCGCCTCGCGGAAGCGCCAGAGTACAATAGCGGGAAAATTACCCGGGACTTCGTTAATGTCCGGCAGGCCGAACTGTGCAACCACCACAAGCGCCAGACCAAGAGCAATACCGCACAATACCGCGTTCCAGCACCCCAGAGATGCCACCAGAGCCCGACCGACCAGCAGCGAAATCATGGAAATGGCAATGGCAAGCCCCACCATGGCAAAATACATGGCCGTGCGCAGGCCAATAGTTTCCTCCAGCCCCACAGCAGGTGGGTTTGGCGGATATTTAAGATCGGGGATAAGAACAAAGGTCAAAAAGCCAATGCCAGCAAGCAGCAGGGCCAGCACACGGGGGCTGGACAGGTTCAGGCGTTTGTAAGCCAGAGCAAACACAATGGCGAACGCACCACCATATGCCGCACCATACATGAGCACTGCGGTCAGCAGGCCATAGGATGCCTGCACCGAACGGCTGACCAGTTCGGGTTCAGGCGCGTTACCTGCTGCGGCGTCCTGTGCAGCTTCAAAGGCAATGGCCAGAGCCACCTGTGGCTCACCAAACAGTTTGGCGAACACAAAGGTCAACAACGCAGCCACAATACCCGCGACCATACCGCGGGCAAGAAGACGACCAACCATGAGATGAGTTCTTTCCTGACAGATCGTTATTTAATGGCAGGGGAAGCCGAGAAGGTGGCGGCCGTCATGCACGAATTCATGCACGGAATGACCAGAAATAAGGGAGGTGGCACCCTGTTCCGCACCCACAAAGTAAATCAGCAGTGCTGCCATGATCAGGCCGAACACGGCCCAGGGCAGAATCTCACGCAGGGGGATACCGGCGTCAGCCACCAGTACGGGGGCATTTGTATGAACGGATGTGTTCATGGTGTTATCCTTTTCTCTCTTGGCAAGGTGACACAATGCAAAACATGTGCGGGTCAGTCAGAAAAACTGCGTAATCTCATGGTTGTCGTGAATGCATCATAGAATTCTGGCATCACACGGCAAGAGTTTTAACCGACGGGCCGCCATCCTCCTGCATCATTCCCCCTGCCTGCTGGGTC
>NZ_JACHIE010000055.1 GCF_014207635.1 Acetobacter lovaniensis
CTGCTGGATGGTCGCGTATGGGTGCAGGAACGACCAAAGCTCCGCTGCTCTGACAGTAGACTGCCAGAGGAACGGAGTATTGTGCATGGCGGCGGGCATAGCGTCACACGCATTCAGTGTGTCCAGCGCATATGTACCGCCGTATTCCACCGTTCCGAATTCGGTCTCCTTTTTCATTGTTTCTCCAGCTCTCGTGTTCCGCAAAACCGAGAATGGAGCAAAGCGATGTGGAATGATCGGGCAATTCTCGCCCGGAAACAGTCAAAAAGTGACCGAAAGTTTCCGCAAATGATGGGCCTTACGCACATGCCCGTCCGAGACCGGCTTTTGAACGTGATCAAACGCGAGTTCGAGCCTCTCAGATTTGCAACCGAAATGCTGGCCCGCGCGGCGAAGAAAACGCCCCGGGCTGCACGTAACTGGCTGTCAGGCACAAACGCCCCTGATGCAGAGGCGCTTATCGAACTGATGGCTTCCAGCAACGCAATAGCGGCAGAGGTCGAGCGCCTTGTCGCTGAACGCCGTAAGGCACGCGAGGAAGAAGAATGCCCTGGTTCAAACTCCGGCTTTGCCGGTTCCAGTGGTTCCGAACGCATGACGGGCCACCACCATCTGTCCACATAACGTGGGTGCATGTGTCCTGGTTCGATTGGGACGCATGGCAGGACAAAATGGACCGCGCACTGCGCGCTGCACGGGAGGAGTTCAGGAAGTGACCCCATTCCCCATAGAGGAAATCCGAGCGCGTCTTGCTGACGCTGTGCAGATGGCGGGCGGTCAAAGTGCATGGTCACGCAAAACCGGCATCCACCGCACAACAGTTTCCGAAGTCCTGTCGCACAAACGCGACATACCAGAAAGCATTATCAATGCGCTGGGCTACATCGTGCGCCCCATGTGCGTGCCTGCGCGGAAGGGGATGAACCGATGAAAGCCCTGATCGGTGGAGAATACAGCGGGCGGGTGCGCGATGCCTTCATTGCCCATGGCCATGATGCCATGTCCTGCGACCTGCTCCCGACTGAAAGGCCAGGCCCGCATTATCAGGGCGATGTGAGGGATGTGTTGGATTACCCGTGGGATCTGGCAATCTTTCACCCCCCATGCACTGACCTGTCAGTTTCGGGGGC
>NZ_JACHIE010000056.1 GCF_014207635.1 Acetobacter lovaniensis
TGACCTTGCCCCCTGAAATGCCCTCGACTTGAAGTAAGGTCTGTCTACTGGAGACAGACGATGAAGAAAGTACGATTTACGCAGGACCAGATTATCGGGCTCCTGAAAGAGCATCAGGCGGGCGCGACGGCGGCGGATCTGTGCCGCAAGCACGGGATCAGCGATGCGACGTTCTACACCTGGCGGTCGAAATATGGTGGGATGGATGTGTCGGAAGCGCGGCGGCTCAAGGCTCTGGAAGACGAGAACGCGAAGCTGAAGCGGCTCCTGGCCGAGAGCGTGATGGACGTCTCGACACTGAAAGAGCTCCTGGCAAAAAACTCGTGACGCCCGGTTTGCGGCGCGATGCCGTGACCTGGGCGATCCGGGAGAAAGACTATTCGCAACGCCGTGCGTGCCGGTTGGTCGGCATCGATCCGAAGACGTGGCGCTATGCGTCGTGCCGTCCGGACGACAATGCGGCGCGCGCGCGTCTGCGGGAACTGGCGGGAGAGCGGCACCGGTTCGGGTATCGGCGGCTGCACATCCTGCTCGACCGCGAAGGGATCGCCATGAACCACAAGAAGCTGTTTCGGCTGTATTGCGAGGAGGGTCTGTCGGTCCGCAAGCGGGGCGGTCGGAAACGGGCGCTGGGCACGCGCGCGCCAATGGTGCTGCCCGACGGGTCGAACCAGCGCTGGAGCCTGGATTTCGTCTCGGACGCACTGAACAACGGACGGCGGTTCCGGGTGCTGACGGTGGTGGACGACTACACGCGCGAATGCCTGGCGCTGGTCGCCGACACATCGCTGTCGGGCGAACGGCTTGGCCGCGAACTGGACCGGATCGCAGAAATGCGCGGCTTCCCCTTGATGATTGTCAGTGACAACGGCACCGAGATGACCTCGAACGCGATCCTGGCCTGGCAGCAGAAGCGGTCGGTGCTGTGGCACTATATCGCGCCGGGAAAGCCGCAGCAGAACGGGTTCATCGAGAGCTTCAACGGCCGGTTCCGCGACGAATGCCTCAATGAGCATCTGTTCCGTAACATCGCCCACGCTCGGACGGTCATCGACGCCTGGCGGGTCGACTATAACGCCGTCAGGCCACACACCAGCCTCAATGGCATGACGCCAGAGGCTTTC
>NZ_JACHIE010000057.1 GCF_014207635.1 Acetobacter lovaniensis
TAGGTGTTTAGTCCCGTGTTTTGATGGGTTGGATTGATGATGAATTTTTCTGGCTCTGAAGTCCATATTTTGCAGACATATTCGTAAGGTGTGAGGCCACTCAGGGTCTTGAGTCTTCGCCCGAAGTTATAGGCTGCCATGAAGTCATTGAGATGTGTCCTCAACTGCTCATGACTATCGTAATGGAAGCGTTTGACGGTTGCTTCCTTGATCGTCCGGTTCATCCGTTCAACCTGACCGTTCGTCCAGGGATGATTGGGTTTCGTCAGACGATGTTCGATCCCGTGAGCTTCGCAGATCATGTCGAAGCGCATGGGGCGAGACCAGGCCGTATTGCGGTTACGGGGCTGGTCAGCGAACTGGATGCCGTTATCTGTCAGAATGGTATGGATCCGATAAGGAATGATGCTCAGGAGATATTCGAGGAATTCCCAGGCGGTCTTCCGATCGGCTTTCTCAACCAGTTGTGTGACAGCGAACTTGCTGGTCCGATCGATGGCGACGAAGAGATACAGCTTGCCTTCAGCAGTTTGGACCTCGGCAATATCGATATGAAAAAAGCCGATGGGATAGCGTTTGAAACGCTGTCGTTTGGGCTTGTCTCCCTCGATATCCGGAAGCCGGGATATCCCGTGGCGCTGAAGGCAGCGATGCAGAGCCGAGCGTGTCAGATGAGGGATGCTGGCCTGCAGGGCATAAAGACAGTCATCCAGCGGCAGCAACGTATGCCGGCGAAACGCCACGATCATCGCTTCGTCCGTCTCGGACAGGACCGTTGAGCGCGGCTCTTTAGGGCCTGTCTTCTGATCTTCGACACTCTGTCGCTTCCGCCACTTTGCAACTGTTTTTGGGTTGATCCCGAACTCCTTGCTCAGCGACGCGAGCGAAGCCTGCGATCGCTGTATTGCTGCTCGCACGGCGTACGTAGTCGTGGCGCTCCCATGACGTATCTGTCCCATAAGGCTTCCTTCCACTCACGTGAAAATAATACCCCATCAAATCCCGGGACTAAACA